>JAHFUR010000011.1 GCA_023264995.1 Acidimicrobiia bacterium | reverse complement strand
AGATCTCCACGTCACAATATCGTATCGCGAAAGGTCGGGTACCTCTGGCCCAGGCGCGCATACCGCGCGTCCCAGAACCCGCCACGCCGACCGTCTTGGGGTAGCCACAGTGTGCCGGTCGAGGGCACGCTGTGGTTACGTTCCGGACGGGCACACTGAGGGATAGCCGTCCCCGTCCCCGTGCCGGCGCAGACGCCAGGTGACGCACCACGGCCGGCCGGTCAACGGCCACAACCCGTCCGCTGAACTCCCGCGGGCGGCCCAGCTGGACCCGGCGCCGGTGCGCTAGCGAAGGTCTACCAGCGTTTACTTGAACCAGAGGCGCTGGTAGTCGCGGCTTTGCGGGTGGAGGAGGAGGGCGACCAGGGCGATCTCGAACATCAGGGACAGCAGGTTGGAGCTCATCGGGCTGCCTGAGTAGTAGAAGCGGAGCGCGAAGGGGAAGATGGACATGGCGATGCCGAGGCCGTAGCCCCATTTCTTCTCGTTGGCGATCCCGAAGCCCGCGGCCAGGCCGCCGGCCACCGAGCCGACGTAGAGCAACGGGAAGATCCCGAGCCGGAGGAGGTCGAACAGGAGGAAGACGGCGTGGAGGTACAGCAGGAACACTGCGATCACCAGGGTCTGGGGCTGGGCAGGGTTCGTGAACCGGCGAGAGGCCATGGCGGTCATTCTGTCAGGGCGACGCGGGTCAGCGGCGGTTCCCCGGCGACGTCTATGGGCCAGTGATGGCCGCCAGCTGGCCACAGGCCGCGGCGATGTCGGTACCCCGGTTGCGGCGCACCGTGGCGTTGACACCCGCGGCGTCGAGACGGTCGCGGAAGGCCTGGACGCCGGCGGCCGGCGTGCCCCGGGTGAGGTAGCCGGGCGTCGGGTTCAGAGGGATGAGGTTGACGTGGGCGCCGAGGGGCCGGGCCAGGGCAGCCAGCTCGGCGGCGTCGGCCGGGCGGTCGTTCACCCCGTCGATCAAGGCCCACTCGAAGGACAGACGGCGGTTGTGGGATGCGGCCCACGCCTGGCAGGCCTCCATCAGCAGGCGCAGCGGGTAGCGGCGGTTGATGGGGACCATGGAGTCACGGAGGCGGTCGTTGGCCGCGTGGAGCGACACGGCCAGGTTCACGGGGAGGCGCTCGGCGGCCAGCTTGAGGATGCCGGGCACGACGCCGACGGTGGACACCGTGAGGTGGCGGGCCGACAGCCCCAGGTCGAAGTGCAGCCGCTCCACCGCGGCCCACGTCGCCGGGTAGTTGGCCAGCGGCTCACCCATCCCCATGAACACCACGTTGCTCACCCGACCGGCGGGGGAGGCCCGGCCGGCCCGCACGACCTGCTCGACGATCTCGCCGGCGGTGAGCTGTCGGGTGAAACCGGCCTGGCCGGTGGCGCAGAACGAGCAGGCCATGGCGCAGCCGGCCTGGGTGGAGACGCACACGGTCACCCGCCCCGACCGGTAGGCCATCAGCACCGTCTCGATCCTGGCCCCGTCGGCCAGCGACCAGAGCCACTTGGTGGTGTCGCCGTCGGCGTTCACCGACGTGACGACCGGCGCCAGCCCAGCCGGCAGGTCCTGGGAAAGCCGGGCCCGCAGGGCCAGCGGCAGATCGGTCATCTCGTCGGGTTCTCGACCGGCGTGGAGGCTGCGCCAGACCTGCCGGGAGCGGAACGCCGGCTCGTCGCCGAGGATGGCCGACAGTTCCTCCAGGCTGACATCGAACCGTCCGGGCATGCCCAAGGGTACGTTGGTGCGCCGATGCCCGATCCGCTGCCCCCGCCGCCGGAGAAGCACCATCGCGACCTCCAGGGCGGCGCGGCCCGGGCCGCGGTCTTCGGGGTGAGCGACGGCCTGGTGTCGAACGTGGCCATTGTCCTGGGGTTCGCCGGGGCCAGCGCCGGCGCAGGCCTGGTGCGTCTGGCCGGCCTGGCCGGGCTCATCGGCGGGGCGGTGTCGATGGCGGCGGGGGAGTACATCTCCATGACGGCCCAGTCCGAGCTGTTGCAGCGGGAGCTGGAGCTGGAGCGCATCGAGCTCACCCGTAGCCCGGAGGCCGAACGCCGCGAGCTGGCCCAGCTCTACCGGTCCCGCGGTGTCGACGAGGCCACCGCCGACCAGCTAGCCACGGCCCTGAGCCGGAACCCCGAGCTGGCCCTGGAGACCCATGCCCGCGAGGAGCTGGGCATCGACCCCAACGCTCTCGGCCAGCCACTGCACGCCGCGGCGTCGTCCTTCGTCACCTTCTCTGTCGGCGCCTCCGTCCCCCTCGTGCCCTACTTCTTCGGGACCGGCACCGCCGCGCTGGTGACCGCCGTCGTGATGGGCGCTGTCGCCGCCCTCATCGTCGGCGCCCTGCTGGCCCGCTTCACCGGCCGGCCGATGGCCCGGTCGGCGGCCCGCCAGCTCCTCTTCTCCGCGGTCCCGGCCGCGGCGACCTACGCCTTGGGCGCGGCAGTCGGCGTGGGAGGCGTCGGCTGAGTCAGGCCGGCTCCACGTCGCCCACGTACGCCCGGTCGACGTGGTCGGTGGTGAAGCCCAGCTCCTCGTAGAGCCGGAGGGCGCCGGCGTTGTCGGCGTCGACGTACAGCATCGCCGTACCCAGGCCCCGGCCGGCCAGGTGGGCCAGCCCCGCCACCACCAGGGACCGCCCGAGCCCGAGGCCGCGGAACCCGGGGTCGACGGCGACGACGTAGATCTCGCCGAGCTGGGGCTTGTGGTCGGCGTGGACCTTGGTCCAGCAGAACCCGGCCAGCTTCCCGTCGCGTTCGTGGAGGAGGAACCCGGCGGGATCGAACCAGGGCTGCGCTTCTCGGTTGTGCAGGGTCTCCACGTCCCAGCCGCCCTGCTCGGGGTGCCAGTGGAACGCCCGATTGTTGACTTCCAGCCAAGCGGGCTCGTCGTGGCCCGGGACGAACGGGCGGACGGCGATGGCCGGCTCCTCGCCGAGAGGGAGCGGCCGTCGCAGCTGGCGGAGCTCCCGGCCCCGGCGCAGGCCGACGGCCGCGGCCAGGTCGTCGGTCGTCGCCGACGGCTTCGGGACCCACATGTGGACATGGCCGCCGCCGGCGTCGGCCACGAGGCCGATGGCCGCGGCCAGCAGGGTCCGGGCAATGCCGAGGTCGGGCCGGCGGTGGTGGGGGTCGACGACCCACTCGAGCGCCCATGTGGCTTCGTGGGTGCCTGATGCCTCCCGGGTGACCTGGGCGTAGCCCACCGGGTGCCCGTGGCCCGGCTCCCACGCCACCAGCCCGGCGAAGTCGTGCCGGCCGCCATTGACCAGGTCGAGCCACTGGTGCTCGTCGAGCGGAGGGTGGCCGTCGACCTCGGCGGCCGCGTCGAGAAGCTCTGAGACGGCGGCGATGTCGGCCCGCCCCATCTGACGCTTGACCTCCAGGTGGGCCACCGGGAAACCGTACTGTCTGCGGAAATGGGATCCGTCGACCCTTCGCCGCCGCGCCGCCGGCCCCGCTCACCGAAGGGCCGGGCCCGGGAGACGCTGGCCCTCCTGGCCGAGGAGTACCCCGGCGAGGCCAAGGATCTGTGCGCGCTGGTGCACGACGGGCCCTTCCAGCTGCTGGCCGCCACCATCCTGTCGGCCCAGACCACCGACGAGGTGGTCAACTCGGTCACGCCGGCGCTCTTCGCCCGTTACCCGACGGCCGCCGACCTGGTCGGCGCCGACCCGGCCGACGTCGAGCGGCTCGTCCACGCCACCGGGTTCTTCCGGGCCAAGACCCGCAGCCTGCTCGGCATGGCCGCGGCGCTGGAGGCCCGCTACGGCGGGGCGGTCCCGACCGCGATGGCCGACCTGGTCACCATCCCTGGAGTCGGGCGGAAGACGGCGAACGTCGTGCGCAGCGTGGCCTTCGGGCTCCCGGGCCTGCCGGTCGACACCCACGTCGGCCGGCTGTCGCGCCGCCTGGGGCTGACGGTGGAGACCGACCCGGTGAGGGTCGAAGCCGACCTGGACGCCCTGGTGGCGCCGCGGGAGCGGGGCGGGTTCAGCCTGCGCCTCATCCTGCACGGCCGCCGGGTCTGTTCGGCCCGCAAGCCGGCGTGCGGCGACTGCATGCTGGCCCCCTTCTGCCCGAAGGTCGGGGTGGTCGGAAATGCCAGCTCTGGTGGGAACAAAGCCGGGCCGCGCGTACGTTCTAATCGGTGAGGGATCAGGTTCCCGCCACCTGGATCCCCAAGGCGGTTCACCGGGTTCCGCCGCCCGGACCGCCCCCCGATGGCGCCCCTACGGGGCGCCATCGGCCGTTCCGGAAGTCGTCAGCCCTCCCGCCGGAGGCGCTCGTTCAGGGTCGCCAGCCGGCGGTGGGCGCCGCGCAGCGCGCGCTCGACAGCGAACAGGTCCTGGGCCACCCAGTCGGCCTGGGTGTTGGCTAGGCCCTCGGCGATGGCCGTCACCCGCCGGGTCAGGTCGTCGAGGGCGGTGGCCACAGAGGACAGCTCGGGCGCGGGGACGGCGGCGGGGGTGGGCACGGCGACGGTTTATCCCACGCTGAGGGGCCGGGCCGCCCCGGTACCATCGGGGCCATGCTCAGCCGCCTCGACCTGCGGGGTGCCGGCGGCGACCTCCGTTCCCGCCTGCCCCGGCCTGCCCCCGCCGGCCCTCCTCCGATCGAGGCTGTGCGGGAGATCCTGGCCGAGGTGCGCAAGCGGGGCGACGACGCGGTGCGGGAGTACACCCGGCGGTTCGACAAGGCCGAGGTCGACGCGCTCCGGGTGCCCCAGGCGGAACTGGCCGCGGCCCTGGCCGCCACCCCGCCGGCGCTGCGGGTCGCCCTGGAAGCCGCCCACGGTGCCATCACCGCCTACCACCGCACCCAGCTCCACGACTCGCCGCCCTACGTGCGCGACGGGGTGGTCATCCGCGAGCTGCGCCGGCCGGTGGACCGGGCCGGCGCCTACGTGCCCGGCGGCCGGGCCGGTTACCCGTCCACCGTCCTCATGACCGCCCTGCCCGCCCGGGTCGCCGGCGTGGAGGAGGTGGTGGTGTGCGTGCCGCCCCGGCCCGACGGCACGGTCGACCAGACCACCCTCGCCGCCGCCGCGCTCGCCGGCGTCACCGAGGTGTACCGCATCGGGGGCGCCCAGGCCATCGGCGCCATGGCCTACGGCACCGACAGCATCCGCCCCGTCGACGTCATCGTCGGCCCCGGCAACGTCTACGTCGCCCTGGCCCAGCGCGAGGTGGCCGCCGAGGGGGCGGTCGGCGTGTCGTCGGCCTTCGCCGGCCCGTCGGAGGTCGTCGTGATCGCCGACGCGACCACGCCGGTCGAGTGGGCGGCCATCGATGTGATCGTCCAGGCCGAGCACGGCCCCGACGGCCTGGCCTGGCTGATCACCTGGGACGACGCCGTGGCCGACGCCGTCACCGTGGCCGTCGCCCGGCTGGTCGCCGAGTCGCCCCGCCGGGCCGAGATCGAGTCCACCCTGGCCCGGGGCGGGTACGCGGCGGTCGTCGAGGGCCCCGAACAAGCCATGGCGGTGGCCAACTTCATCGCCCCCGAGCACCTCGAGCTCATGTGCGAGCGCCCCGAGGCCCTCCTCCCGCTGGTGCGCCACGCCGGCGCCGTGTTCTGCGGGCCCTATTCGCCGGCCTCCGTGGGCGACTACCTGGCCGGGCCGAGCCACGTCCTGCCCACCTACGGGTCGGCCCGCTTCGCCGGCGGCCTGCGGGTCGACGACTTCCTGCGCCACATCCACGCCATCACCCTCGACGCCGAGGCCATGGCCGGGGTGGCCGGGAGCGTGGCGGCCATCGCCGACGCCGAGGGCCTGGCCGCCCACGCGCTGTCGGCCCGGATGCGGGCCCGGTGATCGGCGTCCGCGACGACCTGGCCGAGCTGGAGGGCTACCACTCGGCCCAGGTCACTGTCGACGTCCGCCTCAACACCAACGAGTCGCCCTACCCGCCGCCGGCGGCGTGGCGCGACGCGTTCCTGGCCGAGCTGGCCGCCACCCCGTTCCACCGCTACCCGGACCGGGAGGCGCGTGCCCTCCGGGAGGCCATCGGCCGTCTCCACGGCGTCGGCCCGGAGCAGGTCCTGGCCGGCAACGGGTCGAACGAGGTCATCCAGGCCCTGTGCCTGGCCTACGGCGGCCCGGGCCGGACGGCGGCGGTCTTCGAGCCCACCTACGCCCTGCACTCCCACATCCCCCGCATCACGGGTACCGGCGTGGCCGTCGGCCAGCGTCGGGACGACTTCACCCTCGACCCGGCCGAGGTCGAGCGGGTGGTGGCCGAGGCCCAGCCCGCCATCACGTTCCTGTGCTCGCCCAACAACCCGACGGGGGTCATCGACGGTCCGGAGGTCATCGAGGCCGCCCTGGCCGTGGCGCCCGGCCTGGTGGTCGTCGACGAGGCGTACGGGCAGTTCACCTCGTCGTCGGCGCTGTCGATGGTGGCCGACGACCGGGCGCTGGTGGTCACCCGCACGTTCTCGAAGACGTGGTCGATGGCCGGCTGCCGGCTCGGGTACCTGGTGGCGCCGGCGGCGGTCGTGGCCGGCGCCGAGCGGGCCGTCCTGCCCTACCACCTCGACGCGGCCACCCAGATCGCCGGCCGCCTGGCGTTGCAGTACACGGCGGAGATGGAGGCCCGGGTGGCCGCGCTGGTGGCCGAGCGCTCGCGCCTGGCCGCAGCCCTGGCCGCCCTCCCCGTCGACACCTGGCCCTCGGGTGCCAACTTCCTGCTCTTCCGAGCTCGCAACGTGGACGGCCCCGCGGTGTGGAAGGGCCTGGTCGAGCGCTCGGTCCTGGTCCGCGACTGCTCGTCGTGGCCCCGCCTCGACGGCTGCCTGCGGGTGACCGTCGGAACCCCCGACGAGGACGATGCCTTCCTCGCCGCCCTCACGGAGGTCCTGTCCTGATGCGTGTGGCCACCCGTTCCCGGGTCACCAAGGAGACGTCGATCGAGGTCCGTCTCGACCTCGACGGTACCGGGCAGACCAAGGTCACCACCGGCCTGCCCTTCTTCGACCACATGGTCGACCAGCTCGGCCGTCACGGCGGCTTCGACCTGGAGCTGACCGCGGTCGGCGACCTCCAGGTCGACGCCCACCACACCGTGGAGGACGTCGGCATCGCCCTCGGGGAGTGCCTGCGGGAGGCCCTGGGCGACAAGGCCGGCGTCCGGCGCTTCGCGTCCATGTCGCTTCCCCTCGACGAGGCGCTGGTGGACGTCGCCCTCGACCTCTCGGGCCGGCCGTACCTGCACTATGAGGTCGAGCCCGGTGCCGAGCCACTGGGCACACCTCCGTTCGACCCGCAGCTGGCCGAGGAGTTCTGGCGGGCCTTCGCCACCTCCGCGCTCCTGACCCTGCACCTCGACCTCAGGCGGGGCAAGAACAGCCACCACATCCTGGAGGCGTCGTTCAAGGCCGTGGCCCGCGCCCTGCGGGACGCGGTACGGGTGGAGGGCACAGGGGTGCCGTCCACCAAGGGCACCCTGTGACCATTGCGGTCCTCGACTACGGGATCGGCAACCTGCGGTCGGCCCAGAAGGCCCTGGAGAAGGTCGGTGCCGAGGCCGTCCTGACCAGCGCCCCGGCCGAGATCGCCGGCGCGGCCGGCGTGGTGCTGCCCGGCGTCGGCCATTTCGGGCGGTGCATGGAGGCCCTTCGGGCCAGCGGGCTGGAGGTGCCGGCCCGTCGTGCCGTCGACGCCGGCACCCCCTTTCTCGGTATTTGCATCGGCATGCAGATGCTCTACGAGGGCTCCGACGAGGCACCCGAGGCCAAGGGCCTGGGCATCCTCGCCGGCCGGGCCCGGCTCCTCCCCGACGGGGTCAAGCGCCCGCAGATGCAGTGGAACTGCCTCGACCACCGGCCCACACCGATGCTGGCCGGCCTCGACGAGCCGATCTGGATGTACTTCGTCCACTCCTATGCCCCTGAGATGTCCGCCGACGTGGTGGCCACGTGCGACTACGGCGGCCCGGTCGTGGCCGCCGTCGTGCGCGACAACCTCTGGGCCACCCAGTTCCACCCCGAGAAGTCCGGCGCCGCCGGCCTCCGCCTCCTGGCCAACTTCGTGGCCACCTGCCGAGCTGGTGACGATCGGACAGGCCGGGACGTGTCCGATCGTCACCAGTTGGCGTAGGGCGCCGTGGATCTGTACCCCGCCATCGACCTGCGGGGCGGCCGCGTGGTGCGGTTGTACCAGGGTGACTTCGACCAGGAGACGGTCTACGGGCTCGACCCGGTGGCGGTGGCCGAGCGGTACGCGGCGGCCGGGGCCCGGTGGATCCACGTCGTCGACCTGGACGCGGCCCGCACCGGCACGCCGGAGAACCGGCCGGTGATCGCCGCCATCGCCGCCGCCGTGGGGCCCGGCGTGAAGATCCAGGCCAGCGGGGGCGTGCGCGACCGGGCCGCGGCCGAGGCCCTGGTGGCGTGTGGCGTCGACCGCGTCGTGATCGGGACGGCCGCGGTCGAGCACCCGGAGCTCGTCGCCGGCCTGGCCGAGGAACACCCGGTGGCCGTTGGCATCGACACCCGGGGCCGCGACGTGGCGGTGCGAGGGTGGACCGAGGGCTCGGGCGTCGACCTGTTCGACCTGCTGGCCCGCTTCGCCGGCACCGGTGTGGCCGCGGTGATCGTCACCGACATCAGTCGCGACGCCACCCTGGCCGGCCCCGACCTCGACGGGCTCGCCGCCGTGCTGGCGGCGACGACCATCCCGGTGATCGCCTCCGGCGGGGTGGGCGCTGTGGGCGACCTGAAAATGCTCGCCACGCTCCGGCTCGAGGGTGCGATCGTGGGCAAGGCCCTCTACGAGGGGAAGTTCACCGTGGAGGAAGGGGTGGCGGCATGCGGGCAGTGAGGGTCATCCCTTGCCTCGACGTGGACGCCGGCCGGGTGGTCAAAGGCGTGAACTTCGTGGACCTGGTCGATGCCGGCGACCCGGCCGAGCTGGCCGCCCGCTACGACGCGGAAGGGGCCGACGAGCTGGTGTTCCTCGACATCACCGCCAGCTCCGACGCCCGCGAGACCATGGTCGACGTGGTCCGCCGCACCGCCGAGACCGTCTTCATCCCCTTCGCCATCGGCGGCGGGATCCGCAGTGTCGACGACGCCCGGGCCCTGCTACGGGCCGGCGCCGACAAGGTGGGCGTGAACACCGCCGCGGTCGACCGGCCCCGGCTCGTCGCCGAGCTGGCCGCCGAGTTCGGGGCCCAGTGCGTGGTCGTCGCCATCGACGCCCGCGACCGGCAGGTGTTCACCCACGGCGGGCGCACCCCCACCGGGCTCGACGCGGTGGCGTGGGCCGAGGAGTGCGAGCGCCTCGGCGCCGGCGAGATCCTCCTCACCTCGATGGACCGCGACGGCACTCGCGACGGCTACGACCTGGTCCTGACCCGGGCCGTGTGCGACGCCACCGGCATCCCGGTCATCGCCAGCGGCGGGGTGGGCACCCTCGACCACCTGGCCGACGGTGCGCTGGCGGGTGGGGCCGACGCCGTCCTGGCCGCGTCGATCTTCCACTTCGGCCAGCACACCATCCGCGACGCGAAGGAGCACCTGGCGGCACGGGGGGTACCGGTCCGACCTGCTTGACCGGCGAATTACTCTCATGTTGTGACGGTCGAGCCGCGGGTCCTCTCCATCGTCCTCGCCGGCGGCGAGGGCAAGCGCCTTTTCCCGCTCACCGCTGACCGGGCCAAGCCCGCGGTGCCCTTCGCCGGCCACTACCGGCTCATCGACTTCGCCCTCTCGAACCTGGCCAACGCCGGCTACCTACGCATGGTCGTGCTGACCCAGTACAAGAGCCACAGCCTCGGCCAGCACCTGTCCCGGACGTGGCGGATGTCGACGCTGCTCGACCAGTACGTGACCATGGTGCCGGCGCAGATGCGGCGGGGGCCGCACTGGTTCGCCGGGTCCGCCGACGCCATCTTCCAGAACCTCAACCTGATCAACGACGACCGGCCCGACTACATCTGCGTCTTCGGCGCCGACCACATCTACCGCATGGACCCCCGCCAGATGGTCGAGGCCCACATCGACTCGGGGGCGGGCATCACCGTCGCCGGCATCCGCGTCCCCAAGTCGGAGGCGCCGTCGCTGGGCGTCATCGACGTCGGCATCGGCACGAAGATCGAGCGCTTCCTCGAGAAGCCCGAGGACCCGCCCGGCCTCCCCGACGCCCCCAACTGCGTGTTCGCGTCGATGGGCAACTACGTCTTCACCACCTCCGCGCTGGTCGAGGCGGTCACCGACGACGCCAAGGACGACGAGTCCCGCCACGACATCGGCGGCGACATCATCCCGGCCATGGTCAAGGCCGGCGCGGCCCACGTGTACGACTTCAACACCAACGAGGTGCCCGGTGCCACCGAGCGCGACCGGGCCTACTGGCGCGACGTCGGCACACTGGACTCCTACTACGACGCCCACCGGGACCTGGTGTCCGTCTACCCGGTCTTCAACCTCTACAACCGGGGGTGGCCGATCTACACGTCGGTGCCGCAGCTGCCGCCGGCCAAGTTCGTGCTCGAGGACAGCGGGCGCACCGGCCAGGCGTTCAACTCGGTGGTCAGCACCGGGTGCATCATCTCCGGGGCCACCGTGCGCAACTCGGTCCTCTCACCCGGGGTCATCGTGGACTCCCACGCCCTGGTCGAGGACTCGGTGCTGATGCACGACGTCGTCATCGGGGAGGGGGCCATCGTCCGCCGGGCCATCCTCGACAAGCACGTGGTCGTGCCGCCGGGGGCCCGGATCGGCTGCGATCCCGACGAAGACCGGCGCCGCTTCACCATGTCTCCCGCAGGTATCACCGTGCTGGGCAAGGGCCAACTGGTCATCGATCGTTGAGGGTCACGCTCCTCACCCGCGAGTACCCGCCCGAGGTCTATGGCGGGGCCGGCGTCCACGTCACCCATCTGGCCGGGCAGTTGGCCACGCTGGTCGACGTTGACGTCCAGTGCTTCGGCGCGCCCCGCGACACCGGAGGGGTCCGAGCCGTCCAACCGTGGCCGGCGCTCGGGTCCGACCGGGCCGACGACGCCGTGCTGCAAGTGATGTCCGTGAACCTGGCCATGGCCGCCGGGTGCCGGGGCACCGACCTGGCCCACTCCCACACCTGGTACGCCAACCTGGGCGGGCACCTGGCCAAGGTGCTCCACGGCATCCCCCACGTGATGACGGCGCACAGCCTGGAACCGCTGCGGCCGTGGAAGGCCGAGCAGCTCGGCGGGGGCTACAACCTGTCGCTGTTCTGCGAACGCACTGCGATAGAGGGCGCGGACGCCGTCATTGCCGTGTCCGCCGGCATGCGCGCCGACATCCTGGCCACCTACCCGGGTGTCGACCCCGACCGGGTGGTGGTCGTCCACAACGGGATCGACACCGACGCCTGGCGGCCCGCGGCGGGCACCGGGGCGCTGGAGCGCCTGGGCGTCGACCCTGGCCTCCCGTCGGTGGCCTTCGTCGGCCGGATCACCCGGCAGAAGGGCGTGGAGCACGCTCTGGCCGCCGCCGAGTCGATCCGGGCCGATGCCCAGATCGTGCTCTGCGCCGGCGCCCCGGACACCCCCGAGATCGGCGACGAGATGCGCCGGCGGGCCGCGGCGCTGGCCGCCCGGCGGGGCAACATCGTCTGGATCGAGGAGATGCTCTCCCGGTCCGACCTGGCCGAGATCCTGACCGCGGCCACAGTGTTCATCTGCCCGTCGGTGTACGAGCCGTTCGGCCTGACCAACCTGGAGGCCATGGCCTGCGAGACGGCCGTCGTGGCCAGCGCCGTCGGCGGGATCCCCGAGATCGTCGTCGAGGACGTCACCGGGCACCTGGTGCCGTGCGCCGGCGACCCGACCGCCTTCGCCGCCGCGCTGGCCGACCGGGTCAACGGGCTGCTGGACGAGCCCGACCGGGCCGCGGCCATGGGCCGGGCCGGGCGCCGGCGGGCCATGGAGCACTTCGGCTGGCCGGCCATCGCCGCTCGCACGGTGGCCGTCTATGAGAGAGTCCTCCAGGACCGATGACCAAGCAGCCGATCACCATGCTCAACGACCGGTTGCTGGTCCACATCCCCCTCAACGACGGGGAGCGGGCCAGCCGCGGCGGCATCCTCATCCCGGCCACGGCCCAGATCTCCAAGCGCCTGGCCTGGGCCGAGGTGGTGGCCATCGGCCCGCAGGTCCGCAACATCGAGCCCGGCGACAGCGTGCTGTTCAACCCGGAGGACCGCTACGAGGTCGAGGTGCGGGGCGAGGACTACCTGATCCTGCGCGAGCGCGACATCCACGCCGTGGCCTCCGAACGCATCGAAGGTGGCACAGGGCTCTACTTGTAGGCTGGGTGGGTGCCGGTCTCCACTCCCATCTCCGCCCGCGACGAGGATCTCGCCAACGTCACCTACAACGCCGAGGGCCTGGTCCCTGCCATCGTGCAAGAGGTCGGCACCGGCCAGGTGCTGATGATGGCGTGGATGAACTCGGACTCGTTGCGGCGCACGTTGGAGACCGGGCGGACGTGGTTCTGGAGCCGTTCCCGCCAGGAGTACTGGTGCAAGGGGGAGACCTCGGGCGACCGCCAGTTCGTGCGCGAGGCCTACTACGACTGCGACGGTGACACCCTGCTCCTCGTGGTCGAACAAGAGGGCCGCGGCGCCTGCCACACCGGCGAGCGGACCTGCTTCTACCGGGCGTTCGGCGCGAGCACCGAGGCGGAGGCGGAGGAGCGCAGCGCCCATCGATCCGGGTGACGGTGCGACCCGGTAGGGCCGAGTTCCACGCCCTCGCCGCGGGCCACACCGTGGTGCCGGTGTGGCGTGAGGTGGTCTCGGACCTCGAGACGCCGGTCTCGGCGTTCCTGAAGCTCGTCGGCCCCACCGGCAGTGGGTTCCTCCTGGAGTCGGTCGACAACGGCGATACCTGGGGCCGGTTCTCCTTCGTCGGCCGCGACCCCTCCCTGGTCCTCGTGGCCCGCAACGGGGTGATCGACGTCTCGGGACGGCTGCCCGAGGGTGTGCCCCTCGACCGGGGCGTGCTGGCCGCCCTGGAGGGCCTCCTGGCCGTGCACCGCTCACCGGTCCTGCCCGACCTGCCGCCGCTGCACGGTGGGGTCGTCGGCTTCCTCGGTTACGACGTGGTCCGGGAGGTCGAGCGCCTGCTCCACCCGCCGCCCGACGACCTCGGCCTGCCCGACGCCGTCCTGTCGGTCATCGGCCACCTGGCGGCCTTCGACCACTGGCGCCAGCGGGTCTGCCTGATCGAGAACGTGCTGGTCGAGCCCGGTGCCACTCCCGCCCAGCTCGACGTGGCCTACGACCTGGCCGTCGGGCGCCTGGGCGTGGCGGCGGCTGACCTGGGCCGGCCGTTGGCCTACCGGCCGGCGGTGCCGCCCGACCCGGCCGACCCGTTGCCCGAGGTCCGCTCCACGGTGGGCACCCGGGCCTATTGCGACGCGGTCGCCGTGGCCAAGGAGCACATCCTGGCCGGTGACATCTTCCAGGTCGTGCTGTCGCAGCGGTTCGACCTCGACCTCGACGCCGACCCCTTCGACGTCTACCGGGTCCTGCGCCAGGTCAACCCCAGCCCCTACATGTACTTCCTGCGCCACCCCGACGTGACCGTCGTCGGGTCGTCGCCCGAGCCCATGGTGCAGCTCCGCGACAACAAGGTGGTGTCCCGGCCCATTGCCGGTACCCGCCGGCGGGGGCGCACCCCTGAGGAGGACCGCCGGCTGGCCGGCGAGCTCGTCGAGCACCCCAAGGAGGTGGCCGAGCACATCATGCTCGTCGACCTGGCCCGCAACGACGTGGGGCGGGTCGTGCAGTTCGGTACCGAGACGGTCGACGAGCTGATGACGCTGGAGCGGTACAGCCACGTGATGCACCTGACCTCGCAGGTGTCGGGTGAGCTGAAGCCCGGCAAGGGCCCGATCGACGTCCTCCGGGCCACCCTCCCGGCCGGCACCGTGTCGGGGGCGCCCAAGGTCCGGGCCATGGAGATCATCGACTCGCTGGAGCCGACCAAGCGTGGCCCCTACGCCGGCGTGGTCGGCTACCTCGACTTCTCGGGCAACCTCGACACGGCCATCGCCATCCGCACCATGCTCGTCACCGCCGACGGCCGGGCGTCGGTGCAGGCCGGCGCCGGGATCGTCGCCGACAGCGACCCCGAAGCCGAGGACGAGGAGTGCCGGAACAAGGCCGCCGCCCTTCTTGCCGCCGTCCCTGCTGCCCGGCGGATGCGGCTCGCCGACATCGCCAACGTGCCCGTCGACCCAGGAGCTGTGCCCGCCCCATGACCGATCTGAGCCAGGACTACGAGGCGTTCCGCGTGGCCGCGGGCGCCGTCGAGCTACCCCGGGACTTCGTCCGGGCTGCCGGCGCCGACGTGCTGAAGTTCCTCCAGGGCCAGCTCTCCCAGGACGTGCTCGGCCTGGCCGCCGGCGCGTCCACCTGGGCGCTGCTGTTGCAGCCCCAGGGCAAGGTGGTGGCCTTCCTCCGGGTGCTGCGGACCAGCGAGGAGGAGGTGGTCCTGGAGACCGATGCCGGCTTCGGGCCGGCGGTGATCGAGCGGCTGAACCGGTTCAAGCTCCGGGTCAAGTGCGACCTCGACCCGCTCGACTGGAGGTGCGTGGCTGTCCGTGGCCCGCAGGCCCACGAGCTGGCCGGCGGTGGTACGGGCACCGTCGTGGTCGCCGACTGGCCCGGCTTGGCCGGCGCCGACCTGGTGGGCCCAGCCGCGGCCGCGCCGCCCGGCGTGCCCATGTGCTCCCACGAGGCCTACGAAGCCGTGCGGATCGAGGCGGGCATCCCGGTCATGGGCCGCGAGCTGGACGAGAGCACCATCCCGGCCGAGGCCGGCGTGGTCGACCGCTCGGTGAGCTTCACCAAGGGCTGCTACACGGGCCAGGAGCTGGTGGCGAGGATCGATTCCCGGGGTGGCAACGTCCCGCGCCGGCTCAGGGGCATCGTCCTCGCGGCCGGGCCGACCCCGCCGGTGGGGGCGACGGTGCACGCCGGCGGCAAGGAGGTCGGCCACCTGACAAGCGTGGCGTTCTCGCCCCGGGTGGGGGCGGCGGTGGCCCTGGCCTCGATCGGCCGAGCCGTGGAGCCTCCGGCCGAGGTGGTCGTTGAGTGGGACGGTGGGACGTCCTCGGCCAGGGTCGAGGCCCTGCCGCTGGTGCCCTGAGGGTGCGTCGCTTCACGATGGCCCTGGTCGGCGCGCTGCTGATGGCGGCCGCGGCGTGCGGTGGCTCGAAGCCGACGGCGGCGCCGCCGCCGACCGCCCCGGCCGAGACCACCACCCCGACGACGACGGCCACCACGAAGCCGGCGCCGGCGACGACGGTGCGCCCGACCAGCACCTCGAGCACGGCCCGCCCGACCACGACCGCGACGACACTGCTGGGGCTTGGCCCGGGCAACGCCAGCATCGGCGGCACGGTCTCCGGCCCGGCCGGCCCGGTCGACGGCGCCACGGTGCGGGTCGAGCGGATCGTGGGCAAAGCCGTGGCCACTACCGACGTCGTCACCGCCGGCGGTGGGTCGTGGAACCTCGGTTCGGTCCTCGGCGGCTCCTACCGGGTCCGGGCCTTCAAGGCGCCCGACCTCGGGCCGTCGCCGGTGGAGGCGTTCTTCCTCGGTGCCAACGACCGCAAGACGTTCGACCTCAAGATGCCGGGCGGCGGCGGCGAGCGCCTCACCGCGGTCGTGAACCCGAACCCGCCACGAGTCGACCAGCCGGCGACGGTCACCGTGCAGGTGGGGATCGGCCGGGTCGACGACCAGGGCCGGCCCCTGGTCACGCCGCGGCCCGGGGTCATCCTGGTGCTCTCGCCCGCCGCCGGCATCCTGCTGGAGTCGGCCCCCCAGGCCGTCACCGACGGGAACGGTTCGGCCACCTGGGCCATCCGCTGCGCCGCCGAGGGCGCCGACACCATCTCGCTTACCGTGGGCGCCGGCATCACGTCGTTCAAGCTGCCCGCCTGCGGCCCGCCTGTCCCCCCGCCGGCCACGACCACCACGAAGGCCCGGTAGCAGGCCAGACGATCCGCGGGGCGCGGGTCACGCGCCGATCGGCGGATCGGCGTACGCCAGGACTGCGCCGGCGGCCCAGAGCCGCAGGAGCGCCGTCCGGTCGTCCCCGCCGGGCGTGACCGGCTGCTCGCCCATCGACTGCCAGAGGCGGGCCTCGCCGGCGGTCGCCGCTCGCACGAAGCCGGCTATGCCGGGCGCGACCAGGAGCCAGAAGGGCCCGCCGCCGGGCTCGGGCGGGCGGCCCCCGGTCAGGAGAGCGGCGAGCGTGGCCGCGGGTGGGGAGGCCATCTCGACCATCGTCGCCCGCGGGTGGCGGGCCACGGCGCCGAGGCCGGGGCCCGCGCCCGGCGGCGCAGTCGGCCCCGCCTCGACCAGCTCGAGCATGGCCCGTTCGAGCGCGACTACCGACGTGACCAGGGCGGGAGGGCCCGGCACCGCCTCGTGGGCCCCGGCGACGAAGTCCAGGAACTGGCCGGCCTCGGCGAGGAAGAACGAGCTGGCCTCGGCGTGGTGGTCGAGATAGCGGTCGAGAACGGCCGGCGCGTCCGCGGCGAGGGCGGCGACCGTCAGCGGGGCCGACGACCGGATCCGGAATGTTCGCCACCACCGGCCGACCTCGGTCGTCAGCAGCAGCCCGTCCGACCCCGCCTGTTCCTCCAGCCAGCGGTGCTCGTCGGCGGTCAGGTCGCCGCCCCCGGCGCCGGCGGCGCCGGCGGCGCCGGAGACGAGCCCGGCCAGCGCCACCTGCCACCCGTCGAGGCTCACCGTCGGTCCCAGGCCGTGCGCAGCCACGTCAGCTCGGCGCGGAGGGCATCGACGCCGAAGGCGGGCAGCGCCGGCTCCTGGACCTCGAAGACCAGCCCGGCCAGGTTCGGGGCGCGAGGCAGGAGCCACGCCACCATCTCCCGGACCTCGGGCGGCATGGCGTCGCTGTGGGAGTCGAGCCGGAACCCCGCCTCCTCGAAGCCGCCGGCGACGTGGACTTCCACCACCCGGTCGAGCCGCACCCGCTGGAGGGCGGCAAGGGGGTCGAAGTGGTGGTTCACGCTGTTGCAGTACAGGTTGTAGAGGTCCAGGAGGAGGCCGCACGAGCTCTCGGCTGTCAGTGCGTTCAGGAAGGAGATCTCGTCCCAGCCGGGGTCGGCCGGGAGGCGCCGGAGGTAGTACGCCGCGTTCTCGAGGAGGAAGGGCACGCCGTAGCGCGCCGCCATGGCCGCGGCGCGCGGGACCACGACGTCGAGGGCCTGCCGGGTGAAGGGCAAGGGGAGCGGCACCCCCGTCTGCACCGGCCTGCCGTCGGCGCCGGCCACCATGGTGAAGCCGAGGTGCTCGCTGTGCCAGGGGAACGGGCGCAGCATGGCGAAGCGGTCGAGAAGGTCGACGTAGTCCTGGTTCCATCCCGACGCGGTACCGATCGACAGCTCGAGCCCGTGGACCACGGTCGGGAGCCCGGCCGTGGCGGCCAGCGCCGGCCCCAGGAGCTCCTCGACGAAGGTCATCGAAGGCCCGGGCCCGGTCTCGACCTGGCGGCACAGCATGTCGGGGCTGATCTCGACGAAGTCGACGAGGTCGCCGACCCGGTCGATGACGCCGGGGAGCGACGGCGGGTAGGAGCACCCGACCCCGAGGGGAGCCGGTGCCCGGAACCCGGATGGGGTACTCAGTGCCGCCGTCGCTTCCCGAGCCACTGGGACTAGCCGACCAGGGTCTTGCCGGCGACATCACCCAGCATCTGCACCGACCGGAAGCTGGGGATCTCCTGGAGCTCCTTCACCACGGGGTTGATGAGCTCGTCGGCCACGATGTGGAAGCTCAGGCGGCCGCACGGCACGCAGCCGGAGCGCCGGTAGATGGCTTCGACGACGGCGATGACGTCCTCGAGCGGGGCGTCGGCCGAAAGGCGGACGGAGAGGGGGGTGGCCTTGGCGGTTTGCATGTTCGAAGCTCCTTGTCTCGACGGATGTCGGAGAACTGAGCCTCGGGACGGGCCGCTGATACGTCGGCCGGCCGGCCTAGCCCGCGCCGTCGCCGGCGGCCATCCGCCACGGCCGGAGCGTGACCACCATCCGGGTGCCACCATCGGGCAGCGGCTCGGCACGGACCGAGCCGCCCATCGCCGCCACCAGCTCAGCCACGATGGCCAGCCCCAACCCGGTCCCGACCTGCCGGGCCGGGGAGCGCGACGACTGCCAGAACGGCTCGAAGACATGGGCCAGGTCGGCGGCCGGGATGCCCGGGCCGTCGTCGTCGACCCAGACGGCGACCCCCGGCCCGGGCCGGTCGCTCCCGACCCCGATGGTGCTCGTCGCGAACTTGAGCGCGTTCTCGATCAGGTTGGCCAGGACTTGGGCCAGGCGGTCGGGGTCGGCGGCCGCGGTCACGGCGGGCGTGCCGGCCACGACGAGGGCGACCCCGGCGGCGTCGGCCGCAGGCCGGAACCCCTCGGCCGTGTCGGTGAGGACCTCGGCCACGTCGGTGGCCCGCACGTCCAGGGAAAAGCGCCGGGCATCGAGCTTGGCCAGCTCGAGCAGGTCGCCGACGAGGCGCTCGAGCCGGCGGGCCTCGGCGCTGATGATGCCGGCGGCACGGACCGGGTCCGGCGCCTTCCCGTCGGCCAGCGCCTCGGCGAAGCCGCGGATCGACGTCAGGGGTGTGCGCAGGTCGTGCGACACCGACAGCAGGAACTGGCGCTCCAACCCGCGGGACCGGTCGAGGCCGGCGGCCATGGCGTTGATCGAACGGGCCAGCCCGGCCAGCTCCTCGCCGTCGGCGGGGTTCTCCGGCACCCGGGCGGCCAGGTCGCCCGACGCGATCCGGCTGGTGACCGCCTGGGCCTCGCGGAGCGGCCGGGTCAGCCGCCGGCCGAGGTTGGCCGCCACCGTCGCCGCGCCCAGCACGGTGAGCCCGATGAGGACGAAGAACCAGGGCCCGAGCACGCCCGGCGACGTCTCGACCCGCCGGGTCAGGACCACGACCATGAGCGCGTCACCCCGGTCGGCGGGGGCGGCGGCGAAGGCCAGGCGGCCACGGGTGCCGGTGACCACCTTGCCCGCCCGCAGGCGCTCGACCTGGAGGTCGGCCTGGGTGAGCCCGGCCGGGATGGCGACCGCGGCGCGTGGCCCGCAGGTCGGGCCGATGCAGACGACGGCGCCGTCCTCGAGGCGCAGCGCCACCTGGACGGCGGCCAGCCCCACTCGCTGCACGGTCTCGATCCGCCTGGCCAGCCGTTGCGCCTGGCCGCCGAGGTCCCGCCGGGCCTGGTCGCGCGCTTCCAGCCGGGTGACGAACAGCGTGGCCACCGTGGCCACGAGCAGGGCGCCGGCGACCACTGCGACCATCGTGAGGGTCAGCCGGCGGGTCATTCAGCCGAGCCGGTAGCCGACGCCCCACACCGTGGCCAGGGGCAGCCCGTCGCCGAGCTTCTTGCGCAGCTGGCGCACGTGGACGTCGACGGTGCGCTCGTCGCCGTACCAGCCCGCGCCCCACACGCCGTCCAGCAACTGCTGGCGGGTGAGGGCCAGGCCGAGGTTCTCGGTGAGGAACCGGAGGAGGTCGAACTCCCGGGTGGCGAGCGGGACGACCTCGCCGCCCCGCCTGGCTTCGCGGCGCTTCAGGTCGACCTCGACGTCGCCGGCCAGCAGGACGTCGGCTTCGGCGTCCCTCGGCGAGCCGTCGGTGCGGCGCAGGATGGCCTTGACCCTGGCGATCAGCTCCCGGGGGGCGAAGGGTTTCGTCACGTAGTCGTCCGCGCCCAGTTCGAGGCCGAGGACGCGGTCGATCTCGCCGTCGCGTGCGGTGAGCATCAGGATCGGGACGTCGGTGCCGGCCCGTAGGCGGCGGCACACCTCCAGGCCGTCCATGCCGCCAGGGAGGCCCACGTCGAGGATCACCATCCGGGGCCGCTGGTTGCGGACGGCCTCGATGCCCTGCTCCCCGGAGGCGGCCTGGACGACCCGGAACCCCTCCTGGCGCAGGTACAGCTCGACCAGGTCGGCGATGTTCCGGTCGTCTTCGACCACCACGATGGTCGCGTCGCTCATGGCGCCGCCATCGTCGCACGCCGGCGGGGCCGGAGGGCTGCACTCGTCGGCGTGACCACTACGCTGCCGGGCGATGGACACCGTGCTCGACCGCATCGTCGCTGCCCACCGGGAGGCGGCGGCGGCCGACACCCGCGACCTCGGCGACCTCAAGGAGCTGGCCCTCGCCGCGCCGCCGGCCCGCAAGTTCCGCAAGGGCCTGGGTCACTACGGGATCACGGTGATCGCCGAGATCAAGCGGCGCTCGCCGTCCAAGGGCGACCTGGCCCCCGACCTCGACCCGGCGGTGCTGGCCAAGGCCTACGAGGCCGCCGGCGCCTCGGCCATCTCCGTGCTCACCGACCGCGAGTTCTTCGGCGGTTCGGCCGACGACCTCATCGCCGCCCGGGCCGCGGTGAGCATCCCCGTCCTGCGCAAGGACTTCACCGTCGACGAGCGCGACATCTGCGACGCCCGGATCATGGGCGCCGACGCGGTGCTGCTGATCGTCGCCGCCCTCACCGACGACGAGCTCAAGCGCTTCCACCTCCTGGCCCAGGAGCTGGGCATGGCCTCTCTCGTGGAGGTCCACGACGAGGCCGAGGTGGCCCGGGCCGTGGTCGTCCACGCCGACCTCATGGGCGTGAACCAGCGTGACCTGCGCACCTTCGAGGTCGACCGGGCCCGCGCCGTCCGCGTGGCCCGCAGCATCCCCAGGGGGGTGGTCAAGGTGGCCGAGTCCGGGATCGGCACCGCCGCCGATCTGGTCCGGCTGCGCGATGCCGGCTATGCGGCCGCCCTGGTGGGCGAGCACCTCGTGACCGCACCCGACCCGGGGGAGGCCCTCCGCCAGCTGCGAGGAGTGGCCTGAGGTGACCGCCGTCGACCGGTGGACGCTCCCTGCCGATCGCATCCCGCCGGCGTGGTTCAACGTCGTACCCCATCTGCCGGCCCCGCTCCAGCCCCCCTTGCACCCGGCCACCCGCCAGCCGGTCGGCCCCGACGACCTGGCCCCGCTCTTCCCGATGGCCCTGATCGGCCAGGAGGTGACCACCGAGCCCTGGGTCGACGTGCCGGGCGAGGTGCTCGACATCCTCCGCACATGGCGGCCGACACCGCTCGTCCGGGCCCGGCGGCTGGAACAGGCCCTGGGCACGCCGGCCCGGATCTACTTCAAGGACGAGTCGGTCTCGCCCGCCGGGTCGCACAAGCCCAATACCGCCGTGGCCCAGGCGTTCTACAACAAGCAGGAGGGCGTCACCCGGCTGGCCACCGAGACGGGCGCCGGGCAGTGGGGGAGCGCCCTGTCGCTGGCGTGCGCCCTCTTCGGCCTGGAGTGCAAGGTGTACATGGTCCGCGCCTCCTACGACCAGAAGCCCTACCGGCGGGTGATGATGGAGACCTGGGGCGGGAGCGTGGTCCCGTCGCCCGTCGACGATCCCGGCCACCCCGGCTCGCTGGGCACGGCCATCAGCGACGCCGTGCGCGACGCGGCCACCCGTGACGACACCCACTACGCCCTGGGCTCGGTGCTGAACCACGTCCTGCTCCACCAGACCGTGATCGGGCTCGAGGCCAAGGAGCAGCTGGCCCTGGCCGGCGAGGGCCTGCCCGACGTGGTCATCGGGAGCTGCGGGGGCGGGTCGAACCTGGGTGGCATCGCCCTGCCCTTCGTGCCCGACGCCGGCGTGCGCCTCATGGCCGTCGAGCCGTCGTCGTGCCCCACGCTCACCTCCGGGCGCTTCGAGTACGACTTCGGCGACACCGCCGGCATGACCCCGCTCCTCGCCATGTACACCCTCGGGCATGAGTTCGTGCCCCCGCCCATCCACGCCGGCGGGCTGCGCTACCACGGCGACGCACCGATCATCTCCAACCTGGTCCAGGCCGGGCGCATGGAGGCGGTCGCCTACCCGCAGGGCACGGTGTTCGAGGCCGCGGTGCAGTTCGCCCGCACCCAGGGGTCGATCCCGGCGCCGGAGACGGCCCACGCCATCCGGGGCGCCATCGACGAAGCCCTGCTGGCCAAGGAGGAGGGCGCCGAGCGGGTCATCCTGTTCTCCTACTCGGGCCACGGCCTGCTCGACCTGGGCGCCTACGACGATTACTTGCACGACCGCCTCGAGGTCTGACCCCGCCAGCTGGTGACGCCGGCGGCCGCCCGGCCCCCGAATGCGTCACCGGTCCGCAGGGAGAGCCGGTACCGTCGGGGGGTGTTCGTCAAGATCTGTGGCACGACCAGCGAGGCCGACGCCCTGCTGGCCGTGGCCATGGGCGCCGACGCCGTCGGGTTCATCTTTGCCCCGTCGCCCCGGCAGATCGCGCCCGGGGTGGCGTCGGACATCGCCAAGCGGCTCCCGTCGGAGGTCCTGACCGTCGGCGTCTTCCGCGACGAGGCGCCGGCGCGCGTCGTCGAGATCGTGAACAGCGTCGGGCTGCGCGCCGCCCAGCTCCACGGGCACGAGACCGCGGATGAGGCCCGGTGGGTGCGGGAGCGGGTGCCGTTCCTCATCCAGGCCTTCCCCGCCGGCGCGCCGGCCGTCGCCCGGTCTGCCGACTATGGCGCCGACGTGATCATGCTCGACGCCCCCCGTCCCGGCTCGGGACAGATCTTCGACTGGGCCCTGGCTGAGGTCCCCGACGGCCTCCGGCTGATGCTCGCCGGCGGGCTCACCCCGGCGAACGTGAGCGAGGCCATCGCCCGGGTCCACCCGTGGGGGGTCGATGTGAGCACCGGCGTCGAGCGTTCGCCGGGGGTGAAGGACCCGGTCAAGGTGCGGGCCTTCGTCGCCGCGGCCAAGGCCACCGAGGCCCCCGACTACGAACCGACCGACGGCGGGCCCTTCGACCAGGATGAGTAGATGACCTCGCTGATGGGCCAGCCCACCGCCGACGGCCGCTTCGGTGACTTCGGCGGCCGCTTCCTGCCGGAGTCGCTGATCCCGGCGTGCGCCGAGCTGGAAGCCGCGTTCACCGCGGCGTGGGCCGACCCCGGCTTCCACGCCGAGTACGAGTCGCTCCTGCACCACTACGGAGGTCGGCCGACGCCGGTCACCGAGTGCCGCAACCTGTCGGCCCGCCTCGGCGTGCGGGTGCTGCTCAAACGGGAGGACCTGGCCCACACCGGGTCGCACAAGATCAACAACGTCATCGGCCAGGCCCTCCTGGCCCAGCGCATGGGCAAGACCCGGCTGATCGCCGAGACGGGCGCCGGCCAGCATGGGGTGGCGACGGCCACCGCGGCCGCCCTGCTCGGTTTCGAGTGCCGCATCTACATGGGGGAGGTCGACACCGCCCGCCAGGCCCTGAACGTGTTCCGCATGGAGCTGCTGGGCGCCGAGGTCGTGCCCGTGGCGTCGGGTAGCCGCACACTGAAGGACGCCATCAACGAGACGCTGCGGGAGTGGGTGGCCACCGTCGGGGCGACCCACTACTGCCTGGGCTCGGTGATGGGCCCGCACCCCTACCCGTGGATGGTGCGGGAGTTCCAACGCATCGTGGGCACCGAGGCCCAGGCCCAGTGCCGCGAGCTCCTGGGCGGCGCCGACCCCGACGTCGTGGTGGCCTGCGTCGGCGGCGGGTCGAACGCGGCCGGCACCTTCGCCGGCTTCGTCGACACTGGCGCCCGCCTGGTTGGTGTCGAGCCGGCCGGCGGGGCGGCCATCGGCCGGGGCATCCCCGGGGTGGTCCACGGCAGCAAGTCGTACCTGCTCCAGGACGAGCACGGGCAGGTCATGGAGGCGCACTCGCTGTCGGCCGGGCTCGACTACCCAGGCGTCGGCCCCGAGCACGCCCACCTGTCGGCCACCGGCCGGGTGAGCTACCACCCCGCCGGCGACGAGGAGGTGCTCGACGCCTTCAGCCTGCTGGCCCGGACCGAGGGGATCATCCCTGCCCTGGAGCCGGCCCACGCGCTGGCCTGGGTCATCCGGGCCGCCGGCACCGACGAGCTCCCCCCCGGTTGCACCGTCATGGTGACCCTGTCCGGGCGAGGGGACAAGGACGTGGCCCAGGTGGCCGCCCTCTTCGAGGAACGCGGAGGTTCGAGAAAAGATCCGCTGTTGTCACCACGGGGCTAAGCGCAGCGCTACTCTATGCCGGCAACATACAGCGGCAGAGGAGCTCCGGCGGTGGGACACGATTTCGAGAGCGACGTTGCTCATCCGAGGGCGCTACTGGCGCCGTGCCTCCTGCTGCTCCTGGCCGAGGCCCCCGGACACGGGTACGAGCTGATGGAACGGCTCAAGCCGCTCGGCTTCGACTGGGGCGGCCCCGGGCCGATCTACCGTGAGCTGCGGACCCTCGAGAACAGCGGGCTGGTGGCCTCGGCGTGGTCAGCCCCCCGGGCCGGGCCGGTCCCGAGGGTCTACGAGCTCACCGCGGAGGGCCGCCACGCCCTCGACCGGTGCGCGGCCAACGTCGTCGACCTCTCCGGGCTCCTCAACCAGTTCCTGGGCCGCCACCGCGCCCTCTGAGGGTTTGCCGGCGAGGCCACCCGCCGTGCGAGAGTGGGCGGGTGATCCCCCCCAGGCGCATCGAGACCACCTTGCGCGCCCGGCGGGACGCCGGCCACAAGCTGCTCGTGCCCTACGTCACCGGCGGCCTCGGCCCGGACTGGGCCCGGGTGGTCGAGGCGGTCGCCGCCGCCGGCGCCGATGCCGTGGAGATCGGGATCCCCTTCAGCGACCCGGTGATGGACGGACCGGTCATCCAGGCGGCGTCGCAGCAGGCCCTGGCGTCCGGGGCCACCCCGGGCTCGATCCTCGCCGAGCTGGCCCAGGTCGACGTCGACGTCCCGTTGGTCGTCATGACCTACTACAACATCGTGTTCCGGGCCGGGCACCGCCGCTTCGCCCGGTCCCTGGTCGAGCAGGGCGTCTCTGGGGCCATCGTGCCCGATCTTCCGCTCGTCGAGCTGGACGGGTGGGGCCGGGCGGCCGACGACGCCGGCGTCGAGACCGTCCTCCTCGTCGCCCCGAACACGCCCGATGCCACGCTGGCCGAGATCTGCGCCCGGAGCCACGGGTGGGTCTACGGCGTCGCCGTCATGGGTGTCACCGGGGTGCGGGCATCGCTGGCGTCGTCGGCCGCGGTCCTGGGCCGGCGGCTCAAGGCCGCCACGGACAAGCCGGTGCTGCTCGGCGTGGGTGTGAGCACGCCCGAGCAGGCGGTGGAGGCCACCGCCGACGCCGACGGGGTCATCGTCGGCTCGGCCCTGGTCCGCCGGCTGCTCGAAGGGTGCGGCCCCGATGGCGCCGCCGAGTTCGTCGCCTCCCTCCGCACCGGCCTCGACCAGCGCTGAGCCGGGCCGGGTGCGGACGGTCTGCGCCGAAATCCGGCACCGGATCGTCCACACCCGGTAACTCTTTCCCGGCCGGGGTAGTCACAGGTGTAGTGGCCATCGCTGTGCTCTTCCCCGGCCAGGGGACGCAGACCCCGCGGATGGGTGAGCCCTGGCGGGCGTCGCCGGCGTGGGAGATCGTGGAAAGGGCGGAGAAGGCGCTCCGGTTGCCTCTCGCCCACCTCCTGCTCGACGCCAGCGCCGACGAGCTGAGCCGGACCCGTGAGGCGCAGCTGTCGGTCCTGCTGGCGTCGCTGCTGGCGTGGGAGGCGCTCCGGCACCAGATCGGCACGCCGGCGGCCTTTGCCGGCCACTCCCTCGGCCAGGTCACCGCCCTGATCGCCGCCGGCGCCCTGACCCTCGAGGACGGCGTGGCCTTGGCCGTGGCCCGCGCCGACTGCACCCAGGCCGCCGCAGATGCCAACCCCGGGCGCATGGCCGCCCTGATCGGCGCCGACGTCGCCACGGCCGAGGAGGCCTGTGCCGGCGTCGAAGCCTGGGTGGCCAACGACAACGCGCCCGGCCAGGTCGTCATCGGTGGTTCCGCCGAGGGGCTCGGCGCCGCCACCACCCGGGCCGGCGAGCTTGGCATCCGCCGGGTCGTGAAGCTCAACGTGGGCGCCGCCTTCCACACGCCCAGGATGCAGGCCGCCGCCGACGCGCTGGCGCCGTTCCTGGCCACCACCGCCTTCGCCGCCCCGAGCGCGCCGGTCGTGTCCAATGCCGACGCCACGCCGTACGCCGGCGCCGACGGCTGGGCCGAGCGCCTGGCCGACCACCTGATCTCGCCCGTCCGCTGGCGCTCCTCGATGGAGGCGCTGGTCGGGATGGGTGCCGACACGTTCTACGAGGTCGGGCCGGGCAACGTCCTGACCGGCCTCGCCAAGCGCACCGTCACCGCCGCCGTAACCTTGCGGAGCGTGACCGTGCCCACCGATGCCCTTCTGGAGGTCGCATAGATGGAAACCGGGACGATCCACGGCGAGACTCTTGCTGTCCCTGAGCGCGTCATCGTCGCCCCGGCGCAGGGCACGTTCCGCCCGGTCGAGGCGGCCGACATCGCCCCCGAGGCCCCGCTGGTCGAGGAACAGGTCATCGGCTTCGTGGAGGGCAAAGGCCATTCCACACCGGTCCGGTCGCCCTTCGGCGGCAAGCTCATGGGCCTGCTGGCCCACGCCGGCGAGCGGGTCCGTGAGGGTCAGCCCGTCGCCTGGCTGCGCTGCGCGCAGATTTGAGCGGGCTCAAGGTCGCCATCACCGGGCTCGGGATGGCGGTCCCGGAGCGGCGGGTGACCAACTTCGACCTGGCCCAGACCGTCGACACCAGCGACGAGTGGATCACCGAGCGCACGGGCATCAAGGAACGGCGGGTCGCCGGCGAGGGTGAGACCACGGCCAGCCTGGCCATCGAGGCCGGCCAGGCCGCTATCAAGGACGCCGGCATCGACCCGGCCGACATCGGCCTGTGCATCGTGGCCACCTGCACGTCCGAGCAGCCCATCCCGCCGACCAGCGCGTTCGTGCAGGAGGGCTTGGGCCTGCGCTGCGGTGCCTTCGACGTCGACGCCGCCTGCTCGGGCTTCGTCTACGCCCTCGTCGCCGGCGCGTCCATGGTGGCCTCCGGGGCCATCGGCCCGGTGCTGGTGATCGGCGCCGAGACCCTGACCCGGGTCGTCGACCCGCTCGACCGGTCGACGGTCATCCTCTTCGGCGACGGCGCCGGCGCCGTGGTCCTCACGCCCAGCGAGGAAGCCGGCCTCCTGGCCTGGGACCTCGGCTGCGACGGCTCGCTCACCGGGCTCCTCGGCGTCCCGGCCGGTGGGAGCCGTCTGCCGTCGTCGCCCGAGACGCTGGCCAACGGGGACAACTGGCTCAAGATGGACGGCCGTGAGGTCTTCCGGCGGGCCGTCCGGGTCATCGTCGACTCGGCTCGCCTCACCCTCGACCGGGCCGGCCTGACCGCGGATGACATCGCCCTGTTCGTGCCCCACCAGGCCAACGTGCGCATCATCGACTCGGCGGCCGGCAAGCTCGGCCTGCCCCCTGAGCGCACCTTCGTGAACATCGACCGGTACGGCAACACGTCGGCGGCATCGGTGCCGATCGCCCTGGCCGAAGCGGCGGAGGCCGGCCGCCTGCGGCCCGGCGACCACGTCCTGCTCTCGGGCTTCGGCGCGGGCATGTCGTGGGCCAGCGCCATCGTCCGCTGGGACCGCTGATGGGAGGGCGCATCGCCCTGGTGACCGGCGGGTCCCGGGGCATCGGCCGGGCCGTGGCCGTGGCCCTGGCCGAGTCCGGCCACCGGGTGGCCGTGGGCTGCTCGGCGGACACCGCCGGCGCCGAGGAGACCGTCGCCGCCATCGAAGCCCTGGGATCGGAGGCCATGGCCTTCCAGGCCGACGTGGCCGACCCGGCCGCCCTCGACGCCGCCTTCAGCCAGGTCGAGGCGGCCTGGGGCAAGGTCGAGGTCCTGGTGGCCAATGCCGGCGTCACCGGCGACGGTCTCTCGCTGCGCATGTCCGACGACCAGTGGGGCCGCGTCCTGCGCACCAACCTGGACGGGGCGTTCTACGCCATGCGCCGGGCCATGCCGGGCATGGTCCGTGCCCGCTGGGGCCGCATGATCGCCATGGGCTCGGTCGTGGCCCTCACCGGGGCCGCCGGCCAGGCCAACTACGCCGCGGCCAAGGCCGGGCTGGTCGGCCTGACCAGGGCGCTGGCGCGCGAGCTGGGCGGGCGTGGGGTCACGGCCAACGTGGTCGCTCCTGGGCCGATCTCGACGGCCATGACCGATGCCCTGACCGATGCCCGCCGGGCCGAGATGACCGCCATGGTGCCCCTCGGACGGTTCGGCACGCCCGAGGAGGTGGCCGCCGTTGTGGCGTTCCTTGCCTCCGACGCGGCAGGCTATGTGACCGGCTCTGTGATCCCCGTCGACGGCGGGTTGGGGATGGGGCACTGAGAGTGAGCGACATTGTGTTGACGACCGAGAACGAGCAGTAGGAGGCCAGTACATGGACCGCGACCAGATCCTTGAGCTCTTGACCGACGCCGCGGTCGAGGTGATGGACGTCGCCCGCGAGGTCGTCACCCCCGAAGCCCGCTTCGTCGAGGACCTCAACGGGGACAGCCTGAGCGTGCTGGAGATCCTCGAGATCCTCCAGGAGAAGCTCGACGTGGACCTGCCCACCGAGTCCTTCGACGGGGTGGCGACGGTCGGCGAGGCGGCCGACGTCATCACCAAGATCGCCGCCGAGCGGGCCGAGAGCCCGGCAGGATGACGCGCATCCGGATCGCCATCACCGGCGTGGGGGTGAAGACCCCCGCCGGCTGTGATGTCGACACCTTCTGGGCCACCCTGTTGGCCGGGCGGTCCTGCGCAGCGCCGATCCGCCGCATCGACCCCGCTGCCCTCCCAGTGCGCTTCGCCTGCGAGGTCACCGACTTCGACCCGAGCGTCTACTTCGACAGCAAGGAGACCCGTCGCACCGACCGGGTGGCCCAACTGGCGTTTGGTGCCGCGGCCGACGCCCTGGCCGACGCCGGCGAGCTGGGGGCCGACCCGGCCCGCTGCGGCGTCGTCGCCGCCGCCGGCGTGGGCGGCCTGATCACCCAGGAGGAGCAGGAGTACAACCTGTTCTCTCGCGGCCCGGCCCGGGTGTCGCCGATGCTCGTCCCGATGATGATGCCGAACGCAGCGGCGGCGCTGGTCGGCATGAAGCTGGGTTGGACCGGCCCGAACTTCTGCATCGCCACCGCCTGCGCCGGCGGCACGAACGCCATCGGCGAGGCCGGGCGGCTCATCCGGGAGGGTTCCTCCGACATCGTCCTGGCCGGCGGGTCGGAGGCGTGCGTCACCCCCATCGCCATCGCCGCCTTCGCCCGCATGGGGGCGCTCAGCAACCGCAACGACGAGCCCCAGCTGGCCTCCCGCCCGTTCGACATCGACCGCGACGGCTTCGTCATGGGCGAGGGCGCCGGCTTCGTCGTCCTCGAGTCCTGGGACCGGGCTGTCGCCCGGGGTGCCCACATCTACGGCGAGCTGGCCGGCTACGGGCGCAACTCCGACGCCTACCACGTCACCGCACCGTCGCCGGGTGGCGCGGGCGCGGCCGACTGCATGCGCCTGGCTCTCAACGACGCCGGGCTCACGCCGGGCGACATCGGCCACATCAATGCCCACGGCACGTCCACCGACCTCAACGACGCGGCCGAGGCCGAGGCCGTCGTGAAGGTCTTCGGCGAGCGCACCCTGCCCCTCACCTCGGCCAAGGGCTCGATCGGCCACCTCATCGCCGCCGCCGGCGCGGTCGAGGCCGTCGCCTCCCTGCTGGCCATGCGCGACGGCGTCATCCCGCCCACCGTCAACCATGAGCGCGCCGACCCCGACCTGGGCGTCGACATCGTGGCCGGCGCGCCCCGACCGCTCGCCGCCGCCCCTGTCGTCTCGAACTCCTTCGGCTTCGGCGGCCACAATGCCTCCCTCGTCCTGACCCCGCCCTCATGACGGGCGGGGACCACCGGGCCTCCCTCGTCCTGACCCCGCCCTCATGACGGGCGGGGACCACCGGGCCGGCCTCGTCCTGACCCCCTACTCGGGGTGACGGCGGCCGCCCCCGTCGCGGCCCGGCGGGGGGGCGCGGCCGTCGCTGCACTGACCGAGGTCGACGGCCGACGGGTGGCCTGGTTCCGGCTCGACGGTGGCCAGCACCGGGGCGCCATCGGCCCCACCGAGGGCCAGGTCATCGAGCGCACGGTCCGTCTCGCCCTGGAGGCCGGGGTCCCGGTCGTCGGCGAGATCGCCACGTCCGGTGCCGACGTCAGGGAGGGTGTCGCCTCGCTGGTGGCGTGGGGCCGGGTGGCCAAGGCGCTGGCCGACGCGTCGGGCGCCGTCCCGATCGTCCTGTCGGTGACCGGCCCGTGCGTCGGGGGGCCGGCGCTCCTGCTTGGGCTGGCCGACCACGTCGTCATGACCGCTGACGCCTACGCCTACGTGAACGGCCCTCGGGCGGCGGCGTCCTTTACCGGCGTCACCACGTCCCACACCGACCTGGGCGGGCCCGACGTGCACGCCGGCCGCAGCGGGGTGGCGTCGATGGTCGTGCTCGACGAGGGCGAGGCCGCCGGCGCGGTGGCCGACCTGCTCTCGTACCTGCCGTCCAACCACCTCGACGAGCCGCCCTTCTGGCCGACCGACGACCCGCTCGACCGGCCCTCGAGGGTGGCCGCCGGCGTCGTCCCCGACCGGCCCACCGCCTCCTACGACGTGCGGACCGTGATCGGCGACGTCTGCGACGTCAGCACCTTCCTCGAAGTCCGCGCCGCCCTGGCCACCAACGTGGTCACCGGCTACGCCCGTCTCGGCGGCATGCCCGTGGGCGTGATCGCCAACCAGCCCAAGAGCCAGGCCGGCACGCTCGACATCGAGGCCTCCCGCAAGGCGGCCCGTTTCGTCCAGTGCTGCGACGCCTTCGGGCTACCGCTGCTCACCTTTGTCGACTGTGGCGGGTTCCGTCCCGGTCGCGACCTGGAGTGGCGGGGGATGATCCGCCACGGCGCCGAGCTGGTCCACGCCTACGCCAACGCCACCGTGCCCCGCCTGTGCGTGGTCCTGCGCAAGGCCTACGGCGGGGCCTACATCGCCATGGACTCACGCGGGCTGGGCAACGACCTGTGCCTGGCCTGGCCCAAGTCCGAGATCGCAGTCATGGGGGCGCCGGGGGCGGTCGCCGTGCTCCAGCGCAAGACCTTGGCCGCCATCGCCGACGACGGCGAGCGGGCCCGGGCGCGTGCCGAGCTGGAGGCCGACTACGCCGAGCGGCTGTGCTCACCGGTGGTGGCCGCCGAGCGGGGGTATGTCGACGACGTGATCGACCCGGAGGACACCCGCCGGCTGCTCACCGCCGGCCTGGCCGCCCTGCGCACGAAGCGGGCCACGCCCCGGTCGCGGGCCAAACACTCGAACACCCCCTTATGAGGACGACGACGCTGTGAGGAACGCCATGCTCGACGGCAAGAAGATCCTGGTCACCGGGGTCCTGAACGACGACTCCATCGCCTTCGGCGTGGCCAAGCTGGCCCAGGAGCAGGGGGCCGAGGTGCTCCTGACCTCGTTCGGCCGGGCCATGAGCCTCACCCGGCGCACATCCCGGCGCCTGTCGCCCGAGCCCGACGTGCTGGAGCTCGACGTCAACGACCCGGCCCACCTCGAGGCCCTCACCGCCGAGCTCACCGCCCGCTGGGGCCGGGTGGACGGTGTGCTCCACGCCGTGGCCTTTGCCCCCGGGCGGGCGCTGGGCGGCAACTTCCTCCACACCGAGTGGGACGACGTGGCCCTGACCATCCACACGTCGACCTTCTCGCTCAAGGCTCTGGCCGTGGCCACCCTGCCGTTGCTGCAGGCCGCCGGCGGGGGCGCCATCGTCGGCCTCGATTTCGACGCCAGCCAGGCGTGGCCGGCCTACGACTGGATGGGCGTGGCCAAGGCCGCGCTCGAGTCCACCGCCCGCTACCTGGCCCGCGACCTCGGGGCCCACGGGATCCGGGTCAACCTCGTCTCCGCTGGCCCGCTCCGCTCCGTCGCCGCCCGGGGGATCCCCGGTTTCGACCAGATGGAGGGGGCGTGGGCCGGGCGCTCCCCGCTGGGGTGGGACACCCGCGACACCGGGCCGGTGGCGAAGGCGTGCGTCGCCCTCCTGTCGGACTGGTTCCCCGCCACGACCGGGGAGATCGTCCACGTCGACGGCGGCTTCCACGCCATCGCCGCTCCGGGATCAGGCGCCCCACCCCCCGAGTAGCTTGGCCCGATGGCCCAACTCCAACCGGGCGACGGTGCGCCTGCCTTCACGCTGCTCGACCAGTCCGGCGCGCCGGTCGCCCTCTCGGAATTCACAGGCCGGAAGGTCCTGCTCTACTTCTACCCGAAGGCCGACACCCCCGGTTGCACCACGCAATCCTGCGCCATGCGTGACATCGCCGGCCAGATAGGTACCACGGTCATCCTGGGCGTCAGCCCGGACAAGCCGGCCAAACAGGCCAAGTTCGACCAGAAGTACGGCCTGGGGTTCCCGCTCCTCGCCGACGAGGACCACGCCGTCGCCGAGGCCTACTCCGTGTGGGTCGAGAAGAGCATGTACGGCAAGAAGTACATGGGCATCCTGCGCTCGACCTTCCTCATCGACGAGGACGGGCGGATCGCGCAGGCCTGGTACAAGGTGGCGCCGGCGGCCACCGCGTCCAACCTGCTGGCCAGCCTGTAGACGCGAAACGAGCGGGCCCGGCCGAGGCCGGGCCCGCTCGCTCGTGGTGGGGCGGGGGTTAGTACTCGATCGTGCGGCTCACGACGGGCCGGTCGTCAGCCACGCTGTCGGTGACCACGGTGCGCCGGCCACTGATCCCGGAGCGCCCGAAGATCGCCATGGTCGTGACCAGGCCGATCGCCCCGACGATCATCAGGATGACCCCCACGGTGGCCAGGTCGATGCCGGACACGGTGACGTTCACCGCGAATGCCAGGATGGCGCCGATTGCCAGCAGGAAGACGCTGATGCCGATACCCATGTCGATGAACCTCCGGAGTCGTTGGTGCGTTGCACGACTCGTACCCATCCCGCGCTGGTCCTAAGCACCCCAGCGCGGGCCGAGGCCCGGGGTTAGTTCCGGCGCAGGTTGGCCAGCAGGCGCAGGATCTCGATGTACAGCCAGACCAGGGTCACCATGATGGCGAAGGCGGCGAACCAGCTGTAGTCGGCCCGCAGGCCCTGGCGGGCGCCCCGCTCCACCAGGTCGAAGTCCAGGATCAGGTTCATGGACGCCAAGCCGATGGCGAACAGCCCGAAGACGATCCCGAGGGGGCCTTGGCGCAGCCCGAGGCCACCGGAGACGAAGATGCCGGCGACCAGGTTGACCATGACCAGCACGAAGAAGCCGATGGTGGCCCCGACGACCATTTTGGTGAACTGCGGGGTCACCTTGACCCTGCCGCTCTTGTACAGGGAGAGGACCCCGCCGGCGACGGCGGCGGTGCCGATCACGGCCTGCACGGCGATGCCCGGGTAGCGGGTGTTGAAGTACTGGCTGATACCACCCAGGAACACGCCCTCCACGGCCGCGTAGGCCATGATCACGCCGGGGTTGGTCACCTGCTTGAAGCTGATGACCAGGCCCAGGACCAGCCCGACCAGGGCGGCGGGGAAGGCCAGCGCGCCCAGGTTGAGGGCCCAGGTGAGGCCCCCGGTGGTCAGGGCGATGACCAGGAGGAGCCCGGTGCGGGTGACCACGTCGTCGACGGTCATGCGCCCGGTCTCGCGGGAGGTGGCGCTCGGCCCGGAGTAGGCCTCCTCCAGGGGGTCGACGGTCTCGGTGCCCCGCCCGGAGAACGCCGGGCTCCGGGTGAGGGCCGGGTTGTTGCTGGTACGCACGGTTGAGGTTCCTCCTCGGCACACACGGGCCCCATGGCCCGCGCTCATGTCTACAACGCCGGCCCGGCCCAAAACGTGCCATTGACCTGCGGATGGCCCTCTCCTAGGTTCCTGGTGTGCGGGTCGTGCTGCTGGGCAAGGGCGGGTCGGGGAAATCCACCCTGGCCGGGCTGCTGAGCGCGGAGCTGAGCACCCGCGGCGAGCGGGTGGTGGCCATGTCCGCCGACTCGGTGCCCGGTCTGGCCCAGGTCCTCGGCATGGAGCCCTCCGACGACTGGTTCCTGGCCGGTATGGCTGCCCGTGACAACGGCGGATGGAAGCTGGAGGGGACGCCGGCGGAGATCGTCGACCGGTGTGCCCGGGAGGCGCCGAGCGGCGTGCGGTTCGTCCAGATCGGCAACGCCGACGCCACGCTCAAGGACTTCGAGTTCCGCCGGGAGAGCTTCCTCGACCGGTGGTCTGGCACCGTGGCCTTCAATACGGTGTCGCGGGCCTACGACGACGAGGGGGGCTGGGTGGTCGTCGACCTCCAGGGCGGCACGCTGCAGGTGGCCGGCGGCATGGTGGGCACCACGGGCGTGGCCATGGTGGTCGTCGAGCCGTTCGCCAAGTCGGTGCTGACCGCCCGGCGGTTCGTCGACATGGGCCGCTGGCCGGCGGGGCTGCGCCTGGTCGGGGTGGCCAACAAGGTCGGGTCGCCCGACGACGAGGCCTATGTCGCCCATGCCCTCGACGGGCTGGGCATCCCGATATGGGCCACCGTGCCCCTCGACCCGGCGGTGCGCCGGGCCGAGCGTGATGGGCAACCGTTGGTCAACCTCGACCCGCAGAGCCCGGCCCGCGTGGCCGTCGCCGCCCTCGCCGACCGTCTGGGCCAGGTCGCCCTCGCCCCCGTCACAGCCCACTGACCGAAAGGACCTCGACGATGACCAAGATCGCAGTGGCAGGAAAGGGTGGGTCGGGCAAGACCACCGTGGCCGGCGTCCTGGCCCGGCTCTGTGCCGAGAGCGGCCGCGAGGTGCTCACGGTCGACGCCGACGAGAACCCCAACCTCGGCATCTCGTTGGGCATGGGCGTGGAGGCCACCTACGGCCTCGGCGGGGCCCGGGAGACGCTGCTCCTCGAGGGCCCGGCCATCTCGTCGTCGATGGAGGAGGTCGTCGACCGGTTCGCGGCCGAAGCCGGCGAGCACCTCCGCATCGTCCAGGTGCGCAAGTTCGACCAGTTCCGTCCCGGCTGAGGCGGGCTCTCGGCCGGGCAGTTGCTCGCCGCGCTGGAGGACAAGCCGGGCCGGGTCGTCATCGTCGACCTGGGGGGTGGAGTGATGACCGTGGCCAGGGGCGACGAGAGCCAGATCGACGCCCTCGTGGTCGTCGTCGAGCCCTACCCCCGGTCGGCCGAGGTCGGCCGCCGGCTGCTGGAGATGGCCGCCGCCAAGGGGATCACCCGCCGGGTCATCGTGGCCAACAAGGTGACCGGGCCCGAGGATCTGGTCGCCATCAGAGAGTGGCTGGGCGCCGATGCCGACATCGTGATCCCTGAGGACTCCGGTGTGTCGGGGGCCGACAAGGCCGGGGCGTCGCCGGTGGACCACGCACCGGCCTCGAACGCCGTCGACGCCCTCCGCCAGCTGGCCACCTCGCTGCTGGTCTGACCGCCGGCGCCGGCAGCTAGGGCGTGCGGGGCGGCTCGGGCTGACGCGGGCGCTCGGGCACGTCGGTCGGCACCTCGACCCGCTCGGCCTCTGCGGCCGGCGCGTGGTCGTGGCCGGCCTCGTCGTGCTCCTCGCCCTCCGGGCTCGACCGGTCGACGATCTTGGCCCCGATGGCCTCGGCCAGCTCGTCCTCCAGCCGCTCGACCTGCTCGGGGGTCAGGGCGTGGGTGAGGACCTGGATGCGGGCCCGGCTGTGCTCCTTGTACAGGGTGACGGCCACCGGCGCCTTCGTGCCCGAGACGTCGACGGTCAGCTCGAAGCGGGCCACCGACTCCGTGTCGCTGACCCGGGTGACCTCGCCGTCGGCCTTGTCGGCCAGGCTGACCTCGATGTCGTCGACGCTCGCCGCGGTGAGGGCGCCGGCCACGATGGCCAGGACGGCGATGCAGAAGATGCAGACCATGGGGCCGCTCCTTGGTTAGATGTACGGGCCGGCGCTGCGGCCGGGCTCGGGGGTATCCGGCTTCGGGCCGCTCCGTTTGGCCAGGGCTGCGTCCATGTCCTCGGAGGTGACAACCGACGAGGACCGGGTGAGGGCCTCTACCGCGGCCTGCTGGCACAGGGCCTTGAGGTCGGCGCCGCTCATCCCGGCGCTGCGGCGGGCCAAGCCGTCGAGGTCGACCCGGTCGAGCGGCATGCCGGCGGTGAAGAGCTGGAGCAGGGCGATGCGGCCCTTGAAATCGGGGAGGGGGATCTCGATGGTGCGCGAGAGCCGGCCGCCCCGGAGGAGTGCCGGGTCGAGCTGGTCGACCCGGTTGGTCGCTCCGAGCACGAAGACGCCCCGCTGGCCGCCGACCCCGTCGATCTCGGCGAGGAGCTGGTTGATCTGGCGGTCGTAGCCGCCCCACTCGCCCCGCGTGCCGGCGATGGCGTCGATCTCGTCGAGGAAGATGATCGACGGCTGGTTCTCCCGGGCCCGCTCGAAGAGGCGGGCGATCGAGCGCTCCGACTCGCCCAGCCACGGGCTGGTCACGTCGGCCCCGGTGACCGGGTAGAACGAGCAACCGGCCTGCGCGGCCAGGACTTTGGCGATCGTGGTCTTCCCGGTGCCGGGCGGGCCGGTGAGGAGCAGGCCGGTCGGCGGCTCGACCCCGAGGGAGCGGGCCAGGTCGGGGTTCTTGACCATGGCCACCACCTGCTGCAGCTCGGCCTTGACCGCGGCGGGTAGCACGAGCTTGTCCCAGGTCCAGTCCTCGACGGTGGGACGGTCGGTGCCTCCCCGCTGGTCGAGGGCGGCGCGGAGGTGGGCGGCCGTGAGCTGCACGACCTGGCCCGAACCGGTGGATTCCTTGAACGCGGCCAGCGACGCCGCTTCGACGGCTCGGGCGATGGCCGCCGGCGTGAGGCCTTCGGCGCTGATGGCCAGCTGGGGGAGGTCGACGTCGGGCGCGAGCGGGCGGCCCTTCAGGGCAGCGCCGAAGATGGCGGCCCGGGCGGCGGCGTCGGGTAGGTCGACGCGGATGTGGCGGTCGAACCGGCCGGGGCGGATGACCGCGGGATCGAGGGCGTCGAGGGAGTTGGTGGCGGCCATCACGATGAGCTCGGGCACCCGCCGCCACTGCTCGACCTCCCGCAGCAGCTCGTTCACCGTGCGCCTGGCCTCTTGGTTCTGGAAGTCGTCGCGTCGCTGGGCGATGGAGTCGAACTCGTCGAAGAAGAGGATGCAGGGGATGCGCCCGGCGGCGAAGGCAAAGGCCCGGCGCAGGTTGCGGGCCGCCTCGCCGGCGTAGGACGACACCACGTCGGCGGTGGTTACATGGACCAGGTTCAGGCCGAACTCGCCGGCGGCGGCCCGGGCGATGAACGTCTTGCCCACGCCGGGCGGGCCGTGCAGCAGCAGGCCGTTCCACCGCAGCCGGTACTCCCGGGCCTCGCCGGCAAAGGCCAGCATCAGGCCGAACGTGTCCTTCAGCTCGGCCTTGAGGGTGGCCATGCCGCCGACGTCGGCGAAGGTGGGGAGCTCGGCCGGGCCCTGGACCGTGAACGGCGCCGGCTCCTCGGCGGCCGGCGCCGTGGCCGCAGCCGGCTGTGCCGGCGTCGGGCCCGGTCCCGTGGACGGTGCAGCCACGGGGCGCAGCGTACGGCTCCCGATGACGGCGACGGCCAAACCGGCGGCCAGCAGGCCGGTGACGACCAGGCCCCACGTGTCGCCGCGGGTGGCGCTGTCGCTCACGAACCCGAAGAGGACGAGGCCGGCGAAGACGAAGACGGCTTGCAGCGCGGCCCGGGCCTTGCGCCGGCGCTCGACGCGCGGCAGCAGGGCCAGCACCAGCCAGCCCGCGCAGGGGAGGAGCGCCAGCACCGTCAGCACGGCCGGGCGGGACCACCACGGCTCGCCGGCGCCGGGCGCCGGCGGGCGGCCCCGTCGGCCGTAGATCCAGCCGGCGCCGAGGAGGGCGGCGAGGCCGAAGCTCCCGACGACGAGGTCGGTCGTGTTGTCGACGAGGGCGACCCACGGCCAGGCCCCGCCGGCCTTGATGATGCCCGCGTCGTTCACGGTGAAGCCCGACCCGTCGATCACCCGGGCCTTGCGCACCGACCCCTTGTCGTCGAGCTCGTAGCACGCGTAGTACGGCTGGGCCCGCACCGGGCCGCCGACGACCTTGACCGACCCGTCGTCGGCCGCGCCGGCGCCGAAGCACCGCCGGGCGGCCTCCGCAGGGGTGATGGCGCCGTCGAGCGCCTCGGTCCGGGCCGGCTGGTGGAGCGAGAGCGGCCCCTGGTCGTCGAAGTCCTTGGTGGCCACCAGGACGGCCGCGGCGAGCAGATAGAGGCCCATGAGGGCACCGGCCATGACGATGTACGGCCGCGTGCGCACGGCCAGAGTGTGACATCGCCGGCCAAGGGGTGACGCCGGCGGGGGCCAGCGCCCCCGGGCCCGTCACCGGTTCAGGAGATGGCGATGTCCGGGTGAGCCGCGTCGGCGAAGACGACCGCGCCGACCACAGCGCCCGCCGCGACCAGGCGCCCGGCCAGGTCGTCGAGGGCGGTGCGTAGCGCCCCGTGCTGGCGGGCGGTGACCGCCTCGCCCAGGAACAGGCCGGTGTCGGTGCCCTCGGTGAGGCAGGTGTCGCGGGAGTCGCGGCAGTTGTAGGCCCAGCACACGACCTCGGCGCCGGCGGCGTAGACCGCCACCCGGTCGGTGAGGGGCATGTCGCCCCCGCCGATGGGGGCGAAGTGGTCGCCGGCGGCGGCCAGGCGGAGGTCGATGGCCGGCGCCGGCAGGCGGTCAACGTCGTAGCCGCCCAAGGGGGCCAGGTGGCGGGTGGCGACCTCGCAGTAGAGGTCGACCAGGGCCAGCCCGGTGCGCACCGGGCCGCTCTTGAGGGCCCGCCGGGCCAGCTGTTCCGGGCTCGACTTGTAGGTCGACGGCTTCAGCCCGCAGGCGGCGATGGCCGCCCGCCAGTCCCTGATGAGGGGATGGTCGGCCACCAGCTCGATGGTGACGTCCTGGTTGACGAGGGCCAGGGCCGTGTCCTCGGGGAACGGCAGGCCGGCGGCGGTGGCGGCCGCAGCCCGCAGGTTGGAGGCGACGAGGCCGCCGACGAGGATGCCCGGGTGCCGCTCGACGATCTCCCCGGCGATGCGAACTGGGAAGCTAGGCATCCAGCCCGGTGCGCACGTTCTCCAGGACCTTCTTCCGCCACTGGATCTTGCTGCCGAAGTTGTCGGCGTCGAGCTCGGCCAGGGTCAGGTGCATCTTGCGGATCTGGTGGTGGGGGACCGACGACCACAGGTGGTGGAGGCTGTGGTGGCCGTCGCCGTGGGGGTGGATGACCCACCGGTGTGCCCACCCGAGGTTGGAGATGGTGGCGTTGAAGGCGGTGTCGCCGGCCAGGAAGCGGTGCTCGCCGGCCTCGCCGAGCATGCGGATCACGGGGAGGGCCAAGCCCAGGCCCCCGAGGAAATGCAGCCAGGCGACGAAGGCGAACGACGGCCCGGCCACCAGGGCCATGGCGCCGGCGACCACGGCGAACCAGGCGCCGGAGAGGGCCAGCGTTGTCGGGCTGGTGCCGATGGTGGTGTACCAGGACCAGTTGTAGGCCGGCAGCCGGCGGACGACGCCCCGGACCAGCTGGGTACCGGGGAGGCCGGTCATGGCTTCGAGGTCGAACTTCTCGTAGCGCAGGATGTCCGGGTCGTCGGCACTGCCCAGGCGGGCGTGGTGGACCATGTGGCTGCGGCGGTACTCGCCGACCTGGCTGGCGGTCGGGAACCCGGCCAGCACGTTGGCCAGCAGGTCGTTCCAGCGGCCCTGGCGCTGCCAGTTGCGGTGCGACGCCTCGTGCACCATGCACTCCAGGGCCCGGCCACAGCGGCCGATGACGACCAGCGCCACCAGGCTGACGGCCCACGCCAGGGGCAGGGGGAGGACCACATGGGCCAGTGCCGCCGCCGCCGCCGTCCCGATGAACAGGGTGAGGTCACCGAGGGCGGTCATCGTGGAGCGGCCCAGGTCGGTCTTGGCCGCCGCCGTCAGGATGGGCCGGGCCGCCGCCGGCAGCTTGTACCCCCGGGGCAGGCCCCGCTCGGCCGTCTCGACCGCCCGCATCTCCTGCGCCGACTTCCAGTCGCGGGGATCCTCCGGCTGGAGCGGTACATCGGTGACGAGCGTGTCTGACACTTCGACCTCCTACTGCAAGCGTGCTGTCGCAGTCTCCCGGTTCACCGGCCTCGGCACCAGGGAGCGAACCGCGAACCAACCCTCAAACTCAGCCGGCGGGCTGGCCGATCGGCAGGGTCAGGCGGGTGCGGCGGTGCACGACCAGGCGCCGGCCGATCTCGTGGGCGTCGAGGGCGACGATGACCGGGCCCGGGCCCGGCGCGGTGAGCTCCACGTCGACCTCGGCCATGCAGGTCTCGCCGGGCTTGAGGATGTTCGACGCCCACCAGCCCCGCTCGGGCGGCTGGCTGTCCTTGCGGGTCACCAGGACGCGGCCCGGAGGGCCCTCGACCAGGGTGCCCTCGACCTTGCGGACCACGCCGGCCTCGCGGCCCCGGTTGACCAGCTCGACCTCGGCGTGGGCCGAGCCGTCGTCGGTGCTGATGATCGTGGTCGCGCCGAAGCCGATCTCGCTGTCGCCCTGGACCCTGGCCAGCACGAACCAGCCGGCCGTGGCCGCGGCGCCGGCCATGCCCACGGCACCGAGCACGCCACGGATCACTCGCATACGACCTGGATGCGCTCGAGCATCGGGTCCTGCGGCCCGACGATGCGCCCGCCGGCAGCCACCTGGGCGGAGAGGTGGGCCACCAGCGCCGGCGTGAGCCGCTCGCCGGGCACCACCACCGGGATGCCGGGGGGATAGGTGGCGGCCATCTCGGCCGAGATACGGCCCACCGCGTCGGCCAGCGCCACCCGCTCCTGGCGGGCGTGGAACGCCTCGCCCGGGCTCATGACCTGCTCCGGTACCTCGTACAGCGCACGCTCGACGAACCCCTGGGAGTTGAACTGGTGCTCACTGGGCACGTCGGCGATGGCGTGGAGGGCGGTGACGAACTGGTCGAGGGCCGCCTTGTCGTGGCCCATGGTGACGTTGGCCAGGACGTTGGCGTAGTCGGCCATCTCCATGGTGACGCCATGGTCGTCGAAGAGCATCTTCTCGACGTCGTAGCCGGTGTAGCCGGTGCTGATGACGTTGACGGAGAGCCGGGTGGGGTCAAAGGCCACCACCCCGTGGGAGCCGATCAGGCGCTTGTCGAGGCACGACAGGAGGGGGTGCTCGTTGATCTTGGCCCGGGCATCCTCGGCCAGGGCGATGGCGGTGGACAGCAGGGCCTCGCCCTGGGTGGCCATCTGCATGCGGGCCACGTCGATCGACGCCCGCAGCAGGCACGACGGGCTGGTGCTCTGGAGCATGCGGTGGACGACCTCGACCCGGTCGTGATCGACCAGGCTGCCCTGCACGTGCAGCATGGAGGCCTGCAGGAACGCGCTCAGCAGCTTGTGGGCGCCGGCGACGGCCATGTCGGCCCCCTGGGAGAGGGCGTGGGGCGGCAGGTCGGGATGGAAGGGGAAATGCGGACCCCAGGCCTCGTCGACGAGCAGGGGCACGCCGTGGCGGTGGGCGGCCTCCGCGATACCGGCCACGTCGGAGCACACGCCGTAGTAGGTGGGCGACACGATGAGCACGGCCCGCACCTCGGGGTGGGCGGCCAGGTTGGCCTCCACCTGGGCCGGCGTCACCCCGTGGGCGATGTGGCTCTCGGGGTCGAGCTCGGCGGGGATGTAGACGGGGCGCACGCCGGCCATCATCAGCGCCGAGATGATCGAGCGGTGGGTGTTCCGGGAGGTGAGGATGGTGTCGCCCGGGTGGCAGACGGCGGTGACCATGACCTGGTTGCCGAGGGTGGAGCCGTTGGCCAGGAACCAGGTGCGCTCCGCGCCCCATGCCTCGGCGGCCAGCGCCTGCGCATGGTCGAGGGCCGAGCCGGGGACGCCGTCGAGGTTGCCCAGGCCGGGGCTGATGTCGAGCGAGAGCATGTGCGCGCCCACGGCCGCCCGCATGACCGGGTGGGCGCCCTTGCCCTGGATGTGGCCCGGCGTATGGAACGCGGCCCGGGGCACGGCGGCGTACGCGCACAGCGCCTCGAAGTACGGAGCCGAGGATTGGTCCATCGGGTGTGCCCTCAGGAGGCCCGGACCAGCACGAGGGGAGTGCGCTCGTCGGCGTTCCCTTGGGGGTTGGGGCGCATGGCCTCGACGAGGAGGTCGTGGTCGATGAACGGCGAGGCGCCGCAGATCTCCACCCGGCCGAGGTCGTTGGCGTCGACCACGGCGGCGCCGCACCCAAGCGCCGCCGCCACCTTGCAGGCCACTCCGGTGGGGTCGTCGGGCCCGAGCACGATGTTCTGCGTGTACGGCGGGATGTTGCCGGGGACATCGTCGATCCAGGTCACCTGGCGCCCGGCGACCCTGTAGAAGTCGCCGTGACGGCCGAACACCCGCCCCGGCATGGCCACGGCCAGGGCCAGAAGGATGCGGGGGAGCCCCACCAGGTCAACCGCGACCTGGAACGCATAGGGGTTGCACAGGCTGCTGTCGAAGTCGAAGAGACGGCACAGGATGCGGGCCGGGACGCCGGGGTGGACGTCGTCGAGGTCGACGATCCGCCCCTGGGTGATGGCCAGTGGCGACTCGCAGATGGCCAGGATGTCCGTGGGCTCCGCCTGTAGCCCGGCCGCCTCCAGCGCTCCCTGCGCCACCTCGATGATGTCGTCGCCCGGCACGAGCAACGCTGTCTTCAGCGGCAGGACCTTCATCTCGCACCGACCGTACCCGAAACCATCCTCTGAACCAGGATTCGCAAAGGGTAACGTTCATGCCGCGAACACCCCCGAGACCCTTGCCGACCGCCTGCGCCGCCTGCGGGCCAAGGAGCACCTCACCCGTGAGGGGCTCAGCGTCCGCACGGCCGAGCTCGACCCGCAGCGACCGGTGTCGGTCGCCATGATCGGTCTGATGGAGAGCCGGCTCAAGCCCTACCGGCTGCCGACCCGGCTCAGCACCCGCGGGCTGGCGATCGAGACGGTGGCCCGCGCTCTCAACGTCGAGCTCGAGGAGCTCCTCGATTGCTTCTCCGACGACGACCTGGCGCACTCGTGCTTCGCCCACCGCCGGGCGGTCAAGCCCCCCTCCCTTGCCGGCGGGCTCGGGTTCGCCGCCTTCGTGGCGTCGCTCCCCAGCCGAGCTGAGGACCTCCTGCGGGTGCCGGGCGCCGCCCATCTCCAGAACACCGAGGCCTTCGCGTACCTCTTCGCCCTGGAGCGGGAGTACGCCGGCCTGGAGATGCTGGTTGCCGACGAGCCGCCCCTGCTCTTCCTCGACGACGAGGACCGGACCCGGTGGACCGACGGCATGGGCCTCAGCGCCGAGGACGCGGCCACCTTCCGGGGCCTGTTCGCCGACTACCAGGCCCACTTCCGGGCGCTGGCCCTGAGCGGGCGCAAGCGGTACCAGGTGGTCCTGAACCGCCAGACCTTCGCGGCCTTCCTCTCCAACAAGACGCCGGCCAAGGCCGCGTCGCTTGTCGAGGACATGGTGTCGGTCCTGCATGACGCCCCGCTGTTCCAAATGCTGCTGGTCGATTACCCCCGGGCCCCTGAGGAGCTGGAGATCATCTCCCGGCACACGACGATCCCGCCCGACTTCGCCGACACATTGAGTGTCGTGATCCGCCAGACGTCACGGAGCTCGGCCACCGTGGAGTACTCGCTGATCCCGATGCCCCAGACCTACATGTCCCTCCACCGCGATATCGCCGAGGCCAACCGGGCGTGGTCGATCGGTCTCGACCAGTACGAGTCGCGCCACCGCCTGGCCGGCGGATCCGATTGGGCCCGGGCGTCGAACGAGACCACCACCCAGTTGCTCAAGGAGGTCCTGGCCAGCCTCGGTTAGCGTGCCCGCCGTGGACCAGGCGTTGCTCGATCTCCTCTGCTGCCCGCGTGACCAGGGCAGCCCGCTCACGCCAGCCGAAGGGGGCCTGACCTGCCCGGACTGCGGGGCCACGTACCCGATCGTCGACGGGATCGTCGTCTTCCTCACCGCCCAGCAACTCTCCGAGCAGGACGAGAAGGAGCGCCAGTTCCGCAGCCAGGAGAGCGACTGGTACGACGACATGTACGTGGGCTACACCGACCTGGTCGAGGTGCCGTCGGTCGTCCGCCGCCTGGGCCGGCCCTTCGGCCCCATCCTCGATGCCGGCTGCGGCACTGGGCGCATCACCGAGGCCCTCGTGGCCCTCGGCCAGCCGGTCATCGCCGTCGACTACAGCGAGGCGTGCCTGCGCCGCATGCTGGCCCGCACCGCCGGCGCCCGGGTCCTGGCCGTGCAGGCCGACCTGCGGGCCCTGCCCATCCGGGCCGGCGTCATGGCCGCCGCCATCTCCATCGAGGTCCATCCCCATCTCCGCGACGGCGACCGCCAGCGCTACCTCGCCGAGCTGGCGCGGGTCATGGCCCCGGTCGCCCCGCTGTCGATCTCGACCCTGAACTACAACCTGGTCTTCCGGGCCTGGCAGGCGATGGGGAACAAGGGGGCCCGCCAGGGTGAGCATGTACTCGGCAACGACTACCACTACCGGCGCTTCGACCGGTCGGAGTTCGCCCGGGAGCTGTCCGCCCACTTCGATGTGGAGGAGCTCACCGGCATCCGCAACATCCCGGCCCGGAGCCTGGCCGGGGCGGTCGGCAAGGTGGGCTGGCGGCAGGGGAGCGACCGCCTCATGGGGCTCATGAACACCCGCGGCTACAAGGTCGACCATCTCCTGGAGCACACGGCCGTCGCCGGGATGGTGGGGTTCTTCTGGCTGGCGAAGGCCGTCAAGCGCCGTTCGTGACCTGCCGGCTGGGGTGGACGGGCTCGGGCGCCAGCAGGAAGAGCACCCCCCGCCGGGTCACGCCCTCGTAGGCCCCCACCCGGCCCCAGAACACGGGCGGGGCTTCAGGTGCCTTCAGGGCCCGCCTCCGGGACCTACGACGTCCCATTGCCCGCAGGAGGGCTCGCCCGGCGCTCACGGGACCATCTTGGCCTGCCCGAGGTGCCATCGGGTGCATACCCGGCGCCGGCGCCGCATAGAGTCCGCCCATGGCAACCGAAGAGGAACTTCAGCAGGCTTGGATCAACACCCGCTTGGCGGTGCTCCAGGCCATCGACGTCCAGGTGGGATCCGGCAAGGTGACCACGGACAATGCGTCCCAGGCCCTCGACCTGGCCGAGGCCTATGCGTGGCTCACCCGGCCCGACCAGTCGCACGGCAAGGGCGCCTGAGCCGAAGTCAACCTGGCGGCCGATCACGCCAAGCGGGGTCGTGACCAGGCCCCAGTCAACGTCGGAAGGGCTCGGACCGCGGACGGTCCGGGCCCTTCCGGGATCTCAGGCCGGCGCCGGCGGTGCCCGGAGCGGGAATCGAACCCGCAAGCCCTCACGGGCAATGGTGTTTGAGACCATCGCGTTTGCCGATTTCGCCATCCGGGCGCGAAAAAAGATGGAGCCCCGAGGAAGTTCCCCTTCGTCCGGCCCGAGAGCCAGTCTCTGGGTTGCCCCCTTGGGACTCCGAGGACCACTGTAGCACCGGCCCCCCCGCTGTCAAGCGATGGTTTTGGCGACCTCAGACGCCCCACGCCGTGGCCCGTTCGAGCAGGAAGCGGCTCACAGCCAAGCACCGGTCGAGGAGGTCGCAGAGGAGCTCCTCGCCGGCCCACACCTTGGCCAGCGACACCTGCTGGCGGGCCACGATGGTGAGACTGCGCTCCGGCGCGTCGGTGACTGAGCCGAACGAATCGATGGCGGAGACCTCGAGGGGCAGCTCGGGCCCGCCCACGCCGGCCAGGTCGGTGGCGAGGACGAGGAGGTCGGGGCCGTTCGGCAGCGGGGGGAGGGCCCAGGTGAAGGTCAAAGGGAACGAGAACTCGTCCGGCGGCTCATCGTCCTCGGGCAGGTTGGCAGCCACGTCCTCGAACGCCAGCAGCACCCGAGGTTCGACCTCGAGAGCCAGATGGAGGTCGAGCGGCCCCCCGCACCCCTCCTCGGGGTGAAGGTCGACCTCCCAGACCTGGCGGAGCGAGTACGTCTCCACGAAGTGGCGCTCGTCGTGGACATGGAACCCATGGTCCACGGCGTGGTCCTTCAGTTCGGCGACATACCCCGCCACGTCGATTGCGGCCAAGCAGGACCTCCTACAGGGGAACGGACGGGTCCGAGCGTAGGGGATGGGACTGGTCTACCCCGGTGCATCGGCGGTGTCCCGGTCGGGCCGGGCCCCGTTGGCCGGCGCGCTCTTGGGCGCGTCCGCGGCTCGCGATGCCCCGGACAGGAGGTTGCGGGCCAGTTGGAGGCCGGCGACGCCCTGGGACAGGGCCTGGGCCAGCGCCTCGGACAGGCCGGCGGCGCCGTTGAGCACGATCATCTGGTCGATGTTGCCGAACGGCTTGGCCGCGGCCTCGACAATGGCCGGCCACTGCTCGGCCAGCTGCTGGCCGATGACCGCGTCCTGGTTCTCGGCCAGGGCGTCGGCCCGCGCCTTGATCGACTCGGCCTCGGCCATGCCCCGGGCCCGTACCGAGTCGCCCTCGGCCAGGCCCTTGGCCCGGGTGGCGCCGGCGTCGGCATCGCCCCGCAGCCGGACCGCCTCGGCCTGGGCCGCCGCTTCCAAGCGGACGTGCTCGGCCTCGGCGCCGGCCTCCACCTTCACCCGGTTGCCGTTGGCTTGAGCGGCCAGCTCCACCTCCTGAGCCTTGGCCTCCGCCGCCGAGATCCGTGAGTCGCGCTCGGCCCGGGCCAGGGTGACCTTCTGGTAGGCCTCGGCGTCGGCCGGCTTGCGCACCTGGGCCTGGAGGCGCTGCTCTTCGAGCTGGGCCTGGAGCTCGGCCACCTTGGTCTCCTCGACAACCACCTGCTGGCGGGCCGACGCCTCCGAGAGGGGGCCGGCCTGTCGGGTCAGGGCGGCGGCCCGGTCGATCTCCGCCTGGTAGCCGGCCTGCTTGATCTGGCTCTCCCGCCGGGCCTCGGCCTTCAGGGCGTCGGCCTGCTGCTCCTGTTCGGTGGCCTCCCGGTCGGCGTGGGCCTGGGCGATGCGGGCCTGGCTGGCCACTGCGGCGGCGTGGGGCCGTCCGAGGTTCTCGATGTAACCGGTGGGGTCGTCGATCTCCTGGATCTGGAGCGAGTCCACGATCAGGCCGAGCTTCTCCATCTCGGTGCCGGAGGACTGGCGGGTGAGCTGGGTCAGCTTCTCCCGGTCGCGGATCATCTCCTCGACGGTCATGCTGCCGACGATCGCCCGCAGGTGGCCGGCAAAGACGTTGTGGACCCGGGCGTCCATCTGGTTCTGCTGGTCGAGGAAGCGGCGGGCCGCGTTGGCGATCGATGTGAAGTCGTCGCCCACCTTGAAGATCACCACGCCCTTGATGCCGAGCGGGATGCCCTGGTGGGTCACGCAGTCGATGGCCAGCTCGGCCTCGCGCAGGTCGAGGGTGAGCTTGCGGACGGTCTGCACCCCGGGGACCACGAGCGTCCCCTTGCCGGTCACGATCTTGAAGCCCAGGCTCTCGCGGACGGTGTCGCCGGGGGAGTGCTCCCGGATGCCGGAGATGATCAGGGCCTCGTTGGGCTCGGCCACCCTCCAGCACGACTTGAACAGGGCGACAGCCAGGGCGAGGGCCACGCCGATGACGATGAGAATGGTCATGTCAGAACCTCCGGGATCGGGCTACATACGGGCGACGACCACGGTCCGCGGTGGGTAGTACTCGACGATCACGATGCGGCTCCCGGTGGCCATCGTCTCGTCCGCGTCGGAGGCGTAGGCATGGAAGGCCTCCGTGCCGCCGCGGACCGCGACCATGACTTCGCCGAGCTTCCCCGGAGCGATCGTGCCGGTGACCCGGCCGATCTTCCCCACCATCTGATTGTCCGGCACCACTCTCCCGTGTTTGTGCGCGCCCATTCAGTGTCGCAGCCCGCCGGCGCTATCGCTGTAGGGTCGGCCAAGGTGACCGACGACGCGCTCCTGGCGGTGCTTTCCGATGCGGCCGGCGCGGTCCGGGCTGCGCTGGACGACTTGGGCGATTGGGGGCTGGCCGGCACCCGCGCCGGCCAGTACCGCTCCGACCTGGCCGCCGACCGGGTGGCCCTTGCCGTCCTGCGCGGCGCCGGCCTCGGCGTCCTGAGCGAGGAAAGCGGCCCGCACGACATTGATCGCGACATCGTCGTCGCTCTCGACCCGGTCGACGGCTCGACCAATGCCGACCTGGGGCTCCCGTGGTTCGCCACCAGCGTGTGCGCGGTCGACGCCCGCGGTGCCCGGGCAGCTCTCGTCGTGAACCAGGCCACCGGCGAGCGGTTTGAGGCGGTCAGGGGCGGGGGGGCGCTGCGGAACGGCCAGCCCACGGGGCCGAGCTCGTGCACCCGGGTCGACGCTGCCGTGCTCGGGCTGAACGGCTACCCGCCGGCGTACATGGGCTGGCGCCAGATGCGGGCGCTGGGTGCCGCCGCCCTGGACCTGTGTGCGGTGGCGTGCGGCCACCTCGACGGCTACGTCGACTGCTCCACCCACGCCCACAGTCCCTGGGACTATCTGGGCGGCATGCTCGTGTGCCAGGAGGCTGGCGCCGCCGTGGCCGACGCCGCCGGCCGCGACCTCCTGACCATGGGCTGGGCCGACCGGCGTGTGCCGGTGGCCGCGGCGACCCCTGAACTGCTTGCCGAGCTGCTCGCGGCCCGCGGCGGCTTCCCCGTGCCGGCCGGCGCAGGCTGAGTGTCCCGTCGGTTTCAGGCCGCACTGTTCGGCGGGTACCGGCGGTTGCCGGAGGCGGTGCGCACCTTCCTGATCAGACGGGTCGCGCCCTCGTTCCACGTGGGCGCGGTCTGCCTCGTCGAACGTGAGGACGGCTCCCTGTTGCTCGTGCGGCAGTCCTACCGGAAAGGCGGGTGGGGCCTCCCCGGTGGGTTGATGCGCCGGCGGGAGGAGCCGGCCGATGCGGCCCGGCGCGAGGTCGGCGAGGAGCTGGGCATCGACGTGGAACTGGTGGGCGAGCCCATCGTGGTCGTGGACTCGCCGATGCGCCGGGTCGACGTGGTGTTCAACGCCCGGCTGGCCGCCGGCTCCGCGCGACCGGACGACACCGTGCACTCGCCTGAGATCAGCGAGGCTCGATGGTTCCGGCCCGACGAGCTGCCCGGCCTGCTCCCCGAGGCCGCGACAGCCCTACAGCGGCTCGGCCGAAGCCTCCCGCCCCGGTAGCCTCGACGTCGTCGGGCGCTTAGCTCAGCTGGTTAGAGCACATCCCTTACAAGGATGGGGTCGGGGGTTCGAGTCCCTCAGCGCCCACCCCCGCTGAACTGCGGTTTTGGCCCTCAGCGGACTCGCGGAGCCAGGTGGAGGATCGTCGAGGTTCGTCTGGGCTAAGCGGACGGACCGTCGCCGCTGCTGGGCGGCTCGGTTGCATTGAGCTGGCGCAACATGTCGCCGCTATCGAACGCGCTGAAGGCTTCGTAGATGGTCCCGGCGCGGAAATGAGCGACGAGTATCCCGGTGACGGACAGCGTCCTGCCGGTAGGCGCGATCTCGCCGAAGGGCCCGAGGTGGGTGCCTCGGAAGATGTACCGGGCGGCGACGGCATCGCCCTCGGCGAGCATCTCCTCGACGGAGAACGTGATGTCGGGAAACGCGGTCCGAAACAGCTCCACTCGCTCCCTGAGCCCGGTGCGGCCGGAAGTCACGGCATGTTCCTGGGGGAGGCCGTCCGAGCTGAACGGCGCATCGAGGACGTAGTCATCCGAGTAGAGCTCCTCGATCACGTCGACGCTCCCGAGGTTCAGGACCTCCTCGAAATGTCTCCGCACGATGGCTTTCATGACATCACCGTCGGTTGAGAGCGTCATCGCCCCGACCGTACTGGACGCTGCCGACGCGCCGGGCGCGGGACCGGCGTCCTGACGACGACCCGAAAGTCGGCCCGAAGGATTCAAGCTACTGGCGCAGAAATTCGGCGGGCCCAGTCGCTGACAGGCCCGACAACGTCCACCGGCTGGAGAACCGGATGGAACGCTGTACGCGCGGAGGCGTCTCGTGAACGGCAGTGCTTGCGCCCACCTGGTGTGGGCGCCGACGGCGGCTGCGCAGCTGCCGGCTACCCGCCGGTCGAGGGGCGCTGAAGTCGGGGGGAACGTCGGCGGGTTGGACCGACGCGTGTTGAGGCACCCACTTGTGAGCCGCGCCGCCGGCTGCGGCAATTCGCCCGGCGTTGGCGTCGTACGCCGGGCCGGCGGGCGCCCGGTTCAGCCGAGCGGATGGCCGTTCGGGCACTCCTTTTGCCAGCGGAACCCCTCGAAGCCGCAGATCCCGCACGTCTTGGCAGGGACATCGCTGAACCCGGTCGATAGCATGGTACGCCGCACCCGCTTCGCCGGGGCGGGCGGCGCTGCTGGCGGTACTTGACCGGGGTCGGTGCTAGACGTCACGTCAGACTGATCGCTCATGAAGGCGATGGTACGCAGGAATGAGCGTGGGAGCCGGCGGTCGGCTGCATCAACCCGCGCCGGAGCGGCGGTGGTGGCCGCGGCCACCCGAGGTACGCCAGCGGAGGACCGACCGTCACTGTCGGTCAGAGACAGATGATCAGGCAGCTCCGCGCCGCAGGTTTGGCGCTGCGCTCGGCCGAGAGCGGGCCTTCCCCGACACCGTTCACCGCGCTGAGACGGTAGTAGTAGGTGACACCGTTCTTGAGCCCGGTGTCGTTGTACGTGTTCACGTTCCCGAGGGTCTTGACAAGCGCCTCGGCCCCCGCGGCCGTCCCCCGGTAGAGGTTGTAGCCGCGGATCGGAGCGCCGCCGGTGGCGGGGGCCGGCCAGCTCAGGCTGACGGCGGCGTTCCCAGCGGTGGCCGTCAGCGTGGGAGCCGAGGGCGACGATGCCACCGTGAGGTTGACGGTGGCCGTCCGGGTGAGGCCCTCGCCGACGCCGGTGACAGTGATCGCGTAGGTCCCCTGGGCCGGCGCCGACGCGGTGAAGTGCACTGGAGCGTACGGGCGGGCCGACGTGGGCGATGCCTGGGACAGCGTCACGCTCGACGACGCGGCGGCGCTGAGGGCGACGGCGGAGGTGAACTGGCCGGCAGGCGAGACGGTCAGGTCGAAGCCGACAGCGGTACCGACCGATGTGGTGGGGTTCGCCGGCGCGGCAGAGAGGGAGAAGTCGCTACCGTCCCACGCCAGGTGGCCGAGGTAGTGGCCCGACGTCGGCCGATTGAGGGGATCCCCGGTGAACCCGTACGACGTGTCGGCGGCGGTGTGGGCGGCGGCATCGGCCCGCAGCCTTTGGATCACCTGGGCCGGCGTCATCCCGGCACACGGCCCGGCTCCGCCTGCCACGCCGAGGCACAGCGCGATCGAGCCGGCGATGTGAGGGCTGGCCATGCTGGTGCCGGACAGGACCGCGTACCCGCCACCCGGCCAAGACGAACGGATGCAGACCCCAGGCGCGGCGATCGTGTGATCGATGTCGGTCCCGGCCACGGCGAAGTTGGAGAACGCCGCGCCGGAGTCGTCTGTGCCGCCGGTCGCGCACGTCTGTGGACCTCCGGTCCCTCCGGGCAGCCCGTCGGTGTCCGACATGGCGGTGGCGGTCAGGACCTCCGGGTAGTCAGCCGGGCTTGTCTTGGCCAGGTCGGCGCCGCTGTTGCCGGCCGCGACTGCGAAGGTGACCCCGGCCGTGGTCGCGGTGCAGATCGCCTTGTGCAACGCATCGCTGTTGGTGTTGCCGCAATTGTTGTCGTTGGACCCGGCACCGGCCAGGCTGAGGTTGGCGACCTTGATGTTGCGCGTCGCGGCGTTCTGGGCGACCCAATCGATGCCGCAGATCACTTGCGACCACAGGCCGCTGCCCGAAGCGTCCAGCACCTTGACCGGGTACAACGTCGTACCCGGCACGACACCGACGACGCCAGACCCGTTGTTCCTCGCCCCGATCGTGCCGGCTACATGGGTGCCATGGCCGTGGTCGTCCTGCGGTACCGCACCCGGCGTGACGCAGTTGGTGCCTGTCCCGACGTTGAGGTCCGGGTGGCTGCTGTCGATGCCCGTGTCAAGCACGGCCACGCCGACGGTGCTGGCCTGGTTCGCGGTGGTCGTGGTGGCCGCCGCAATGCGGCGGGTGCCGGTGGGCGCGCTGTCACCTGATGCCAGCACGTCGGCCATGGCGACCGTGATGGCACGGTCGGGGGAGACGAAGGCAACATCGGGATGGGCGGCGATGCGGCGCGCCTGGGCGGGGGTCAGCTCGGCCGCGAAGCCGTTGAGGGCGCGGTGGTAGCGGAAGACGCTGCGGAACGACTCGAGCCGCTCGAGCAGCGACGTCAAGGCGTCGCCGTTGACCTGGTCCCGGTAGACGACGATGGAGCGCACCGGCGCGTCAGCCCCTGCGGGCGCGGCCTGCACCCCCGTCGTGACCGCGGCTATCGCCAACGTCATGACGGCAAGTACCCGCCGCAACCGCACCATCGAGCCCCTCCCCGCCCTCCGGTGAGGGCTACTGCGTCTGGAGGTTGGCGACCTCGGCGACGCGCTCCTCCGGATGGCCCTCGAAGCCGCCCGGCACCGGCAGGCTGGCCAGTAGCACCTCGCTCACGAAGCGGTCCGAGCTCTCCTTGGAATCCCACACGGCGGCGATCAGGTAGCCACCGTCGGTCGGTCCGGCCGCGTGGTACACCTGCCCGGCCGGAAGCCCGTCAGCCGGGTGGACCGTGGCGATCATGGCCCGGTACTGGTCGTCAGTCCCGCCCGGCCAGAAGTGGGTCAGCAGAAATGCCATGGGGGTGCCTCCTCGGAGCGTGCACGGGGATCCCGCGCCCGCCGCACACTACAAAAGGACGCGAGGCCGTGCCGTCCGGCCCGAACCTTCCCCGGCCTCAACCGCCGGACGTCGGCCCCGAAAGGTCCCGGGTGACCGCGCTCACCAGCTGGGTGCGAGGCGTCCAGGCCAGCGTGCCGCTGTCCCGGAGCTCCTTGACCGCGTCGACCGGATCGGGGTCGGCGAAAAACCGCTCATCGGTGTAGTCCACCGGCCGCCCGGTTGGGTCGGCCACCCACCACGACGCTTCGAGCGCGATGCCGTTCGGGTCGGTGAAGTAGATCGAGCGCAGCGTGCCATGGTCGACCACGTCGGTGACCTCGCAGTTGTGGACCTTCAGACGGTCGCGGAGGCGCAGCAGCGACTCCTCGTCGGCGAGGGCCAATGCCAGGTGGTCAAACTGGGACGCCTGTGCGTACGGCACGCCCGCCGGTTTGGCGAAGCGGTCGATGGGCTCGCCGAGGTACTCGAAGAAGGCGAGCGTGTTGCCGGCGGCAATGTCGAAGAAGTAGTGCTTGAACGCCGGCGTGGCGATGGTCATGACGAGCCGGGCGCCGAGGGCCCCGTGGTAGAAGCGGACGGTGGCGTCCATATCGGTCGTGATGAGGGCAAGGTGGTTGACGCCCCGCCAGTACACGGCGTCGGTTTGTGCGGTCATCGGCCCAGGGTAACCCTGGACGGGCGCGTACGGCCGGTCACGACGCGGGAGGGATGTTGGCGTTCAGGTGGAAGATGTTGCCGGGGTCGTACCGTGCCTTGATCTGCTGGAGACGCTCGTACTTGCTGCCGTAGGCGTTGCGCACGCGGTCGGCTTCGTACTCGCTCATGAAGTTCACGTAGCCGCCAACGCCGGCGGCATGCGGGACGAGCGCGGCCCAGTAGGCGCGGACCCATTCGCGTTCCGCCTCGTAGCCCTCCGGCCCGGGCGTGGCGGCAGAGATGTTGACGACGTAGCGAATGTCGCGGCTCCCGCCGAACGCGGTCGACCCGTCGTCGGCGCGTGCATAGGCGCCGCCGAGGACGAAGATCGGGACGAACGACAGCGGCGACAGCTTGCGCGGCTGGTGTTCGACGATGACCTCGATGGCGGCGTCGGTCAGCTCCTCCAGGTACACGGCCTTCTCGTAGGCGTAGAGGCCCCAGGGAGCCGATTCGTTGAACATCTGCTGGAGCGCGACATACGGGATCGGTGTGGCCATCTCGACGATCGGCGTGAGGGCCGCCTTGATCGGAGCCAGCAGGGCCGCGTGGGCGGCCGCGTCGCCGAAGCCGACCACGGCGAGCGCGAACGCCGGGGTGAAGTGGAGCTCGGGTGGCACAAACGGCGCCGGCGGGGCGCTGAGGCCGGCGAGGAAGGCGCATGACTCGTCGGGGAGGTCGTTCAGGTACGAACGGGCGAACCGGAACAGGTCAGTGCCCTGGTCCGGGCTGAACAGAAAGAGCCCGAGATGGACAATCGGCCCGACCGGGTGGAGGGTGAACTCGAACTCGGTCACGACGCCGAAGTTGCCCCCGCCGCCTCGGAGCGCCCAGAGGAGGTCGGTGTTCTCGCTCTCCGAGGCGCGCAGCACCTGCCCGTCGGCGGTGACGACCTCGGCGCCGACCAGGTTGTCGCACGACAACCCGGCAAGACGTGACATCCATCCCAGGCCCCCACCGAGAGTGAGGCCGGCCACCCCGGTGTGGCTGATGAAGCCACCCGGGACCGCCAGCGCGTAGCCCTGCGTGGCCGCATCGAGCTCACCCCAGGTGCTGCCGCCGCCGCATCTTGCCCGGCGGGCCTCGGCGTCGACGTGGACGGCCTTCATCGGCGTCAGGTCGATCATGAGGCCGCCCTCGGTGAGCGCATGGCCGGCGTAGTTGTGCCCCCCGCCCCTCACCGAGACCTCCAGGCCGTGCTCCCGGGCGAACGCCAGCGCGGCGGCGACATCCGCTGTTGTCGTGCACCGGGCCACGACGGCCGGCCGGCGGGACACCGCGCCGTTCCAGATGTTGACCGCTTCGTCGTAGTTGGTCTCGCTTGCGAGCGCGACCACTCCGGTCATCCCAGCCCGGAGCGTCTCGACCGCGTCCCCCGAAATGCCCGCCATGCCGGCCACCTCCCTTTGCCCATACCGCTCCCTCAGCGGTGGATGTGACGATACGCGGTCAGCCATCGCATGTGAAGGGCGGCCTGGGCGGGCTGTAAACGACTCCCCGGAAGACGGTGCAAACGACCCTACGCGCGGCGACGCGTCCCGGTCGATAGTGCATGGTGTGAGCCTTCGAGTGAAGTCGAGGCGGCGGTCAGCGGGCATGGACATTGCCGAACGGGCCAACGTGGCCGGCGGACAGAGCCGACGGCACCGGCGTTACCACCTGACGACGGCGGTGGTGGTCATCGTGGTTGCCGCGCTCGCGGTCAGCGCCTTCGCGTTCACCCGGTCGGTCCGTGACGACAACGAGCGGCGCCTGTTGGGCTCCGAGGCCGATCAGCTCGGGCAGGTCGTCCAGAGCCTCGGCGCCCAGGAACAGAGCGCCGTCGTGTCAGCAGCCATCGTCGCCAATCACAGCGCCGGCGACCCCGACGTGTTCCGTTCGGTCGCGGGTTCGTCGTCGAGCGCCGGCGGCGCCGGGCAGTCATGGGCGCTTCTCACCCGCACCGCCGGACAGCTCGTCGTCGCGGCGAGCCTCGGCGCGGACGCGTCGGCGCTGGCCATCGTCGCCCAGCCGAGCCCGGCGGCGGACGCCCGGATCTCGGAGGCCTTCGCCGGCAGGTTCGTCGTGGTCGGCATCCTCGGCGAGGGCATCGCCCGGCGCCTCGTCATGGCCGCTGGCGCTCCCGATGGTGCCGGTCCTTACGTGGCGTACTACGAGATCCCATTGCTCTTGGCGGCATCACAGGGGGCCGGGACCGGCAGCGGCGGTCTTGCCGACGTCAACGTTGCCCTCTACGTCGGCGCGGAACCCTCGCCCGAGGGTTTGGTGATCGCCACCGGGCCGGTCGCTCGCGACCACGTGACGAGGACCGTCAGCATCGGCTCCGCCCCCATTACCTACGTCGTCTGGGGGAAGCACCCCCTCTCAGGAGGCCTGAGCACCGAGCTGCCGTGGATTTCCTTCTCCCTCCTCCTGCTCGCCGGTTGGCTGGTGGCGTGCGTGATCGAGATGAACCTCCGGCGGCGAGACGCCGCGCTCCTTCTGGTTGAGCAGCTCGATGCCGCGTCGGCAGCGCGTGACGCAGCCGACCTCGAGCGCGGCGCGTTGGAGGCCCAGCTCCGCCAGGCGCAGCGGTTGGAAGCGGTGGGCCGGCTGGCCGGAGGGGTGGCCCACGATTTCAACAACATCCTTGCCGCCATCATGGGCTACGCCGACCTCGTCGCCGACGACCTCGCCGACCAACCGTCTAGGGCGGATGTCGACGAGATCAGGAAGGCGGCGCGCCGGGGTGCCGGCTTGACCCGACAGCTCCTTCAGTTCGGCAAGGATGCCCCGGCGTCCGAGGAGCCCATCGACCTCAATGCCGGGATCCTCGAGCTCCAGAGCCTCTTGGCCCACGCAGTCGGCGAAGCGGTCGAGATCCGGACCAGCTTGGCACCCGGGCTCCCACCGGTGAGCTTCGGCGCCGCCGAGCTCGAGCAGCTCCTCACGAACCTGGTGGTCAACGCCGGCGACGCCATCGACGGTCCGGGCACGATCTCGATCACCACCGATCTCGTCGAAGACGCCGGGCCGGGGCCGAGCGGTGACCTCGGGCCAGGTCACGTCCGCCTGACGGTGACGGACACCGGGACGGGGATGGAGCCCGCGGTGCTGGCCCGCGTCTTCGAGCCGTTCTTCACCACCAAGGAGCAGGGCCGTGGCACCGGGCTGGGCCTGGCCAGCGTCTACGGGATCGTGGCGCGCGCCGGCGGCACGATCGACGTCCGTTCGACCCCCGGCGATGGCTCGTCGTTCGAAGTGGTCCTCCGTTGCGCCTCCGCCGAGCCGGCGGCAAAGGCTCAGCCCGTTGTCGCCCCCACCGGCGCGGACGGGCAGACGATCCTCCTTGTCGAGGACGAGGACGCGCTCCGAGTCGCGGCCCGGCGAATGCTGGCCCACGCCGGCTACCGGGTCATCGAAGCCGCCAATGGGGTCGATGCCGCCGAGATGTTCGACCGTGGCCCGGTGGACCTGCTCCTGACCGACGTCATCATGCCCGGCGGCGTCGACGGGAAACAGCTCGCCGACACCCTGCAAGGGCGTGAGGACGGGTTGCACGTGCTGTTCATGTCCGGCTACAGCGCCAACCTGCTGGCCCGCCGAGGCATCGACAGTGGTGGCCCGGCCAATGTCCTCGAGAAGCCGTTCTCCGAGGAGGGCCTGCTGGCGGCGGTGGCGTCGGCACTTCAACCGGCAGGGACCACCTGACCGTGCCGCCTATCGAGGTGCCGGCCACGGTCCTCGTGCTGGACGACGAGGAGGCGGTGCGCAGGACGATCGCCCGGCAACTCGCGCGGCGGGGCTACACGGTCCGGACGGCAGAGGGGTGCGCGGCGGCCGATGCGCAGCTCGCCGAAGGAGATATCGGTCTGGTCCTGTGCGACATCGACATGCCGGGCGAATCGGGGCTCTCGTTTGCCACGCGGCTTGCCGTTTCCAACCCGGAGATCGCCGTCGTGATGGTCACCGGCCTCGACGATCCCAGTCTGGCGCAGGCCGCGCTCGACGCCGGGGCATACGGCTACATCATCAAGCCCTTCGAGCAGAACGAGCTGATCATCAACGTGGCCAACGCGTTGCGCCGGCGCACGCTCGAGATCGACCGCAGGGCGCGGACCACGCGGCTCGAGCAGCTCGTCGAGGAGCGGACGAACGAGCTCCGCCAGTCCCACGCCGAACTGGTCCAGACACACTCCCTGCTGGCCGCCACACTCGAGTCGACGGCCGACGGGATCCTCGTTGCCGACCACGACGGGGGTTTCGTCAGCTTCAACGCCAGGTTCGCGGAGATGTGGGGCCTCCCTGGTCCGGCCATGACCGCGGAGGACAGGGACGCAGCCATGGACGCCGTCATCGAGCAGATGAGGGACCCCGGCGCCTTTGCCGCGGGCGCCGAGGAGCTGCGGTTCCACCCGGAGGCCGAGAGCCACGACGCACTGGCGCTGCGCGACGGACGTGTCTTCGAGCGGTCGTCGAAACCACAGCGCGTGGCAGGGGCCGTCGTCGGGCGGGTGTGGACCTTCCACGACATCACCGAGCACGAGCGCCTCGAGCGGGAGCTGGCCGAGGCCCGGGACAGCGCGCTCGAGTCCTCGCGGTTGAAATCGGAGTTCCTGGCCACCATGAGCCACGAGATCCGTACGCCGATGAACGGGGTGATCGGCCTCACCGCGCTCCTCCTCGACACCGACCTGACTGCCGTGCAGCGCGAGTACGCCGACGGCGTCCGGGCCTCGGGCGACGCCCTGCTCGGGATCATCAACGACATACTCGATTTCTCGAAGATCGAGGCCTGCCGACTGGAGCTGGAGGTCGTCGACTTCGATCTGGTCCAGGCCCTCGACGAGGTCGTCGCCCTGGAGGCCGAACCCGCCCGGGCTCGCGGCCTGGAACTGACGGTGTCGCGCGCTCCCGACGTGCCGGTTTGGGTACGCGGCGATGCCGGGCGGCTGCGTCAGGTCCTGCTGAACCTGGTGTCGAACGCGGTGAAGTTCACCCCCGCCGGGGCGGTTTCGGTGCGGGCGTCCCTGCGCGGGGAGGGTACCGCCGACCAGGTTCGCGTCCACATCGAGGTGGTCGACTCCGGCATCGGGTTCGACCGGGCCATCACTGAGCGGCTCTTCGAGCCCTTCAGGCAGGCGGACGCGTCGACGACCCGCAGGTACGGGGGCACGGGGTTGGGCCTCGCCATCTGTCGCCGTCTGGTCGATGCCATGGGCGGCAGCATCGGAGCCGACAGCACGCCTGGCCAGGGCAGCACGTTCTGGGTCGACCTGCCCTTCGGCCGGGTCGCCAGCCCGGTCGGGCCGGCCACACCGCCGGCCGGCGACCCTGTCGGACCAGAGGCGTCGAGCTCAGGTGGACCTCGCCGGCGGGTGCTCATCGTGGACGACAACCCCATCAACAAGCTGGTCACGTCGGCGACGGTGACCAAGCTGGGCTACGCCAGCGACGGTGCTGGGAACGGCATCGAGGCGCTCGAGGCGCTGGGCCGGGGCCGCTACGACCTGGTCCTGATGGACTGCCAGATGCCCGAGATGGACGGGTTCGAAGCGACCGCTGAGATCCGGCGCCGGGAGTCGGCGCCCGACCACCTCCCGGTGATCGCCATGACGGCCAGCGCGACCGTGGAGGACAAGGAGCGGTGCCGGGCCGCCGGGATGGACGACTTCCTCTCCAAGCCCCTCCACCGTTCCGAGTTGGACCGGGCCCTCCGGCGGTGGATGCAGGTACCCGACGGCGAGGCGGCCCGCTGACTCCGGCCGGCCACGGTGGCAGGATCCCCGTATGGCCATCTCCTTGCAAGGGCTCCGCACCGTGATCTACCCGGCGCCCGACCTGGCCGCGGCCACCCAGTGGTGGAGCGCCCTGCTCGGCGTGGCCCCCTACTTCCAGGAGACCTTCTACGTGGGTTTCGAGGTCGGCGGCTACGAGCTGGGCCTGCTCCCCGATGGCGACCCTGCCGGCGGGGCCATGACCTACTGGGGCGTTGACGACGTCGGAGCCGCGGTCGACGCCGCCCTGGCCCAGGGCGCGACGCTGCACGCGCCGGTTTCCGAGGTCGGCGGCGGCATCGTGACGGGGAGCGTGACCAACCCGATGGGGTCGATCGTCGGGTTCATCTACAACCCCACCTTCAGGGGCGAGTAACTCGCGTCGCCCCCAAACAGGCCGTCAGGCCCGGGGGGGGGCCTAGCGCTCGGGCGGGCAGGTGCAGTTGTCGGTGGCCATGTTGCAGCCGTTGCAGGCGACCCGGCCTTCGTGGCTGTCGATGTGCACACCCTTGCCGCACAGCGCACAGGTGCCCCTGGCGATGATGTCGCTGAGCTTGCTCATGCTTTCCCTACTCCTTCTGTCGTCGCCGACTTGCAGGCAGACGACATCGAACCAGACCGGATAGGACGACTCTAGCGAAAGTGAGACTACTGGCGCTGGCCAACTAGGAAACCCGGAGGGCGTATCCTGGACAGCGTACGACCATGAGAACCCAACGCAGGATCCGGCCGACACGGAGCGACGGCAGCGATGACCGCTCCTAGGCCCGCCATCCGCAAGGTCTACCGCTGCCCGGACTGCTACGCCCGGGTCGTGGGCGAGCCCGACGACGACGCCAAGACCACGCTCTGGCTGCACGGCCTTTCCGGCCGGTGCCGGGCGAAGCAGACGGCGAAGACCGAGAAGCCCCGCCGCAAGGAACGGCTGGAAGCCATGCTCGGCGAGGAGTGGGGCTGAGCCAGCGCCGGCCGTCCCGCCGCGCAACCGGTGGCGCCGGGGCGAAGTAGCGTTTCGGCGTGTTCATGCCGGAGCCCAGCCGTCTCGGCAAGGCGGTGGGCCGGCTCTCGGCCAAGGGCCTCCGGGTCATCGTGCAGTGGGCCGTCACCACCGCCGTCGCCGGCGGGATCCTGGCCGTCGGTAGCGCGGTCCTGTTCAACCAAGCCCGAGCCTTCTTCACCGCCGGCGAGGCGGGGTCCGATGTGGCCCGGATCGAGCTGGCCCCTCTCGCCACCCGGTCGGTCCTCTACGCCGCCGACGGCACCATCCTCCAGTACCTCCACGGGGAGGAGGACCGGCTGCCTGTCCCGATCGACAAGGTGCCCCCGCACGTGGTCAAGGCCGTGCTCGACGCCGAGGACGAGCGCTTCTACGAGCACGGCCCCCTGGACCTCCGGTCCATGACCCGGGCGCTCGTCTCCAACCTCGAAGCCGGCGAGGTCACCGAGGGTGGGTCCACCATCACCCAGCAGTTGGTCAAGACCGCCCTGCTGAACCCCAAGCAGGACGTGAACCGCAAGCTCCAGGAGGCGTCGCTGGCCATCCGGCTCGAACGTCAGATGACCAAGACGGAGATCCTCGAGCGCTACCTGAACACCGTGTACTTCGGCAATGGGGCCTACGGCCTTCAGGCCGCGGCTGAGCTCTACTACCAGACCGGCGTCGAGAAGCTCTCACTCGGGCAGGGCATCCTGCTGGCCGGGCTCATCCGGAACCCGGTGGGCGCCGACCCCTACAACAACCCCGAGGACGCCCGCGGCCGGCGCGACGTGATCATCGACCGGATGGGCCGCCTGGGCGACATCACTCCGGAGCAGGTCATCGAGCTCAAGACCGAGCCGCTCCCCACGCCGCTCCCTGAGAAGGAGGTGGCCGGCACCAACTACTTCACCCGCCACGTGGTCGACCAGCTCCTGAACGACCCGAAGTACCTCGGCGGTACCGATGCCGAGCGCAACCGGCTCGTGTTCCGGGGCGGGATCAGCATCCACACCACGATCATCCCCCGGGCCCAGGATATGGCCGAGCAGACCATCGCCGACACGCTCCCTGCCAACAGAGGCCCGTTCAACGCCGCCCTGGTCTCGGTCGAACCGGCCAGCGGTGCGGTGCGGGCGGCGGTCAGTGGGCTGGACTTCGCCAACCACAAGATCGACCTCGTCACCGGCAAGGGCCGCCAGGTCGGGTCGGCCTTCAAGATGTTCACCCTTATGGCCGCCCTCGAGCAGGGCGACATCCCCGCGGACACCATCCTGGGGTCCTACCCGTGCGTCATCCCCGACCCCAACAGCATCATCGGGAAATGGGACCCGACCAACGCCGAAGGGGAGTCGGCGGGGGTGCTGAGCCTGACGGAGGCCACGGTGGGCTCGGTGAACTGCGCCTTCGCCCGGCTGATCAAGCTGGTCGGGCCGGACAAGGTGGTCGACGTGGCCCGCCGCATGGGCGTCAAGAAGGCCGATCTGGCGCCCCTGCTTTCCATCACCCTGGGCTCGCGTGACGTCACCCCGCTCGAGATGGCGGCGGCCTACGCCACCCTGGCTAACGACGGGGAGTACCACGAGCCGTACTTCATCGACCGGGTCGAGGACCGCGACGGCAACGTCCTCTTCAAGCAGTCCACCAAGGGCGAGCGGGCCGTCTCGGTGGCCAACGCCCGCACCGTCACCCAGACCCTGATGCAGGTCGTGCAGCGGGGAACGGGTACGGCGGCGCAGGTGCCCCGCTGGCAGGTGGCCGGGAAGACCGGCTCCACCGACAACAATGTCGACGCCTGGTTCGTCGGTGTCACCCCGAAGTTGGCCACCGCGGTCTGGATGGGAGCCCCGGCGAGCAACGCCATCTCCATGTACAACGTCGGCATCTTCCCCAAGGTCTACGGCGGCACCTACCCGGCCATGATCTTCAGCGCCTTCATGAAGCAGTTCCTGGCCGGCCAGGCCGTGATCGACTTCGCCCCCCCCGAGCGCGTCCCCAACCAGCGGGCGCCGAAGTTCCTGGCGCTCGACGGCGAGGTCGCGCCGACCGATAGGCGGACCGACGACAACAGCCCCAACGGGGGCGGCCCGAACCCGAACCAGCCCGGCCAACTGCCGAACGGGTTGCCGGTGACGATCCCGAACATCCCGAACATCTCGATCCCGGTCCCCGACATCACCATTCCGAAGGTGAGCATCCCGCCGATCGACAGGGTGACGCCGACGACCCGCCGCAACCGCGGGTAGCCTGCGCGCTTGACGGTCTTTCACGACCTGTTGCGGGTGCAGGACCTCGACACCGCCGCGGACCGCCTCCGGCACCGGCGAACCAACCTCCCGGAGCTGGCCGAGCTCGCTGCCGCCGAGGACGAGTTGGCGTTGGTCGAGGGGTCGTTGGCCGGCGCCGACGCGAACGCGGCGGAATCGGCTCGGGCCCTGCGCCACCTCGAAGCCGAACTGGCGGTGGTCGAGGCCAAGATCGCCGAGCTCGACGCCAAGCTCTACTCCGGCGTGGTCACCGTGCCCCGGGAGCTGCAGGCCATGCAGACCGAGGGTTCGGCCCTCCGCGAGCGGCGGTCAGCCATGGAGGACGAGGTCCTCGAGGCGATGGACGGGAAGGAACGCCTCGACGAGCAGCTCGCCGAGCTCGGACGCCGCCGTGACGCGCTCGATGCCGCCGGCGTCCGCCTCCGCGCCGCAGTGGCCGAGAGCCAGGCCGCGATCGACCGCGAGCTGGCCGAGGAGGTCGTGGCCCGGGCCGAGGCCGCGGCGGCGATCCCGGCTGAGGTCGGTGCCCTCTACGAAATGCTCCGTGCCCGTCTCGGGGGAGTGGCGGCGGCCCCGCTCGTCAACGGAAGGTGCGGCGGCTGCCACCTGGCCTTGCCCGCCACCGAGGTGGCCCGGCTGCGCAAAGAGCCGGCGGAGACGCTCGTGCGGTGCGAGCAGTGCGAGCGCATCCTCGTCCGCCCCTGACGTGATCTTCTGGCCCGCGGGAGTGGCGCTCGGCCTGGTGTGGCTCGTCTTCCGTGACCCGGCCTTCGACTACCGCATGCTGGTGGTCGGCGCTCTGCTGCCGGACCTGGTGGACGCCCGTTTCGGGGGTGCTCGCGTCGGCCACACGCTGGTAGGTGCGGTGATCGTGCTGACGGCGGTCATGGTTGCGACCCGTGGCCACCGGCACGTGCGCCGGAGCCTGCTGGCTGTTCCCATCGGCATGTTCGCCCACCTCGTGGCCGACGGCATGTGGGCGCGCACTGAGACCTTCTGGTGGCCGTTCTTTGGCCGTCCGTTGACCGGGCGCCTCCCGGCGCTCGACCACGGCCCGGCCGTACTGGTGATCGAGGAGCTGCTGGGTGCGCTGGTCGTCGCCTGGTGCTGGCACCGCTTCCGGCTGTCAGACGCCGCGGTGCGCAGGAAGTTCCTGCGCACCGGCCACCTTCCGCGCGACCTCTTCGACTGACCTACTTCGAGTGCTTGGCCTGGAACATGTGGTACAGCAGAATGAGCTGGGCAATAGCGAGGGGCTCGCTCCGCTTGCCGGCCTCGATCGTGCCCAGGGACTCGGGCACCTCCTCGTCGACCCCCAGCTCCTTCCAGATCTGCTGCTCCACGTCCTTGGTGATCTCACGCGGGGCGTAGGAGTGGATGTGCAGGGCGTCCACCGGCTTGCCGTCGTCGTCGCGAGTCAGCTTGAGGTGCATGGCCTCGCGGTGGTCGTCGGTGAGGATGTTGGCCAGGTCGGGGTGGGAGATCGTCGGACGGAGCAGCAGGGTGGCCGACAGCGGCTCGTCGGGGTCGCGGCCCTCGATCTTGTCGAAGCGGATCACGATGTCGGCCTGTGACCGCTGGGGGCGGATGAACTGGGCCGACTCGGGCTCGCGCTTCTCGAGATCGGCGAGCACCGCCTCCTCGGTGTAGCCCCGCTTGGAGACGTCACGCTTGATCTTCCACTCGTAGCGCACGGGCTCCGGCGGGTCGAGGTAGACGGTGGCGTCGAAGCAGGCCCGGGCCAGCTTGGAGTACAGCGGGAGGAGGCCCTCGATGATCACGTACTCGCGGGGCTCGATGAGGACCGGCCGGCCGAGCGTGCCGTCCTTGTGGTTGTAGACCGGCTTGAGGATCGGGTGACCGAGGGCCAGGAGCTGCAGGTGCTGCTCCATGATCTCGACGTAGTTGCAGTCGGGGTGCAGCGGCGTGAACGGGAGGTTCTTGCGCTCGGTACGGTCGTAGCGGTGGTAGTCGTCGACGCAGATCGACGTGATCCGGTCGGCGCCCAGCGAATCGACGAGCCCCTTGGTGATCGTGGTCTTGCCGGCAGCACTGTCGCCGGCGATGGCGAGCATGATGGGACGGCCGGGGCCGTCGCCGTTGCGCCATGCGCGCTGGAGGTTGACCTGCTTGTCGGGCATGAACGTCTCCCTTTCGTCGGTCAAGCCGCCACGGCCGCTTCGGCCAGGCGTCGGAGCTGGGTGACGGCCTCGGTGAGGCCGCCCGGGTGGCGGTAGAGGGCACTGCCGGCGACGAGGACCCGGGCGCCGGCGGTGGCCGCGCCCGTGATCGTGTCGGCTGAGATCCCGCCGTCGACCTCGAGGTCGATGGCGAAGCCGCTCTCCTTGATCATCCGAGCCGCCTCGGCGATCTTCGGTTCCATGGTGGCGATATAGCTCTGACCACCGAAACCGGGGTTGACCGTCATCACCAGGATCATGTCGGTGAGGTCGAGCACGTGGCGCACGACGTCGAGGGGGGTGTGGGGGTTCAGGGCCACGCCGGCCTTGCCCCCGGCGTCACGGATGGTGCTCAGCGTCTTGTGCAGGTGGGGAGTGGTCTCGGCGTGGACGATGAGCAGCTCGCAGCCGGCGTCGAGGTACTGGAGCATCATGGCGTCGGGGTTGACCACCATGAGGTGGGCCTCGAACGGCACAGTGGCGTGGGGCCGGCAGGCCCGGATCACGTCAGGGCCGAACGTGAGGTTGGGGACGAAGACGCCGTCCATGACGTCCCACTGGATCTTGTCGACGCCTGCCGCTTCCAGCGCCGCCACTTCCGCTCCCAGCTTGGAGTAGTCGGCCGGCAGTACCGACGGCACGATCTGCACCGGACTGGCCGGGGGCCGGATGTTGGTCACGGTTGCGTGCTCGGTGACTGACAAGAATCCTCGTTTCGGGGCGTCGACCGCCATGTTCGGGGGTTGGGAAATCCTACGAGTTCCTTGTCCCCGCCGCCTCACCCCTAAGGTGGATTGCATGGGGGAGAACCTGTCGATCGTCCCCGCCGTCGAGGCCATCCGGCCGCCGGTCCGCCTGCTGCTCGTCGACGACCATCAGGTGGTCCTCGAAGGGCTGGCCTCGATGCTGGCGTCGCAGAGCAGCCGGGTGGTCATCGCCGCGGCGACGACGACCGCCGAGGAGGCCGTCCGCCTGGCCGCCGAGCGCCAGCCCGACGTGGTCCTGCTCGATGTCCGCCTCCGCGGCGCCAGCGGCCTCGACCTGTGTGCCGAGCTGGTCAAGCGCCACCCCGGCCTCAAGGTCGTGTTCTTCACCGTGTACGACGACGAGCAGTACCTGTTCCAGGCCCTGCGGGTGGGGGCCTCGGGGTTCCTGCTGAAGACGACGACCGGCCCGGAGCTGGCCGACCACCTCGACCGGGTGATGGACGGCGACGTGGCCGTCGACTCCACCCTGGCCGGGCGGGTGGCCATGACTGCGGCCCGGTTGCAGAGCGGGGAGTTCTGGCCCGGCGCCCGCACCGGCCTGACCCAGCGGGAGAGCGAGGTCCTCGGCCTCATGGTCAGGGGGCTTTCGAACCGGGCCATCGCCCTGCGCCTGTCGATCGGCGAGGACACCGTCAAGACCCACGCCCGGGCCGTCTACCGCAAGCTTGAGGTCTCCGACCGGGCCCAGGCGGTGGCCGTGGCCCTCCGGGAGGGGATCTTCCACTGAACGACGGCGCGACTGGTGACGGCCCGACGGGCCAGGGCGTGCCCGATCGTCACCAGAACGAGGGCGTCCGCCTGCTGGAGCACATCATCGAGGTCACCTCGGCCGACGTCGACGTCTCGGAGGTGAGCCAGCGGGTGGCCGCCCTGGTGACCGCGGCGACCAAGTCCGACGTGTGCTTCGTCCACCTCGTCGACCAGGAGCTGCGCCGGGTGGTGCTGGCCGGCGCCACCCCCCCGTTCGACGAGCAGGTCGGCAGTGTCCAGCTGGCCATGGGCGAGGGCATCGCCGGCTGGGTAGCCAAGAACGCCCAGCCTGCCGTGGTGCCCGACAAGTGGAAGGACGCCCGCTACCGCTACATCCCCGAGCTACGGGGCGAGGACTTCACGTCGATGGTCTCGGTGCCCATGCTGGCCCGGGGCCGGGTGGTTGGGGTGCTCAACGTCCACTCCCGGGCCGCCCGCACCTACAGCGACGACGACCTGGCGCTGCTCACCCAGGTGGCCAACCTGATGGCCCGGGCCATGGAGAACGCCCGCCTCTACGGCCGACTGGCCGAGCGCGAGGAGATGCTGGAGCGCCTCGCCACCCGGACGGTGGAGGCCCAGGAGCTGGAGCGTCGCCGGCTGGCCGGGGAAATCCACGACGGGATCAGCCAGCGCCTGGTCAGCCTGTGGTACCACCTGCTGGCCGCCGAGGACGCCGCCGGCCCGCCGGGGGCGCCGAGGGGCCCGACCGCCCTGCAGCGGGAGCTGGCGATGGCCAAGGACCTGGCGACGGAAGCGATGGCCGAGGCCCGGGCGGCCATCGCCGGCCTCCGGCCCTTCGTCCTCGACGATCTCGGGCTCGGGCCGGGCCTCGAGAGCCTGGCCCGGTCCGTGGCCGGGTTGGCCGTCGAGGTTGACGTTGAAGAGGTCGAGCTGCCACCGCACGTCGAGGTCGCCCTGTACCGGATCGCCCAGGAGGCCTTGCAGAACGTGGTCAAGCATGCGGGGGCGACGACGGTCCTCCTCCGCCTGTCCGGCGGCGAGGACGGCGTCCGTCTGGTGGTGACCGACGACGGCCACGGCTTCGACGAGGTCCTCGCCGCCGACGCCGGCGAGGACCGGCATGCCTACGGCCTCGTCGGCATGCGCGAGCGGGCCGAGCTGCTCGGGGCCACCCTGACCCTGGCGTCCCGGCCGGGGACCGGGACGACCGTGGAAGTGCTTGTCACGGCGCCCGTCACGCGGACAAGAATCCATGGGAAAGAGTGAAAGGTTCGCGCCGACCCGGACACAGGCAGGTCGAACGGGCCACCAGAGCCAAGACGCACGCGGGGGGAGAGCGGGTGCCGGGGAAGAGCAGGGTTGGGGTAGTGGGCGTGGCGGCCGTACTGGTCATGCTGCTCGCGCCGGCCGTGCCGGCCGGCGCCCAGACGCGGGCGGAAGGGGCGGCACGCAATGCCGCGCTCCGCGGGGCGGCGCTCGCGTCCTTCGAAGGGCGCACGATCGACCTTTCCAAAGACTGGGGCGAGGCCCAGGACTGCCTCGTGTGGCGCCAGGGCGGCCTCTTGGAGTGCTTCCGCACCAGCGAGGCGCTCGACGCCCGGGAGGCGCAGCTCGCCCGCAGGGGCCTCGGGTCGGCGCCGACCGCGTCGACCGCCGCCTACGGGTACTGGTGCTCGAGCCCGCTCCGCCTCTACGAGTACAACTGGTACAGCGGTCGTCGTCTCTCGTTCTGGGACCGGGGGTACTGGCAGAACCTGGCCGACTACGGGTTCGACAACCAGACGTCGTCCTACATTGTCGGCGGGTGCCAGGTGTACCTGGCCGAGTACTCCGACGGCGGCGGTTGGTGGTACCCGGGCCCGACCTATCCCTACGCCGGCGAGGCGGCCATGGCCTGGGACTGGCAGGACACCATCTCCTCCATCTACATCGGCTAGCTCTCCCGGCACCGCGGTCTCCCCAGCCGCCGCGGTGATCGGGATCCGGTGAGGCGGCCGGCCCTTCGGGGTCGGCCGCTTCCCGCGTTTGGCGCAACGGACAGAGTGGACGAGGCTTCGAGGGACGTGGACGAGGACCAGGGACGAGGGGACGCCCTCAGCCGATTCCAGGGCATCTACGAGACCCACTACCGGGCCGTGGCCGCCTACACCCGGCGGCGGGCCCCCGACCCGGCCGACGCCCAGGACGCCCTGGCCGAGACGTTCACGATCGCCTGGCGACGCCTTCCCGAGCTCCCCGACATCGACGCCGCCCTGCCCTGGCTGTACGGGGTGGCCCGCAGAGTGCTGGCCAACCAGCGGCGGGGCAACCGCCGGCGGGACGACCTGTCGACGCGACTGAGGGGCCAGCCGGCCCAGACCGTCGACGTAGAGGGTGAGGTGGTCACCTCGGAGGACCGTCACATCGTGCTGGCCGCCCTGCACCGCCTGCGGGACGCCGACCAGGAAATCCTCCGGCTTGCCGTCTGGGAGGAGCTGCCCCATCGCGAGATCGCCCAGGTGGTGGGGTGCTCGGAGGCGTCGGTCGCGGTCCGGCTCCACCGGGCGCGCGGTCGGCTCGGACGGGAAATCGGGAAAGAAGAGCGTCGGCACGGACAAGAAGGTTCCGCAGGCGCCTCACCGCACGTGGAAGGTCGCGAGTCATGATCAACCTGAGCGATCCGCTCGACCGGCTCCGGGCCGCCAACCCGGTGCTGCGTGATGACCCGACGCTGCCGCCCCCCGGCTCGGCCCTTTTCCGTGAGATCACCGCCCCCGACCGGGCCGGTGCCGTCGGGTGGGCGCAACGCCGGCGCCGGCGGGCCCGACGCGTCGTCCCGGTGATCCTCATCGGCGGGCTGCTCGGGGGTGCGACCGCGTACGGCCTGCTCCGGGGCGGGGTGACCAAGCCCCAGACCGTCGCGTGCTACGAGTCCGCCGACCCCGGTGCCAACCTGACCGGGACCGCCGTCGGCACCGACGGACCGATCGCCGCCTGCGCCGAGCTGTGGCGGCGGGGCAAGATCGGCGACGGAGGACCGGTCCCGCCGCTCGTCGAGTGCGTGCTCGACTCCGGGGTCGCCGGCGTCTTCCCGGCCCCGCCCGGCTCGGACGTGTGTGCCCGGCTCAACCTCCCGTCACCGCCATCGACGGCAGCACCGCCGACGCCGGCGCCCGGCCCCGCGTCGTCACCGGCGCCGGGGGCGGATCTCAGCGCCCGGATCAGCGCGTTCCGCGACGCGGTGGCGCCGACTTTCGTCGAGAGCCCGTGCGTCGAACCGAACGCGGCCGTCGCCCTGGTCCGGCGCGAACTGGACCGGGCTGGCCTGACCGACTGGACCATCCGCTCCGGCGACGGGCCTGGCGGGGGGTTCAACGAGGCCCGCCCCTGTGCCTCCTACTCGCTGCGCCCGGAGACCAAGGAGGTCGTCCTGGCTGCGTTCCCCCGGCGGTAGACGCGGACGAACCGGTGGCGCCCAAGGGGGCTGGAGCCCCCAGGAGCGTCACCGGTCCGTGGCGGGGTGCTCAGACGGCGGCGGACTCCATGTCCCGGCTGTAAGTACCCGTGGCGGCCGCGCTGGTCAGGCTGGCCCGGTGGGACGCCACCTTCTGGGCCTCGGCCACGTTGTCGGTCGACCCCTTCCAGGTGCGGAGCGCCTCGTCCTGCAGGGCGCGGCCGTAGGAGAAGGTGAGCTGCCAGGGGTGGGGGCCCATGCGGTTCATGAGGTCGAGGTGCTCGGTGGCCACCGACGCCGACTGGCCCCCGGACAGGAAGGCGATACCCGGCACCGCCGGCGGCACGGTGCGGTACAGGCACTCCAGCGTGCGCTCCGCCACTTCCTGGGGGCTGGCCTGGGTGGCGCAGCCCTTGCCCGAGATGACCATGTTGGGCTTGAGGACCATGCCGCGCGGGTCGACCTGCTGGCGGTCGAGCTCCTGGAAGACGCGCCGCTGGGCGTGCACGGTGACGTCGAAACAGACATCGATGTCGTTGGAGCCGTCCATGAGGACTTCCGGCTCGATGATGGGTACGAGGCCACCTTCCTGGCAGAGCGCGCCGTAGCGGGCCAGGGCGTGGGCGTTGCAGTGGAGGGCGTAGTCCGACGGGAAGCCGCGCGCCTCGTCGATGATGATGACGGCCCGCCACTTGGCGAACTTGGCGCCCAGGCTGACGTACTCGGCAATGCGCTTGCGCAACCCGTCGAGGCCTTCGGTGACCTGCTCGTCGTTGTCGTTGGCGAGGGGCATCGAGCCGGTGTCCACCTTGATGCCGGGGAGGATGCTCCGCTGGGCCAGCATCGTCGGGAAGGGCGTGCCATCGGCCGAGGACTGGCGGATGGTCTCGTCGTAGAGGATCACGCCGCTGATGTAGTCCTCCAGGCCCGGCGTGCTCAGGAGCGTGTCACGGTACGCCCGGCGGTTCTCCTCGGTGGACTCGATGCCGAGCGCGGCGAAACGCTTTGTGATCGTGGCGTTGCTTTCGTCGGCGGCCAGGACCCCACGGCCCCGAGCCACCATCGCCTGGGCGACGGCAGCAAGATCAGTAGCGCTCATTTCGTGGAGGTCCTCCTGGTCAGGTGCGAGTTCTGGGGAAACGTTAGCCCGATCAGGCCTCCCGGACCAGGGTGAAGCGGTCAGCTTCCGCTCCGACCAGGTGGGTGAGGAACAGACCGGCGGTGGCGGGGAGGAGCTCGTGGGCCCGGGCCACGATGTGCCAAGCCCGCTGGCGGGGGATGCCCGGGCACGTCCACTCCTCGAGGGCCCCCTCGTCCAGCTCACGGGCCACCGCGTCGTGCGAGATGAGGGTGATGCCCAGCCCCACCTGGACCGATTCCCGGATGGCGCCGTTGGATCCCAGCGTCAGCGTGCGGGGGTTGACGCCGAGCTCGTCGAGCAACTCCTCGGCGGTGCCCCGGGTACCCGACCCCTCCTCACGCACCAGGACCACCGAGTTGGCCAGCGTCTCCATGTCGACCTCCCGGACCGACGGCTTCCCCTTTCCCGCCGACACCAGCACGAGGACATTGGGCCGGGTGGCGAGCGTCACGAACCGGCCGCCGCCGGGCGGGCGACCGCCCACGACCAGGTCGGCCTGATGATGCTCCAGGGCGTCCCAGACCCGGTCGCGGTTGCCGACCTCGAGGGTGATGCCGGCTTCGGGGTACCGGGCCCGGAACGAGGCGAGGAACCGGGGGACGACGTGCTCGCCGGCGGTCGTGACGGCGGCCAGGCGGAGCTGGCCGCGCTCGGGGTCGAGGGCCTCGGCAGTGGCCGCCTTGCCGGTCTCCAGGAGGGCGAGGACCTGGCGGGCATAGCGGGCGAAGACCACGCCGGCGGGGGTGACCACCAGTCCCCGGCCAGCCCGCTCCACCAGCTGGACGCCCAGCTCCTTTTCGATCGTGCCCACGGCGGCGGAGACTGCCGGCGCGCTCACCATGAGGGTCCGCGCCGCTTCGATCACCGACCCCGACGTCGCCACCTCGACGAAGGTGCGGAGCTGGTTGAAGGTCATAGCGTAACCTTAGGTTACACAGTGAGGGCCAACCAACGGGGAATTACGTCATAGACAGACTAATCCTCGGTCTGCCAGAATCGGCGCCAGAGACGAGGATGAACGTCCGGGGCACCCGACACCTGCGAGCAGGCTGTCCGGGGCCCGGCACCCAGATCAGGCTTCAGCCGAGGAGAAACCGCGTGGCACAGAGCAACGGCCAGAGTAACGGCAAGGGCTACCAGGCCGGCGTGAAGAACTACGCCGACAACTACTGGACCCCAGACTATGTGCCGTTGGACACCGACCTCCTGGCCTGCTTCAAGGTGGTCGCCCAGGAGGGCGTGCCGCGCGAGGAAGCGGCCGCGGCGGTGGCCGCCGAGTCGTCCACCGGCACCTGGACCACGGTGTGGACCGACCTGCTCACCGACCTCGACTACTACAAGGGCCGGGCCTACCGGATCGAACCGGTGAAGGGCGACCCCAGCGGCGCCTTTTTCGCCTTCGTCGCCTACCCGATGGACCTGTTCGAGGAAGGCTCTGTCGTCAACGTCCTGACCTCGCTCGTCGGCAACGTCTTCGGCTTCAAGGCCCTGCGCAGCCTGCGCCTCGAGGACATTCGCTTCCCGGTGGCCTACGTCAAGACCTGCGGAGGCCCCCCCAACGGCATCCAGGTGGAGCGCGACCGCCTCGGCAAGTACGGGCGCCCCCTCCTGGGCTGCACGATCAAGCCCAAGCTTGGCCTGTCGGCCAAGAACTACGGGCGCGCCGTCTACGAGTGCCTCAGAGGCGGGCTCGACTTCACCAAGGACGACGAGAACATCAACAGCCAGCCGTTCATGCGCTGGAACCACCGCTTCGAGTTCGTGATGGAAGCGGTGCACAAGGCCACGGCCGAGACGGGCGAGAAGAAGGGCCACTACCTGAACGTCACCTCGGCCACGCCTGAGGAGATGTACAAGCGAGCCGAGTTCGCAAAGTCGCTCGGCGCCCCGATCATCATGCACGACTTCTTCACGGCCGGCTTCACCGCCAACACGGGCTTGGCGAACTGGTGCCGGGAGAACGGCATGCTGCTCCACATCCACCGCGCCATGCATGCGGTGGTCGACCGCAACCCGATGCACGGCATCCACTTCCGGGTCCTCACCAAGTGCCTTCGTCTGTCCGGCGGGGACCACCTTCACTCCGGCACAGTGGTCGGCAAGCTGGAAGGCGACCGCGAGGCCACCCTCGGCTGGATCGACCTGATGCGGGAGGCCTTCGTCCCTGAGAACCGCAAGCGCGGCATCTTCTTCGACCAGGACTGGGCATCCATGCCGGGCGTCATGCCCGTGGCTTCCGGAGGCATCCACGTCTGGCACATGCCCGCCCTGGTTGCCATCTTCGGCGACGACGCCTGCCTGCAGTTCGGCGGCGGGACGCTCGGCCACCCATGGGGCAACGCATCCGGCGCCCATGCCAACCGGGTTGCGCTCGAAGCCTGCGTGGAGGCTCGCAACCAGGGCCGGCAGGTCGAACGGGAGGGTCGCGAGATCCTGACCGAAGCGGCCCGTCACAGCCCCGAGCTGGCGATCGCCATGGAGACGTGGAAGGAAATCAAGTTCGAGTTCGACACCGTGGACAAGATCACCGCCTGATCGCGGGTCGGTCGCCGGGCCCATCCTCACCCCTGGCCCCGAAGGGCCCCGAAAGGAGAGATTGACGTGCAAGTTCAACCCTACGGGCCCACCCCCCGCCATGTGGAGACGTTCTCCTACCTGCCTCCGATGACGCCCGAGCGGCTTCGCCAGCAGATCACCTACCTGATCGAGTCCGGCTGGAGCCCCGCCATCGAACACACCGAGCCAGAGAAGTCGATGTCCAACTTCTGGTACCTCTGGGGGCTTCCCTTCTTCGGGGAGCGCTCGGTCGACAGGGTCTTGGCCGAGCTCGACGCGTGCCACCGTGCCAACCCCGGTCACCACGTGCGCCTTCTTGGCTACGACAACTTCCAGCAGTCTCAGGGCACGGCCTTCATCGTCCACCGCGCTGGGTCACGCTGAAAATGGACATGAACGTGGTCCAGATCGCCGACAGCGGTGGTCTGGCCGCGCCCCTGGATGCCTTCTCCATGCAGGGACGCCGCCAGCCGTCCCAGGGCAACCGGGCGCCGAAGGGCGCGCCGGCCTTCGTCGTCTCCCGCGGGGGAGCTGGCTGAGCATGGGAATGTACGCGGTCGACACCGCCGACGCCGCTGAGCTGGGCGAGTTCCGAGATGCTGCCCGTGGTGGTCGCACCGCGGCGAGGACCCGTCGCCACCAGCTGTCCCAGGGCAAGCAGGCGCTGAACGGCGCCAGCACGTCCGCCGGAGAGAACCAGCAGGCCGCCGGCGCGGGGGCGGTTCCCGCTGCTCCCAGCGGTCAGGTCGAGCCGAACGGGACGCAAGGGGCCCGGGAGCAAGGGGCCGTCCCGACCGACGCTGTGGAGGCGGCTCACTTCGGCCGTACCGTGTCCAGGGAGCGCCGCCGCCAGATGTCCCAGGGCAAGCAGGCGATGAACCGCGCCGGCGCACTGCCCGCCGCGGAGAACCTCGACGTCAACGGGGCGGGGCCGGCCCCCGCCCCCAATGCTCAAGGCGACCCGAACGGAACGCGAGCGGCTCAGGAAGAACGAGCCGCCGCGACCGACGCCGTTGCTTCCGCCCATTTCGGCCGTACCGTGTCCAAGGAGCGCCGCCGCCAGCTGTCCCAGGGCAAGCAGGCGCTGATGGGCGCCGGCGCCGAAAGCGTGCAGGCCAATCGGGCCAGCGCCCCTCCCGCGGCCAACGGTCACGGCGCCGACCCGACCGACGCCGTTGCTTCCGCCCATTTCGGCCGTACCGTGTCCAAGGAGCGCCGCCGCCAGCTGTCCCAGGGCAAGCAGGCGCTGATGGGCGCCGGCGCGCCGCCGGCGCTGGAGAACGTGCCCGTCGAGAACGCCGCCTCGGGTCTCGATCGCACCCGCGCCCAGCGCGCCGAGGCCACCCCGGTGGGCAACGCGGGGATCAGCGGGCCGCAGGGACAGGGCCAGGTCAGGTACGTTCCCAAGGTCATCGCGTCGCCCACCCACGGCGGCCAGCACGTGACCGGGGTGCGGATCGGTCCGGGCGTGCAGGTCACGGGCGGGGAGCCCGGCGCTTCCCACCCGGTGTCGGGCACGCAGTACTTCCCGGCCGATGGCCCGGCCCCCGCGCCGGGCGCCGGGGTCAAGGTCGGGCTGATGCGGACGCCGCAGGGCCTGGTCGTCTCGGGCACCGCCGTTCGGGGCAACGTGCCCATCACCGGTGACGAAGCCGGCGAACACCTCCTCATCACTGGCGAAGCCGACCAGCGGCTCGACGACGATCTGACGCCGCGCACCGGCGTCGCCTACCAGTCGGCGCAGTTCCCCCGCCGGGCCGACCCCCACGGCGCGACCGCGGTCGGCGGCCGGCTGAGAGTCCAATCGCCGACCGGGCCGGCGCTGGAGAACAGCGACGGAGGGCTGGCCGTCACCGGCACGGCCGTCGGCCGCAGCGGGCGGGTCACCGGGAACGAGGCCGGCGCCTGCCGCCCGATCACCGGCGACCAGTACCAGAACCTCTACTCCACCGAGTGCGGTGCCATCGGCGGCGGTACCGCGCCGGCCGCCCACCTCGACCGGACACGTCTCGACCCGGTGACCGCCACCAAGGTGACCGTGGCTCAGACCTGGAGGGGCCAGCAGGTCACCGGCCCCAGCCTTGAACACCGCCCCAATGTCACCGGCGACGAGCCGGGTGTCTGCCGCCCGGTGACGGGCACGCCCTACCAGGGGCCATCCGGCATGTTCGGAAGGTGCGAGCCCGGCGAGGTCGACCCGGCGACCGACCGCCTCGGGCCCAGGCTCGGCGGTGTGGCGGTGACCGGCGATCTCCCCATGCAGTCCAAGCTGGTGACCGGCATCCAGCGCGGCGCTCGCAACGACATCACCGGGTCGTCGTACTACGGCGACATGCGGCCCGCAGAGCCGGCGGCCGCCGACTGGGCCCGCGGGTCCTTCCCGGTGGCCCAGGCCCGTCGTCTGGCCGGCAGGGAGTCGGCGAAGAAGGACATCGAGGTGGCACCGCCCGCGTCCTGCGTGCCTGGTCGCATCACCGGGGCCTTCGCCATCAGCGCCGACAAGGTGACCGGCAACAGCGAGTTCCTGTTCCGGCCCCGCACCGTCCAGGCTCGTGAGGGCACGCGAACGCCGATCACGGGCGAAGGGCGCACCGACGGTCGTGCGATCACCGGTTCCGCCGCCGCCTGGACGTCTCACGGCCTGGTGACCGGCACCGAGGGCTACATCGCGGCCGGGCGGAACCCCACCGAGGGCGGCGGCGACTCCAACGCTTGGGCCGGCGCACGCCGGTTCAAGGACCTGGCCACGCCCGGGGCGCCGAATGAGAACGCCAGGGTCACTGGCCGAGTTGGTGGAAGCCCGAAGGACGGGGTCAGGGTCACCGTCTCCGGCGGAGCCCAGGGATGAAGTCCCTGCTCCAGCCCGATGGCCGGTGGCTCGCGCCATGGGGCGAGGCTGCTGCGTGGCCGCGCCCGGTCGCGGTGGCGACGGTGAAGGCGCCGTCGGGCCGGGCAGCCCCGAACGGGGCGGTCAGGTCCGGTGCCCCGGCCGGCGGGCATCCGCTGGCGGAGCCGGCGCTCAGCGCGGCACTGAAGCAGCGAGCCGAGGAGATCGAGGCCGCCTTCGAGATGATCCAACCCGTCCTGCGCCGGCTGGCGCCGCGCCAGTTCGACGACGGCTTCCCCGAGGTTGCGCAGCACGAGCTGGCCAACTCACTCGGGGTCGACATCCCGGCGAGCGAGTGCGAGGCGTCCTGGAGCACACCGCTGGACCTCGGCCGCCTCCATGCCCGGTGCGTGCTCGGGACCTTCGCCAACCTGGTGGAGCGCGAGTTCGAACGCAACCTCGCCGCCCTGCTCGACGAGGGCGAGAGCGCCGAGGTGCTGATCCAGCGCTTCGGGTTCCACGCCGTCGACATCACCTCCTGCTCCGATGGGCGCCTCCTGGGCGCGGTGGACTTCATCCTGCGAGTGCCGCCTGCGGTCGTGGTGTGGCACGACGCCTACGCCGGCGCCATGTTCGACGTGGAGGACGCGCTGCACCGCTGGGAGTCGGTGGAGCTGCGGCGCTGGCGCGAAGGCCGTCCGAACGACGCCAGCGAGCCCACCCGCTACCTGAAGATCGGGCTCTACCACTTCAGCAGCGCCGACCCCCGCCATCAAGGCTGTGCCGCCCACGGCAGTGACGAGACGCGCGCTGCCACTGCCCTGCTGGCGCTGCTCCAGCAGTTCGAGGGGGCCGTCGAGTCCACCCAGTGCTGTGGGGCGAGCGTGGCCACCCTGCTCGTCGGGGTGGACACTGACACCGACGCCATCCGCGTCCACGTTCCCGACGCCGCTGGGAAGACCGACGTGAGCCGCTTCGTTTCCAGCGCCGCGCTCTACGAGCAGACTGCGAGCCTCGAGCGTGAGGCGGCCAAGGAGTACATCCGCCAAGCGGTCGCCGACGCCACGGGCGTGGACGCGGCCGACGCCGCCACCGAGGGCATGCGCTGGCTCTGTGGCTACCTACTGAAGAACAACATCGGTCAAGTCGACGCAGTTCTGGGCTGGATCGGCGGCATGTACGCCGATCCCGGCCACACCGAGAAGCTGCTCGTGGCCGGCGACGCGATCGACGACGTGCAGCTGCGCAACCTTGCCTTCCAGGCCCAGATGCGTACGCTCGAGGAAGGTGCCGTCGACCTCGACGTCGGCTTCAACATCCTCCGCAGGACGAATGCGCCGCACGGGCTTGCGGTGCCGGTGCTCGTGCACGTCGCCTACGACGAGCGCATCCCCGGCGCCTGCGCCAGCGCGCAGGCACGTGCTCGCCGCCTCACCGCCGCCATCGAGACCCGGTACGCAGGTCGGGCCGGCACCGACGGCCTCGTCGTCCAAGGGTTCGTGCGAGCACGGGGCCAGTCGCGGCTGGAGCTGGTCGAGGCCGAGCGACGGGAGGAGGCACGATGAAGATCTTCTGTGTCGAAGGCACGCTGGTGGCAACAGCTCGCATCCAAGGCCTCGAGCTCCAGCGGCTGCTGGTCGTTGTGGACCGCAAGGGAAGCAAGCAGGTGGCGGTTGACCCCGTCGGCTGCAAGCCCGGCGACTGGGTGATCGCGTGTGGGAGTTCGGCGGCGCGCGAAGCCGCTGGCCACAAGGACTACCCGAGCGACCTGACCATCGTCGGCATCATCGACTACTGGGACGAGGACGCCCCGGGACAAGCCACCCCAGGGGAGGCGCCCGCTGCGAAGCCGGAGCTGTCGGTCGTGGAGCCGGTCGCTCCATCTCGAAGCCGAGGGGCGGGGCGATGAACATCCAGCGCGTTGTGGGGGACCTCGTCGCCACCAGTCGAACCCCCACGCTCCAGAGCAAGTCGCTACGAGTGGTCGAGGACGAAGGCGGCGAACTCGAAGTGGCGCTGGACCCGGTTGGCACAAGACCCGGCGACTTCGTCATCACCATCAGCACCTCGGCGGCCCGCCATGCCGCCGGCGATTACAGCATCACCACCGACCTCACCATTGGCGGGATCATCGACCACTGGAGCGAGGAGCGATGGCGCGGCTGACCCGGTCGACTCCCACCCTGTAACACCCGATCTCAACTCACATACGGAGGAAAGCGAAGCAGATGGCCAACAATGGAAGTTCTGACATTCCGGGGATTGCCCTGGGCATGATCGAGACCCGGGGCCTCGTCCCCGCGATCGAGGCTGCCGACGCCATGACCAAGGCGTCAGAGGTGCGGCTGATCGGCCGGCAGTTCGTCGGCGGCGGCTACGTCACCGTGCTGGTGCGTGGTGAGACGGGTGCCGTCAACGCGGCAGTCCGTGCCGGTGCTGACGCGTGCGAGCGCGTGGGCGACGGCCTGGCCGCCGCCCACATCATCGCCCGGCCCCACAGCGAGGTCGAGGCGATCCTTCCCGACAGCCCCCGCGAGACCCAGGTCGCGCCGGTCTAAGCGTCCTCAAGGTGATGATTCGCTCCGCCGCGGTACTGCGGAGGCGGCGAGCTGGGCCAGGCGCCCAGCTCGGGCGGCGATCCTGAACGCCAGGAGTTCGGCTGGCGTTCAGGATCCCATTCACCGACGAGGAGAATCACGTGACGACAGAATCCCGATTGCCGGAAGGCTGGAAAGCGGTCGAGCGACCACCGTCGTTGTACCGCCGCTTCGAGTTCGCCGACTACTCCGAAACAGCAGGCTTCCTCGACCGGCTCGCAAGCCTGTCGAAGGAGACCGGGCTCTATCCGGATCTGAGCTTCACCCGGACCCATGTCACCGTCTCGGTGCATGGCCCGGATGGAGGGGCTGTCGACGCGGAGGCACGAGACTTCGCTACGCGCGCCGAGGCAATCGCTAGGTTGGAGGTAACCTGACATGACACCCGCCAGACGCCGCACCACCTCCCCAGCGAGCCAGCGGCCCGAGGCCTCGGCGGAGGCGAAGGATGGCGCCCAACAGCTCGGCGCCGAGGGCGAGCCTCTCGCCCAGGATGCCCGGACCGGGGATGCCGGTGGGGTCGCGGCCCCTGCGACCGAGACCGCGCCGGTAGACCCTGAGCACCGGGCGACGACGCAGTTGCGACGGCGACCCAGTGCGCTGTACCCGCTACCCGTCTGGCCGGACTGATGCCGCCCGCCCGCCGGTTGCCCCTCCTCGGTCGTCCGGTGGTTGACGTGGCGGTCGGCGTCCTCCGCGCGCCCGATGGGCGCGTGTTGCTCGCGCAGCGCAAGCCCGGCAAGGACGCGGCCGGCTTCTGGGAGCTGCCCGGGGGCCAGGTCGAGCCCGGCGAGAGCCCGGTCCAGGCCGCAGCCCGCGAGCTGCTTGAGGAGGTCGGTGTCCACGCGCTCGAGCTGGCGCCGTGGCGGGTCTACGAGCACGACTTCCCGACCAAGCGGGTGCGGCTGCACTGGTTCAACGTGCGCCGGTGGTCGGGCGAGCCGAAGGGGAGGGAAGGCCAGCAGGTGGCATGGGTGGAGCCCGCCCGTCCGACGGTCGGGCCACTGCTGCCGAGCAACGAGCTCGCTATTGCCACGTTGGGGCTCCCTGAGCTGGTGGGCGTCGCCCGGGTGGACCACGCGCCGGGCGCACCCGAAGAGCTGCTGGCGAGCATTCCGTGGTTGGCAGCCGGCGGCCTGCGCCTCTTGATCGTGCGAGCACTGGATCTCGCACCTGGTCAGCGTGTCCAGCTCACCCGTCGGCTGTGCCAGCTCCGGCGGGGGACCGGGCTGCGCGTGCTCCTCTCTGGGACAGCGCTGGAGGCACGCCAGGCTGGTGCCTGCGGGCTTCACAGCTCCGCCGGCGCGCTGGCCGGTCTGATAGAGCGGCCGCCGACGGGCCTGTGGGCGGTGTCTGCTCACAACGCACGAGACCTCGAGCGCGCTAGCGCACTGGGTGCCGACGTCGCCCTCCTGTCGCCAGTGCTACCCACCGCTGCGCATCCTGGAGACCAGGCATTTGGCTGGGACGGACTGCAGGCGCTGGTGGCGGCCAGCCCCTTGCCCGTCTACGCCCAAGGGGGCCTGGGACCTGGTCACGTCGAAGCGGCGCGAGCGGCAGGGGCGCTGGGTGTGGCGGTCGACATTTCCCGCCTCTCGGGGTCGCGCGGCAACGGGGACAGCGCCTAACAACCAAATGGCAGTCAAGCGTTTGCTGGGTAGGGATCCTCGGTCGAGATGACGCTGTCCGACACGTTGGTCATTGTCGTCCCCGCGCTGCCGGTGACCGCCGCCGCGGCGATCGCCCTGCTGCGCCCCGCCGGGGACCGGGCCTCCCGGTGGGCGGTACGGGCGGCAGCTGCTGCCTTCGCCGCCGCGGTCGTGGTGGCGGTCGTCGTGGCCGTGAACGGGCCCTTGGCAGCCGTGGTCGAGGGGGGCGATGGCCATGCGCTCTTTGGCCTGTATGCGAGCCGGGTCACCACTCTGTTGGGCTTGCTCACCACCGGCGTTGGCCTGGTCGTGCAGTCCTTCGCCAGCCGCAATATGCAGGGGGATCTCTTCGCCAGCCGCTTCTTCGCGCTGGCCTCGTTGCTGACCGCCGCGACGACATCGGTGGCCCTCGCCGCGACCCTGAGCCTCCTGTGCGCCGCCTGGATCGTGGCCGGCGTGGCGCTGGCCTCGCTGGTGACCCACCGGGCGACCTGGCAACCGGCGCGGCGGGCCTCCCGGCGAACCCTGCGCAGCCTTTGGATCGGAGACGCGGCGCTCCTGGTCGCCACGCTGGTCGCCTTGGTCTCCGTCGGTGAAGTTGACCTCCGCTCGCCGGGCGCCGCCGCCAGCGAGCTCGCTCACGCGTCGATACCGGTGCTCGGTGGGAACGTCCTGTGGGTAGTCGCCGTACTGCTGACCGTCGCCGGCATCTCCCGGTCCGCGCTGGTACCCGTCCACCAGTGGCTACCCACCACGATCGCCGCCCCTACGCCGGTCTCGGCGCTGCTCCACGCCGGCGTGGTCAACGGCGCCGGCATGCTGTTGGTGCGACTGGCTCCGGTCTTCGGGTCCTCGGCTGCGGCGACGCACCTGGCCTTCGCCGCGGGCGCCATCACGGCCTGTTACGCGACGACCGTGAAGCTGGTGCGCAGCGACGTGAAGGGGAACCTGGCGTGGTCCACAGCCGGGCAGATGGGGTTCATGACGGTGCAGGTGGCCATCGGGGCGCTCCCCGCAGCGTTGCTCCACATCGTCGGGCACGGCATGTACAAGGCGGCGCTGTTCCTTGGGGCGGGTGGCTCGGTCACGGCTCATCACCGGCACCGGCAACGCCCCGCCCCACATCTCGTCGCCCGTAGCGTTCGGCTGGGTGTCGCGCTGGTCGTGCCGGCTGCGGCACTATGGGCCGCGTACCTGGTCATCCAGCCGCACCTGTCGTCGGCGGCGGGCGTGCTCGTGACGCTGTTCGCATGGGCGACGGCAGCCCGGGCCGCCGACGGGTGGCTCCGCTCGGCCCCGTTCCGGCCGGTCCCGGCGATCGCAACCGCGGCGTTGGGTGCCGCCGCCGGAGTGTTCGCCTACATCGGCGGGTTGGCTGCGCTGGAGACCTACGTCGCCGAGGCGATCCCCGGCCAAGTCGCCGAGCCGGTCAGCGCCACCCTCCTCGTTGCGACACTCGCGGCGATCGCCCTTGTGGTCGCCGTCGGCTGGCTCACACCAGGGGAGCGGATGGGCAGGTTGCGCAGCCGGGTGTACGCCTTCGCGCTCACGTCGGCGCCCGTCGCCTCCTCGTTGACGACCCGAGGCAGTTCGACCGGGGTCGCGCCCGTGCCTGAATCCCGCCACCTGCGACCGGACCCGGAGCTGGCCCGATCGACACGATCGAGATGAGCAACCACGACGAAGAGCACCGCGGGCTCTCGACGCGCGAGACGGAGCTCCTCGCCGATGTCTCCGAGGCGGCGGAGATCATCGCCCCGCTCTGGCCGGTGACCAGCTTCGTGGCAGTCAACCCCCTCCTCGGCCTGCAGCACCTGCCCTTTGACGAGGCCACCGCCGTCGCCCGCCGGTGGTTGCGGGCGCGTACCCATCTGACGCTCGTCGCATTCCGGGAAGCCCATGCACGCGGGGCCGTCACCGATGCCGATCTCCGGCGCGCCATTGTCGAAGTCAACTCGAAGCTCGCGTCGCAGCCCAGCGTGGAGATCGGGGCGCGAATGGTCGACGTGGTGGAGCTCGTTCGCCTGGACCTCCTCCGTGGACCGGACGACAGACCACGGGAGACCGCCGGCGACAGGGTCGGCCGCACCGATGTTGCGACCGTCCGGGCGGTCAGTCAGCTTGTCGCCGCGTGGTGCGCCGTCTTCGTCGACGAGGCCCACGTTCCGTGGCCCATGCCGGGCCGCGAGGACGGGTTCTTCCGTGCGTGGAAGGTGCTGGCGCCGAGCGACAGGCGACTCCGGCGCATCGCTGGCCCGAGTGGTTTGCAGTGGCTGGCGCAACTACCTGATCGGCCGGTCGAGGCCCTCGCCGCTTCCCTCGACGCGCTGGATGTCGGTGGCGATCGCGTCGGCGCCCTTCGTGAGCACCTCGGCCGGCTGCCCGGCTGGGCCGGGTACGCGCGCTGGAGCGAAGAGTGGGCTCCGCCAAACCACCACCGTCCCCCGTTGCGCCTTGTGGACCTGCTCGCCGCCCAAGTGGCGGCGACGGCGGCTGCGGCCCACGGCGTAGCTTCCCGGCCAGCGGAGCTTCGGGACGAGGAGGCCGAGAACGAGGAGCTTCTCTCCCAACGGGCGGCAGCGGTTCTCGCCGCACTCGGCAGCCGTTCCGACGACCCGTTTGCTACCTCCGCCGTGCGTGCCGTCCTGCAGCAGGTGTCGCCACGGATGCGGAAGTCGATGTGGCTCGAGGCGCAGGAGGGCAACTTCCGCGATCGCCTGCTGGGGCTGATGACCCGCTTGGATCCCGGCCCGCTGACCGAGCAGCCAGACGTGCAAGCGGCCTTCTGCATCGACGCCCGTTCCGAAGGCCTGCGAAGGCACCTGGAGGCATGTGGCCCCTACGACACCCTCGGGTTCGCCGGGTTCTTCGGCGTTCCTGTGCGCTGGCGGCCGCTGGGGTCGGCGGAAAGCGAGCCGCGCTGCCCGGTGCTGTTGAGGCCCGAACACGAGGTAGCCGAACAGCCGCTCGTCCCTGACGGCGCCGTCGGTTATCTCACCGCGCAGCGAGCTGTCGGCGCAGGATTCGAGGCTTTCCACGCCGCCAAAGGGAGCCCGGGCGGTCCGTTCGCCCTCGCCGAGGCGGCGGGTTACATCCTGGGACCTTCCGCGGCAGCCAGGACGCTGGCACCGGGCTTGGTGCGTCGCCTGAAAGCACTGACGACGGGCCGAACTGTGCGCCCACAGACACGACCGGCTATCGAGGCGGAGAAGAACGACGACAGCTCCGGCTTGTCACTCGAGGACCGGGTGTCCTTCGGGAAGAGCATCGTCCGGACCATGGGCTTGACGCGCTTCGCCCGCCTCGTCGTGTTCTGCGGGCACGGCAGCCACAACGTCAACAACCCGCACGCATCCTCCTATGACTGCGGTGCCTGCGGCGGTGCCCCCGGGGGCCCGAGCGCCCGCGTGGCCGTGGCCATCCTCAACGACCCTGGGGTGCGTGCCGGCCTCGCGGAGCAGGGCATCCTGGTGCCCGACAGCACCCTCTTCATTGCCGCCCAGCACGACACCGTCTCTGACCGAGTGACCGTTCTCGACCGCGACACCGTGCCCGACGCCCACGAAGGGCTGGTCGCCGTCTTCGAACGGGATGTTGCGATGGCCGGCGAACGGCTCGCACGGGAGCGGGCCGGGCGGCTGCCCGGAGATCCGGCGGGGGTCAGGGTCCGGGGGCACGACTGGGCGCAGGTGCGCCCCGAATGGGGGCTGGCCAGCAACGCTGCGTTCGTCGTCGGGCCGCGCTCGATCACCGCGGGGCTCGACCTGGCTTCTCGCGTCTTCCTGCACGCCTACGACGCCGACGGCGATGAGGACGGCAGCGCCCTGGAGACGATCATGACCGCGCCGCTCGTCGTCGGCCAGTGGATCTCCGCTCAGTACTACTTCTCGGCGGTCGACCCCGACCAGTTCGGCGCGGGAGACAAGACGCTGCACAACCCGGTGGGCGGCATTGGCGTCGTCCTCGGAGAGGGCGGCGACCTCCAGGTCGGCCTCCCCGCGCAGGCGGTGGGCGTCGGAGACCGGCGCATGCATGAACCCCTGCGCCTGCTCGCAGTGATCCAGGCGCCCCTCGATCGCATCGAGGCGATCATCCAGCGCAACCAGGTGCTTCGAGAACTGATCGGCGGGAAGTGGATCACCGTGGCCGGCCGCTCGCGCGGGGACGAGCGCTGGTCCATCCGCAGCCCGGGCGGCAGTTGGACGACGTGGCATCCGGCCGACGACAGCGCGGATCACAGCAACGCCTCGCTGGAGGTTCAATGAGCCCGGGGCCCGCCGTCCGCGGTCTCGAGGCCCTTCCGTCCGCCGGCGGGCCCTGGCGCGTGCGGCGCAAGGTGTGGCGCCCGGTAAGGTGTCCGACGAGGGCGGCGTGGCCGAGTGGTTTAGGCAAGGGCCTGCAAAGCCCTGTACAGGAGTTCGATTCTCCTCGCCGCCTCAAGCGCCCCTGACCTGTATCATCGCAGGTCAGGGGCACGTTTTGTTGTGACCGCGAGGCACCCCAGTCACCCGCCAACACGACACGTGCCGGTTGCCAGCATCGCGCATGGGCACCGCGTTGCGTTGGGGTCGGCGAGGGGTGCCCGCTATCGGCAAGGGCGCTCGGGGACCGCGACCTGCCAGCTACCGCCGGCCGGCCGCCCTCGGTGCCGGAAGGCGGGACGTGTGCTCCTGTCGACGGGAAGAGGCGAGCGGCCCGCCTCGCCTGCCTTGAAGACGTACTGGCCGTCATCCCCGTGCTCGACTACGACCGGGCCATCGCAGAGGTCCATGCAGAGTTGCTCGTTCATGTTCGGCACCACGGACGACCCCGGGGGGCGCACGACCTGATCATCGCGGCAACTGCGAGGTCAGCCTCCCGCACGGTTGTCAGCGCCGACCACGCGGCCTTCACGGACCTGCCAGGCGTTCAGGTCCGGACGAATCGCTGAGCGCCCAATTGTTGGCACGCAGCTCGTCGGCGCGCCGCATCAAGGGGAGCGTCGGGCTGCGCTCCAGCTCGATGGCTTCTCGGTCGTCGATGGCCTCGGCGAACCGATCGTCGGAGATGGCGCCGGCGGTCCAGCGCTTGCGGTCGCCGCCCCGCTTCTCATGGTGGGCAGTCAGCGGGCCAGCTGCTGGCCCTGAAGGTAGAAGTACAGGCCCTCACGCCGGACGAGGGCCTCGTGGTCGCCGACCTCGACGATGCGGCCGCCGTCCATGACCACGATCAAGTCGGCGTCGCGAACGGTGCTCAGGCGGTGGGCGACGACGAACGAGGTCCGCCCGTGCAGCAGCTTGTCGATGTTCTGCTTCACGTTCCGCTCGGACTCGGTGTCGAGGGAGCTGGTGGCCTCGTCGAGCAACAGGACGGGCGGGCGATGGTAGAGGGCGCGAGCGATGGCGATCCGTTGCTGCTGCCCGCCGGATAGCCGTAACCCGCTCTCGCCGACCAGCGTGTCGTACCCGAGGGGGAACCGGACCACGAACTCATGCGCGTCGGCCACCTCGGCCGTGGCCCGCACCCGGCCCATGTCCGGCTCGTCCTCGCCGAAGGCGATGTTGCGGGCGATCGTGTCGTGGAACACGTGGGGCTGCTGGACGACGAAGCCGAGATGTCTCCGCAAGTCGGAATGGCGCACGTCGGCCAGGGCGACGCCGTCGTAGGCGATCGACCCAGCCGTGACGTCGAGCAACCCGGCCAGGCATTTCAGCAGCGTCGACTTCCCCGAGCCCGAGCGCCCGACGATGGCGACCTTCGTTCCCGGGGCGACCTCGAGCGAGATGTCCGAGAGGATCGGCGCGCTCGGTGCGGTGGGATAGTGAAAGCTGACATTGTGGAGCGTCACCCGCCCCTGCAGCGTCGTCACGGGCTGCAGACCGGTGTCGTCGCCCTGCTCGGGGTCGTTCTCCACCACGTCCTGCACGCGAGCGATCAGGACCGACGTGAGCTGCAGCTGGTCCCAGATGGAGAGCAGGGCCTGGAGGGGCCCGACGGCCAGGAGGACCAGTGAGTTGAAGGCGACGAAGTCGCCCACGGAGAAGGCCCCCGAAAGGACGCGGAGAGCGCCGAGCCAGACGAAGGCGACGACGACGGCGGATGTCGCCAGGTTCACCGCCCCGCCGAAGGCCAACATGACGAAGTCGCCCCGCACGATCCGCCCGGTCAGGGCCGAGAACTCGCCGAGAAGCCGGCGGCGAAGGCCCTCCTCGGCGCCGAGCGACTTGACGGTCTCGATGCCCTGGACGGCGTCGACCTGGGCGGACCGGTAGCGACCGTAGCCCTCCTCCAGCCCCTCCAACGTCCGCCGGAGGCGACGGCCGGCGACCCGAAGGAGAACGGCATAGAGCGGGATCGTCGCCGCGAAGGCCAGCCCGAGGGCCCAGGAGTAGGCCAGCATGACGGCCATCGCCGCCCCGAACTGGACCAGGCTCGTGAGCCCGTCCATCCCCTGCTGGATGACGATCTGGCGGGCCTGGCGGAGACCGTCGAGCCGGGCCTGGAGATCGCCAGTGCGACGCGTCTCGAAGTAGGCCAGGGGCAGCCGCAACAGGCGGGCGGTCACGAAGTCCAGGGCGGCGGCGTCGATTTGGGCCGCGACGCGTGAGAGCAGCCGGCCGCGCACGAGCGACGTGGCCAGTCCCGCCACCGGCACGGCCAGGAGGGCCAGGCTCAGCAGGTGCAGGAAGCTGTAGTCGCGGCGCACGAGGGCGTCGTCGACGATGCGCTGGGTCACCACCGGGATCAGCATCTGCGCCCCCGCGCCCACGATCGTCAGCAGGAGGGCGAGCAGCAGGCGCCGGAGGTGCGGGCGGATGAAGGGCCACAGCCACCGGCTCCGACCGACGGCGGCCAGCGGGGCCTGCTGCAACCGGTCGGTGGGACGGATGAGCGCGGCGTACCCGCTCCAGCGGGCAAGGAACTTCTCGCGACTGAGGCGCTGGCGCCCCCGCGACGGATCGGCCACCTCCACCCGGTTCGGCATGACGCGATGCAGCACAACCCAGTGGTTCTGGTCGACGTGGACGATGGCCGGGAGCGGCAGCTGGTCGAGCCGGGCCTTGGAGGCCCGCACCGGCGTGACGGCCAGGCCGACGAACTCGCCCCCCCGCTGGATGCCCCGGAGGCTCGTCCCGTCGACGGACGTGCCGACGGCCAAGCGGATGTGCGGGCGAGCGACCTCCTGGCCGAAGTACTGGCAGACCATGGCGACGCAGGCAACGCCGCAGTCCATCTCGTCGAGCTGGTACACCAGCGGGAAACGGCGCCGATCGGGCGACGCCTCCGCTCGTCCGAGCGACTCTCCGTGGTCGGGGGCGAACTCGGCGACACCATCGACGGTGCCGTCCGCGGTGTGGCCCGCTGCCGCCACCGCCGCGGTCAACCGCAGCTCGCTGGCCCCCGCGGGCAGCAGCTCCTCGGCGAAGTCGAGGGGCACGGCGGCATCTCCGGCCCGCTCGTACGCCGCCACCTGCTCCTCTATCCGGACCCGGAACCCGGGGTGATCTGCGAGCAGGCGCCGGAACGTGGTCTCCCCGAGGGAGAGGAGGCGGACGGGCGTGACCGCCTCGACGGTCGCGGCCCGCGGCGCGCCGCGGAACAGGGACAGCTCGCCGAAGAAGTCGCCGGCGCGCTCGTAGCCGACCAGTCGCCGCTCCTCGCCCTGGTAGGCGACCAGCCGGCCCTCCATCACGATGTACAGGGGCCCGGGCGAATCGCCCTCGCGGACGGCGCACGCGCCGGCCGGCAGCTCGATCTCTTCGAGCTCGGCCAGCATGGGGGCGATGGCGGACCGAGGGAGGTGGGAGAAGGCGGAGTGGACGCGCAGGAAGGTCTCCAGGTGGCGGGCTCGGGACTGGAGCCGCAGCGCCGACTCGATCTGGGGGTGGAGGTGGAGCAGGGCCTGGAACACCGCCGGCTCCAGCCGGAACACGGTGACGTCACCCGACGCCCGGACAGTGGCGGAGCGAGGTGCCCCGGTGAGGAGGGCGTCCTCGCCGAAGGAGTCGCCAGGGCGCACGACGCCGAGGGCGACTTCGTGACCCCCCGGCTCGACCAGGACGGCCCGGGCAAGCCCCGAGGCGAGCACGTAGAACCCGTCGCCCGGCTCGCCCTGGCGAATGATCGACTGCCCGAAGGCGAAGCGCATCGGGACGAACGCCTCGACCACGAGCTCCCGGGCCTCGGCGCTGAGGAACGACACCGCGGGCAGGTCGACCAGGACCTGGCGGCTCTCCGCCATGGGTTCGCTGTCAGAGCGGAGCATGCCAGCGCACCATCCCGGCCACGAGAGGTTCGAGCGCGGCCGCCACGAGCACCTGGCGGGCGCGGGCGACGACGGCTGGATCGTCGCCGGTCGGCGGCCGGCGGCCGGCGACGACCAGGAGCCGGCTCGTGACCCCCTCTGCCGACATCGGACCGAGGACGTCGCCAGGCTGGGCGGCCACGAGCAGGGAGGCGACCGACCGGTCGGCGGCACCCAGGATGACGCTGCGTTCGGTCAGCGCAGCTCCGGCCGTGCGAGCGACGTCGCCTACCTCCAGTCCGTCCTCCCGCAGGCACATCGCCGCCTCGCGGGCCGCGTCGTCACCGTCGAAGTCAAGTTCCACGAAGTCGACGCGCAGCCAATCCATGCGATGGGCGTCGATGCACGCGGCGATCGCCGGTTCGGTCGCCACCGAGGCCGCCCAACATTCGAACGCGGCCCGGAGGTCGAGGAGGCTGCCGATCCGAGCGGCCAGCTCCGTGTCGTCGAGCTCGAGGAAGCGGCTGGCCGCGCTGCGGCGCACATCGGCGGCCACGGCAAGGGCCGGCCCCGACGATCCGAGACCTGCGTCCCCCGGAGCCCCGGCCCACTTGACGGCCGTCGTGGCGCAGCGGCGCATGATCCCGTCGCACGCCGCCTCGGCAAGGAGGATCGTGGCGACGTCGTCCTTCGACACCGGGTTCCGCTGGACAACCTCGTCCAGCTTGCCGGCGTGCGCCTCCACGAGGGCCCGCCGGCGCAGGTAGGCGGTCAGGGCAGCCCGGGAGAGGTCACGCGCTTCCAGCCAGGCGTCCAGCTCGTCGGAGGCCAGGAGGCCGAGGGACCGACGGAACGCCACCGCGGCCTGTCGCAAGTCGTCGACACCGACCTTCCCGCCGGCGTCCCGGTCACACGCCAACCCGGCCCGTACCACGCCCTCGAACGGCGGCCAGCTCCCGTCCACGAAGCCGACGAGCACGATGTCGGTCCGGTCGAACTCCTGGTCCCCGATCGAGGCGACTGCTTCGTGCACTGCAAGGGCTGCTAGTAGAAGCCGCCGCCCCCTCCTGTGCCGTGCGCGCAGCCGGGGTTGCATGGCGGGTCAAACTGGGCGTGGACGTGGTGGCAGCCAGGGCACACATACCGGGCACCCCCTGTCACCTGCTCGGCGTCCTGCGGCTCGAGCTCCAAGTCCCCATCGAGGACGTCCTCGTCGATCGCTGCTGAGGGCTGCTCCCGGTCATCCAGCATTTTTCTTCGTCTCCCCTCCAGGCTGGCGGCTCGCGACTGGGGTCATTATTCCGACACCGCCTTCGCCCGTCAATGCGTCGGCACGGTTGCCCGATCGGCAGATCTGTTTGCTCTCGCCGCACCGCCTCAAGCGCACCCGACCTGTATCGGCGCAGGTCAGGGGCACTCTTCGTGGCGACCGCCGCCACCGGCGCCCCTCGGGCAGGATGCGTTACGTGGCGCGCTGTGCCCGCTCCAGGTCCGGTCGCACGAGCTGGACACCGACGATGGTCAGGACGATGAACACGGCAACGATGACCTTGATGAACCCGGGGATGTCGACGAAGAAGGCCGGGATGCTGAACACGCCGGAGGCGGCCCGGCTCACAAGCACCGTCATCACCATACGGCGATCGGGCGGGGCTGCCTTGCGCCGGGACCAGAGGAAATAGAGGGCTCCCAAAGTGATCAGGCCAAGGATCGTGCTGACGAGGGCGATGACGAACGGTGGGGCGTCCTCCCCGCTGCCCTGGGCAAAGGTGGTGGCGTCGGCCAGGGCGAGGATGCCAAGGATGACATAGCCACCTGTCACCGAACGAGTACGGGTCACTGGGCCTCCGATCAAGTCGACAGCCCGAAATTGTGCCCGGGCTCGCCGCCCGCTGTCGAGCGTCGCGGAGGACCGAGGAAGCCGCCTCGAAACGTCCTGCAAGGCCCTTGGCACGAGGTCGGTCCTGCTCGCCGGCTCACGACAGCAGAGCACGGGCCATCCTGAGACGGCGGGCCTGCCCGGCCTTACACGGGTCGGAGCCGGCACAGCAGCTCGCCGCGAGGCCGGAGCGTGGCGGCCACGTCCAGCTCGGGCTCCGCCGCCGCACTTTCCAGCCGGAAGGCCCGAACGACGGACGCCACGGCCACGACAAGCTCGGCCATGGCCAGGTGCTGGCCGATGCAGCCTCGAGGACCACCCCCGAACGGCAGGTGGGCGTAGCGGGTGCCCTGGGAGTCGGGGTCCCCCTCATGGTGGCTCGGGTCGAAACGCCCGGGGTCGAAGTGCTCGGGGTTGGGCCACACGTCGGGGTTGTGGTGAATGCCCCATACGCTGATGGCCACGACCCGTCCGGCCGGGACCTCGTGGCCGGAGATGCTCGCCGGCTGATGCGCGTGGCGAACGATCGTGTGGCCGGACGGGAAGAGCCGGAGAGCCTCGTTGACGACCTGCGCCGTGTACCGGAGCCCGTCGAGGTGGGTACCGGCGAGGTCTCCATCGCCGACGACGGTCCTGACCTCCTCGCGCACCCGCTCCTGCTCGGCGTCGTGGCGACCGAGGAGAGAGAGGGCGAAGGCCAGCGTGGTGCCTGTGGTCTCGTGGCCGGCGATGAGGAACGTGAGCGCCTGGTCGCGCACGGCCGGATCGTCGAGCGTCGCCCCGGTCTCAGGGTCGTGCGCCGTCAGGAGGAGGCCCAGGAGGTCGTCGCCGGCAGTCGCGGCCTTGCGGCGGTTGGCGATCAGCTCGTCGACGACGCCCCACAGCTGCCGTCGGGCACGATCGGCTCTGCGGTTGGCCGGCGTCGGCCACGAATGCGGCACGCGTACGGCGGACAGGGCCCGCCGCGCCGCGAAATCGCTGAGGAGCGGCACCGTTCCCCGGAGGACGGGTACGAGGCGCTCCACGTCGTCGCCGAAGACCGTCTGGCCGAGTACGTCGAGCGCGTAGTGCATCCCGGAGTCCTGGAGGTCGACCTGCCCGCCACGGCGAGCGGTGTCCTCCCACGACGACACGAGTCGTGCTGCCGCGAGCGACATCGTGCCGACGTGCGACGCCACCCGCCGGCGGGTGAAGAGGGGGGCCACGATGCGCCGGTCGCGTCGCCACAGGTCCCCGTCGCTGGTGATCAACCCGTTCCCCATGACCCAGCGGAACTCGTCGAACGCGGGAACGGCCTTGTCGTAGCAGGCGGCATCGGTGGCCAGGACCTGCCGAGCCGCGTCGGGTTGGAACACGGTGTCGAACTCGATGCCGACCCTCGGCGGGCCGACCCTGAAGCGCACCAGATCGCCGCCATGCTCACGCAGTGCCCGCCCGTAGGTGCCGAGCTGGTCACGTTGCAGGTCGCGAGCGGCCCCGAACAACCACGAACCACCGACGAGCGGGGGCTTCGGAGAAGCCATCGGGACCGAACCTACCAAGTTGGGCCCAGGGAACGACGCCCCTCCGGCGGGAAAGGGGTGCGACTCCTTCGGCTCGTTCGGGTCGATGGCCGGCGCCGGCGGGGGGCGGTTCATGATGGAATCGCCGGCGTGGAGGAGCCTCTCGGAATTCCTGACGCCTACCGGTCGGCCGAGGCCACCTTCGATGCGCTGTGGGCGGACCCGTGGCCGGCGTCGGAGGGCGAGATCGGAGCCGTCCAGTCGACCCTCCTCTCCACCCTCGACGACCTGCCGGCAGGCCTCCGGGAGGTGCGTGCCCCGAGCGGGTGGCAGGGGACCGGCGCCGCGGCTGCAGCCGACCTCCAGAACGTGTTCTTCCTGCTGGCCGGCGTCGGGTCGATCGTCGCCGGCGCGGTGCCGCCCCGGCTCCTGCACGCCCTCGACCCCTGGCGGGAGGCTCCCTACGACAACGACGGCCCGGGTTGCGTGGTCCGCCAGACCCCGTTCCGCCCGCCCGACACGCACCTCTTCTGGGGCGCCGGCCGGGCCCGCGACCTGCGGGCCGCGGCCGTCGACGTGTTCGTGGGGCAGTGCCGAGCCTGGGCGACGGTGCCGCCGCTCCGAGCCAAGGCGCTGGCGCTGGCCGACCTGGCCATCGCCCAGCGGGACGGAGCGGCGACGTTCGACCGGTCGGTCGACGGCGCCGGCCTGGCCCGGCTCTGGGCGGCCGCCGCCGACGCCGCCACGCTCGACCTCGTCCCCGAGCTCTTCGGCTTGGCCGGGTACATCGAGTGGTGCCTGCGCCGGCTCGACGCGCTGAGCGCCGGTGCCGCTGAGTCGTTGCGCGAGCCCACCGACGATGTCGACGTCGAGCTGGCCGTGCAGCTGAAGCGCTTGGGCTTCACCGCTGTCCCTGCGCTCCTCGAAGCCGCCCTCGAGCGGGTCGAGCCGGGACGGGCCCTACGGGTGACGGCATGCCTCCCCGATGCCGACCCGACGACCTTCGCGGCCCGTGACATCGTCCAGCTGGGCGAGTCCGGCCGGCTCCTGCTCCGGGGCCGGTCCGACCTTGGTCGGGCGCTCGTCGACACCCGGTGCCGGCTCAGCGTGGCCATCGCCCTCGGAGCGTCGGGTGCCGACACGTGGAACGTCGCCAACAACATGACGTGGGTCGGCGACCGCCTGGCCGAACAGGCCCGCTCGCTCGTCGCCTACCCCCGGCCCCCCCGGCAGGCGACGCCGCGGCCGGTCGGTGGCCCGGGCGCCGGTGCCGCGGCACCCACGGTCGACAGCGACCCGCTCGCCGAGGTCACCGAGCAGCCCGACCTCCTCGGCGAGCTGCGCGCCTGCGTGCGGATCGCCGGCGCCATGGCCGGCCGACACGGTCCTCACCTGCTCATCACCGGGCCTGAGGGCAGCGGGCAGCCTCTGGCCAGCCGGGCCTACGCCCGGGCGTTGGCCGGCGTAGGGGTCGGCTCCGGTCTCGTGCGGCGTATGACCGCCACCGATCTGGTCGGCCCGGCGAGCTGGCAGCTGAACCCCCTCGTGAAGGTCGCCGACGCCTTCGACGCCGCCGGCAACGGCGTGCTCCTCGTGGAAGGGATCGACCGCCTCGTGATCGCCGACGGCGGCCCGACCGCCCTCGAGGAGATCCGTCGCCGGCTGTCGGACACGACCTGTGGCGTCACCCTGGTCGCCACCTGTACGGCCGACGGTGCCGGGTCCTTGGCGGCGGCCAACCCCGACCTGGCTCGGCGCTTCCGCACCGCTCGCGTGGCCGACCTCGGCCCGGATGCCCTCTGCCGCCTGTTCGTGCGCCTGGCCCGGGACCGAGGCTTCGAGGTCGACGCCGATGGCGAGGCGGCGGCCCGCGAGGTGCTCGGCTCGGCCCGGCCGGCGGGCAGCTTCCGTAACGCCCGGGTCGCCGAGGCCCTCCTCGACCGGGCCCAGGCCGAGCACGCTCGCCGAGCAGGGGCCGGGTTGCGGCTCGACGCTGCCGACATCCGGACCGGGGGGCTGCCCAGGCTGTCCACCGGCTCCGCACCGGCGTCCGCCGACGTCATGGCCGAGCTGGACCAGCTGATCGGCCTGGCCGAGGTGAAGCAGGAGCTGGCCCGGATGGTGGCCGAGGCCGTGTTGGCCGGTCCGCGGGCTCGTGCCGGCCTGCGGGTGCCCAGCCCCACCCGTCACATGGTCTTCACCGGGAACCCGGGCACGGCCAAGACCACGATCGCCCGGCTCCTGGCCCGGGCCATGGCTGCCAACGGGCTCCTCGCCACCGGGCAGTTGGTCGAGGTCACCCGCGCCGACCTGGTGGCCCGCTACATCGGCCAGACCGCGCCGCGAGTCGCCGCGCAGGTCGAGCGGGCCATCGGGGGCGTGCTCTTCATCGACGAGGCGTACAGCCTGGTGCAGGGGTACGGGAGCGACTACGGCCACGAGGCGGTTGCCATCCTCCTGAAGCTGATGGAGGACCACCGCGACGAGCTGGTGGTCATCGTCGCCGGGTACCCCCGGGAGATGGCAGCGTTCCTCGACACCAACCCCGGCTTCGCCAGCCGCTTCGCCCGCACGCTGGCCTTCCCCGACTACGACGCCGACGAGCTGGTGGCCATCTTCGAGCTGTTCTGCCGGCGGTCCGGCGCGCGCGCCGAGCCCGCGGCATCGATGCGGATCGGCGAGTACCTCGCCGCCCTGCCACGGGACCGCACCTTCGCCAATGGGCGCACGGTCCGGAACCTGTTCGAGCGGTTGCTCGCCGCCCAAGCCGGGCGGCTGAGCACCGTCGAGGCTCCGACCGACGACGAGCTGCGAACGATCACGGCGGCCGACGTGGACGCCTCCCTCCAGGTGCGCGCCGCCGACACCCAGTTCCCGGGCTACGTCTGACCCCTGCCGGCGGGGAAAGGCGGGCAGGAGTGGCCATGGCCGCCACGTAGGGTTGGTGCAAATGAGCGGCTCCACGGGTCTGAGCGTGCCGGAGGCGAACTGTCTCGGAGCCGAGCGGCTCCCCGACGACGCGGTCGTTCGAGGCGGAGGACATCCCGGCCAGCCGGGTCTTCGACGAGGACAACTCGGACAGCTGACGCAGTGACCAGTGAGCCGCGCTACCTCGAGTTCGACCCGGACCAGCCCGGGGAGGTCGTGGCCACGATGGACGCCATGTCCGGCGCGGGGAAGGGCTGGGTCAACTTCGAGCCGGCGGTCGACGTCGACGACGTCCCCGCCGAGAGCGGGACGTTCTCGCTGTTCTCGGGACGGGGCCCGTCGGTGCCGCTCGGTACCTGGACGGCCGGCACCTCGACGCGGCGGGGCCGGGCGGAGCCGGTGATGTTGGGTCTGCAGCACCCGGCCGGGTCGAAGGCCAAGCCGCTGCTGGCCGGGTTCGGGCACCCGGTGCCCGACGGCTGGGTCGTCATGCAGGACCATGTCCGCAAGGGTTTGGTGGTCGCCGTACCAGCAACTGTCGAGTCCTCCGCCGCCCTGGGCTGGTTGCTGCGTGCCGCCCGACTTCTGTCGACCGTCCCGCTGACCGGGCGCTGGAGGGCCGCCGTCTACAGCGGCTGACGCCACGGTCCTGGCAGGTAAGCTCACCGTTTTCGTCGTCCTTCAGACACAGGGATGGCCCCGCAGAAAGGGACGCCATCCGAATGTCGAACGCGGGTTCCGATGCTCTGGCCGCCCTGTCGCGGTTCCTCGTCGCCCAGTCCTCCATGGGCGACACGCTGCTCCGGGTCAGCGAGATCACCCTCGACGCACTGCCGGCCGCAGCCATGGCCAGCATCACCATGATGGGCGACGACGGGAAGCCGACGACAAGCGTCTTCACTGACCAGGCGGCGCCTGAGATCGACGCCGCCCAGTACTCCTCCGGCGAGGGCCCCTGCCTCGACAGCTGGCGCCAGGGCAAGGTGGTCCGCCTCGACGACCTCGAGGACACGGGCGGCGCCTACTCCGCCTTCGTGAGCGCGGCGCAGGCCCACGGCATCATGAGCACGCTGTCCCTGCCGCTGGTGGCCGGGGACCAGCGGGTCGGGGCGCTCAACCTCTACGCCCGCACCCGCCTCGGCTTTTCCGACGAGGACCAGTCTGTCGGGAGCGAACTGGCGGCCGCCGCGGCCATCGTGCTGGCCAACGCCAGCGCGTACTGGGGGGCCTCGCAGCTGAGCGAGCAGCTGACGCAGGCCATGGAGAGCCGAGCGGTGATCGAGCAGGCCAAGGGCATCCTCATGGCCCGGTCCGCGCAGCTGAGCGCCGACGATGCCTTCGACCTGCTGCGCAAGGCCTCACAGCGCGAGAACGTCAAGCTGCGCGACATCGCGCAGCGCATCGTCGACCGGCGCCCGACCGAGGGGAGCGACCCCGCCACCAAGCCGTAGCGGTCCGGGCTGTGCGAACATATGTTCGTGAGTGGGACTGCGTCGATCCTCCACGCCGACCTGGACGCCTTCTACGCGTCGGTCGAGCAGCGCGACGACCCGAGCCTGCGGGGCCGCCCGGTCATCGTCGGTCCTGGTGTGGTGCTCGCCGCCAGCTACGAGGCCAAGGCGTACGGCGTTCGGACGGCGATGGGCGTGGCCCAGGCCCGCCGGCTGTGCCCGGGCGCGGTGGTGGTGACGGCGCGGATCTCGGCCTACGTCGAGGCCAGCCGGGCCGTGTTCGCCGTCTTCGAGGACACCAGCCCGATCGTCGAGGGCCTGTCGATCGACGAGGCCTTCCTCGACGTCGGCGGCCTGCGGCGGGTGGCTGGGCCCCCGGAGGAGATCGCGGCCCGGCTCCGGCGCGACGTGCTCGAGCGGGTCGGCCTCCCCATCACCGTCGGGGTGGCCCGCACCAAGTTCCTGGCCAAGGTGGCCAGCGGGGTGGCCAAGCCCGACGGGCTGCTCGTGGTCCCGCCCGAGGGCGAGCTGGCGTTCCTGCACCCTCTGGCCATCGAGCGCCTCTGGGGCGTCGGGCGGGTGACCTCGGCCACGCTGCGGTCCCGCGGCATCGCCACCGTGGCCGACGTGGCCCAGCTCCCGGCCGAAGCCCTGGTCTCGATACTCGGGCCGGCCTCGGGCCGGCACCTCCACGCCCTGGCCCACAACCTCGACCCCCGGCCCGTGGTGGTCGGTCGCCGGCGCCGGTCCATCGGCTCGCAGTGCGCGCTCGGCCGGTCGCGGCGCACGTTCTCCGACATCGACGCGGTGCTGCTTGGGCTGGTCGACCGGGTCACCCGCCGGCTGCGGGCGGCCGGCCGAGTCGGCCGCACGGTCACGCTCCGGCTCCGCTTCGACGACTTCTCGCGGGCTACGCGGTCGCACACCCTCGACCGGGCCACCGCCGACACCCGGACCGTGCTGGCCGCGGTGCGGCGCCTGCTCGCCGACGCCACCCCACTCGTCCGTGCCCGTGGCCTGACCCTCGTCGGCCTGGCCGTCGCCAATCTCGACGACGACCGGGCGGTCCAGCTGGCCCTGCCCTTCGACCATTCCGATGGCGCCGCCCTCGACGCCGCCCTCGACGGCGTCCGAGACCGCTTCGGCTCGTCGGCCGTCACCCGGGCCGTCCAGCTCGGCCGGCGCCAGGGCATCCAAGCCCCGATGCTGCCCGACTAGACGACCGTGTGGCGGTGATCGTCGATCTGCTCGGCGACCTGGCCCATGAACGACGACCGACCGCCGCGGATGAAGTCGTAGGGGAAGCCGAGCTCGATCTTGCTCACCGCGTCGAGCCGCTCCAGGTGCTCGGCGCCCAGGACAACGTCGACACAGCCCAGGTTGTCGACGAGCTGGCTGGCCTTGCGGGCGCCGATCACCGGGATCATCGTGGGCGACTGCTGGCGCACCCAGCTCAGGGCCACCTGCGACGCGCTGGCGCCCATCTCCTCGGCCACGGCGACCACCTCGCGGGCGATGGCCAGCTTGTGTGCTTCGAGCCCGCCCCAGCCCGCCGAGTGGATGCGGCCCCCGCCGCCGGTCGGGTCGTTGTTGTACTTGCCGGTAAGCAGCCCGGTGCCCAGAGCCCCCCACGCGGTGAAGCCGATGTCGAGGTTGACGCTCATGGGCAGCAGCTCGCGCTCGGCGTTGCGCTCGACCAGGCTGTACTGGCTCTGAAGGGCGCAGAACGGGGTCCAACCCCGGGCCTCGGCCATGGTGTTGGCCCGGGAAATCACCCAGGCCGGGGCGTCGGAGATGCCGGTGTAGAGGATCTTCCCCGCCCTGACCTGGTCGTCGAGCGCCCGCATCATCTCTTCGATGGGCGTGCACGGGTCCCAGATGTGGGCCCAGTAGATGTCGATGTAGTCCGTGCCCAGCCGGCGCAGGCTGGCCTCCAGGGACTCGACCAGGCTCTTGCGGTGGTTGCCCGACCCGTTGGCGTCGCGCCCGTCGCGGCTCAACGTGTACTTGGAGGCGATGACGAAGCTGGCCCGGTCGGCCGCCACGAACTCGCCGACGTACCGCTCGGCGGTGCCGTTGGTGTACCGGTTGGCAGTGTCGACGAAGTTCCCGCCGGCCTCGGCGAAGGCGTCGAACTGGGCCTGCGACTCGTCCTTATCCGCGCCCCAGCCCCAATCGGAGCCGAAGGTCATCGTGCCGAGCGCCAGCTCGGAGACTCGGAGCCCGGTGCGGCCCAACAGCTTGTATCGCATCGACGTCCTTCCGCTGGAGACCGAGACAGTATGGGCGCGCCGGCACGCGTGGTGGCCACGGTCGCCGCGCTTGGTAGGGTTGTCGGGCGGTACGGCTTCCCCTATGGCGGTGAACGAGGTGCATGTGACGATGGCAACGAGAAGTTCTGCCCTGCCGGCCCAGTCGGCGACCGCCAGGCGCCGCTCAGAGGTCGCGTTCGCGTTCGCCATGGCCGCCGCCGCCCTTGTCGGCGCGGTGCACCCGGCCGGCGCCCAGGTCGTCGGTGGCTCGGGGGGCAGCGGCGTCTCCACGGGGACGGCCAACGGCGGCGCCGGCGGGGCCTCCACCGTCACCATCAACCCGACGGCCACATCGGGCTCCTCGGGTGCGTCCAACGCCCAGTCCGGCAGCACGAACACCGGCGACACCGGCGCGGCCAGCTCCACCGCCGCGGCCCAGCCCGCGGCCCAGTCGGGCAGCTCCGGTGGCACCGGCGCCACGGGCGGGGCCACCTCGTCGCCCACGGCCACCAACTCGGCCATCCTCGGCTCGGCCACCGCCGTCGGCGGCGAGGTCGTCAGCGGCAGCACCGGTCATTCCGGCCCCACGGGCGCGGCCTTCGCGGCCGGCGGTGCCGACTCGTCGGCCAACAGCGGCGCGGCGTCCAATGCCGCCGCCCTCTCCGGCAACACGGGGCTCGCGTCCAACGGGATCCTGGCCGTCTCGATCGGCGGGCAGGGTGGCCCCGGCGGCCTGGCCCTGCCGTTCTCGGCCGGCGGCGGTCCCAGCCTGATCGCCCTGCTCTCGCCCAGCGGCCTGGCCGCCGCCGTCGGCGGCTCCAGCGTCGGGTCATCGTCGGCCGGTGGTGCCACGGGCGGCGCCTCGTTCCTGTCGGCCAACCCGGTGGCCACATCGGGCGCCTCCGGGTTCACCACCGCCGGCTCCTCGTCGCACAACTTTGGCCGGACCGGGTCGGCCACCAGCTCGTCGCTCACCGGGCCCCTGGGCCTGACCGGGCTCTCCGGGGCCACGGGGCCGTCGGCCCCGGCGGCGAGCACGTCCACGCCGACGGCGTCCAACACCGCCATCCTGGGCAGCGTCTTCGTCCTCGGCGGCCTGCCGCTCCTTCCCTGAGCCCGGGCCGCGCCGCGTAGAGTGCGGCCATGACCGATCTCCTGACAGGCCTGACCGACGAGGACATCGTCACCCGGCGCGCCACCGGCGCCCGCATGACGGCTGACACCGACGACACGACCGAGACCGACTCCGACGACGCGTCCGATGCCGACGGCACCGACGCCGACAGCGGCTCGGACTCTGACGGCACCGACGCCGACGGCGGGGACTCCGACGACGCCGCCGACGTCGACGGCACCGACGCCTAGCCCGACCCTGGGCCTCTCACGGCCGGCGGGCACCGGGTGACCGGGCTCGCCCGGTGCGTCGGCGATGCCGCCGGCTTCCTCGACCAGTACTGGAGCAGCCGACCGTTCTACGCACCCGGGGCTGACCCGGGAGCCTTCGCCGACCTGTTCTCCCTCGCCGACGTCGACCAGTTCGTCACCTCGTCGCCCCGGCTGCCGACCTTCCGCCTGGTTCGGGACGGCGCGCCTCTCGACCCCGCCCGGTACACACGCACGGCCACGGTCGGGAGCCAGCCGGTCGCCGGCCTCGCTGATGCGGCCCGGATCTTCGAAGAAGTCCGGGCCGGCGCCACGATCGTCCTCCAGGGGCTCCAGCGCTCGCACCCGCCCCTCACGCGTTTCTGCCGGGCCCTGGAGCTGGAGCTCTCGCACAGCGTCCAGGCCAACGGGTACGTCACGCCGGCCGGCGCCCGCGGCCTCGGCGTCCACTACGACACCCACGACGTGTTCGTGCTCCAGCTGGCCGGCACCAAAGCGTGGTCGGTCCACGCGCCGGTGCTCGTCGACCCGTTGCCGTCCCAGCCCTGGAAGGGCGACGCCGCCGACGCCGGCCCCGTGCTCCTGTCGGTGGAGCTGCAGGCCGGCGACTGCCTGTACGTCCCGCGGGGCTTCCTGCACTCGGCCCGGGCCCAGGAGGCCATGTCGGCGCACCTCACCATCGGGGTGGTCACCACGACGTGGCACGACGTGCTGCGCGACGTGGTGGCCGGCATGGCCGGCGAACCCGAGCTGCGCCGATCGCTCCCCGCCGGGTGGACCGGGGACCCGGTGGCCCTTGCCGGTGGGGTCGACGAGGCTCTGGGCCGGCTCCGGGCGTGGCTCGCCGGCGTCGACGCAGCCGAGGTGGCCGCCGTCGCCGCCCGGCGCTTCTTCGCCGGGCGGGCACCGGTCCTGTCCGGCCAGCTCCGCCAGCAGGCGTTGGCCGAGCGGCTCGATGACGCCACGGTCCTGCGCCGGCGTGAGGGCGCCGTGTGCCACCTGGTGGCTGGGGGGAGCAGGCTCACCGCCGTCCTGGGCGGCGGGCGGGAGCTCGACATGCCGGCGGCGCTGGCTCCGGCCCTCCGGCGCATCAACGGCGCCCAGGAGCTGCGGCTGGGCGACCTTGGCGACCTGCTGGACGAGCCGAGCCGCCTGGTCCTGGGCCGCCGGCTGGTGGTCGAGGGCGTGCTGGAGGTCGTGGAGCCGGGTGGCTGAACCGACGTGCTCTGCCGTGTCCCTGGCGTGCGGGGAGCCGCTCCGGGCCACGGCGTCGGTGGTGCGGAACTGGGTCCTGGTCGAGCACCCCGGCGCCTGGGGGCCGGCGGCGCTGACCGACAGCGGGTTGCCGGCCCACGTGGCCCAGGGACTGGCGGCTGCCGCCCGCCGGCACCGGTTCCGGGTGCTGTTGGTCCGCCGGCCAGTCCGTCCGGCCGATGGGTCCCGGCAGTGCTTTGTCGTCCATTCCGGCCGGCGCCGGCGCTGGGTCGAGGAGCGGGTGCTCGCCGACGTGGCCGAGCTTCTCGACGTCGACTTCTCCCCGCTACGCGGCGGCGAGCCCGTCGGCTTCGGATCTCGGCGCGAGGCGCCGCTCTACCTGGTCTGCACGAACGGCCGCCACGACCCGTGCTGTGCCAACCTCGGCCGCCCTGTGGCCCGGGCGCTGCAGGCCCGGGGCGACGGCGCGGTGTGGGAGTCGTCGCACTTCGGCGGCGACCGCTTTGCCGGCAACCTGGTGTGCCTGCCCCACGGGCTCTACTACGGGCGCCTGCTGCCGGCCGACGCGGTCCGGGTCGTCGCCGCCTACGAGCGAGGCGAGGTCAGCCTGGACCACTACCGCGGCCGGGCCGGCGAGCCGTTCGCGGCCCAGGCGGCCGAGCACTTCCTCCGTGAGCGCGAGGCGTTGTCCGGCATCGACGACCTCGTGGTCGACGCGGTCGCCCGCACCGCCGGGGGACTGGTGGAGGTCCGCTTCTCGGGGCCGGGCCGGCGGTCCTGGGTGGTCCGGGTGGCGATCGCCGCCGCGGCCGACGCCCGGCCGCTGAGCTGCGGCGCCGAGGCCGAGGGGCGCCCGCCGACCTACGCGCTGGTTGACGTGAACGGCGCTTGAACACTGGCGGGCGAGCTTGTGAAATGGATCACGAACTGGGACGAGCGCTGCTAAGGTCGACGTAGAGCCACTGACAACGGTCCAGCCGCCACTCCCCGTACCGAGGGAGGCGCGGGCCACGCCACCTCGCACCTTTCCGAAAGGACCCTCCCGTATGCCTGCCGCCTTCGGCGCGCCCGAACCCGGACCGCCTCCACCCCAACCCACTCCCTACCGCGCCGCCTTCTTCGGGCTCGACACCCTGATCCCCGGGTCGAGCCTGTACCTGCTGGCCAAGGGCCTGCAGTCCCGTCACTTCTATGGCCGGGCCGACCTGGCCGGCTTCGCCTGGAAGCGGCTGGTGTCTCGTACCGGCCCCGCTGGTCGGCCGCAGGTGCGGACCTCGCAGGAGGCCGCTCTGTCCTTCGTGGCCGGCCGGCACCGGCCGGAGCTGCGGGCGTTGGCCCGTGAGATCGCCGACGAGCGCATCATGCCGCAGGTGTACCCCGACCTGGCCGAGCTCATCGACGCCCACCGGGCCGCCGGCGCCCTGACGTTCGTGGCCACCGCGGCGCCGGCGGAGCTGGCCGAGATCGTGGCCCAGGGCCTGGGCATGACCGGGGGGCTGGGAACGACCGCCGAGGTCGATGACGAGGAGCGCTACAGCGGCCGCCTCACCGGCACCGTCCTCCAGGGCGAGGCCAAGGCCGGCGCGGTCGAAGCCCATGCCACCCGCACCGGCATCGACCTGTCCGCGTCGGTGGCCTACTCGGACTCGATCAACGACTTGCCCCTCTTGGAGCTGGTCGGGAACGCCGAGGTCGTCAACCCCGACCGCCAGCTCCGCAGGGTGGCCGAGCGGAGGGGATGGCGGGTGCACGACGTCCGCCCCGCCACCCGGCGGCCGACCGCGCCCGGCGCCGCACCCGTGCCCCACCGCCTGGCCGAGCTCGGGCTGGAGTCGCCCGTCGAGCCTGATCGCCCGCCGGCCCGACGGGGCGCGGCCCACCACTTCACGACGGACGACCCCGACGCCCTGCTGCGCGAGTTGGAGGGGAGCGGCCGGTTCCGGCGCGACACCCGCCTGGGCGCCATCTTCCACCTGGGCCGGGTCTCCCTGCGGGAGGTTTCGCCCACCCACAGCCTGCACATCACCGTGGGGAAGGGCAACAAGGTGTCGGCCCACATCGACCGCTACTCGCCGCTGGCCAGCAACCAGCCCGAGCACCGGGCCCGTTACGCGCTCCACCGCGTGGCGGCCCACAACGTCGCCGGCATCGCCGGGGGCCTGGCCAGGATCGTCCCTGGCCGGCGCCGTCCTCGCCCGCCTTGTGACCGCCCGCCACCCCCGGTCGGGCCCTAACCCGCGACAGCTCGGCGCCGGCGGCAGACGGCCACGGAGGCCGCTCCCGCCCCGACCAGCGCGGCCAGCCCGACGCCGACTGCGGGCCACACCGGTGCCCGGCGGGGCGGGGTGACAGCCAGCACCGGGCCGGGTTGGGGCTGGTCTGGGACGGGGGGGACCGCAGGGAGGGGCGCCGGCGCGGCGGTGGAGGCACTGGTCCAAGACGCCGGTGGGAAGACCTGGATTCCTCGGCCGCCGGCCACGAACCGCCACTCGCCCGCCGACCGGGCCAGCTCGACGCCGGCGGCGTCCACGATGCGGAGGAGGCCGCCGGCGGAGGAGATCCTGGCACTGGCCGCGCTGGTGGCCAGGGCCACCCGGATCCCAGCCGGCAGGCGGTCGGGAGCCAGCGTCGGGCGCACGCCGTAGTAGGTCTGGAGGATGTCGCCGGCGGTGCGACCCTCGTTGGCCATGGCCAATGCGCCGTTCTGGCTCATGGCCAGCGGGCCGTTCGCGGTGGAGGAGTAGCTGGCCCGGATGGGGCGCCCCCCGGCGAGGAGGGCCCGGCCGGCCGTGGCCTCGACCGCCGGCAGCCAGCCGAGCCCCTCGGCCCGGGCCTCGGCGTCGAGGCCGCGGTAGACCTGGCACGTTGAGGTGGCGCAGATGTCGGCGCCGACGGCCTGCCACCGGGCGTCACCGCTCAGCGCCGTATTGGCGGCGTAGGTCCGCGCCGCGATGGCCTGGGCCTGGAGGGCGGCGGCCGGCCATGAGGGCGGCACCTCGTCGATGCCCCGCACGTAGTCCTCGAGGGCGAGATGGTTGACGACGGCGACGGCGCCGCCGTTGCGCCGCACCTCGACCGTCCCCCGGTAGGTCCCGTTCCCGGCCAAGGTGATCCCCGCCGGCCCCAGCGCCTCAATGCGCACGCTGGGCAGGGCCCAGCCCGGCTCCACAGCCGTGGCGCCGGCGTCGGCGGCCCAGGCCCCACCATGGGCGGAGGCGGCCAGGACGGTCGCCGATAGGGCGACCAGATGCAGTGCGCGCGCGGGAGCACGTCGGCAGGCGTGGATGGGATCCCCCCGGATCGGTGGCCTGGGATGGTGGGCAAACGGTGCGCAACGGACGGTAGTCGACGATCACATCTATGTCCATGACCCAAATAGATGCGCGAGTCACTCAGTCGGGGACCGCCGTAACGTCAGGGGTGATGGCAACGACGATCGACACGGCCGCGGCCGCACTCGCCCGGCGCCTGGCCGAGCTGGGCGGCGAGGAGCGCACCGGCATCGTGTCGTCATCGTGGTGGAGCGAACGGATGCTCGAGTGGGCCATGTCGCACCCCTCGTTCAAGACCCAGCTCTTCCGGTTCGTCGACGTGTTCCCGGCGACGACGGACGACGACGACGTCGTCCGCCACCTCGACGAGTACCTCCACGGCGGCGCCGACGTCCCCCGGCTCCTCGACCTGGGCCTCGACCTGGCCGATCACGTGCCGATGGGCAAGGCGGCGGCGGCCGGCTTGGCCCGCCGGGGCATCTCCCGGGTGGCCGAGCAGTTCATCGTCGGCCAGAGCCCGGCCGAGGCGGTCCCCGGCCTGGGCCGGCTGTGGGCCAAAGGCCGGGCGTCGACCGTCGACCTGTTGGGGGAGAAGACCCTCACCGAAGCCGACGCCGACCGCTACGCGGCCCGGGTCGGCGACCTCCTGCGCACCCTGGTGACGGCGGCGCCGGCGTGGTCCGCCGACCCGTTGCTCGAGGCCGACGACCTGGGACCGCTGCCCCGGGTCAACGTCAGCGTCAAGCCGACCGCCCTGGCCACCCGCTACGGGCCCCTGACCCGGGCCGACGGGCTGGCCGGCGCCAAGGCCCGGCTCCGGCCCCTGCTGGCCCAGGCCATGGCCGCCGGCGCCTACGTCCACTTCGACGCCGAGCACTACGAGGTCAAGGATCTCACCCTGCAGCTGTTCCGCGATCTCCTCGACGAGCCGGAGCTGGCCGGGCTGGATGCCGGCATCGTGGTCCAGGCCTACCTCAGGGACGCCCGCGACGACTTGGCCGACCTCATCGCCTGGGCCGCGGGGCGCACCCGCCCGGTCACCGTCCGCCTGGTGAAGGGGGCGTACTGGGACACCGAGACGGTCCAGTCCGAGGCGGAGGGGTGGGCCGTTCCCGTCTTCGCTGACAAGGTCCAGACCGACGCCAACTACGAACGGTGCGCCCGCCTGCTCCACGACAACCACGGCACCGTGCGCGCCGCCTTCGGTACCCACAACCTGCGTTCCCTGGCCTACGCGGTCGAGTACGCCCGGTCCGTTGGGATCCCCGACAATGGCTACGAGATCCAGCTCCTCTACGGGATGGCCGAGCCCCTCCACTCCGCCGTCCGCAAGGTCGGACTACGGCTCCGGGTCTACTGCCCGGTGGGGGAGCTGGTGCCGGGCATGGCCTACCTGGTCCGCCGGCTCCTCGAGAACACGGCCAATGAGAGCTTCGTGCGCCGGCGGTTCGTCGAGGGCCAAGACCTCGATGCCCTCCTGGCCCCGCCGGCGGTCGACGTGCTCCCCGGCCCTGCTCCGGCCGCCCACCGGGTGCCCACCAACCCCGCCGGCCCCGGCAGGTACGACCCCGAGCCGGCAGGGGAGTGGCGCAGGGGATCGGCCCGCGCCGGGATGGCCGCCGCCGTCAACGGGTTCGGCGCCCGCGGTGCCGCGGCGATCACGGTGCCCGCCCACATCGGCGGCCGGGCCGTGACGACTGCCGGCGCCATCGAGTCCTGCGACCCGGCCGACCCGTCGACCGTCGTGGCCCGGTCGGCCCGGTGCGGCCCGGCCGAGGCCGACGAGGCGCTTGATGCGGCCCGGAAGGCGTGGCCGGCATGGCGCCGGGCGCCGGTCGTCGAACGGGCCGCCGTCCTGTTCGGAGCCGCAGACTGGATGCGCCGCCGGCGCCACGAGCTCGCCGCCCTCGAGGTGTTCGAGGCCGGGAAGCCCTGGCGGGACGCCGACGCCGACGTGTGCGAGGCCATCGACTTCTGCGAGTACTACGGGCGGGAGGCCATCCGTCTCGATGCCGGCGGGGTTGTGCAGTCACCTCCCGGCGAGCGCAACCGGCTCAGCTACCACGCACGAGGGATCGGCGTGGTCATCGCCCCGTGGAACTTCCCCCTCGCCATCTCGACCGGGATGGTGGCCGCCGCCCTGGTCACCGGTAACGCGGTGCTGTTCAAGCCGGCCGAGCAGACGCCGGCGGTGGCTGCCCGGCTGGTGGACGCGCTCGTCGCCAGCGGGCTGCCAGCGGGCGTCCTCGGCTTCCTTCCCGGGCTGGGCGAGGAGGTCGGCGCCTACCTCGTCGAGCACCCCGACGTCTCCTTCGTGGCCTTTACCGGGTCGAAGCCCGTCGGCCTCGGGATCGTCGAGGCGGCGGGCAGGGCCCGGGCCGGCCAGCGTCACGTGAAGCGGGTGATCGCCGAGATGGGGGGCAAGAACGCCCTGATCGTCGATGCCGACGCCGACCTCGACCAGGCCATCCCGATCGCCGTCGGATCTGCCTTCGGGTACGCCGGCCAGAAGTGCTCGGCGTGCTCCCGCCTGATCGTGCTCGACGAGGTGTACGAGGACCTGGTCTACCGTCTGGTCGGCGCCACCCGGCTCCTGCGCGTCGGCCACCCCCGTGACATGACCGTCGACGTCGGGCCACTCATCGACGCCGAGGCCCACGCCCGGGTGCGGTCGTATGTCGAGCTGGCGCCGACAGAGGGCGAGGTGGTGCTGGCGATGGACGACCTGCCCGCCAGCGGCTACTTCGTCGGGCCGACGATCGTCGCCGGCGTCCGCCCCGGCGGCCGGCTGGCAACCGAGGAGATCTTCGGGCCGGTGCTGAGCGTCTTCCGGGCCGCGTCCTTCGACGAGGCCCTCGCCCTCGCCAACGACACCGACTACGCCCTGACTGCCGGGCTGGTCTCCCGGTCGCCGGCGCACATCCGCCAGGCGACGGCGGAACTGCGGGCCGGCAACGTCTACATCAACCGCTCCATCACGGGCGCCGTCGTCGGCCGCCAGCCGTTCGGCGGCTTCGGTCTGTCGGGCGTCGGGTCCAAGGCCGGCGGCCCCGACTACCTCCTCCAGTTCGTCGAGCCCCGGGCCGTGAGCGAGAACACCCTGCGCCAGGGCTTCGCCCCGGTCGACGTTGGCCCTGCCGACTCGCGGTAGTGTCCTGGCCGAGGGCCGTTAGCTCAGTTGGCAGAGCACCTGCATGACGCGCAGGGGGTCAGGGGTTCAAATCCCTTACGGCCCACCCTCAAAACCGCAGGTCAGGGGCACTTTCCGGGTTGTGGCCGGTAGGCCGCCCGGAGGCCCAGGCCGCGTACAGGCCGCGGGAACATTCAGCCAGCAGAACGGTGACCCTCGTCCCAGGTGTCTTCGAGGGCCACGCGGATGCGCTCGCGGACGTTCGGGAACAGGTGCCCGTAGGTGTTGATCGTCGTCTGGATGTTGGTGTGGCCGAGGTGCTCCATGACCTCGTACTGCTGCGCACCCTTGGCGATGAGCAGTGCAACGCAGGTATGGTCGGATCGGACCGAGGCGCGGTGCTGGCCTTTCAGCCGGTCCGTCTCCTCGGCCCGTCCTCCGAACCGGACGTGCGACTTCCACCGCATCCGGCTCTCCACAAGCTCATGT
>JAHFUR010000071.1 GCA_023264995.1 Acidimicrobiia bacterium | reverse complement strand
CGGGGTGAAGGTGAGCGACGCAGATCTGGCCGCCATAGCGCTCCACCCCAACGCCTGGCACGGTGATTGGAACTACAGCCTGGGCGGCCTTCCGCTCATGTAATTACATCGCGGCCCCTAAGGGCCGGGCCCGGGTCTTACGAGGCCGGCCCGTACGGGCGGCTGGCGTTCTCGTAGCAGTCGACGTGGTAGTGCTCCACCCGCTCCCACACGCCGTCGTTGTACACGTTGGCGATCACCTGCTGGAGCTTGCTCTTGGCGCGGAACTTGACCGGTAACCGGCAGACGGCGCACGTCGCCGTGTTGCCGGCTTCGATGAGGCGCGTCACCGCCCGGCTGGTGAAGATGCTCTGGACCGTCATGTTCGACCTATCGGCAGCGTCGCCCGATCAGTTGAGTCATTCCGCCCGGCTGACTTGACGGCCCGACGGGGATCTGCCAAGTTCTGGGCGTCGGGGCTCGGGGTGCGTCCGCCGTGCACCCCAGCCCCGACTTCTTCGTTCCGGGTGGCCCGCAGCGCCGAGCGCCGGCACCCGATGGCGGTCCGCAGGCCTAGGTTTCCGGGGGCCGGAACGACGACTCGAACCGTTCCATGAACGGCTGCACGGCCGACCAGTTGGTGGACCGGGCCTCGAAGTTGAGGGTGAAGGCCTTGGTGCCGGTGACCACGCCGAGGTCGAGGTTGTGGAGCTGGATGTTCAGCTTGCTGTACGTGAACTCCCACTCGGCGGCGCTCAGGTCGCGGAACTCGGTGGGCTCGAGCCGGATCCGGCTGTAGCCCTGCTGCTCCAGGCGGAAGCGCTTCTCCAGGTCCTGCCAGGCGGCCTCGGGCGACCGGTTGTTCGAGTCCTGCACGACGACCCGCAGGGCGGCGGCCGAGTCGGGGTGGCGGAAGTCGGTGTACTGGCCCTCACGGCTCACCCGCCAGTCCGACGGGTAGTCGATGCGGAAGCCGGTGGCCGGGTCGGTGTACTGGGACCACTTCACCGAGGAGATGATCCGCGCCGTCCGCCCGCCCCGGGTGAAGATGTCGCGCCCGTTGGTGAGGAGGATGGCGACCATCACCAGCATCACTGCCCCGCAGATGGCGAGGGTGGCGACGCTCTGGCGGCGCGGTACGGGCCACGGCGGCGCCGGCTCGCGGTGCTCCTGTTCCAGCGTGAAGTAGGCGGGCGGGCTGCCCGGCTCGGGGGAGAACATGCGGGCCAGGGCCACGCGGGCCGGGAGCTGGGGGACAGGCCGTTCGTCCTCGGGCTCAGTTGCCGCCACGGGCTCGTCGGCGACCGCCTCGGCCTCGCCGGCGCTCAGGTCGAGCTCGATGGGCTCGTCCAGATCCGGGGCGGCGCCGGCCTCGTCGGCCCAGACGAAGGTGTCGCTCGCCAGCTCGGGCGCCGGCGCCGGCGCGGGCTCGGCCTCGGGCTGCGGGGCGAGCGGGCCGGCGGCCACGTCGAGCAGGGCCCGGAGCTCGTCGCTGGACGGCCGTTCGGAGGGGTCCTTCTGCAGGGTCAGCTCGAGCACGCGGGTGAGCGAGCCGGCGTTGACGGCCCGGCGGGCGGGCCGCCCGGCCACAGCCTCGAGGATGGCGGCGGAGTCAGGCCCGTCGAAGGGGGCCACGCCTTCGACGGCGAAGTAGAGCACCGCGCCGAGCGACCAGATGTCGGCCTCAGGGGTGCCGGCCTGCTCGGGCGCCATGTACGACACGCTGCCCACCGCTCCGGACCGGGCCACCGTGGGGTCGCCGATCAGCGAGGCGATCCCGAAGTCGGTCAGGCGGACCGGGCCGAACGGGTCCATGTAGACCCGGGAGGGCTGGAGGAACCGATGGACCATGTCCTGCTCGATGGCGGCATCGAGGACCTCGAGGAGCCGGATGCCAAGGAGGGCGGCGTGCTCGGGGTCGAGGGGGCCGTCGCGGCGGACGACCTTCTCGAGGGTGGGGGCGTCGATGAGCTCGGTGACCACCCAGGGCCGGTCACCGTCGTCGACCACGTCGACGATCCGGGCCAGGCCGGGGTGGTCGACGGCGGCCATGGCCCGAGCCTCGCGGCGGACTCGGGCGGCCAGGGCCCGCCGTTGCATATGGTCCAGCGGGTCAGGGAAACGGAGCTCCTTGACGGTGACGTACCGCTCGGAGATGAGATCCTCGGCTCGCCACAGGATCCCCATCCCACCCTCGTCGAGCACTTCGACAAGCTGGTACCGGTCGTCCACCAGGCGGCCGGCAGTGACTACGCCCGGCATGTGGGCAGAGCGTACCTGGTCGGGCCGGAAGGGGGGTGCCGGTAGACTCCACGGCGATGGCTGAGGAGCGGGGGGCGAGCTTCGGGCCCAACGCCTGGCTGGTCGACGAGATGTACGACCAGTACCGCGCCGACCCGTCCTCGGTCACCGAGAGCTGGCGCGACTTCTTCGCCGACTACCGGCCCGAGGTGGTGGCGGTGGCGCCGGCCGCCGCCCCGCCGGCACCGGCCCCCTCGCCGGCGGCCACCACGGCCACACCCCTGCGGGGAGCGGCGGCTCGTCTGGCGGCCAACATGGAGTCCAGCCTGGGCGTGCCGACGGCCACGAGCGCCCGGGTGGTGCCAGCCCGGCTGCTCGAGGTCAACCGCCGGGTCCTCAACGGCCACCTGGCCCGGGTCGGCGGCAGCAAGGTCAGTTTCACCCACCTGATCGGCCACGCCGTCGTCCGGGCCCTCGAGGCGGTGCCGGCGATGCGCTCGGTCTACGTCGAGGGCGACGGCGCCGGCGGGGTGGCGCGGGCCGAGCCGGTGGGCCTGGGCCTGGCCATCGACGTGGCCAAGGCCGACGGGTCGCGCACCCTCCTCGTGCCGTGCATCCGGGCGGTCGGCTCGCTGGACTTCGCCGCCTTCCACGCCGCGTACGAGGACGTCGTCCGCCGGGTCCGCAACAACAGGATCGGCCCCGACGACTTCGCCGGCGTCACCATGACCCTCACCAACCCGGGCACGCTGGGCACCGTCTCGTCGGTCCCGCGGCTGATGCCCGGCCAGAGCGTGATCGTCGGCGTGGGCGCCCTGGGCTGGCCGGCCGAGTACGCCGGCGCCGACCCCCAGGTGATGGCCCAGCTGGGCGTCTCCAAGGTCCTGACCCTCACCTCGACCTACGACCACCGGGTGGTGCAGGGGGCGGAGTCGGGGCTCTACCTCCAGCGGGTCGAGCAGCTCCTCCTGGGGGCCGACGGCTTCTACGACGACGTCTTCCGCTCTCTGGGCGTGCCGTACGAGCCGGTCCGCTGGCGGCGGGACTCGAACCCGCTCGACCCCGCGGTCCAGCGGGAGAAGCAGGTCCACGTCCAGACCCTGATGAACATGTACCGGGTGCGGGGCCACCTGATCGCCGACCTCGACCCCCTGTCGTGGAAGCCCCCGTTCACCCACCCCGAGCTCGACCCCGCCACCTACGGACTGTCCATCTGGGACCTCGAGCGGGAGTTCTTCGTCGACGGGGTGGCCGGCCGCCAGGTGATGACCCTCGGCGACCTCCTCGGTGTGCTGCGCGACGCCTACTGCCGGCGCATCGGCGTGGAGTACATGCACATTCAGGAACCGGACCAGAAGCAGTGGATCCAGCAGCAGGTGGAGGGCGAGGCCGCCGTGCTCAGCACGGCCGAGCAGCTCCACGTCCTCGACCGCCTCAACGCGGCCGAGGCCTTCGAGCGCTTCCTCCACACGAAGTACATCGGCCACAAGCGCTTCGGCCTCGAAGGGGCCGAGAGCCTGATCCCCCTCGTCGACGAGCTCCTCGACTCGGCCGCCGTCGCCGGCTACCAGGAGGCCGTCCTGGGCATGGCCCACCGCGGCCGGCTCAACGTGCTGGCCAACATCGTGGGCAAGTCGTTCCGCCAGATCTTCCGGGAGTTCGAGGGCGACCTTGACCCGGCGAGCACCCAGGGCACCGGGGACGTCAAGTACCACCTGGGCGCCTCCGGCAAGTTCACCGGCCGGTCGGGGACCACCATGCCCGTGACCCTGGCCTCCAACCCGTCGCACCTGGAGGCCGTCGACCCAGTCGTCGAAGGGATGGTCCGGGCCCGCCAGGACCTCATCGACGACCCGGCGGCGTTCCCGGCCCTGGCCGTCATCATCCATGGCGACGCCGCGTTCGCCGGCCAGGGCGTGGTGGCCGAGACCCTCAATCTGTCCGCCCTGCGGGGGTACCGCATCGGCGGGGCCATCCACGTGGTGGTCAACAACCAGCTCGGGTTCACGACCGCGCCGGAGGAGGCCCGCTCGTCGGTGTACCCCACCGACGTGGCCAAGATGGTCCAGGCCCCGATCTTCCACGTCAACGGCGACGACCCCGAGGCCGTCGTGCGGGTGGCCCGCCTGGCCTTCGGGTTCCGCCAGCGGTTCCACAAGGACGTGGTCATCGACATGGTGTGCTACCGCCGCCATGGCCACAACGAAGGCGACGACCCGTCCTACACCCAGCCTCTGATGTACCGGCGCATCCTGGCCCGCCGCTCCGTGCGCAAGCTCTACACCGAGACCCTGGTGCGGCGGGGCGACATCACCCTCGACGAGGCCGAGCGCGCCCTCGACGACTTCCTGGCCCGCATGCAAGTGGCCCTGGAGGAGACCCGCAACTCGGCCCCGCCGTCGCCGGCGCCCGCCCCGGAGCCGGCCCCGCTCCCGGGCCCGCCGTCGCTCCTGACCGTCGAGACCGGCGTCGACCGCGCCCTGCTCGACCGGGTGGAGGCGGCGATGGACGACCCGCCGCCCGGCTTCACCGTCCACCCGAAGCTGGCCCAGATCCTCGCCGCCCGCCACCAGCTCTACGACGAGGGCCTGGTCGACTGGTCGATGGCCGAAGCGCTGGCCTTCGGGTCGTTGCTGGCCGAGGGCACCGACGTGCGCCTGTCGGGCCAGGACTCCCGCCGGGGCACGTTCTCCCAGCGCCACCAGGTCCTCGTGGACCACGAGACCGGCGCCGAGTGGCTCCCCCTCTCGGGGTTGTCCGACGCCGGCGGCGGCAAGCTGTGGCTGTACGACTCGCTGCTCTCGGAGTATGCGGCGCTGGGTTTCGAGTACGGGTACAGCACCGTGCACACCGAGGCGCTGGTGGCCTGGGAGGCCCAGTTCGGCGACTTCGCCAACGGGGCCCAGGTGATCATCGACCAGTTCATCACCGCCGGCCACGGGAAGTGGGGCCAGGCCTCGGGCCTGGTCCTGCTCCTTCCCCACGGGTACGAGGGGCAGGGCCCCGAGCACTCGTCGGCCCGCCTCGAGCGCTTCCTCACCCTGTGTGCCGGCGACAACCTGCAGGTGGTCAACGCCACCACGGCGGCGCAGTACTTCCACCTGCTCCGCCGCCAGGTCCGCCGCCCCCTCCGCCGCCCCCTCGTGGTCCTGACCCCCAAGTCGCTGCTGCGGGCCCGCCACGCCCGGTCACGGGTCGAGGAGCTGACGGCCGGCCGGTTCCGGGAGGTGCTCGACGACCCCGGCGTGCTCGACCCGGCCGGCGTGGTCCGCGTCGTGCTGGCGTCGGGGAAGGTGGCCTACGACGCCATGGCCCACCGCGACGAGCACGGCCTGCCCGCCGCCGTCGTCCGCATCGAGCAGCTCCACCCGTGGCCGGAGATGACGGTGCTCGACACCATGTCGCGCTACCCGGCGGCCCGCGAGGTCGTCTGGCTGCAGGAGGAGCCGGAGAACATGGGCGCGTGGACCTTCGTGCACCGGCGTTTCCACCGGCTCCTCCGCCCGGACTACACGCTCCGCCACGTCAGCCGGCCGGAGTCGGCCAGCCCGGCCTCGGGCAGCCACACGGTGCACGTCCAAGAGCAGGCCGACCTGCTCACCGGAGCGTTCGACGGCCTCTAGCCGGCAGGATCGCACGTTCGCACCGTGCGGAATGCTTGACTGATCACGATATGTCTTCCGCCGGCGCATCGCGTCCGAACCCAGGCCGTCGCGTCGTCGTCGACGGGTCGAACCTGGCCACCGAGGGCCGCAACACCCCCAGCCTGGCCCAGCTCGACGAGGCGGTACGTGCCTTCCACTCCGAACGGCCGGGCGACGAGATCATCGTGGTCGTCGACGCGTCCTTCGGCTACCGGATCGACGAGTCGGAGCGCAAGGTGTTCGAGGAGGCCGAGGAGGCGGGCGAGATCGTGTCGCCGCCGGCCGGGGCCATCGGGCGGGGCGACGGCTTCTTGCTGCGCATCGCCGACCGGATCGGCGCCGACGTGCTGTCGAACGACTCGTTCCAGGAGTTCCACGGCGAGTACCTCTGGCTCTTCGAGGAGGGCCGGTTGGTGGGTGGCAAGCCCGTCCCGGGAGTGGGTTGGATCTTCACCCCCCGCACGCCGGTGCGCGGCCCGAAGAGCCGGGTGGCCACCCGTGACGCCGACCGGGCCCGCAAGCGCACGGCCACCGTCGCTGCGCCCCGGCCCACGTCGTCGGCCATCGCCGAGGCCACGGCCGAGGCCATCGCTCCCGACGAGCCCAAGACGGCCCGGCGGAGCAGCCGCCGGCGGGGGCGCTCGGGTGGTGGCGAGGGGATGCCGGCGCCGGAGGCCATCAACGAGCCACTGCCCTTCATCACCTTCATCGCCGACCACCCCCTGGGCACCGAGGTCGAGGGCACCGTCGAGGGCTTCACCTCCCACGGCGCCTTTGTGATCGCCGGCGGGGCCCGCTGCTACGCGCCGGTGTCCGGCCTGGCCGACCCGCCGCCCCGCAGTGCCAAGGAGGTCCTCGCCAAGGGCGAGGTCCGCATGTTCGTGATCCAGGCCCTCGACCCGCCCCGCCGGGGCATCGAGCTGGCCCTGCCGGGCCTGGCCAAGGTGGCCGGTGCGCCCACCGAGGAAACCGTCGAGGCCGAGATCGACGCCAGCGCCCACCACGTCAGCGACGACCCGGCCGATGCGTCGGCGCCGTCGAAGTCCCGGTCGCGCCGGGGGCGCAAGGCCGCCGCGCCCGAGGTCGTCGCCGTCGAGCCGGCGCCCACAGACCCGGTGGCGCCGCCCCGGCCCCGCCGGGGGCGCAAGGCGGCTGCCGTCGCCGTGGAGCCCGTCGTCGAGCTTGCGGCCCCGGTCGTCGAGGAGCCGCCGTTGGCGCCGTCCCGGCCTCGTCGGGGGGGCAAGGCGCCGGCGGTCGACGTTGCGAGCGAGCCCGGCCGGGCGCGCCGCAGCCGAAAGGCCCCCGGGCCCGCGGGTGCGGCGGCG
>JAHFUR010000043.1 GCA_023264995.1 Acidimicrobiia bacterium | reverse complement strand
TCCTGCCCGCGCTCGCCGCCCCCGCCGGGCTGGTGGCCTGGGCCTTCCCCGCCCTGGCCGCCCGGCGGCGCCACCGCCGGTACCTGGTCGCCATCACCGCCGACCTCCCCGACGTGGTCGACCTCTTGGTCCTGGCCGTGGGTGCCGGGCTCACCGTGCGGCTGGCCGTCGCCGCCGTGGCCCGCCGGTCCCCAGGCCCGCTCGGTGCCGAGCTGGCTCGCGCCGGCCAGGCGGCCGACCTGGGGCGCCGGCTGGCCGATGCCCTCGACGACATCCCGGCCCGGGCCGGCGAAGCCACCCGGCCCCTCGTCGCCGCCCTCATTGCCTCGGAGCGCTACGGCGCGCCGCTCGGCGACGGGCTCGAGCGGTTGGCCCACGAGGTCCGGGCCGACCGCCGGCGGCGGGCCGAGGAAGCGGCCCGCAAGGTCCCCGTCAAGCTCCTCTTCCCCCTCGTCAGCTGCACACTCCCCGCCTTCGGGCTGCTCACCGTGGCCCCTTTGATCGCCAGCGCCGTTCGGTCGCTGCGCCTGTGAGCACCTCGCACGGAAGGAGGGAGCACCTGATGCTCGCCCTCTACGTCCATCTGTCCACCTACCTCACCTACCTGGCCACCCGGCCGCGGCACGACGAACGGGGCCAGGCCTCGGCCGAGTACGCCCTGGTCCTGCTCGGGGCGGCCGCGGTCGCCCTGCTCATCGTGGCCTGGGCCACCAAGACCAACCTCATCGGCAAGCTGCTCGACGCCGTCATGGGGGCCATCACCGACAAGGTCAAGTGAGGGCCGACGCGTGAGACGGGCACGGGGGGACGGGGGCCAGGCCTCGGTGGAACTGGCCCTCGTCCTCCCCCTCGTCGCCGTCCTCCTGCTCGCCGTCGTCCAGCTCGGGCTGCTGGTGCGCGACCAGATCCTGGTCGTGCACGCGGCACGGGAGGCGGCGAGGGAGGCAGCCGTCGACCCGAGCCCGGACGCCCCGCGGCGCGCCGCCCTGGCCAGTGCCGACCTGGACGGCTCGCGGCTCACGGTGTCCGCCTCCGGCCGGGGCGCGGCGGGGAGCCGGGTGCGGGTGGAGGTGACCTACCGCGCCTCGACGGGCGTGCCGATCATTGGCGCCGCGGTCGGCGACCTCACACTTCGGGCGTCCGCCACCATGCGAGTGGAGCGGTAGGTCAATAGGGCCAGAATCTCACTCAGCGTGAGGGTGCGGCTTTGGAGAGCAAGAAAATTGGCCGTTTCTCTGGACCTGACCCCTGTTTCTCTGGTAGCTACTTGCACAAGGCATTTACCGGGGAAGCCGTGATGTGCCCGCGCCACCACGGGAGGCGCACGCATCACGACACGAAGAGGGGTTTTGACACATGCGCACGGTGCAACGTCTCGGAGCAATCGCTCTGTCCGGCTTGATCATGGCCGCGGTGCTGGCTCTGCCGGCATCGGCGGACACGGTGTCGGTGGAGACCCAGAAGGAGAGCTTCATCGCCACCGCCGCGGCGCGTGGCCTGGACCTCAACGTCTTCGGCACCAAGCTCACCATCGGCCAGTCCAGCGCCATGGTGAACAGCTCGCCGCTGGCCAAGGCCTCCGGCGCCGGCGTGACCCTGGCGTCGGGCACGGTCAGCTCGAGCGAGGTCAACCTCCCCGACCAGAGCGCCAACCCGCCCAAGGCCTGCGTCCTCAACCTCCCGGTCGCCAACCTCCTCACGGTTGAGCTGGCCTGCGGTGAGTCGCGGGTGACCACCAACGCCGGCGCTCCCGCCGCCTTCGGCCACGGCTCGGTCGCCGGCGTGAACCTGGCCGCCCTCGGCATCCTCGACCCGGTGATCCAGCTGCTGCGCACCCTGCTCAACCAGCTCCTGCCGGTCGTCGACCAGACGGTGGGCACGGTCCTCAACACCGTCGGCGTGAGCGGCCTCCTGGCCCCCCTCGTGAGCAGCCTCGGCCTCGGCAGCACGTCCACCGTCGCCCCGGTCTCCGGCCTGGTGAACAACCTGCTCACCGGCATCCAGCGGGCCACCTCACTGGTCAACATCAAGGTGGGCGACTCCACCTCCAACGTGGCCACCACCGGCACCCCCTCCGGCGGCGCCGTCGCCGCCACCGCCACCGCCTCCGGCGCCCAGATCGACCTGCTGCCCGGCCTCACCCTCGGCGGCGCCCCGCTGGTGTCGATCATCGTCGGCGACGCCAAGTCGGTCTCGACCTACGACCGGGGCACCGCCAAGAGCACGCCCAGCTTCGACGCCGCCATCGTGCGGGTCCGCCTGGGCCTGCCCCTCCTCGGTGGCACGCTCACCGACATCCCCCTGACCCTCGGCGCCCCGCTGACCCTGCTGGCCGGTACCCCGCTCGAGACCACCATCAGCCTCGGCGGCGGCCGCACGACCACCGACCCCACCACCGGGGCCGTGGCCAGCTACGCCGACGGCGTGAGCGTCCAGCTCCTCAAGGGCATCAACGGCGGCATCGGCCTTGAGCTGGCCCACGCCGAGACCGGCGCCGGCGGCCAGGCTCGCCTGGTCAGCCAGCAGCAGATCGTCACGCAGATCACACCGGCGCTGGCCAAGACCGGTGGGGACCCCTGGCTGCCCATGACCGGCGCCGGCCTGCTCGTCCTGGCCCTCGGCATCCGCCGGCGCCTGGTGGCCGCCCAGCCGGCCCGTACCAACGACCGGGTGAGCCAGTAATCGCACCGACCCGGGGTAGCCTTCCCGTGGTCATGACGAAGGTGTTCCCATGCTCATAGACCTCCTGCGCACCAAACGGTGGCTGCGCGTCGCTCTCTCCGGCCTGTCCGTGGCGCTCCTTCTCGGAGGCGTGGCCCTGGTCGGGTACCCCTTCGCCACCAACATGTGGCGCGACCGCATCCAGGAGCGCCTCCAGGACCAGATCGCCAGCCCCGAGCTCCAGCAGGCCTACAAGGAGCGCAAGGTCGAGACGGGCGACAGCCTGACCAGGATCAAGATCGCCGCCCTGGGCCTCGACACCGTCGTCGTCCAGGGCGTGACCCCCAGCGCCCTGCGGGCCGGCGCCGGCCACTACCCCCAGACACCCCTCCCCTGTGAGGGGGGCAACGTCGCCATCGCCGGTCACCGCACCACCTACGGGCGGCCCTTCGGCAACCTCGACCAGCTCAAGCCCGGTGACACCATCGAGCTGACCACGCCGATCGGCGGCTGCGTCTACCAGGTGGCCAAGGATCCCTTCGTCGTCGCCCCCACCGACCTCTCGGTCATCGACCCCACCGGCGAACGGTCCCTCACCCTCACCACGTGCCATCCCAAGGGATCGGCGGCGCAGCGCCTCGTCATCCGGGCCACGTGGGTCAAGGACCTGAAGGCCGCATGAGCCGCCGCCTCTGGCGGCGGACCGGAGGGGCGGCGGTGGGTGCCGTCGCTGCCCTCCTGACCCTCTGGGCGGCGCCGGCCTTCGCCGCCGACCCGGTCACCATCACCGCGCCCGCGGCCGATGCCGTCCTCGACACCGCCACCGTGGTCGTGACCGGCACCGCGGCCGTCGACCCGGCCCTGGGGCTCCCCCTGGCCACGCTCGACTCCGTCACGGTGACGATCGGCAGCAAGACGGTCACGGCGGCGGGTTGCAGCGGGAAGACGTCCTGCACGTACAAGGAGACGTTCACGCTGCCCCTGAACGGTCCCTACACCGTCGAGGTGGTGGCCACCCCCAAGGGGCTCCTGGCCGGCGACGCGTCGACCAAGTCGCAGAGCTTTGCCGTCAGCGTCGCCCCGGCCACACCGGTCGTCGACCCGCCCAAGATCACCGACGGGCGCACGGTCGAGCTGTCGTGGTCGCGCAACACCGAACCCGACATGCTGTACTACGCCGTCTTCCGCAAGGACCCCGGCGGGTCGACCTTCCTGCCGGTCAGCGGCAAGGTGGCCCAGCCGGCCTCGGGCGCCAAGGTGACCTTCACCGACGCCAGCACGAGCACGTTCAATGGCGGCGACTACTCCTACCGCGTCGTCGCTGTGCGCAAGGGCCCGACCGGCACCGACAAGTCCGAGGCCAAGTCGGCGGCCTCGGCCGCGGTGGCCGCCACCGTGCCGGTGCCGACCACCACCAGCTCCACCGTGGCCCCGCCGGCCGCACCGGGCACCCCCGCCGCCGGCCCCGCGCCCACCACCACGGCGAAGCCGGGCACCTCTGCCGGAGTGGACCTGTCGGGCTTCCTGTCGTCCCGGTCGAAGCCGGTCGCCCTCCCCCCGATCACCGTGCCCGAGCCGCCCGATACCGGGTTCCAGAACACCCTGCCCTTCGGTGCCCGGCCCCCGGGCGCCGATGTGGAGGAGGGTGACGCCGAGGCCACGCAGCCCAACCGGGGGGCGGCCTCCATCGTCAGCATCACCACCGGCCGCCCCCTGGTCCCGGTGGCGGGCGGGCTCGTCCTGCTCCTGCTGGCCCTGCACCTGCGCCTGCTGGGCCGGCGGGTGAAGTCCGGCGCCGACCGAGACCTCCCCGTCGACCGTACCGTCCCGACCCCGCGAGTGGCCCCCAGACCGCCGCCAGCCCCCGCTGACGAGCCGACGCTCGTCGGCGCCGGCGCCTGGGCGCTCGAGGCCGAGACCGAAGCCCCGGCCGCCCCGTCGGTGCCGGCGCCGGCCGCTGACGCGGACGACGTGTGGCGCCCGGCTGCGGGCGGCACCGGCCCCGTCGCCGCCGACCCCGATGAGATCGAGGTGTTCGAGGTTGTGTCCTCCAACCGGCGCCGGTTGGCACGCGCCGGCACCCGCTGAGCGCTCCCTCACCCCCTCCCCCTTCAGAGGTACGTCAGAGGGCTTGCTAGCCTGGCAGTAGACGCTCAGGAGGAACTGCATGGATCTCGGCTTGGACGTCGAGGAGAGAGACGGGTTCGCCGTGCTCAGCGTGCGTGGCGAGGTCGACGTCTACACCGCTCCTCGCTTCCGTGAGCGCCTAATCGAGCTGGTCGGTGAGGGCAAGCACAAGATCATCGTCGACCTCGAAGGGGTCGACTTCCTCGACTCCACCGGGCTCGGCGTGCTGGTCGGTGGGCTCAAGCGCCTGCGCAGCCACGATGGCGACCTGGTGCTGGTGTGCACCCAGAGCCGGATCCTCAAGGTGTTCGAGATCACCGGCCTGACCAAGGTGTTCTCGATCCACGACTCCGTCGATGCGGCGGTCGGCGGCGGCTCCGACGGCGGGTCCGGCACGTAGCACCGTGACCGACACAGGGCTGGCTGGGGAGGCCGGGGCCGGCGGGGTGATCGAGCTCGAGATCCCGGCGCGCGCCGAGTTCGTGGCCCTCGCCCGCCTCGTCGTGTCCGCGCTGGCCTCGTCGGACAGCAACCTGGCCGACGAGCGGATCGACGATCTCAAGCTGGCCGTGTCGGAGGCGTGCACCAACGCCATCGAGGCCCACGACGCCGCCGGCACCTCCGAGCGGGTCATGGTCCGGTGCTGGGCCGGCGCGGACGCGCTCGAGGTCTGTGTCGAGGACCGAGGCCACGGGTTCGACCCGGCCCAGCTCCCTGACCACCCGCCCGTCACCGACCCCGCCCGGCTCAAGTTCGAGCGCGGCCTCGGCATCCCTCTGATCAAGGCGCTCGTCGACGAGGTGGAGTTCAGCCCCACCGTCGACGGCACGTCCGTCCGCCTGGTGATGCGCCTGGGCGCCGCCGGCACCAACGGGGGCTGACCGCCTGTGGCATTCCGAAAGCTCCTCCAGCGGCTGGCCACGTCCGACGCCGACCTCGACCGGGAGCGGCTACGGGAGTTCTGCCGCGACCTCCCCGGCGTCACCCCGATTGGCGACGCCGTCCCCCGTCACGAGATCACTGTCGCCGGCGAGATCTCGTCGCTGCGCATCGTGCCCCGGGCCGGTACCCCCTCGCTGGAGGCCACGGTCAAGGACGGGAGCGGGTCGCTCGTCGTGGTCTGGACCGGGCGTCGGAGCATCCCGGGCGTCTCGCCGGGGAAACGCCTGGTCCTGAGCGGCCGGGGGGCGCCTCAGGGGGCCTCAGGGCGCCTTACGGTGCTGAACCCTCGGTACGAGTTGCTGTAACCCGGGCGGAGGCGCCCACGAAGAGCCGCTTGACCTCGGCCTCGGACTCCGGCGTGACCAGCACCAGCACTTCGTCGCCCGCCTCCATCACCGTCTCCCCCCGGGGCACGATCACGTGGCGCTCCCGGATGACGGCCACCACCGTGGCGTCGCGGGGTACCCCCAGCTCGCTGATGGCCCGGCTGCCCGCCGGCGAGTCGGCGGCCAGGGTCACCTCCACGAGGCGGGCGTCCTCGAACTGCAGCAGGCGGACCAGGGAGCCGACGGACACGGCCTCCTCGACCAGCGCAGTCAGCAGGTGCGGGGTGGACACAGCGATGTCGACCCCCCACGTCTCGTTGAACAGCCACTGGTTGTTGGGATGGTTGACCCGGGCCACGACGCGGTCGACGGCGAAGACCTGCTTGGCCAGCAGGGAGATGACCAGGTTGTCCTCGTCATCGCCCGTGACGGCCACCATGACGTCGCAGGTCTCCAGGCCGGCCGCGGTCAGCAGCGACGGCTCGCAGGCGTCGGCCACGACCACCTGGACGCCTTCGACCACCCGCAGCCGGGCGGCGACATCGGGGTCCTGCTCCAGGAGCAGCACCTCGTGGCCGGCCTCGGCCAGGTCGTTGGCGATGTGGGTACCGACGTTGCCGCCGCCGGCGATGGCGGCCTTCACCGGCCCGCCTCCGGGCCGGCCGACATCCGGGCCTCGAGATCGGCCTGAGCGTCCTTGCGCACGATGAGGTGCAAGATGTCACCCTCCTGGCCGACAAGCTCCGGCCCGTAGAGCCGGGCCTGTCCGCCCCGGGTGAGGGCGACAAGGCGGAAGCGGGCACCTTCGTCGAGCTCGCTGAGCTTGCGCCCGGCCCAGGCGTCGGGAAGCGACCGCTCGAGCAGGCTGACCGTGCCCGACGCGTCGGTCCATTCGGCCACGGACTTCTCGGGGAACAGCCGGCGGAGCACCTGGTCGGTCGTCCAGGCCACGGCGGCCACGGTGGGGATACCGAGCTGGCGGTAGATGACCGCCCGCCGGGGGTCGTAGATGCGGGCCACCACGTGGGGGACCTCGTAGGTCATCCGGGCGATGCGGGCCGTCAGGATGTTGGAGTTGTCACCGTTGGTGACGGCGGCGACGGCCTGCGCCTCGTGGATCCCGGCCTGCTCCAGGTGCTGGCGGTCGAACCCGAACCCGAGGATGGCCTTCCCCCCGAAACCCTCCGACAGCTCGTGGAAGGCGTTGCGGTCCTTGTCGATCACACTGACGCTGTGACCGTCCCGGTCGAGAGCCATGGCCAGCTCCCGGCCCACCCGGCCGCATCCCACGACGATCACATGCACGACCGCAATGCAACACCGGCGTTGCCGCCAGCACAAATTCCGTCCCTCGATCCGCGCCCCATCTGACCTCACCGGGCCGGCGGCGTATCGTCGGGTGCTGTGCTGAGCATGCTGAAGCGCCTGATGGTCGGTCGGCCCCTCGGGACCGAGGAGATGGACCACCAGCGCATCCCGAAGTGGATCGGGCTACCGGTCTTCTCCTCCGACGCCATCTCGTCGACCGCCTACGCCACCGAGGAGATCCTCTTCGTCACCGCGGTCGGGGCGTCGAGCCTCACGCTGGGCCTGTCCAAGCTCATCCCCATCGCCTCGGCGGTGGCTCTCCTGCTGGCCATCGTGGTGTTCTCCTACCGCCAGACGATCTTCGCCTACCCGAGCGGCGGTGGCTCCTACATCGTGAGCCGGGAGAACCTCGGGGAGATGCCGTCGCTCGTGGCCGGGGCGTCGCTCCTGGTCGATTACGTGTTGACCGTCGCCGTGTCGATCTCCGCCGGCGTGGCCGCCATCATCTCCATACCCACGTTCCAGGGCCTGGCCAACCAGCGGGTCCTCCTGTGCCTCGGGCTGATCGTGTTCATCACCGTCGTGAACCTGCGCGGCGCCAAGGAGTCGGGGAAGCTCTTCGCCTTCCCGACGTACATCTACATCGTCACCCTGGGCGGCATGGTCCTGATCGGCCTCTACCGCACGTACTTCGGCCACATCTCACGGATCCCCTTCGACCCCGAGCGGTTCGAGGGGGTGCGGGAGGTCGGTGGGTCGCTGGGCCTGTTCCTGCTGCTCCGGGGCTTCTCCTCCGGCGCCGTCGCCCTCAGCGGCGTCGAGGCCATCTCCAACGGCGTCCCCGCCTTCCGCAAGCCGGAAGCCAAGAACGCGTCGACCACGCTGCTGTGGATGGCCGGCATCCTCGGCTCCCTCTTCTTCGGCGTCTCGGTCCTGGCTCACCACCTCAAGCCGTACCCAACGCACGAGGAGACGGTCCTGTCGCAAATGGCGCGGGTCGTCATCGGTGGCGGGCCCTATTACTGGATCCTCCAGTTCGCCACGGCCGCCATCCTCGTGCTCGCGGCCAACACCGCGTATGCCGACTTCCCCCGGCTGTCGTCGATCATCGCCCGCGACGGCTACCTGCCCCGCCAGTTCTCCAACCGGGGCGACCGCCTCGTGTTCTCCAACGGCGTCGTGTTCCTGGCCGTGGCCGCCGCCGGCCTGATCATCGCCTTCGGGGGCGTCACCACCGCCCTGATCCCGCTGTACGCCATCGGGGTGTTCACCTCCTTCACCCTCAGCCAGTCCGGGATGGTGCGCCACCACCTGTCGCTGCACCAGCCGGGCTGGCGCAGCGGCACGGTGATCAACGCGGTCGGGGCGGTGGCCACCGGGATCGTCACCCTGATCGTCGGGATCACGAAGTTCACCATCGGGGCCTGGGTGCCGATCGTGGTCGTCCCCGTGATCATCCTGATCTTCAAGGCCATCAACCGGCATTACTCGTCCCTGGCGGTGGCCCTCGCCCTCACCCCTGAGGACGTGCGCCGCCACGACCTGCACCACACCGTCGTCGTCCTCGTCGGCCGAGTGCACAAGGGCGTGGTCGTTGCCCTGAACTACGCCCGCTCGATGCGGCCCGACCACGTCCTGGCCCTCTACGTGGCCACCGACGACGCCGAGCAGCAGCAGATGCAGGCCGAGTGGAAGCGCTTCGGCTTCGACGTCCCCCTGGAGATCGTCCACTCCCGCTACCGCGACCTGGTCGCCCCGGTGGAGTCCTACCTCGACGAGCTCGACGAGCGATGGAACATCGACACCATCACCATCGTCATCCCCGAGTTCGTGGTCGGCACCCGTAGCCTGGCCAACCTCCTCCACGGCCAGAGTGCCCTGGCCCTGAAGCTGGCCCTCATCGACCGGCCCAACACCGTCGTAACCTCGGTGCCGTTCCACCCGTCGCCCCCTCCGGCCGCCTCGGCGCCTCCGGTCATCAGTGAGCTGGCTGCGCCGGCCGCCGGCTCCGAGCACAAGCCGCCGGCGCCGACGCCGGGGGCCCGCTCAGGGCCGGTCTGAGCCCTCCGAGGCCAGCACCCATGCGTCCCCTCTCATGACTCGAACCGGTAGCCCATCCCGGGCTCGGTGATGAAGTACCGGGGCCGAGACGGCTCCGGCTCCAACTTGTGGCGCACAGCCGCCAGGTAGGTGCGCAGGTAGTCGGGTTCGGAGTCGTACGTCGGGCCCCACACCTCGGTCAGCAGCTCCCGCTTGGTGACCAACCTTCCGGCGTTGCGGACGAGGACCTCCACCACCCGCCACTCCGTCGGGGTCAGACGGAGGGCCGCGCCCTCCGCGTCGCTGGCCTTCTTCCGGGCGAAGTCGAGCGTGAAGTGGGGCGTTTCAACGACGGCGTCCACCCCTGCCGGGACGACGCGCCGGACGGCCGTCCGGAGCCGGGCCAGCAGCTCGTCCATGCCGAACGGCTTGGTCACGTAGTCGTCGGCGCCGGCGTCGAGGGCTTCGACCTTGGTGGCCTCGTTGTGGCGGGCGGACAGGACGATCACCGGCACCTTCGACCAACCCCGGAGGGCCCGCAGGACGTCGAGCCCGTCGATCCCCGGCAGCCCGAGGTCGAGTACGACCACGTCGGGGTGGCCCGCAGCCGCCGCCGCTAGGCCCTGCTCCCCGGTCGACGCGGTGTCGACCTCGTAGCCCCGGGCCCGCAGGCTGATGGTGAGCGCCCGCACGAAGGGGCGCTCGTCGTCGACCACGAGCACCTTGGTCACGGCCGGCTCGCCATCATCGGGCCTCGGCGACGCTGACGACCATCGTGCACCCTCCACCGGGCGTGTCCTCGATGCTCAGCTCCCCGCCCATGGCCTCGACGAACCCTTTGGCCACAGCCAGGCCGAGGCCGACGCCCGTGCCGTTGGGGTTGTCGCCGAGGCGCTGGAAGGGCCGGAACACCCGCTCGCGGTCGGCCGCGCCGATCCCGCAGCCCCGGTCGACGACGCGGAGGTCGACCCGCCCGGCGACCGCCCCGGCTTCGATCCGGACCGGCTGGCCCGGCGGGGCGAACCGGAGGGCGTTCTCGACCAGGTTGGCCACGGCCCGCTCCAGGAGCCCGGCATCGACGGCCACACGGGGCAGCGTCTCGGGCACGTCGACATCGACGTCGGCGCTGGTCGGTACCGATTTGAGCGCCCCCGACACGATCTCCTCCAGGCCGACCGCACGCGAGGAGATGACCAGGCCGCCGCTCTGGAGCCGGCTCATGTCGAGGAGGTCGCCCACGAGCGCGTTCAGGCGCTCGGCCTCCGCATCGATGGTCTCCAGGAGCTCCTTCGTCGCCGCCGGCTCGAAGGCCACGTCCTCGGAGAGCAACGATGTCGCCGCGGCCCGGATCGATGCCAGGGGTGTCCGAAGGTCGTGGCTGACGGCGGCGAGCAACGCACTGCGCAGCTCGTTGGCCTTGGCCAGGGTGACCGCTTCGGCCGCCTCCCGCTGAAGGTGGCGGGCGCGCATGGCCACGCCCACCTGGGCCGCGAACGCGTTGAGCAGCCGCTGGTCCTCAGCTCGCAGGTTCGGGCCACGCAGCACCAGGATGGACTCGCCCGGGAGCGGCACCTGGAGGCCGTCGACCGGCGAGGCCGGCGGGCGCGCGCCGGCCGACGCCTCGGCCGCCCATCCCTCCTTGGCCGGTACCAGCACGGCGGCGCCGTCCAGACCGAAACTGACGACGAGGTCGGCGACCAGGGCCGGGACGGGGTTCTCCTCGCTCAGCACGACCGACGCCATGCGGGCCAGCGCGTGCGCCTCAGTCCGCGCCCGGTACGCGTCACTGGTCCGCCGGGCGGCGAGGTCGACGAGGGCGCTGATCACCCCGGCCACCACCAGGAACACGCCCAGGGCCAGGAGGTCGCGCCCGTTACCGATGGTGAAGGTGTGGATCGGCGGGGCGAAGAACCAGTTGAGCAGCAGGAAGCCCCCGATCGAGGCGACGACCGCCGGCCACGCCCCGCCGACGGTGGCCACGGCCACGACCAGGAGCAGGTAGCAGAGCAGGGCGTTCTGCAGGCCCAGGGGCGCCCGGACGCTCGACAGGGCGATGGTGAGGGCGGGGAGGCCGGCAACGGCCAGCGCGAAGCCGACCGTCTGGCGCCGGCCCGGCAGGGCGGCCAGCCGCAGCCGGGGTGGGGCGAGTAGAAACCCTTGGGCGGGCTCGGGCTCGGACGACGGCGAGATGACGTGCACGTCGATCGACCCGCCGGCCTCCCGCAGCACCCGGTTGATCACCGAGCCCCGCGTCAGCTCGGTCCAGCGCGACCGCTGGCTGGCGCCCAGGACGAGCTGGGTGGCGTTCTCGGCCCGGGCCGACTGCACCAGGGCCCGGGCCACCTCAGCGCCGGCCACCTCGTGGTAGGTCCCGCCGAACTCCTCGAGGAGCCGGCGGTGCCGGTCGAGGGCATCGGTCGGGGGCGCGGCCAGGCCGTCGCCGGCCCGGACGTGCACGCCGATCAGCTCGGCCCTGGTCCGCATGGCAATGCGCGCCGCCCGGCGGATGAGGTCGTCGCCCCCGGGGGCGCCGGTGAGGGCCACCACCACCCGCTCCTTGGTCTCCCAGGGCTGGGCGATGCCGTGGCGCTCGCGGTAGTCATGCAGGCCCTCGTCGACCCGGTCGGCCACCCAGAGCAGGGCCAGCTCCCGGAGGGCCCCCAGGTTGCCGACCCGGAAGTAGTTGGCGAGTGCAGCATCGACCTTGTGGGGCGGGTAGATGCTCCCGTGGGCCATCCGGCGCCGGAGCGCTTCGGGGCTCATGTCCACCAGCTCGATCTGGTCGGCGGCCCGCACGACCGCGTCGGGCACCGTCTCCTGTTGGGCGATCCCGGTGATGCGCTCAACCACGTCGTTGAGCGACTCGAGATGCTGGATGTTGACCGTGGTGATCACCGTCATCCCGGCGTCGAGGAGCTCCTCCACGTCCTGCCAACGCTTCTCGTGGAGCGACCCCGGCACGTTGCTGTGGGCCAGCTCGTCGACCAGGACCACCTGCGGGGCCCGGGCCAGCACGGCATCGAGGTCCATCTCCTCGAAGATCTGGCCCCGGTACTCCACGGCCCGGCGGGGGATGACCTCCAGGTCGCGCACCTGCGCGACCGTCTGGACGCGCCCGTGGGTCTCCACGTAGCCGACCACCACGTCGGTGCCGCGCTCGGCCCGGCGCCAGCCCTCATTGAGCATGTCGTAGGTCTTGCCCACCCCCGCGGCCGCACCCAGGTACACCCGGAGCGTGCCGCGGTTCATCGGTTCCCGGTCCGATCGACTGCCCCGAAATACCGGCCGGAACGCATGGTCCAAGCGTGGCATACCTCCGTCGGCGAGAGGAGCCCCAGCGCGTAGGGAACGCGTAGGGATTCGCCCCTTTCGCGTAGGGATCGCGTCAGGACACCTTCCCAGCAACCTGAGAGGGGGCTACTACGGATTCATGAACCGACACCGAGTTCACCGATGCTCGAAGGCAAAGGGGGAGCCCGATGGCTGACATCGTCTTCCTGGGTGTGATCGTCGCGTTCTTCGCGGTGGCGCTCCTCCTGGTCCGCGGGTGTGAACGGATCATCGGCCCGGCCTCGGCCGTGACGCCAGCGGCCCCCGTTGAAGATGAGATGGCCGCATGACGCGATGGGACAACGCCGTCGGCCTGGTCCTGGCCGTGCTCGTGACCACCTATCTCCTCTACGCCCTCCTCGCCCCCGAGAAGCTCTGAGATGACGGCCGCCGGCTGGCTCCAACTTCTCGTCCTCATCGCGCTCCTGGGCATCAGCACTCCGCTCCTGGGCCGCTACATGGCCCGGGTCTTCGGCGGCACGACGGCACCGGGCGACCGGGTGGTCTTCCTCCCCGTCGAGCGGCTCGTCTACCGCCTGTGCCGGGTCGACCCCGACAGCGAGCAGCGCTGGAGTGTCTACGGCATCTCCCTGCTGGCATTCAGCCTGGTCTCCGTGCTCTTCCTCTACGCCCTTCTGCGCCTCCAGGGCCACCTGCCGTTCAACCCCGACGGCCAAAAGGGGCTCGGCTCGGCACTGTCGTTCAACACCGCGGTCAGCTTCGTCACCAACACGAACTGGCAGAACTACTCGGGCGAATCGACCATGAGCCACCTGGCCCAGATGGCCGGATTGGCCGTGCAGAACTTCATGTCGGCCGCCGTCGGCCTGGCCGTCGCCGTGGCCCTCATTCGCGGGCTGGTCCGGCGCCGCTCGGCGACCATTGGCAACTTCTGGGTCGACATCACCCGCTCGGTGACCCGAGTCCTCCTCCCGATGTCGATCGTGTTCACCCTGGTCCTGGTGAGCCAGGGCGCAGCTCAGAACTTCCACGCCACCCGGCCCGTGACCACGATCGAGGGCGGGACACAGTCCATCCCCGGCGGGCCGCTGGCCAGCCAGGAGGCGATCAAGGAGCTGGGCACCAACGGCGGCGGCTTCTACAACGCCAACTCGGCCCACCCGTTCGAGAACCCGAACCCCTTCACCAACCTCCTCGAGGTGTGGGCTCTCCTGGCCATCCCCTTCGCTCTCACCTTCACCTTCGGAGTCATGGCCAAGGACGCCAAGCAGGGATGGACCGTCCTCGTGGCCATGTTCGCCCTGTGGCTCATCCCGGCGGTGGCCGCCATGGCCTTCGAGACGGGGGGCAACAAGAAGCTCACCACCCTCGGAGCCGACCAGCACGTCACGGCCACCCAGCCCGGCGGGAACATGGAGGGCAAGGAGAGCCGGTTCGGGCCGGCCGCGTCCGGGCTGTTCGCCGCGTCCACGACGGGGACCTCCACCGGCGCGGTCAACGCCAGCCACGACAGCTTCACGCCCCTCGGCGGGTCGGTGCCGCTCGTCAACATCATGCTGGGCGAGGTCAGCCCCGGTGGCGTCGGCTCCGGCCTGTACGGGATGCTGATCTTCGCCCTGCTCAGCGTCTTCATCGCCGGGCTGATGGTGGGCCGGACGCCGGAGTTCCTGGGCAAGAAGATCCAGGCCGCCGAAATGAAGCTGGTCGTCCTCTACATCCTCTTCGTCCCCGTCATGGTCCTCAGCTTCGCCGGGATCTCCGTCGTGCTCAGGACGGCGCTGGGCTCCCTCGGCAACGCCGACGCCCACGGGCTCACGGAGATGACGTACGCGTTCACGTCGGCCGGCAACAACAACGGTTCGGCGTTCGCCGGCCTGGCGGGGAACACCCAGTGGTTCAACACCACGCTCGGCCTGGCCATGCTCGTCGGGCGCTTCCTCCTGATCGTCCCCGCCCTGGCCATCGCCGGGTCCCTCGCCCGGAAGCAGCCGGCGCCGGCGTCGGCGGGCACGTTCCCCACCAACGGCCCGCTCTTCGCCGGTCTGCTCGCCTCCGTCGTCGTCGTGGTCGTCGGTCTCACCTACTTCCCCGTGGTGGCCCTCGGCCCCGTGGTGGAACACCTGGTCGGAAAGTTCTAGGAGGCCGCGCCCATGACAACCACCCCCGACCTGGCGGCGCCGGCGGCGCCTGTCGAGGCCGCCCCCCATGGGCCGACGGCGAGATCCCGGTCCATGTTCGACCCGGCCATCCTGCGCCGGGCGGTCGGCGGCTCGGTCGGCAAGCTCGACCCCCGCCAGATGGCCCGGAACCCGGTCATGCTCGTGGTGGAGATCGGCAGCGTCCTCACCACCCTGCTGTTCGTCCGGGATCTCGGTCGGGCCACGGCGGCCGACAACGCCTTCGCCGGCCTGGTCGCGGCCTGGCTGTGGTTCACCGTGCTGTTCGCCAACTTCGCCGAAGCCGTGGCCGAAGGCCGGGGCAAGGCCCAGGCCGACACGCTGCGCAAGACCCGGTCGGAGACCGTCGCTCGGGTCCGCCGGGCCGGCGGGGCCATCGAGGAGGTCCCGAGCTCCCACCTCGCCCTCGGCGACGAGTGTGTCGTCGAAGCGGGCGAGATCATCCCCGGCGACGGCGAGATCATCGACGGGATCGCGTCGGTCGACGAGTCGGCCATCAGCGGGGAGTCGGCGCCGGTGATCCGGGAGTCCGGTGGCGACCGCAGCTCGGTGACCGGCGGGACTCGTGTCCTCTCCGACCGGATCGTCGTGCGGATCGCGTCGAAGCCGGGCGAGTCGTTCCTCGACCGGATGATCGCCCTGGTCGAGGGGGCCAACCGCCAGAAGACCCCGAACGAGATCGCCCTGAACATCCTCCTGGCCGGGCTGACCATCATCTTCCTGCTTGCCGTCGTGACCCTCCAGCCGTTCGCCATCTACTCGGGGGCGGCGCAGTCGGTCATCGTCCTCATCGCCCTGCTCGTCTGCCTGATCCCCACCACGATCGGCGCCCTGCTGTCGGCCATCGGGATCGCCGGCATGGACCGCCTGGTGCAGCGCAACGTGCTGGCCATGTCGGGCCGGGCCGTCGAGGCGGCCGGCGACTGCTCGACCCTGCTCCTCGACAAGACGGGCACCATCACCCTCGGCAACCGCCAGGCCGCCGAGTTCCTCCCCCTCGCCGGCGTCAGCGAGGCCACCCTGGCCGACGCGGCCCAACTGGCCAGCCTGGCCGACGAGACCCCGGAGGGGCGGTCGATCGTGGTCCTGGCCAAGGACCGCTTCAACCTCCGCGAGCGCGAGGTCAGCGGGGCCACACTTGTGGCCTTTACCGCCCAGACCCGCATGAGCGGGCTCGACATCGACGGCCGGTCGATCCGCAAGGGCGCCACGGACTCGCTCGTCAGGTGGGTCAAGGAGCAGGGCGGGACGATCCCACCGGACCTCGAAGGGATCGTCGAGGGGATCGCCCGCTCCGGCGGGACCCCGCTCGCCGTCGCCGAGGGCGCACAGGTGTTGGGCGTGGTCCACCTCAAGGACGTGGTCAAGCACGGCATCGCCGAGCGCTTCGCCGAGCTGCGGCGCATGGGCATCCGCACGGTGATGATCACCGGCGACAACCTGCTCACCGCCGCCGCCATCGCCAAGGAGGCCGGGGTCGACGACTTCCTCGCCGAGGCCACGCCCGAGGACAAGATGGCCCTCATCCGCAAGGAGCAGCAGGGCGGCTTCCTGGTGGCCATGACGGGCGACGGGACCAACGACGCGCCGGCGTTGGCCCTGGCCGACGTCGGAGTGGCCATGAACACCGGGACGCAGGCAGCCAAGGAGGCCGGCAACATGGTCGACCTCGACTCCAACCCGACCAAGCTGATCGAGATCGTCGAGATCGGTAAGCAGTTGCTGATCACCCGGGGCTCGCTGACGACCTTCTCCGTGGCCAACGACGTGGCCAAGTACTTCGCCATCATCCCGGCCATGTTCGCCGGGGTGTTCCCGCAGCTCAACACGCTCAACGTCATGAAGCTCGGCAACGCCCACTCGGCCATCCTGTCGGCCGTCATCTTCAACGCCCTGATCATCGTGGCCCTGATCCCGCTGGCCCTGCGAGGTGTGAAGTTCCGGGCCATGGGCGCGGCCGCCGTCCTGCGGCGGAACCTGGCCATCTACGGCGCCGGCGGGCTGGTCGCCCCCTTCGTCGGCATCAAGCTCATCGACCTGGTCCTCGTCGCCCTGGGGGTGCACTGACATGCGTCGTCAACTGCTGAGCGGCCTCGGCCTCCTCCTGGCCATGACCGTCCTCACCGGCCTGGCCTACCCGCTGGCGATGACCGGCCTCAGCCAGGCTGCGTTCCACGACAGGGCCAACGGGTCGCTCCTCACCCGCGGCGGCGCCGTCATCGGCTCGGCGCGGCTCGGCCAGGCCTTCACCCGGCCCGAGTACTTCCAGCCCCGCCCGTCGGCGGCGGGCGACGGCTACGACGCCCTGGCCAGCGGGGCGTCGAACCTCGGGCCGGGTAGCGAGAAGCTGCTCGACGAGGTGGCGCAACGGGTCGCCACCTACCGCCGGGCGAACGGCCTCGGCCCCGCCGACCCCGTGCCGGTGGATGCCGTCACCGCCTCGGGGTCCGGGCTCGACCCAGACATCTCCGTCGCCAACGCCCGCATCCAGGCCGTCCGGGTGGCCGCGCAGCGGGACATGCCCGTCGATGCCGTCCTCCGGCTGGTCGACAGCCATACCCAGTCACGTTCGCTCGGGGTGCTCGGCGAGAAGACGGTCAACGTGCTGCAGCTCAACCTGGCGCTCGACGGGAGCCGCTGACCAGCCGCGGGCACGCCACCGCCCGGCGACGCTGTTCACACGTTCGTCATCTTCCAGTCATCTGATGGAAACAGCAAATCAATAGTTTCTCGCCCCGAAAGGCGAGCCACGCGTGAGCCCACACGTGCTGCCCGCGCGTCAGACGGCGGCGAACAGGGGGGACCGCCGTGTCCAGCAGCAGGAAGCTCGTGGTGCTCACCGTCCTGACGTTCATCGTCCTGGTGGTCGTCGGGGCACAGTTCTCGGGCAAGGGCGGTGATGCGGCGGGGACCGCCACCGGGACGGTCAGCGACTACCAGACGGCCACCAACCCGGCGGGCACGGCGGCGACCACCGACGTCCCGCTGTCGCAAACCGGCATCAACCAGTTGGCCAACGAGGCCGGGCACCTCCGGGTGTCGGTCAACTTCACCTGGCTGCTGTTGACCGGCTACCTGGTCCTGTTCATGCAGGTCGGGTTCGCCCTGCTGGTCACCGGCCTGACCCGGGCGAAAAACGCCGGCCACATGATGATGATGAACATCGCGTCCTTCGCCATCGCCCTGATCGCGTACTTCGCGGTCGGGTTCGCCTTCCACTTCGGAGGGGTCGCGCCGGTGGCCAACCTCGGCGGCCTCGGGCCGCTCAGCGGGATCTTCCCCCACGGCAACGCCGGCCTCATCGGGACCCACGGGTTCTTCCTCCAGAGTGCCCACGGCTACGACGTCGGCGTCCTGGCCATGTTCCTGTTCCAGGTCGTGTTCATGGAGACGGCCGGGTACATCATCATCGGCGCCATCGCCGAGCGGATCTCCTTCGCCGGGTTCATCCTGGCCGAGCTGGCCATGGGTGCGGTGATCTACCCCATCTACGGCAACTGGGTCTGGGGCGGCGGCTTCCTCGCCCACCTCGGCCAGAGCCTGCACCTCGGCCACGGCGCGGTCGACTTCGCCGGCTCCGGGGTGGTGCACGCCACCGGTGGGTGGTCGGCCCTCGCCCTGGCCGTCATCCTCGGGCCCCGGATCGGCAAGTTCAACAAGGACGGCACGCCCAACGCCTTCCCCGGGCACAACCTCGGCTACGTGGTCGTCGGCACGCTCGTCCTGGTCTTCGGGTGGATGGGCTTCAACCCCGGCTCGACCTTCGGCGCCACCGACCTGCGCATCTCGGTGGTGGCGGTCAACACCCTGCTGGCCGGGTGCTTCGGGACGGTGACCGCCATGGCTTGGACCAACGCCAAGTGGGGCAAACCCGACATCTCGATGACCTGCAACGGGATGCTCGCCGGCCTCGTCGCCGTCACCGCCCCGTGCGCCTTCGTGGCCCCGTGGGCTGCGTGTGTCATCGGCATCGTCGCCGGGTTCGTCGTCTGCTACGGGGTCTGGTTCTTCGACCACGTCGCCCACGTCGACGACCCGTGCGGCGCCATCTCGGTCCACGGGCTCTGCGGCTTGTGGGGCGTCCTGGCCACCGGCATCTTCGCCGACGGCACCTACGGGGACAACTGGAACGGCGTGAAAGGCACGGTGAAGGGCCTCCTCTACGGAGACGCCGGCCAGCTCGGCGCCCAGATCTTCCACGCCGTCTTCGGCTTCGCCTGGGCGTTCGGCACCACCTACCTCATCTTCAAGGTGGCCCAGCGGTTCATGAAGATCCGGGTCTCCGAGGCGGCCGAGCTCGCCGGTCTCGACGTCCCCGAGTTCGGCGCGGCGTGCTACCCGGACTTCGTGCTCGTGTCCACACCCACCGGCGGGCACGCCGCCGCTCACACCGGCAGAGAGGACGCCTGATGCAGCTGGTCACCGCCATCGTCAAGCCCCATAAGCTCGACGACGTGAAGGAGGCTCTGAAGGCGCACGCCGTCAACGGGATGACGGTCACGGAGGTGCGGGGTTTCGGCCGCCAGCGCGGGCACACCGAGGTCTACCGGGGCGCCGAGTACACGGTGGAGTTCGTCCCCAAGATCCGTGTCGAGGTCCTCACCGACGACGACGACGCCGAAGCCGTGGCCGACGTTATGGTGGCCGCGGCCCGCACCGACCAGATCGGCGACGGGAAGGTCTGGATCACCCCGGTCCACACCGTGATCCGCGTCAGGACCGGGGAGCGGGGCGTCGACGCTCTCTAGCCGCACCGGGCGCCGGCCCGTCGGACGCCACCTGGTCGTCCGCGGCCTCTCACCTGGCCGGGCCGCGATGGCAGGCGGCTCAGCGGTCGTGGCCGTGGCCACGCTGCTGCTCGTGCTCCACGACCGGCTCAGCCACGCCCCCCAGGCGCTCCTGCTCGTGGTGCCCGTGGTGTGCACCGCCGTGTTCGGTGGGCGCCACCCCGGCTACGTCACCGCGGCGCTGGCCACGCTCATGTTCCTCCTGGTCCTGCCGCCTTCGGGGTCGCTACGGCTGTCCTTCACCGAGGACCTCGTGGCCCTCGTCGTCTTCATGCTGGTGGCCTTCGCCATCGCCAGCCTGGTCGCGGTCCGCGTCGACGTGCTCGGCCAGATCGAGCGCCAGCGCGCCGTCCTCCTCCGCTCGGTCTCCCACGACCTGCGCACGCCGCTGGCCGCGATCACCGCCGGCGTCTCCGAGCTGCGCGACGAACGCTGGCACGGGCCGCAGTCCCGCCAGCGGCTGCTGGCCGTCGTCGCCGGTCAGGCCGAGCACCTGGACCGTTTGGTCGGCGACCTGTTCAGCCTCACCCGGCTGGAGGGTGGCGTGACGCCCGAGCGCCGGCCGGTCGACATCGCCGCCCTCGTCCGGGACTGCGCCCGGCGTGCCGAGCCGCGCCACGTCGGCGCCGTCATCACCGTGGACGCGGAGGACGGGCTGCCCTCGGTCCAGGGCGACCGGACGCTCCTCGAACAGTTGGTGACGAACCTCCTCGACAACGCCCTGCGGCATAGCCCGGCCGGCGCGCCCGTCAACATCACCGCCCGGCGGGAGGCCAGCGTGCTCCGCCTCAGCGTCAGTGACGCCGGCCCCGGGGTCGCCCCCGAGGACGCCAAGGCCCTGTTCGAGCCGTTCCGGTCCGGGACGAACGCCGGCGGCGGGGGCCTCGGGCTGGCCATCTGCCAGGCGGTGGCCGAGGCCCACGGCGGTACGATCGACGTGCGTGAGTCTCCACGAGGCGGAGCGGCCTTCACCGTCACCCTTCCCTTCGGCTGAGGTGAGCGTCCTCGTCGTCGAAGACGACCCGGGCATGGCCGAGATCCTGGCGTCGGCGCTGCGGGCCCGCGGTCACGAGGTCCAGGTGGCGGCGACCGGGCGGGAATGCCTCCGGATGGCATCGCTGGTCGAGCCCGACCTGGTGGTCCTCGACCTGGGCCTGCCGGACATCGACGGGGCCGACGTGTGCCGGCAGCTGCGCCGGTGGTTCCTCAACCCGATCGTGGTGCTCAGTGCGGACGCCGACGAGGGGCGCAAGGTGGCCGCCCTCGATGGCGGCGCCGACGATTACGTCACCAAGCCGTTCTCGATGCCCGAGCTCCTCGCTCGGCTACGGGTAGCCGCCCGTCACCGCCAGGCGGTCGCCGCCGCCCTGGGCCCGGCTGCGGTGACGATCGGGGACCTCCGCATCGACACCACGGCCCACACCGCCGCTGTCGACGGCCGGCCCCTCCACCTGGCCCGCAAGGAGTTCGCCCTGCTCGCCCTCCTGAGCCGGAACAGCGGCCGGCTCTTCACCCACTCCGAGCTGGTCGCCCACCTGTGGGGCCGGCCCGACGCGCCGAAGACCGAGGCGGTGCGGGGCCTGGTGGCCCAGCTCCGCAAGAAGCTGGGCGACGGGCCGGCCCGGCCCCAGATCGTCACCGACGCCGGCCTCGGCTACCGGATCGTCGATGCCGAGGGCACCGCAGCGGAGGGCGCGATGGCACCGGCCCCTCAGGGCTCGAGCAGCTCGTAGTCCGGGTTCAGCACGGCCAGCTTCCCGTGATGGGCGCCGGCCCGGCCCTCCACGATCATCCGGGTGCCGAGCCGGATGCCGGGCACGCTCCGCCGGCCCAGGAAGACGACGGTGATGCCCCCGGACTCGTCGACGAGCGTGCATTCAAGCGTGGGCACGTTGGCCCGGGGCTGCACCCGCAACGAGCGCACGCGACCGGCGACACGGACCGGCGCCCGCCACCTCAGATCGGCGATCGGCCCGCAGGCCGGCGGCGCCGCGGCCGGCGCCGGCAAACCCTCCCTGGCGGGCTCGACGGCGAGGGCCTCAGCCGCGGTGCGCCGGCGGAGAAGTGTGGTCAGCGGCATGGACTGGCTCCTTGGTGGGGGTGACGCCGAGGTGGTACGGCACGAAGGTCACGTTGGCGTGACCGAGCTGGGAGACGGCGTCGGCGATGGCGTCGGCCGTGCGGTCGTGGAGCAGGCGGTGCCAGATCCGGCGGTGGGCGAGCCGGGGGATGAGCACGCTCACCTCGGTCTGGCCGCCGGCGAGGGCCTCGGCCACCACCTCGAGCACGCTGCGGGTCAGGCGCCGGTCGGGGCAGTCCACCAGCTCCAGAGGCAGGCGCTTCAGACCGAGGCGCTGCCAGTCCTGGGCCAGGGCGTCGGCCCGGGGTAGGTCGACGGCGATGTGGACGGCCCGCAGCTCGTCGGGCGCGAGCGTGCGGGCGTACTGGATGGCGCGGGCCGCGGACTGGTCGAGGTCCTCGACCAGGACGAGGACGACGTGGCGGCGCAGGACCGGGGCCTCGGCTGCGGCGCGTGCGTTCTGGGCCAGCTCTTCGGCCTCGGACTCGTACTGGCGGTTGAGGCGGACCAGCGCGGCCACCATCAGCGGGACCAGCACCAGGATGACCCATGCACCGTGAGTGAACTTGGTGATGGCGATGATGACGTCGACGACCAGCGACAGCAGAGCGCCCATGCCGTTGATGAACAGGCCGGAGCGCCAGCCGGGCTCCCTGTGGGTGATGTGGTGCTTGGCCATCCCCGACTGGCTGAGGGTGAAGCTGGTGAACACACCGATGGCGTAGAGGGGGATGAGGCGGTCGACCCGGGCGGCGGTGATGACCACCAGGACGGCCGAGGCGATGGCCAGGCTGATGATCCCGTTCGAGAACACGAGGCGGTGGCCCCGCTTGGTCAGCTGGCGGGGCATGAAGTTGTCGCCGGCGTGGAAGCTGGCCAGCCGGGGGAAGTCGGCGAAGCTGGTGTTGGCGGCCAGGACGAGGATCAGCATCGTGCCGGCCTGCAGGGCCAGGTAGAGGACCTTGCCGCCGACCCCGCCGCCGTAGACCAGCTCGCCGATCCGCGAGATGACGGTGGGGGTGCCGGCCTCGAACGGGGCCACGTGCATGTGGGCGGCCAGCACCGAGAGGCCGAGGAACATGGTGCCGAGCAGGCTGCCCATGACGACCAGCGTGGAGCGGGCGTTCTTCCACTCCGGCTTCCGGAAGGCGGGAACGCCGTTGGAGATGGCCTCGACACCGGTCACGGCGGCGCCGCCCGACCCGAAGGCATGGAGGACGATGTAGATGCCGGCGCCGGCGAAGAGGGCGCCGTCGGTGGCGCTGCCGAAGGGGACGAGGCCCGGGTGGTCGAGCGGCTCCACCGGCAGGTGGCCCAGGAACATCCGGACCATGCCCACCACCAGCAGGACGACCATGTTGACGAGGAAGAAGTAGGTGGGCGCGGCGAACAGCTTCCCCGACTCCTTCACCCCCCGCAGGTTCCCGTAGGCGATGATCAGGATGAAGGCCACGGAGATTTCGACGGTGAACGGGGCCAGCACCGAGAACGCCGAGGTGAGCGCCGCCGTCCCGGCCGCCACCGACACCGACACCGTCAGGACGTAGTCGGTGAGCAGGGCCACGCCGGCCACCTGCGCCGGCAGCAGGCCGAAGTTGTCGCGAGTCACGATGTAGGCGCCACCGGCGCTGGGGTAGGCCTTGATCGTCTGGCGGTACGACAGGATCAGGAAGCCGAGGACGACCAGCAGGGCGATGGTGATGGGCACGACCAGGGCGAAGGCGGCCACCCCCACCGCGGGCACCAGCACCCGCAGGATCTCCTCGGTGGCGTACGCCGACGACGACAGGTTGTCGGACGCGAACACCGCCAGCGCCGTCGGCTTGCCCAGGCGCTCGTGGGCCAACTGCTCGTTGTTGAGCGGTGGGCCGAGCAACCGGCGCTTGAACCGGTAGCCCCGGTCCTCGGGCAAGGTCAGGCCCGGGCCCGGCGGCAACGGCAGGGGGCCGTCGGCGGTCGGGGTGGGTGGGGCCTCGGTGAAGAGCTCGGTCGGCACGGTGTGCTCCTTGGGTCGCTCGTCTTCATTGAACCCAGACCGGGCATAAAGAAGACGTAAGGACCGCCGCCGCCGGATAAAAATCGCGTAAGGATCGTCGGCGATGCGGCCGCACCCCTCCCGCTACCCCGCTCCGGGGATGGGCCTGCTCGTCGGCACCCTGCTGTGCGCGGGGACCACGGCGGCGCTGGTCCCGTTCCGGGCCAGGGTCACCGTGGCCACCCCCGCCCTCGTCCTGGTGCTCCCGGTGGTCGCCGCCGCCATCCTGGGGGGCCGCATCGCCGCGCTCTGCACGGCCGGGGTGGCCGCCGCCGCCTTCAATCTGGCCTTCATCGCCCCCTATTGGCGGCCGTCGATCGCCGTGGTCGACGACGCCGTCGCCCTGGCCGTGTTCCTCTCGGTGGCGATGACCGTCGGCACCCTGGTGGCCGAGGGGGCCGACCGCCGGCGGTCGGCCGAGGAACGGGCGGAGGAGGCCCAGGCGCTCCACGCCCAGTACGAGGCGGTGGTCGCCGAGCGTGAACGCCTGGCCGGCGAGGCGGCCAAGCTGTCCATCCTCGAGCAGGTCGACGAGCAGCGGGCCGCCCTGCTCAGGTCGGTGTCCCATGACCTCCGCACCCCGCTGGCCACCATCCGAGCCGTCACCTCGGACCTCCGGGCCGGCGCGGACTACGACGACGCCACCCGCGACGATCTCCTCGACCTCGTCGGCGACGAGGCCGAGCGCCTTGACCGGATCGTGAGCAACCTCCTGAGCCTGAGCCGCATCGAGGCCGGGGCGCTGCAGCCCGACCGCCAGGCCGTGGCCCTCGAGGAGCTGGTGGCCGAACGGGTCCGGCGCCTGGCCCCCCTGTTCCGTCAGGTGCGCCTCCAGGTCGACATCCCCGCCGACCTGCCCCTCCTCGACGCCGACTACAGCCAGCTCGACCAGGTGGTGACCAATCTCCTCGAGAACGCGGCCCGCCACTCGCCCCAGCGCTCCACCGTCCACATCGGGGCGCAAGCCCGCCAGGGCATGGTGGAGGTCTGGGTGGCCGACGGGGGCATCGGCGTGGCCGCCTTCGACCGCACCCGGATCTTCGAGCCCTTCCGGAGAGGTGAAGGCAGCGCCTCCAGCGGCGTCGGCCTGGCCATCTGCAAGGCCATCGTCGAGGCCCACGGCGGGACCATCGACGTGGTCGCCAACCCAGGGGGCGGCGCCCGTTTCCGCTTCACCGTCCCGGTCCACCGTGGCTAGCGGCGCGGTCACCATCCTGGTGGTCGACGACGAGCCGGCGATCATCCGGTCGTTGTCGGCCGCGCTGACCGCCCGCGGCTACCGGGTGCTCACGGCCACCACCGGCCAGGAGGCCATGGACCAGGTGCTCCAGGGCTCGCCGGCGGCCATCGTGCTCGACCTCGGCCTGCCCGACGCCGACGGGATCGACGTGTGCCGGCGGATCCGGAACTGGTCGGAGATCCCCATCATCGTCCTCACCGCCGAGGGCTCGGAGGACCGCAAGGTCGCCGCCCTCGACGAGGGCGCCGACGATTACGTGACCAAGCCGTTCTCCATGCCGGAGCTGCTGGCCCGGCTACGGGTCGCGCTCCGCCACCGCCGGGGACCGGCGCTGGGCCTGGACGAGACCGTCCTCGACGTCGGCGACCTCCGCATCGACGTGGGCCGCCGCGCCGTGACGGTGCGGGGCGTGGCCGTGGACCTGACCCCGAAGGAGTTCGGCTTCCTCCTCGTCCTGGCCCGGCACCCGGGGCGGGTCCTCACCCACCGCATGATCCTGCAGGAGGTCTGGGGGCCGGCGTTCGGCACGGAGACCCAGTACCTGCGGGTGTACGCCAGCCAGTTGCGCAAGAAGCTGGGCGACGACCCGGAGGCCCCGAGGCTGCTCACCGAGCCCGGTGTCGGCTACCGCCTGGTGGACCCCGAGCACGACGCCGGCGCTTGACCTTTCGTACATCTGAAAACTAGGTTCACCTAGTACAAAACCATGGCGGCGATCCTCACCAAGTCCGAGCGCGAGACGCTGAAGTCTCTGTACCGCCTGTCGCGCGACGGGCAGGACGCCCATACCGGTGCGCTGGCCGAGGTGCTCGGCGTGTCGCCGGCCACCGCCACCACCACCGTCAAGCGCCTGGCCGAGCGGGGGCTGCTCGACCACAAGCTGTACCGGGGCGTCGAGCTGACCCCGGCCGGCCGGGGGGCGGCGATCGCCGCCATCCGCCGCCACCGCATCGTCGAACGGTTCCTGGCCGACATGCTCGGCTACGCCTGGAACGAGGCCGACCGGCTGGCCACGTCGTTCGAACACGACCTGCCCCAGGAGGTCGAGGACCGGCTCTACGTGGCCCTCGACCGGCCCAGTTCCTGCCCCCACGGCTTCCCGATCCCGGCGCCGGAGATGGCCGAGATACCGACGATGCCGCTGCTCTACGATCTCGGGCCGGGCGACGTGGCGGTCGTGGCGGTCCCGGGAGACACCGACCCCGAGATCGTGAAGTTCCTCGACACGCTCGGCCTCCGTCCGGGCGTGCGGGTCGAGGTCCGGGAGAAGCACCCGTTTGACGGCCCGCTGGTACTGCGGGTCGACGGCAAGGACCGCACCCTGGGCGAGAAGATCGCCCACCACATCTACGTCAAGAAGGACGCCATCATGAAGGAGACGCCAGCATGATCAAGCTGCTCGCTGGGGAGGCCGGCTACCAGGTCTTCACCCTGAAGGGCGGGGAGTTCGCCTGGCTGTTCTTCTCGGTGGCCACCGCCCTCCTGGCCTTGGGCGTCGGCTTCTCGCTCATGAAGGGGGTGCTCGCCGCCGACCAGGGCACGCCGAAGATGAAGGAGATCGCCCTGGCCATTCAGGAGGGGGCCATGGCCTACCTCAAGCGCCAGTTCCGCACGATCGGGTTCATCCTCATCCCCCTCGTGATCGTGGTGTTCATCACCTCGACGGCGGTCCTCAAGCCCGACGGCACCGACGCCCTCTCCTTCGCCCAGTCGGGCATCTTCCGCACCCTGGCCTTCCTGGCCGGCTGCACCATGTCCGGCCTCACCGGCTTCATCGGTATGAGCCTGGCCGTGCGGGGCAACGTCCGCACCGCCGCCGCGGCCAAGTCGGGCTCCCTGCCCGCGGCGCTGAAGGTGGCCTTCCGCACCGGCGGCGTGGCCGGCATGTTCACCGTCGGCCTGGGCCTGCTCGGCGCCACCATCATCATCCTGATCTTCCAGAACACCAGCTCGGCCATCCTCGTCGGGTTCGGGTTCGGCGGCTCGCTGCTGGCCCTGTTCCTGCGGGTGGGCGGCGGCATCTTCACCAAGGCGGCCGACGTGGGCGCCGACCTGGTCGGCAAGGTGGAGGCCGGCATCCCGGAGGACGACCCCCGCAACCCGGCCACCATCGCCGACAACGTGGGCGACAACGTGGGCGACTGCGCCGGCATGGCCGCCGACCTGTTCGAGAGCTACGAGGTCACCCTCGTCGCCTCGATCATCCTCGGCGTCGCCGCCTTCGGCTCCATCGGCCGCAACCCGGCCCTCGGCCTCATCTTCCCTGTCGTCGCCCGCGCCGTCGGCGTGCTGGCCTCCATCGTCGGCGTCTACGCAGTCAAGGCCACCGAGAAGGACAAGTCGGCCATGGCCCCCATCAACCGGGGCTTCCTCACCGCCGGCCTGCTCACCGTGGTGGGCACGTTCCTCGTCGCCCAGTTCTACGTCAAGAACCTGCGGGTGTTCTGGGCCGTCGTGATCGGCCTGGTCCTGGCCCAGGTGGCCAGCCGCCTCACCGAGTACTTCACCTCCACCGAGACGGCGCCGGTCCAGGAGATCGCCGCCGCCACCCGCACCGGCCCGGCCACCACCGTCCTCGCCGGCATCTCCTCGGGCCTCGAGAGCTCGGTCTACGCCATCGTGGCCATCGCCGGTGCCCTGGCCGTCGCCATCGGCCTGGGCCAGGGCAACATCCAGTTCTCCTTCTACCTGGTGGCCCTCACCGGCATGGGCATGCTGGCCACCACCGGCGTGGTCGTCTCGGAGGACACCTTCGGCCCGGTGGCCGACAACGCCGCCGGCATCGCCGAGATGTCGGGCGAGTTCAGCGGTGAGGCCGAGCGCATCATGGTGAGCCTGGACGCGGTGGGCAACACCACCAAGGCCGTCACCAAGGGCTTCGCCATCGGCTCGGCGGTCATCGCATCCGTGGCCCTGTTCGCCAGCTTCATCGAGACGATCGCCGGCGAGCTGGGGCTCCGCTACACCGACACCTTCCGGCCGGTCAGCGCCGTGGGCGCCAAGGTCGGCGACCTGGTCAGCGGGTCCGACCTGTTCCGCCACCCCATGACCCAGATCAACGTGGCCGACCCCAAGACGTTCATCGGCCTGCTGATCGGCGGCTCCATCGCCTTCCTGTTCAGCGCCCTGGCCATCCGGGCCGTCGGGCGCACCGCCGGCACCGTGGTCCAGGAGGTCCGCCGCCAGTTCGCCGACGGCAAGATCATGGCCGGCACCAAGCGTCCCGACTACGGCCCGGTCATCGACATCTGCACCGTCGCCTCCCTCCGGGAGCTGGCCACGCCGGCGCTGCTGGCCGTGCTCTCGCCGGTCATCATCGGCTTCGGCATCAGCTACCTGGCCCTCGGCGCCTTCCTGGCCGCGGTCATCCTCACCGGCCAGCTCATGGCCAACTTCCTGTCGAACGCCGGCGGGGCGTGGGACAACGCCAAGAAGTACATCGAGGACGGCCACGAGGGCGGCAAGGGGTCAGAGGCCCACAAGGCCGCGGTCATCGGCGACACCGTCGGCGACCCGTTCAAGGACACCGCCGGCCCGGCCCTCAACCCGCTGATCAAGGTCATGAACCTGATCTCGCTGCTCATCCTGCCGGCGGTCATCAACCTCCGCCACAACGACGGCGCCCGCTACGCCATCGCCCTCGTCGCCCTGGCCATCCTGATCGGCGCCATCGCCTTCTCCAAGCGCAAGACCGAGGACCTGGGCGCCGGCGAGGGTGCGGCCAAGGCATTCGTCAACCAGTAGCCGCCATCACCACGAACCGGTGACACGAACGGAGGCCAGGCCCGCCGTCCATGTCACCGGTTCGTAGCTTCTATGGGCGCGGAGCGCCGTGCAGGGCGGCGCAGAGGTCGGCCCCGACCTCGGTCGTGATGCCGAGGCCCATGTAGTCGATGGCGTGGCAGGTCTCGTGGGCGACCACGTAGCGGAGGGCGGCGTCCGAGGCGCCGATACGGCCGATGTCGACGGCGATCCAGTTGCCCGTCCCGTCACAGTTCCAGCAGGCCACACCCCAGCGGGCCTGGCCGGCCACGATCGCCGAGCCCGGGCACTTGAAACCCCACCCGGCGGGGAGCGGCAGGCCCTGCTGGTCGACCCAACGGCGGGCGGCCGCGCACCGCTCCTCGGGTGAGGTGCCGGCCTTCTGGGCCACCGGTGCCGTCCACCCGGCGGGGGCCGATGTCGTAGGCGTCGTGGTCGGCGGCTTGGGCGCCACCGTCGTGCGGGGCCGAGGCGTGGTCGGCACAGTCGTCGGCCGCACCGTGGTCGACGTGGTGGACGGCGTGGTGGTGGGCGCCGGCGCCGGCGGGCGGACCGTCGTGGGAGTCGTGGTCGCCGGCTCAGGGACGATGGGCTGGAGCGCCTGGACCTGGGGCGTCGACGGCGTGGACGCCTCGGCCGAACGCCAGGCCACGGTGGCCCCGGCGATGGCCAGCACGCCGACGACCGTGGCGATCGTCACGAGGGTGCGGGTGGCGCCGGTGAGGGGCATACACGCCTGTCGGCGCGTTGTCGCGGTTCCTTAACGGGACTTTCGGCTTCTCTCCCCAGCCAATGGCCACCACACGATGACGGCGAGGTCCCAGACGGCGTGGCTCACGATCGGGGCGACGAGGCTGCCCCGCCACGCGAAGAGGCCGCCCCAGAAGGCGCCGCCGGCCGCAGCGGCGAGCACCAGGACCGCCTTCCGCTCCCAGAGGTGGACGGCGGCGTAGAGGGCGAGGGCGACCGTGAACCCGGCGCGCGCCTGTACGAGACCTCGCCAGAAGAGCTCCTCGCAGGGCCCGACCACCAGCAGGACGAGAGGGATCGGCAACCGCTCCGAACGGGGCACCGACCGGACCTCGTACAGGTCGTCGACCTCGGCGGCCGCGGCCGGGAGCCACCGGCGGAGGAAGCGGTCGCCGGCCCAGAACACCCCATACAGCACGACCGCACCGGCCAGGCCGAGCACCACGTCGACCGTCGACGGCCTGAGCAGGTCGGCGATCGTCGACCGCTGGGCCACGACCCCGTAGGCGCCGATGGCCACGCCGGCCAAAGTCGCCCGCGACCAGAACGCGGACCGGCCCATGCCGAAGAGGGCGCCCCACGCCACCACGGCCACCATGACCCCCACGAGTAGCGCCGGCGTGGTCACGGTCCCGATCGTGCCAGAGTGGGCCCGACATGCGACTGCTCGTCACCGGCGCGTCGGGCTTCGTTGGCCGCGCCCTGGTGCCGGCACTGCTCGCCGCCGGCCACGAGGTGCGAGCCGCCACCCGGCGCCCTGACGCCTACGACGGTCCGGGCCACCCCGTCCGGCTCGACGTGCTCGACGGCACCGGGCTGGCCGAGGCCGTCGACGGCTGCGACGCGGCGTACTACCTGGTCCACTCCATGGAGGCGCCCGGGTTCGCGGCCCGAGACCGGGAGGCCGCGGTCCGGTTCGCCGCCGCCGCGTCGCACGCCGGCGCTCGGGTCGTGTACCTGGGTGGCCTGGGTGCGGGCGACGTCTCCGAGCACCTGCGCTCCCGCCACGAGGTCGGCCGCATCCTGCGGGCCGGCGCCGACACCGTCGAACTGCGGGCCGCGGTGGTCCTGGGCCGGGGGGGCGCCAGTTTCGAGATCATGCGCCAGCTCGTCGAGCGGCTGCCAGCGATGGTCTGCCCGAAGTGGGTCACCACCCGCTGCCAGCCCATCGCCCTGCCCGACATGGTCCGCTACCTCGTGGCCGCGCCCGGCCTCGACGCCGGCACCTACGACGTCGGTGGGCCGGAGATCCTGACCTACGAGACGATGATGCGCCGTTACGCCACCGTCACGGGCCGGCGCCGGCTGATCGTCAAGGTACCGGTCCTGACCCCGCGGCTCTCCTCGCTCTGGCTGGGCCTGGTCACCGACCAACCCACTGCGGTGGGCCGGCCGCTCGTCGACGGGCTGTCGGTGGAGGTCGTCACCACCGAGGACCGCATCCGCTCACTCGTCCCCTTCACCCTGCTCGGCTACGACGACGCCGTCCGTGCGGCCCTGGCGCCACATCTTGAACAGCTCGAGGAACACGGGCACGAATGACACCGCGCTGATGAGCAGGATGATCGGCAGCAGCCACTTGTCGATGTCAGGGATGGACTTCCCCAGGAAGTACCCGGCCACCGTCACGCCGCAGCCCCACAGCACCCCGCCGACCACGTTGTAGGTCACGAACTTGCGGTAGTTCATCTGGCCGACGCCGGCGACGACCGGGGTGAAGGTGCGGACCACCGGGATGAAGCGGGCCAGGATGATGGTCCGCGGGCCGTTCTTGTCGAAGTAGGCCTTGGCCCGGTCGACGTTCTTCTTGTGGAACAGCCGGGACTCCGGGCGCTTGAAGATGGCCGGCCCGGCCCGCCGGCCGATGGCGTAGCCGACCTGGTCGCCCACCACGGCGGCCACCGCGCACCCGGCCATGATCACCGGCAGGTTCAACGTGCCCCGGGAGGCCAACAGGCCGGCGGTGAACAGCAGCGAGTCGCCGGGAAGGAAGAAGCCCACGAGCAGCCCCGACTCGGCGAAGACGATGGCGAAGAGGCCGAGCGTTCCGAACGCCTCGATAAGGGATTCGGGGTTCATTGGTAGTCAGGGGCGCGCCGCCCGCAAAGCGAGCACGTTTCCCCATCCCCCTTTCAATCCGTGCATGCGGTTTTCCCGCACACGGCTTACCGATGGTCTTCTTGACATGGTTACGC
>JAHFUR010000010.1 GCA_023264995.1 Acidimicrobiia bacterium | reverse complement strand
CCACCCGGGCCCCGGCCGCGGTGGCCACGATGGCCGCAGCGAGGACGGCGCCGGCGATCACCGCGCCGACTTCCGTACCGCCGGCTTGGCGGCCCCGGTCGGCGCCGGCTCCGCCGGCCGCGCGCCACCGGCCGGCGCCGGCTCGACGAGCCCGCCGGCGTCGGCGACGAGGCGGGTGCGGCTCCCGCCCTCGGACGCGCCGGCGCCCTCGATCACCTCGGCCACGGCGACGATCCGCCGCGAGCCGTGCGGGAACCGGGCCACCTGGACCACTAGGTCGAGGGCGGACTCGAGCTGGCTGCGGACGGCGGCCAGCGGGAGCTGGACCTCGCCCATCAGCACCATCGTCTCCAGCCGCCGGAGGGCATCGTCGGGGCTGTTGGCGTGACAGGTCGACAGGCTCCCTTCGTGCCCGGTGTTCATGGCCTGGAGCATGTCGAGCGCCTCCGGGCCTCGGACCTCCCCGACCACGATGCGGTCGGGCCGCATCCGCAATGCGTTGCGGACCAGGTCGCGGATGCGGACCTCGCCCGCGCCCTCGGCATTGGCCGGCCGGGCTTCGAGGCGGACCACGTGCTCCCGCGGGAGGTGCAGCTCGGCCGCGTCCTCCACGGTGATGACCCGCTCGGCGGCGGGGATGCAGGCGGCCAGGGCGTTGAGCAGCGTGGTCTTGCCCGCCCCCGTGCCCCCGGAGACGACGATGTTGCGCCGGCCCCCTACGGCGGCCGCCAGCAGGGCGGCGACCTCGGGGCTGGCGAAGGCCGACAGCGGCACGGCGCGCGTCCCGAACCGGCGCACGGTGAGGCACGGCCCGTCGACGGCCAGGGGTGGCACAACGGCGTTCACCCGGGACCCGTCGGGCAGGCGGGCGTCGACCAGGGGCGACGACCGGTCCACCCGGAGCCCGAGAGGCGCCACGACCTTCTCGATGAAGTGCTCGATGGCCGCGCCGTCGAGGTCGACCGGGACCCGCTCCAGCTCGCCCCGGCGCTCGATCCACACCCGCCCTGGCCCGTTGACCATGATCTCGGTGACCTCGGGGTCGCCGAGCAGGGGCTCGAGGGCGCCCAGGCCGCAGACATCGGCCAGCACGCCGGCCACCAGCCGCCGGCGGAGGGCGCCGCCGAGCAGGGGGACCTCGTCGTCGACCAGGGCGGTCACCCGGTCGGCCAGTGCGCCCGTGCCGCCTTCGGCCAGGAGGCGGGCGTGGACCCGGGCCTTGGCCTCGCCGAGGGGGCCGGCGCTCATGCCGCGTCCCGCCCGGCCCGGCCCCGGCCGGCGCCGGCGATCGGGCGCAGGGCCCGCTCGAGGGGACGAGGGACCCGCCGGGCCAGGAGGCCGGCATCGACGGCCCGGGCGATACCGTCGTCGACGGGCACCTCGGCCCGCACCGCGACGCCGAGCACCTCCTCCACGTCGCGCCGGCCGAGTGACCGGCCGGGCTCGCTGACCAGCACCACGCCGGAGGGGCGAAGGGGCGCGGCCAGCGCCCGGCGCAAGCCGAGGTAGCACGGCCGGAGGACCAGGAGCGACACCTGGGCGCCGGCGGCCAGGGCCAGGCCCGGGCCTCCTGTTCCCGTCCCGCAGTCGACCACAACGGGCCGGGGGTCGGCCGACAAGGCCTCGAGGAGGGCCTCGGCCCGGCCGGCGCCGGGCCGGGCACCGGCCCCGGCGAGGTGGCCGGCCAGGAGGCGGAGCCCGGGGGCGGCCTCGACCTCGAGGCGGGCCAAGGCCGAGGCGCCGACGTCGGCGCCGGCGGCCAGCCATTCGGTCAGGCCCGGCCCGGAGGGGTCGGCCACCCCCAGCACGGCGGCGGCATCGCCGGCGAGGTCGACCAGGAGCGCCCCGGCCGGCGGCTCGGCGCGGGCCAGGAGCGCGGCGATGCCGCACGCCACCACCGTGGTGCCGCTGCCCCCCTTGGGCGACCAGCAGGCAACAACCATCGAACCCTCCCCGGGCGCGAAGAACCAAACCTCGGGGAAGAGATCGAGAAGAACACTATCGGTTCGGCCACCGCCGGGCAAGGCCCAATCGGCTGGGCGAGCGGCGGCCGAGGGGCTTAGGCGGAGCGCACCTTCTTGGCCGCGACCACACCGAGGGCGACGAGCATGACGAGCAGGATCATCTTCTTCATGGCCGCAGCCTACCGTCCTCTCTCCCGACCGCGGCGCCGGCCCGCCGGTCGGGAGAGAATGGTGGCGGAGGTGGACGGGAATCGAACCCGCCGGACGGGGATCGCCCGTCCCACCCGCTTTGAAGGCGGGGGAGCCCACCAGGTGCCCGGACACCTCCGCCTCCGACCCTAGACGCACCCATCGAGGTTTGGACATCGACAGGAACGGGAACCGACTACCTACGCAGCGCCGGCATAGGGCGCAGATGCGGCGCGACGAAGGGCTCGGATGAGCCGGGGAGAGGGATCTGGTGCCCGCGACTGAGACCTGGTCGCCTCGACGCGTCGTCTTCGACCCCCCCGGTCGCAGCTCGGCGTGGGAGGACCCGGTGTTCCGGGGCGTGACCGCCCTCGCCGTCGCCAGCCTGCTGGTGCCCGTGCTGGTGGTGGCCATCCTCGCCGTGACCCTCCTCACCATGCCGTTCTCCCGCGCCCTCCCGACGGCCCGTCCCACGATCGAATCGAGGATCACCCGGGTCTTCGACAGCACCGGCACCGAGATCGCCAACTACCGCCGGTTCGACACCAACCTCCCGGTGGCCCGCGGCGACATCCCGCCGGTGCTGATCGACGCCGTCCTCGCCGTCGAGGACCAGCGGTTCTACGACCACAAGGGCGTCGACTCTCGGGGCATCCTGCGGGCCCTGTGGGCCGACATCCAGGGCGGCGGCTACGTGGAGGGCGGCTCGACGATCACCCAGCAGTACGTCCGCCTGCTCTACACGGGCGACGAGCGGACCGCCGGCCGCAAGCTCCATGAGGCCATCCTGGCTGGGCGGGTCGAGAAGGAGCTGAGCAAGGACGAGATCCTCTTCGGCTACCTGTCGCGGGCCTACTTCGGCAGCGGGGCCTACGGGATCGGCGCCGCGGCCGAGACCTACTTCGGCATCTCCGTCCGTGACCTGACGTTGACCCAGGCGGCCATGCTGGCCGGGCTGATCTCGGCGCCGAGCCGGTACGACCCACGGGCCAACCCGGGCGAGGCCGAGTACCAGCGCCAGCGGGTCCTGGCCAAGATGGCCGACCAGGGCAAGATCACCCCCCGCCAGCTGGCCGAGGTTCAGCCCCTGCGGGTCACGATGGCCGACAACCGGCCCCTGGTCGGCGCCCCGCCGGCCACGGTGGTCCTGCCGGCCAAGGACCCGCCGGCCAAGTACCCGTGGTTCAGCGACTACGTGCGGGGCTACCTCATCGCCCGCTACGGCGACGACCTGGTCTACTCGGGCGGCCTCCGTGTCGAGACGACGATCGACCCGGTGCTCCAGGCCAAGGCCGACGCCGCGGTGACCGAGACCCTGAAGGGCACCCAAGCGCCCCTGGAGATGGCGCTGGCCACGGTCGACCCGAAGACCGGGTTCGTCAAGGCCCTCGTGGGCGGCCGGGACTTCAACCGGTCACAGGTCAACCTGGCCCTCGGCAACTGCCCGCCCCGCCCGGTCCCGGCCGCCGGCGAGGCCTCGCCGCCCCCTGGCCCGCCGAGCGGGCCGGTCTGCGTCTCCGGCGGCGGCAGCGGCCGCCAGCCGGGGAGCTCGTTCAAGCCCTTCACCCTGGCCAAGGCCCTGGAGGACGGGGTGAGCCTCGACAAGACCTACAGCGGGCCCGGCACCTACACCTACCCGCACTGCAAGGGCGACGGGTGCACGGTCCACAACGTGGAGAGCGGCGGGTACGGCACCATCGACCTGCGCCAGGCCACCGCGCTCTCGGTCAACACGGTGTACGCCCAGCTCATCCAGGACGTAGGTGTGAAGGACGTGGCTGAGATGGCCCACCGCCTCGGCCTCACCATGATCGACGCCGACGGCAAGCTGCCCACCGGTGAGCCCTACGGCCCGAGCCTGACCCTGGGGGCGGCCGAGGTCTCCCCCCTGGACATGGCCGCGGCCTACGGGGTGTTCGCGGCCCGGGGCCTCCAGTTCGCGGCCACGCCGGTCCTGCGGGTCACCGCCCCCGACGGGCGGGTCCTCGAGGACAACCGCGCCCGGGCCGGCGTCCGGGTGCTCGGCGAGACCGTCGCCGACAAGATGAACGACGTGCTCAAGGGGGTCATCGGTCACGGCACCGGCAAGGCCGCCGACCTCGGCCGGCCCAACGGGGCCGCCGGCAAGACCGGCACGAGCGAGAACTACAGCGACGCCTGGTTCGTGGGCTACACGCCCGAGCTGTCGACGTCGGTGTGGATGGGCTTCTCCGACGGGCAGCGGCCGCTGGTCAACATCAAGGGCCTGCCCCGGGTCTTCGGTGGCACCCTGCCGGCCAAGACCTGGCACGACTTCATGGTCGCCGCCCTCGACGGGAAGCCCACCGCCGACTTCGCCCCGCCGGCACCTCCCGCCCCCCCGGTGGCGACGGTCCTGTCGCCGGCGCCGACCACGCTCCCGCCGCTGATCGAGCCGCTCGGGCCGCCCCCGACCCTGGCGCCGTACGTGCCGCCGGCGCCCGACCCGGGCTACGTGCCGCCGCCCGTGACGCCGACCACGGTGTTCGTGCCCCCCACGGTCTATGTGCCGCCGTCGACGACGGTGCCGTCCCGTTCGCTCCTCTCAGGGGTGCTGCGCTGATGCTCGTCGTGCTGATCCTGATGCCGGCGCTCGTCCTGGCCGTGGCCGTGGTCGTCGTCCTCGACCGCATGGGCGTGCTCCCCGGGCTCGACGGCGGGCCGTCGTCACGCCCGGGCGGGCTCCTCGACAGCCTGCCCCGGGGCGCGCTCATGGGCGCCGGAGGCCTCATGGCCCTGTGGATCGTGGCCTGGCTGGTGTTCCTGGTGATCGGGCTCAGCATCCTCGCCGGCTAGCGCAGGCACGGCCGCCGTAGGCTGCCCGGGAGCGGCGGCCGGCGAGGGAGAGCGGAGGCCATGTTCCGGGTACTGGCGTTGAGCGGTGGCGGGGCGCGCGGCATCTTCCAGGCCTGCTACCTGGCCCGGCTCGAGGAGGCCACCGGGACGCCGGTGCGCGAACAGTTCGACCTCGTCGCCGCCACCTCCACTGGTGCCCTCGTCGGCCTGGCCGTGGCCTGCGGCGTCCCCGCCGCCGACGTTGTCGGCTTCTACCGCCAGCACGCCCGGGAGGTGTTCCGCCCCCGGCACCTGACCTGGGTGCGGCGGGGGCCGCACTACGACTCGTCGGTGCTGGAAGCGCTGCTCGTGGACCTCCTGGGTGACCCGGCCCTGGGTCGCCCGCCCACGCTGGCTGAGCTCGACGTCGACGTGGCCGTGTGCGCGTGCGTGCTCGACACCCTGCGGGGCAAGGTCTTCACGGCGCAGGATGACCCGGGTGTGGGGGTTGTCGACGCCGCGCTCTTCAGCACCGCGGCCCCGACCTACTTCGCCCCCGCCGTCGGCCGGGTCGACGAGGCCGGCGTGGCGGCCGACTACCGGGGCTATGTCGACGGGGGCCTCTGGGCCAACGACCCGTCCTGGGTCGCCATCGACCATGCCGTCCATGGGTTGAACCGGCCGGCGGCGTCGCTGCGCGTCCTGGCTCTAGGCACTGGACGGATCCAGCACGGCTACGTCCCCCAGGACGTCGGCCGGCTCCGGATCCTCAGCGTCGGCACGGCGCGTCTCATGATCGACACCTCGGCCAGCCTGCAGTCGTGGTTCACGAGCATGCTGTGCGAGCGGAGCGTCCACCGGTCCCAGCTGGTCCGCGTCGACCCGACACTCCGGAAGTGGATCGAGCTCGACGACGTGGCCCGGGCCAACCGGGTGTTGCCCGGCCTGGCCGACGATGCCTTCGCGGCGACGAAGGGCAAGGTCCTGGGGTGGCTGACCCAGCCCCGGATGGCGTGGACCTCCGGGCCCACCTGCATGGAGGCGCTGGCCCGGCACCGCAACGCCCTCCGCCAGCTCAGCGACGAGGGGAACGTGCCGCACTCGGAGGAGCGGACGATCACCTACACCGTCGGCGCCCGGCGCGAGGACGACCGAGCCGTCATGACCGTGCGGACGACGGTGCCGGTGGGGTCGCGCATGCAGTGGCGGACGGAGAACTTCGGTGTGACCGACGGGGACGGCGGGCCGCTGACCCTCGACGCCATCGGGCTCCTCCACGAGACCGACGAGGGGTGTGGCCTCACCGTGCTCCCCGTGGACGAGCACCCACGGAGAGTGACGGTGATCTCGATCTTCCAGCCCCCGCTCGACGGCGGGGGCACCCGGACCTCAACCTATGAGTACAACTGCCCCGGCACCTGGGACAACCTCCGGGCCCGGGGCGAGGATTACGCCGCGTTCAACATGCCCCACGCCGAGCGGCTCGAGGTCCGGATCGTGTTCCCCCCGGGGACGCGGGCCGGCGTGATCGCCCCCAATGGCGAGGTGGAAGAGGGGACCGACGCCGGCCGGCCGATGTGGACCTGGGTGACCACGCAGACGCGGGACGGCAAGCTCCGCCTCGGGGTCACGATGCGAGGCTGAGCGGACGCTGACCGGCACGCAGCCGGCCGCGCGTCAGCCGCTGTGTTCGGTGCCCTGCTCAGGTCCACACATGGTCATAGTGTACCCAGCCTGGTCCGGTTAGACGGCGAGCAGGTCGCGAGCGCCGGTGTCGGAGCTGGGGTGGCGCAGCTTGGACATGGCCCGGGCCTCGATCTGGCGGATGCGCTCCCGGGTCAGGTTGAAGTGCTCCCCGACCTCCTCGAGGGTGCGGGGCTCGCCCCGGTCGAGGCCGAAGCGCAGGCGCAGGATCTCACGCTCGCGCTCGTCGAGCGGGCCGAGCAGCTTGGAGATCTCGTCGGGCAGCAGGGCGGTGGCCGCCACCTCGAAGGGCGACTCGGCTGAGCGGTCCTCCACCACGTCGCCCAGCTCAGCGTCGCCGTCCTCACGGAGGGGCTCGGAGAGCGACAGGGGCTCGGCGGCGAAGCGCAGGGCCTCGGTGACCTTGTCCTCGGGCATCTCGACCTCGGCCGAGAGCTCGGAGAGGGTGGCCGGCCGGCCCAACTTGAGCTCCAGGCGGGCGCGGGCCTTCTGGAGGCGGGCCAGGGTGTCGCCGGCGTGGACGGGCAGGCGGATGGTGCGGCCGGTGTTGGCGATGCCGCGGGTGATGGCCTGGCGGATCCACCAGGTGGCGTAGGTGGAGAACTTGAAGCCCTTGCGCCAGTCGAACTTCTCGACGGCGTGCATCAGGCCCAGGTTGCCTTCCTGGATCAGGTCGAGGAGGGGCAGGCCGGAGGCCTGGTACTTCTTGGCGATCGACACGACCAGGCGCAGGTTGGACTGGACGAAGGTGCGCTGGGCGCTCACGCCTTCGGCGTTGACCCGGCGCAGCTCACGCCGGCGGGCCTGGGGCACGCTCGTACCTTCGCGCTCGAGGTGGATGCGGGCCTCGTTGCCCGCCTCGATGGCCTTGGCCAGGCGCACCTCGTCGTCCTTGGTGAGCAGCGGGTACTGCCCGATGTCCGTGAGGTACAGCCGGACAAGGTCTTCCTCGTCCCGCTCTACACGCTCTTTGGCCACGTTGAAAGCTTCTTCCTTGGGGGTTCTGCTAGCACCGGCTAGCACCTGCTGGTATGGACGGCTGGCGGACCGGCAAAGTGACAACGCCGTTGGGGACGCGGGAAATTCCGCACAGCCGTGAGGTGGCGTCGACTGTCAGTTCCCTACTGTACCGGTCAGGTCAAGCCCTCCCGGGCACGCCGATCATGTCGGCCCATTCTACTACCCCACATAGCGGTTGGTGATGGGGAGGCGCCGGTCCTTGCCGAAGGCCTTGGGCGTCACCCGCACGCCGGGCGGGGCCTGCCGGCGCTTGTACTCGGCCCGGTCCACCAGGGCGGCGACCCGCCGCACCAGGTCCGGGTCGTAGCCGCCGGCCACCAGGTCGCCGGCGGTGGCGTCGCCCTCGACGTAGGCCTCCAGGACAGGGTCGAGCTCCTCGTACGGCGGCAGCGACTGGTCGTCACGTTGCCCGGGCCGCAGCTCGGCCGACGGGGGCTTGGTGAGGACGTCGGGGGGGATGGGGGCGGTCTGGCCGTCGGCCACGGCCCGGGCGTTGCGGTACCGGCACAGCTCGTAGACGAGCTGCTTGGAGACGTCCTTGATCACTGCGAACCCGCCGGCCAGGTCGCCGTAGAGGGTGGAGAAGCCGGCGGCCATCTCGCTCTTGTTCCCGGTGGCCAGCACCAGCCAGCCGAACTTGTTCGAGAGGGCCATCAGGGTGGTCCCCCGCACCCGGGCCTGAAGGTTCTCCTCGGTCAGGTCCTCGGCCACGCCGGCGAAGGACGGGGCCAGCATGTCGAGGTAGGCGACGTGGGCCGGCTCGATGGCGATGGTGCGCAGGTCGATGCCCAGCGCCTCGGCCAGGAGCGCGGCGTCCGACAGCGAGCCGGCGCTGGAGAACCGTGATGGCATGCACACGCCGTGCACGTGGCTCGGCCCGAGGGCGTCGGCGGCGACCACGGCCACCAGGGAGGAGTCGACACCCCCCGAAAGGCCGATGACCGCGTCGCTGAACCCGTTCTTGTGGGCGTAGTCGCGGGTGCCGAGCACCAGCGCCGCGTAGACCTCCTCCGCCGGCGCCATCGGCGGGGCCAACAGCGCCGGCGTGGCCCGCTCGTTGGCCCGGGGCTCGGCGGACACCAGGACCTCGGGCAGGGCCGGGGCGGTGGCCCGGCCCCGGGGGTCGAGCAGGCGCTTGCGGAACACGGGCCGGATGTCGATGTCGGTGACGAGGGTGCCCACCCAGAACTGCGGGGCCCGGGCCAGGATCCGCCCGTCGGCGTCGAGGACGAGCGACGCCCCGTCGAACACCAGCTCGTCCTGGCCGCCGACCAGGTTCACGTAGACCAGGGCGCAGGACGCGTCGGCCGCCCGGGTGGCCAGCATCCGTTCCCGCTCGGCCAGCCGGCCGGCGTAGTACGGCGAGGCGTTGAGGTTGACGATCAGCTCGGCCCCGCCGGCCGATTGTTCGGCGATCGGCCCGTCCGGCGCCCAGGAGTCCTCGCAGATCGAGACGCCGACCCTGGTCCCGCCGATCACGAAGAGCTGTGGCGCGCCGGCGCCGGACGCGAAGTACCGCTGCTCGTCGAACACCGAGTAGTTGGGCAGGATGCGCTTGCGGTAGACGCCCATGACCTCGCCGCCGGCACACACCGCGGCGGCGTTGTACAGGTCGCGGCCGGCGTCGACGAAGCCGACGACGGCCGCGCACCGGCCGGTGCGGGCGGCAAGCTTGGCCAGCGCCGCCCGGTTGTCGGCCACGAACGCCGGCTTGAGGAGCAGATCCTCGGGCGGGTACCCGGTGACGGCCAGCTCCGGGAACACGGCCATGTCGCAGCCGTCGCCCTCGGCGGCCTCGAGGGCGGTGAGGATGCGCTGGACGTTGCCGTCGAGGTCACCGACCACGCTGTTGACCTGGCAGGCGGCAACGCGCAGACGGGGCACGTCGGAAGCCTAACGAGGGACACTCTTGCCGTGACCCTGCAGGCCGCCATCGAGCGTTCGGCAGCGCCGGCGGCGGTGCGGACGGCCGTCGAGCGCCTGGCCGACGGCGGGGCCGGCCTCGTCGACCGGATCGAGGACGACGCCGGCCTGCGGGCCGCGTTCGTGGCCGTCACCGCGGCCAGCCGCTCGCTGACCGAGCTGGTGCTCTCCGAGCCCCTCGCCCTCGACGTCCTCGCCGCCCTCGACCGCCGGCCCGGGCTGGCACCGGGCGACGACCTCCGGCGGTGGAAGCGCCTGGAGCTGCTGCGCATCGCCGCCCGTGACCTGCTCGGCCTCGACGACCTGCCGGCGGTCGGGGCCGCCCTGGCCCGGATGGCCACCGAGGTCCTCGCCGGCGCGCTGGCGTCGGCCGGCCCGGCGGCCGAGGGGCTGGCCGTGATCGGCATGGGCAAGCTCGGTGGCGCCGAGCTCAACTACTCGAGCGACGTCGACATCATGTTCGTGAGCTCGGGCGCCCGCGACGCCGACGACGACGCCCGGGCCGCCCGGGCCGTGCTGGAGGTGGCCCGGACCTGCTTCCGGACCGACGTCGACCTCCGGCCTGAGGGGCGGGACGGCCCCCTCGTGCGCTCGCTGGCGTCCTACGAGGCCTACTGGGACCGGTGGGCCCAGACGTGGGAGTTCCAGGCCCTGCTCAAGGCCCGTCCCGTCGCCGGCCACGCCGGCGTGGGCGCCGGGTTCGCCGAGGCCGCCAACCACCGGCTGTGGGGGCGCCCGTTCGCCGCCGACGACCTGCGCGCCGTGCGGGCCATGAAGGCCCGCGCCGAGTCCGAGCTGGCCCGCAAGGGCCTCCGCGACCGGGAGATGAAGCGGGGGCGGGGTGGCATCCGCGACATCGAGTTCTCCGTCCAGCTCCTGCAGTTGGTGCACGGCCGGCTCGACCCGGCCCTGCGCTCGCCGACCACCCTCGACGCCCTCGCCGAGCTGGGCGCCGGCGGGTATGTCGACGCCGGCGACGCCCGGTCGCTGGACTACGCCTACCGCCTGCTACGGGCGGTCGAGCACCGCCTCCAACTGGTGGCCGAGCAGCAGGTCCACACCCTGCCCGCCTCGGGCGAGGCCCTCGACCGCCTGGCCCGGGTCATTGGGTACCGGGACACCGCCGAGGCCCGCGCCGGCACCCTGCTGGCCGGCTACCTGGCCCGCCAGCAGGCCACTGTGCGGGCCATCCACGAGCACCTCTTCTTCCGCCCTCTGCTCGACCAGCTGACCCAGGAGGCGCCCGCCCCGGCGCTGCCCGAGGCCGCCGTCGTCGCCCGGCTGGCCGCCTTCGGGTTCACCGACGCCGAGCGCACCCGCCAGGCCCTGCGGGAGCTGACACGCGGCCTCACCCGGTCGTCCCGGCTGATGCAGCAGATGCTGCCCCTCTTGCTGGGATGGCTGTCGGAGGCGCCCGACCCCGACCTCGGCCTGCTCGGCCTGCGCATCCTGACCACGGGCGAGCAGCAGACCACCGAGCTGGCCGTGGCCTTCCGGGAGTCCCCCGAGGCGGCCCGGCGCCTGTGCCTGTTGGTGGGCACCGGCCGGCTCTTCGCCGACACCTTCGAGCACCAGCCCGACCTGATCCCCTCTCTCGGCCATCCCGACGGCCTGAGCCCGCGGCCCCCGGGCGGACTCCGGGCCGGCAGCGCCAACGCCCTGGCCTGGCGGGAGCACACCGAGGACCGCCAGCTCGCCCTCCTGCGCTTCAAGCGCCGCGAGGAGCTCCGGGTGGCCGCCGCCGACGTCCTCGACCTGGCCACGGCCACCGGCCAGGACCAGGTCGTCGTCACGGCCGGCCAGCTCACCGCCCTGGCCGAGTCGTCCGTCGAGGCCGCCCTCGACGCCCTGGCGCCCGAGCTGCCCTTCGCGGTGATCGCCATGGGCCGCTTCGGCGGGGCCGAGCTGTCCTACGCCAGCGACCTCGACCTCCTCTTCGTCTACGACGGCACCTCGCCGGCCGACTTCGAGGTGGCCGAGCGGCTGGGCGAGAACCTGGTCCGCTTCCTGGCCGGCGGGTCGCCCGCCAGCCGCATCTACCCCGTCGACCTGGCCCTGCGGCCCGAGGGCAAGGACGGGCCACTGGCCCGCAGCCTCGACGGGTACCGGGCGTACTACGCCCGCTGGGCCCGGACCTGGGAGCGCCAGGCGCTGGTGCGGGCCCGGCCGGTGGCCGGCGACCCCGACGTGGCCTGGCGGTTCCTCGAGATCGTCGAGCCCCACGTGTGGCGGCCCGTCCTCCCCGACGACGACGTGCGGGAGATCCGGCGCATGAAGGCCCGCATCGAGCGCGAGCGGCTCCCCGCCGGCGACGACCCGCAGTTCCACCTCAAGTTGGGACGCGGCGGCCTGTCCGACGTGGAGTTCTGCGCCCAGCTCCTCCAGCTCCAGCACGGCGTCCGGGGGCCCGGCACCATGGCCGCGCTGGCCTCCCTGGAGGCCGCCGGCGCCCTGTCGCCCGGCGACCACGCCGCCCTGGCCGAGGCCTACCGGTTCTGCGAGCGCACCCGGAACCGGCTCTTCCTGGTCCGGGGGACACCCGGCGACGCCCTCCCCGGCCGTCCGGAGCACCTCCTGCGCCTGGCCCGGTCCCTGGGTACCGGGCCCCAGGACCTGCGCGAGCAGTACCGGCGCACCACCCGCCGGTGCCGGGCCGTCGTCGAGCGCGTGTTCTACGCCAAGACGTAGGCCTATCCGGTACGCTCCCGCCGTGCCCGGTGGCCTTCGGGGGCGCAAATGGCCGGAAAGAAAGGACTCACCTGATGAGTAGGACTTCCTTCGAGCCGGACCGCCGGCGTCGTTCGCGGCGGTACCTGGCCGCGCTCCCGTGCATGCTCCTTGCCCTGGCTGCCCCGACGCCGGCGCACGCCACCACGGCGACCTTCAGCTACGCCGGCCCCGCCGTGCCCATCCCCGACGCCGCCGACCTCTCGGGGACCGCTCCCGGCGCCCCGGCGTCGGCCACGATCAATGTCGCGGGGATGCCGACCGTGATCGCCGACGTCAACTTCCGGATCGACGGCACGGCGTGCAGCACCACCGCCGGCTCGACGACGGTCGGTATCGACCACACGTTCGTCAACGACCTCCAGGTCAAGCTCACCTCACCCGCCGGCACGACCGTGCTGCTCATCCAGAACACCGACGGGAGCGGCAACAACTTCTGCCAGACCCTGCTCGACGACGACGCCGGCGCGCCGTCGATCCAGACTGCCGTGACCGCCAACGCCCCGTTCACCGGCACGTGGGCGCCAGCGAACCCCCTGTCGGCGTTCGACGGACAGAACCCCAACGGCAACTGGACGGTGAGCGTCCAGGACTTCTTCGCCGCCGATACCGGCAACATCCGGGCCGTGTCGCTCATCATCGATGCCAGGGCGGCCACCACCTTGTCCACCCAGGCCTCGCCGGGGAACCTGCAGGGGGCGCCAGTGCGCGACGTCGCCACAATCGGTGGCGGGGCGAGCCCCACGGGCACCGTGACCTTCAAGCTCTTCAGCGACGCCGGCTGCGGCTCCCAGGTCTTCACCTCCGCCAACGCCGTGTCGGGCACGTCGGCCACCTCGGACTGGTTCACCCCGACCTCGGCCGGCACCTACTACTGGACAGCGTCCTACTCCGGGGACGCCAGCAACGCCCCGTCCAGCTCGGCGTGCGGGGCGGCCAACGAGTCGGTGACGATCACCGCGTTCGCGGCGCCGCCGCAGACCCAGCCGACGATCACCGGCGACTACCAGGGCCCGCTCACCGTCGGCGCCGGCCAGAGCGTGGTCATCTCCGCCGCCCGGGTCATCGGCCCGGTGACGGTCAACCCCGGCGGGGCGTTGACGGTGGTCAACTCGTCGATCAGCGGGGGTCTGGCGGTCAACAACCCCACCTTCTTCAGCCTGTGCGGCACGTCGATCGCCGGGGCATCGCCGGCGCCGGCGCTGAGCGTGACCAACGCCGCCGTACCGGTGCGCATCGGTGATGTGGCCACCGGGTGTGCCGGCAACCGGTTCGCCGGGTCGGTCAGTGTCACCGGCAACCTGGCCGTGACCTTCGGGTCCAACATGGTGGCCGGCAATGCCACCCTCGACGGCAACGGCGCGGGGGCAACGGTCGTGAAGGCCAACAACGTGTTCGCCACGCTGGGATGCGCCAGCAACAACCCGGCACCCTCCAACGCCGGCGCGCCCAACACCGCCGCCACCAAGACCGGGCAGTGCACCGGGCTGTAGCGCCGAGCACCTGATCTCCCGACCTTCTCCGGGCCGGGGCGCCCCGGCCCGGAGAAGTAGGGGTTCCCGCCCTTGCCAGGCTGCCGGCCAGGTGTTTGGCTGGGACGACCCGAGACCGGACTGAGGGCCGCCCCATGACAAGTACCCGCCCGAGCCGGGGCGCCGGCCGGCTGTCGTCGGTCGCGATCGCGCTGGCGGCCGCCGTGGTCCTGGCCGCGTGCGGGGGTGGCGGCGACCCCAAGCCGACCACGTTGCGGGTCGTCATGACCGACGACTGGCTGACGCCCCCGGTGCTCGACGCCGTGCGCGACTTCGAAAGCGCCCATCACGACGTGCGCGTCGTCGTCGACAAGGCGCCGATCAAGGGCATGCTCGACACGATCAAGGGCAGCGCGGCGCCGCCCGACGTCGTCCAGGGCCACGCCTTCGCCGCCGCAGCGCGGGGCCTGGCCCAGCCGCTCGACGACCTCTGGGACAAGTCGCTCAAGGTCGACGAGTTCTTCCCCGGCCCGCTCGACGACGTGACCTTCGCCGGCCACCGCTACGGCGTGCCGCTCGACACCAACGCGCTTGTGCTCCTGTACAACGCCGACCAGTTCCGGGCCGCCGGCGTGGCCCTGCCCCGGGGCCCGATGAGCTTCCCGCAACTGGAGCAGGTGGCCCGGGCCCTCACGACCGCCGACGGGGGCCGGCGGGCCCTGGCCCTGGGCACGAGCACGTGGCAGATCTACGGCTGGGTGGGGGCCAACGGCGGCGAGTACCTGCGCATCGGCGCCGATCTGAAGCCGCAGTACCTGTTCGATTCACCGGCCGTCGTCGGCGCCATCGGTTTCCTCTCCGGCCTGGTCGAGCAGGGCCTGGCCGTGCCCCCGCGGGCCGCCGACACCTATTCCAGCGACGTCTTCGCCCTCTTCGAGTCGGGCGCGACCGCCATGTACACCAGCGGCTTCTGGGACATCGCCAAGCTGCGCCAGACCCGGCCCGGCGTCGACTACCGCGCCGCACCCATGCCCACCGGCCTGACCGGGGCCACCGAGGGCTCGGCGATGGGCGGGAGCAGCCTGTTCGTGCCGAAGGGCTCAACCCACCGCAAGCTGGCATTCGAGTTCATGACCCACCTCACCTCGGACCGCTACGCCCTCCGGCTGGCCAAGGAGCAGGGCCGGCTGCCGGTCCGCGCCCGGGTCTACACCGACTCCTTCTTCGAGGACCCCACGCTGCGCGTGGTGGTGGACCAGCTCCGCACCGCCCGTCCGGAGCGGGTCGACTCCTTCCCGGATGCCGGGAAGGTGCTGGCCACCGCCATCGACCAGATCCTCCGCGAGCACCGCGACCCGGTGGCGACGCTGCGCGAGGCCGAGGTGCAGGCGCGGGCCATCACGACCCCGTCCTGATGGGCACCGTGGTCCGGCTCCGGTCGTCGGTACTGCTCAAGTCGGTGGCCGCCGTCCTGTTCGCGCTCGTCGCCTTCACCCTCGTCACGTCAGTGGCCACATCGCGCGTCACCCGGAGGGCCCTCGACAACCAGAGCCGCCAGCTCGGGACGGGCCAGATGAGCATCGTGCAAGAGGCCTACAACGCCCGCGACCGCCAGCTCGTGATCAGCCTCCGCAACATGGTCCAGACCCTGGTCTCCCAGGGCCTGTTCGCGCCTGAGGCCCGCGACGTCCTGGTCGCCGAGCTGGGCCGGGCGTCAGCCAGCCTCGAGCTCGACGCGCTGGCCGTCCTCGACAGCCGGGGCCGGCCGCTCTCGCCACCCGTCGGCGTCGGCCTCGACCTGGCCGGGACCGACCCGGTACCCCGGGCCGTCACCGACGGCCTGCGCAGCCGCCTGGTCCGGGCCACCGACGGCACGTTCGTCCAGATCACCGCCTCGTCGGCCACGGCCGGCGCCGCCGAGTTCGTGGTGGTCGGCGGCTACTCCTTCGACGACGAGTTCGCCTACCTCCTTCGCAAGCAGATCGGCAGCCTCGACGATGTCGTCCTGGTGGCCTCAGGCCAGATCGTCGGCAGCACCTTGACCCAACCTCCCCGCCGCCCGCCCCGGCCCGCCGGCGTCGAGGAGCTGCCCCAGTTGCCGACGAAGGTCACATGGGGTGACGTCTCCGGCCTCGTTTCCTACACCCACCTCGGTCGCACCGGCGACCCGGAGGGCGGCGCCATCGGGCTGGTCATGAGCGACCCGTCGGCCGCCCTGGAGCGCTCGTTGCACCGGGCCCGGGTCTCGGCCACCGTCGCCCTTGCGCTCGTGACCCTGGCCCTGGGCCTCCTGCTGTACCGGCACCTGATCCGGCCGCTGGTGCGCCTGGCCGGCACCGCCGGCCAGATCGCCGATGGTGACCTTGACGCCGCCTTCGACGCGCCGGGGCGGGACGAGATCGGGATGCTGTCGGCGTCGTTGGAGCACATGCGGGTCGAGCTGCGGTCCAAGCTCGACCTGATCGCCCGCCAGGCCGACCACCTCCAGCGGCAGGCCAACGACCTTCGGGACAGCTCCCAGCGGATCGTGGCCGCGGAGGACAACGAGCGGCACCGGCTGGCCCGTGACCTCCACGACGGCATCCAGCAGGAGCTGGTGATGTTGCGGATGCGCATCGGCATCGCCACCGACGCGTCGGCCGGCGCCGGTAGCCGGGCCGAGCTCGACCAGCTCGGGTCCGAGCTCGACGCCACCATCGAACGGCTGCGCGAGGTCACCCACAACCTCTACCCGTCGATCCTGCTCGACCGCGGCCTGGCCGCGGCCACCCGCAGCTACATCCGCCGCCTCCCGCTCGACGTCCGCCTGGCCTACGCCACCGACCCGTTCCCCCGGCTCGACCCGGCCGTCGAGAGCGGGGCCTACTTCTTGCTCTGCGAGGCGCTGACCAACGCGTTCAAGCACGCCCGCTCCACCGACATCGCCATCGACCTGCGGGTCGAGGACGACTGGCTCACCGTCAGCGTGAAGGACGACGGCTGCGGGTTCTCGACCGAGGGGGTCAGGGGCACGGGCGGGCTGCTCCATATGCACGACCGGGTGCGGTCCTTCGGCGGCGAGCTGGAGATCACGTCGGCGCCGGGCGCCGGCACCAGCATCCGGGCCCGGTTCCCCACCCGCCTGGCCGACGACACCGACACCGTGCTGCCCGACCCCCTGGTGGCCCCGGACCGGGCCGACGAGATGGTCAGTCGTTCGCCTGCTCGAGAAAGAACAGGACTGCGGAGACCCGCTGGTTGATGTCCATGTCCTCCCGCAGGCCGAGCTTGCGGAAGATGGCGTGGCTGTGCTTCTCCACCGCCCGCTGGCTCAGGTAGAGCCGGGTGGCGATGCCAGCGTTCGTGCGGCCGCTGGCCATCTGGGCCAGCACCTCGTACTCGCGGTCGGTGAGCCCGTGGATCTTCGACCGGCTGCGCCGGCGCTGGGCCTCCATCAGGGCGTCGACGACCTTCGGGTCGAGCGTCGACCCGCCCTCGGCGACGGTGTACAGCGCCTCGGTGAGCTGGGCCGGGCGCCCGAGCCGCTCCTTCAGGAGGTAGGCCAGGCCCTGCGACCCGTCGCGCAGCAGCTCCAGGGCGTACTCGGGGTCGGCGTACTGGGACAGGATGACGATGCCGATGTCGGGGTGCTCGACGCGGAGGCGCCGGGCGGTGTCGATGCCCTCGGCCCGGTGGGTGGGCGGCATCTTGATGTCGAGCATGACGACGTCGGGCCGGGTGGCGGCGACCACGGCCATGGCCGTCTCGGGGTCGCCGGCCGTGCCGACGACCTCGATGCCGCCGACGCCCGACAGCACGCTGCGCGCCCCCTCGCGCACCAGGTACTCGTCGTCGACGATCACGACACGGAGCGTCGTGCCGCCGTTCTCGCCGTCCATCGCCCCTCTCCCCAACCGACGTGGGCCCCAGCCCGCGAACACCGCGACCTACACCATTGTCCAGATTTCCGCCGGCGACCAGTGGGGCTACGGCAGGGGGCGGGCGTCGCACCATTGGCAGCGGCGCTCCACGTAGACGAAGCGGGCGCCGAGCTGGAGCTGGTCGCCGCCGCGGAAGTCGTGGTGGCCGGTGCGGCAGCGGAAGCGGTGCCAGATGTCGGCGGGGCCGTGCTCGCGGTTGGCCCACCAGCTTCGGGTGGCCGCCAGCGGCCCCCCTCCCCGGCGGGCGGCTCGGGTACGGATCCGGGGGGCGCGGGGGGAGGGCGGGAGACCGGCTCGCATCCGCTCGAGGTCGTGGGCCACGCCGAAGGTGTGGTCGTGGTCGTACAGCTGGCGGGGCGGCTCCGGCCGCGCCGGCAGGTGCGCGGCACGCACGTCCGGTCGCTCCGACATCCCGCTCAACCTGACATCCGCGCCGCCCGGCCGCAATGGGTGATCTCCGCCTCTAGCGCCGACGTCACAGCCGCCGGGCCGCCCCGCCCGTAGGCCAGACTGGCCCGGTGGACAGCCCCCTTCGCCGGCCGGTCGAGGCGTTCGTGCACGACGTCGGGGGCGCCCTGGTCGAACTGGTGGCCCGCCTCCCGCTGGCCCGGTCGGACAAGCTCCCCGACGACGCCGCCCTGGAGGCGTTCAACCTGGTCGCCGCGTTCGTCGACGCCGACGGCCGGTACACCGATGAGGAGCTCGAGGCGTTCGTCGCCGTCTTCGCGGCGCGGTTCGACACCGTGGCCCGGGCCGCCAGCCCCGCCGCCCTCCGGGCCGCCGGCCTCCTGGCCGGGCGGCGCACGTTCCTCGATCGCCCCTCGGCGCTGTTCGAGGTGTTGGTCCAGGCCGACGGCCGGGCCGGGAGCGATCACGCCTGGCGCTACTACCTCGGCGCGGTCGACATGGCCCACGCCGTCTTCTCCCTCGACGACTACCCGTCCCACGCCGAGCTGACGGCGCTGGAGCGCTTCCGCTCCACACTCCTGCGGGCCATGGACACCGCCGGGATCCCTCGGCCCGGAGGGCCGGTGGCACCGGCCGCCACCCCGCCCGCCGGCGCCGGTCCCGCCGCCGGCGCCGCCCCGCCCGCCGGCGACCTCCCTCCCGCCCGCCCGGTCGAGGAGCTGCTGGCCGAGCTCGAGGGACTGGTCGGCCTGGCCGCGGTGAAGGCGGAGGTGAAACTGGCCACCAACCTCCTGCGCATCGAGAAGCTGCGCACCGAGCGGGGCCTGCCCGTGGTCGAGCACAGCCGCCACCTCGTCTTCACCGGCAACCCGGGCACGGGCAAGACCACCGTCGCCCGGCTCCTGGCCCAGATCTACCGGTCCCTCGGTGTGGTGGAGAAGGGCCAGCTCGTCGAGACCGACCGGTCGGGGCTGGTGGCCGGGTACGTCGGGCAGACGGCGGTCAAGGTCAAGGAGGTCTTTGCCACCGCGCTTGGCGGCGTCCTGCTGATCGACGAGGCCCACGCCCTGGCCCGGGGGGAGGACCGCGACTTCGGGCACGAGGCCATCGACATGATCGTGAAGCTGATGGAAGACCATCGCGACGAGGTGGTGCTCATCGTGGCCGGCTACCCCGACGAGATGGCGACCTTCCTCGACGCCAACCCCGGCCTGCGCTCTCGCTTCCCCAAGACCATCTTCTTCGACGACTACACCGACGCCGAACTGCAGCGGATCTTCGACGGCTTGGCGGCCAAGAGCCACTACACCCCGACCGAGGAGGCCCGCGCCCGGGTGCTCGACTACGTCGCCAGCCGACCTCGCGACCGGGGGTTCGGCAACGCCCGGCTGGTGCGCAACCTGTTCGAAGCGGCGGTGGCGGCCCAGGCCAGCCGAGTTGTCGAGCTCGGCGAGATGTCCGACGCCGTGCTGGTCACACTGGAAGCGGCCGACATCCCCCTGCCGTGACCCGGCCCCGCCGCTCGAGCAGACCGGCCAGCGCCGCGGTCATCCCCGCAACCTGGTCGAGGTCGGCCTCGCAGAGCAGCTCGGCCCGTACCAGAGCGTGGCGGTAGAGCTCCTCGGCCTCGTCGAGGCGCCCGAACCCCTCCCAGAGCAGGCCGAGACCGGTCATGGTGGCCAGTGTGTCGAGGTGGGAAGGGCCGAGGAGCTGTTCGGCGAGCGCCAGGGCGGCGATGAGGATGGTGCCGGCCTCTTCGGCGCGGCCTTGCATGCGCAGGTTGGCGGCCAGGCCCCGAGCACAGCGGATCCGCATGAGGTCGTCCGGGCTGCCGGTGGGCAGAGCGGTGAGGATCGTGGCGGCGCGCCGGTAGAGGTTCTCGGCCTCGGCATGGTCGCCGAGGTCGTCGAGCGTGCCGGCCAGGGCCTGGCAGGTGCGCCCGAGCGCCGGCGTGTCCGGTTCGGCGGCCAGCAGGGTCGAGGCCCGGGTGGCCAGCGATTCGGCTTCGGCCCACTGCCGCCGAGCGTGGAGCGCGGCCGCCGAGCGCTGGAGGCGGCCGGCCTGCTCGGTGGGGTTACTCGCTATCGGGTCCAACGGGTCGCGCATCACGCCGCATCTCCTGCATCGTTCCACCCCCCGCCCGCACCAAGCAGATCACGGCCCCCGGTACCGGGTCATGAGTAGGGGGTACTCAGAGCGAGGTGAGGACCTGGGCCAGGTTGGCCCGGCGGGCCACGCCCAGCTTCTCGTAGACCCGCTGCAGGTGGTTCTCCACCGTCCGCACCGACACCGACAGCCGGGTGGCGATCTCCTTGTTGGCCAGGCCGGCGGCGGCCAGCGCCGCCACCTCGATCTCCCGGCTGCTCAGCACGGCCTGGGTCTGGATGGCCCGGAGGCGGGGCGTCACCGCCCCCTGGCACCGGCGGGCCAGGTCGGCGGCCCGCAGCTCGGCGCCGGCGGCCTGACGGCCCTGGCCGGCCCGGCGGAGCTGCACGGCGGCGGCGGCCGACGCCTCGGCGGCGACGAGCATGGCGCCCATGGCCTCGAAGGTCGCCGACACCCGGCTCAGCCGGGCGGCGTCGCCGGCCACCAGGGCGGCGGCGTGCTCGGCCCAGACGGTGGCGAGGTTGCCCTCGACGATGTCGGCGAGGGTGGCGAGACGAGGGGCGACCTCCGCGGCCCATCCGAGGCGGGCCAGGTCGTGCAGGGCTTCGGCCTCCCACACCAGGGCCCCCCGGCGCTGCGATGTCGCGGCCGCGGCCCGCAGGTGGTCCCCGGCGGCGGACACGTCGCCGCCGGCCGCCGCGGCCCACCCTTTGGCCCGGCCCATCTCGACCTCGTTGAGGTACTCGGCCGGCAACCCGAGCGCGTCGAGCTCGGCGAGCGCAGCCCACGCCTGCTCGGGCGAACCTCCCAGGGCGTTCGCCATGGCCAGCAGGCCCAGGGCCGTGCGGGACAGGTTGCGCCAATGCCTGTCCCCGAACAGGTGCCGGGCCTCCAGCGCGTGGTCCTTGGCGTCGGTCACCCGGCCCATCATCAGCTCGATCCGGGCCCGGTACAGGCCGAACAGGGCCTGGACGGTGATCGATCCTGTGGCGACCCCCTCGGTGTACGCCGACGTGGCGATCTCATAGGCGTCGCGGAGCTGTCCCGACCAGAGGTGGGCGCTGCAGAGCACGGTCATGCGCCGGAAGGGGTTCAGAGGAGGGGTCCCGGTGCAGTCGCTGTCGATCTGCTCGCCCTTCTCGTTGTAGGCCAGGGCCTCGGTGAAGCGGCCGGTGCGGACGAGGCAGGCGCCGGCGGTGTACCAGGCGAAGGCCGACGGGGCGCCTTCGGAGCGGGCCAGGACCGGCTCGAGCACGGCCAGGGCCTCGTGGAGCCGGCCGCCCATGTCGAGGGCGAAGGCCTGCTTGGACAGCACGAGGTCGAGGGCGTCGGGGTCGGTCAGCATGGCCGCACCCTCGGCGGCAACGTGCACCGCTTCGTCGATCCGGCCGAGGCGGCTGACGAGGTACTCCACCCGGGCGGCAACGGCCCGGGCCCGCTGGTCGTCGGTGGTGGCCACCCGGAGCAGCGCGGCCAGCTGCTCCTCGGCATCCTCGGGCCGGCAGAGCAGCACCGAGATCTCGGCCTGGAGCAGCGCGGCTTCGATCCCTGCGCCGGCCTGCACGGCCGCCTCGGCCAGCCGCCGGGCCAGATCGAGGTCCCACCGGTTCCGGGCGGTGGCGGCGGCGGCCACCATCAGGTCGGGCGCCATATCGCCCCCCGCATCCAGCCGCCAGGCGGCGAAGCGCAGTGCGTCCTCCCGGCGCCGGGCGCCGGCGGCCTGGAGCCGGTTGGCCAAGTTCTGGAGGACGGCCTGCGACCGCAAGGCCGGGATCCGGGCGCGGATGACCTCGCCGTAGAGTGGATGGGCGAGGGTCGCCTCGAGCCGCCGGCCGGAGGAGCTGGTGACGATCAGGCCCCGGGCCTCCAGCGCCTCGAGCCGGTGGGCCGTCGTCAGGCGCAACAGGCACTGGACGCCGAGGGGCTCGCCGAACGCCAGCGCATCGAGCACCTTGCGGTCGGGGTCCCGCACGCCGCGTAACCGGTCCTCGATGAGCTCGACGAGACGGCTCGAGACCCCGGGCGCGCCGTCGAGCCGCCAGGTGCCCCCGTCGTGGGCCAGCTGCCCCGACTCCTCGCCGGCCAGGACCAGCTCGCGGAGGTACAGCGCGTTGCCGGCGCTGCGCTCGGCGAGCTGGTGGACGGTGGCCGGGCTGACCCGGCCGCCGAGGACGGTGGTCAGGATCTCTTCGATGTCGCCCCGGCCGAGGGGCGACAGGTCGAGCCGCTGAGCCAGCTCGTCCTTCCACAGCGCGACCACCGGGTCGGGAGCCGCCTCACCGGTGCGCACGGTGGCGAGGACGAACGCGGCCCGGGTGGACGCGAGCTGGTGGATGACCGTGGCCGATGCGCCGTCGAGCAGGTGGGCGTCGTCGACGAGCACCACGAGCGGCCGGCCCTGACCGAGGGCCACGATGGCGGCGGTGCTCCGGCGGAGCATGTCGGCCGGCTCGACACTCGGCCCGGTGGTGCCGGGGAGCAGCGGCGCCAGCGCACCGAACGGCAGGTGACGGGCCGACTGGGCTCCCTTCACCCGCGCCGCGACCATGCCCTTGGCCTCGGCGTCGGCCACGCAGGCCGATGCCAGCCAGGACTTGCCCACGCCGGCCGGACCGGCTATCACTACAGCCGAGCACGGCCCGGCGGTCAGGTGGGCGAGAAGTACTGACATCTCGTGGGTCCTGCCGACGAGAGGCCACGGCTGGCGCATCCCCAGAATTCTCCCATCCCTGCCGTCGAGGCGCCGGGTGACTGGAATTCGGGAGTTTGAGTAGCCGCTACTCATGTCGTGCGGCGAGAGTCGTGGTCGACTGTTCAGTGGAAGTCCGGGTGGTGGGGTCGCCCTGACGAGTGCCGGGAGCCCGCGACTTCGGAAGCAGCCAACGACGGACGGGCATTCGTCAGGGGGACCCCCTCCTCAGCGTTCCGCGCTCATAGCCCCCACCGGGACTGCCCGAAGCGGTACCCGACCGAACGCACGGTCTGGATCAGCGCGGCATGCTCTTCGCTCAGCTTGGCCCGGAGGCGGCGGATGTGGACGTCGACGGTGCGGGCCCCGCCGTAGTACTCGTAACCCCAGACCCGCGAGAGGAGCATCTCCCGGGTGAAGACCTTGCCCGGGTGGGTGGCCAGGAAGCGGAGCAGCTCGTACTCCATGTACGTCAGGTCGAGCGGCCTCCCGTCGATGGCCGCTTGGTAGGTCTCCAGGTTGAGGACCAGCGGGCCGTACTCGATCAGCTCGGGCCGCGTCCCCCGCCCGGTGCGCCAGAAGAGGTGCTTGAGCCGGGCCTCGAGCTCGCCGGGCTGCAGGGGCAACAGGCAGAAGTCGTCGAAGAGGTCCTCGCGCGGTTCCAGGGTAGGGAGGCCGCTGTTGCGGACGACCAGGAGCAGCGGTTCGAGGGGGATGTCGCGCTTGCGCAGGTGGCGGCACATGGCCGCCGCGCCCTCGGGGTCGTCGTCGGCGCAGATGAGAGCGCCGGCCCAGCCGTCTTCGGGCTCCAGGCGGGTGGCCTCGTCCGACGTGGTGGCCGGGCGGAACGGGTAGCCGGCGTCGGTGAGAGCCTGGGCCAGCGCCGGCGGGGGCGGATCCGGATAGACGAGCAGGGGTTCCATGGCCGCTAGAGGTTCAGGTACTTGTCGAGCTCGAACGGGGTGACCTGGGTGCGGTAGTTGTCCCACTCGGCCCGCTTGTTGCGGATGAACCACTCGAAGACGTGCTCGCCGAGGGCCTCGGGCAGCAGCTCGGACTTCTCCATGCACGCCACCGCCTCCGAGAGCGAGCCGGGCAGGGCCTCGACGCCCTCGGCCAGGCGCTCCTCGGCCGTCATTTCGTACAGGTTGGCCGTGAGCTCGGGCGGCAGCTCGTAGGACTCCTCGATGCCTTTGAGGCCGGCGGCCAGGATGACGGCGAAGGCCAGGTACGGGTTGCAGGCCGGGTCGGGCGAGCGGAACTCGATGCGCGTCGACGCCGGCTTGTTGCGCTTCGAACCCGGCACCCGGAGCAGGGCCGAGCTGTTGTTGCGGGCCCAGGCCACGTAGGCCGGCGCCTCGAACCCCACCACCAGGCGCTTGTAGGAGTTGACCCACTGGTTGGTGACCGCGGTGATCTCCCGGGCGTGGTGCAGGAGCCCGGCCAGGAAGCCCTTGGCCACCTTCGACAGGTGGGCGTCGTCGCCCGGGTCGTGGAAGGCGTTGACGTCGCCCTCGAAGAGCGACAGGTGGGTGTGCATGCCCGACCCCTGCACGCCGGCCATGGGCTTGGGCATGAAGCTGGCGTGGACCCCCCGCTCCAGGGCGATCTCCTTCACCACCAGCTTGAAGGTCATCACGTTGTCGGCCATGGTCAGCGCGTCGGTGTAGCGCAGGTCGATCTCGTGCTGGCTGGGGCTGTCCTCGTGGTGGCTGTAGCGCACCGGGATGCCGATGGACTCCAGGCCAAGGATGGTGCGCCGGCGCAGGTCGGTGGCCACGTCGACCGTCGTCAGGTCGAAGTAGCCGCCGCTGTCGAGCGGGGTGTTCGTGGGCCGGCCGCCCTCGCCCTGGGCGAAGTAGAAGAACTCGATGTCGGGGCCGACGTAGAAGGAGAAGCCCTTCTCCCGGGCCAGTTCGAGCTGCCGGCGCAGCACGTGGCGGGGGTCTCCGGGGAAGGGGTTGCCGTCCAGGGTGGTGATGTCGCAGAACATGCGGGCCACCGGGGCGTCGTCGCCCCGCCAGGGGAGCAGCTCGAAGGTGTTGGGGTCGGGCTGGAGCAGCATGTCGCTCTCCTGGACCCGGCTGAAGCCGTCGATGGCCGACCCGTCGAAGGTCATGCCCTCCTCGAAGGCGTTCTCCAGCTCCCCGGGCACGATGGCGATGGACTTGAGCTGGCCGAGGATGTCGGTGAACCACAGCCGGATGAACCGGATGCCCCGCTCCTCGACGGACCTGAGCACATAGTCCTGCTGACGTTCCATGGGATTATCTTGTCAGGCGTCTCGCCGGGTACCGCCTGGTTCACGCGTAGTTCATCAAGGCGCAACGGCCGAGAAACCGCCCCGCCACCGAGAAGGAGCACACGTGGAGGAACGCAGCCCGGCCGAGGTGGTACGCCTGTGCCTGGACGAGGGCGTCGAGATCGTCGACTTCCGCTTCTGCGACCTACCCGGGCTCATGCAGCACTTCTCCGCGCCGGTCCACGAGCTGACCGAGGAGGGCTTCGAGGACGGGTACGGCTTCGACGGCTCGTCGATCCGGGGGTTCCAGGAGATCCAGGAGTCCGACATGATCCTGGTGCCCGACCCCAACACCGCCGTGCTCGACCCCTTCCGCCAGCACAAGACCCTCAACCTCAACTGTTTCGTCAAGGACCCCCTCACCGGGGAGTCCTACTCCCGCGACCCGCGGTACGTGGCCAAGAAGGCCGAGGACTACCTCACCTCAACCGGCCTGGCCGATACCGCCTATTTCGGGCCTGAGGCTGAGTTCTACATCTTCAACGACGTCCGCTTCCACCAGGACCAGCACTCGTCGGGCTACGCGGTCGATTCCGTCGAGGGTATCTGGAACTCCAACAAGGACGAGAAGCCCAACCTCGGGTTCAAGCCCCGTACCAAGGAGGGCTATTTCCCGGTCCCTCCCATGGACCACTTCCAGGATCTGCGCTCCGAGATGATCCTGACCATGGAGCAGATGGGCATCGAGGTCGAGCTGCAGCACCACGAGGTGGGCACGGCCGGCCAGGCCGAGATCGATATGCGATTCGACACCCTGCTGCGCATGGCCGACAAGGTGATGCTCTACAAGTACGTCACCAAGTCCGTGGCCTGGGCCCACAACCTGTCGGTGACGTTCATGCCGAAGCCCCTGTTCCAGGACAATGGTTCGGGTATGCACGTCCACCAGTCGCTGTGGCGGGGCGGCGAGCCGCTGTTCTTCTCGGAGACGGGCTACGCCGGCATCTCCGACATGGCCCGCTGGTACATCGGTGGCCTGCTGGCCCATGCGCCGTCGCTGCTGGCGTTCGCCGCGCCGACGACCAACTCCTACAAGCGGTTGGTCCCCGGCTACGAGGCGCCGGTGAACCTCGTCTATTCGCAGCGCAACCGCTCGGCCGCCGTCCGTATCCCGCTGGTCTCCAAGTCGCCGAAGGCCAAGCGGTTGGAGTTCCGCTGCCCCGACCCCTCCGCCAACCCCTACCTGGCCTTCGCGGCCATGCTCATGGCCGGCCTCGACGGCGTCCAGAACCGCACCGAGCCCCCCGACCCGGTCGACAAGGACCTCTACGACCTCCCCCCCGAGGAACTGCTGGCCGTGCCCCAGGTACCCGGCTCCCTCGAGGAGGCGCTCGCCGCCCTCGAGGCCGACCAGGACTATCTCCTCGCCGGCGGCGTGTTCACCCCCGACCTGATCGAGACGTGGATCTCGTTCAAGCGACTGAAGGAGATCGACGAGGTCCGCCTCCGCCCCCACCCCTGGGAGTTCTACCTCTACTACGACATCTGACATTTTTATGGCCTCTGACCTGCACGTTTAGGGTTGGCCCGCCCCGTCAGGACGCGTACAGGACGCGGGAACTCTGTGCGGTGCGTCGATCGCGGCCCGCGAACAGGGGGTGAACCGCCATGAACCGCCGACAGCTCGCCGAGCAGTTCGTCACGCTCAGCCCGTCACCGTGGACGACCCAACGTCGTCGAAGTGGGGGATAGCGAAGCGGTTGTTGAGAGGCTGGCTGGCCACCGAAGAGATGGCTCGTTCTGGCGCGGAGCACCAGACGCACGAGAAGCGCGCTGCGGTAGTTTGCCGCACAGCTGGGCCCTACCCTCGGACGCGGACGATGGCGACGTAGGGAACCGACTCATCCACGAAGTAGGCCACCTCGAAGCCGGAAGGCAGAGAGTCCTCGAACAGCGGGGCGCCGAAGACCGGGCGTCGGTTCTGTCGGGGAGGACCGGTCTCGACCCAGGCGAACAGTTCGGCGGTCACCGTCGCCTTTTCGGCGTCGCTCAGCCCCTCGAGCGCTGTCTCGGTGACGACGACCCGCCAGCTCACGCTGACTGTCGACGACCTCGCATCAAGAACGCCAACAAGGCGGCAGGATTTTCGAAGCTCGGGAGCGACCCCTCGTCAATCCGTCGCCTGGCTTCCTCGACCTCCGCTGCGACGGCGGCTTCGCCAGCCTCCGCAATCCACTCGTCGAGCAGTGGCGTCGAGCTTGCACTGTCCTGGGGCATCGCCATGGAGATCCAGGGTAGCCCCGGGGTGCGACGGGAACCCGGAACCCCGGGGCTGCCCGGTCGCGTGGGAGCAGGCAAGACGTAGACAGCTGAAGGGATTGTCGTTCGGCGCCTCGCCGCCGGCGCCCGGGTGGCCCAGAACCAGCGCCCCCATATCCCGGCCGTCGGCGGGCGCGGCATCGCCGTCATGTGCCGGTCGGTGATAGTGGACGGCGTACGATGCCTGAGGATCTCAATCGAACGCGTGTGCCGGCACTGGCGTCCCATAATGCTCGACCATCGCGTCATCAGCAACACTCCGGAACGTGCCGCGATGCGCCGCACGTAGATCGAGTCCGCTGGTCCGCCCGATAGCGACGACGGTCTTCAGGACGCCGGACCCATGCCGCCTACAACACCTGCAGGCCGACGGCGAGGTGCTGGCAGGGCACACTCCGCCGAAGCTGGCCAACGTACTCGCCTCTCTCGACTCGGGATCTGACCGTCGGTCAAGAAATGCTGCCGTCCCCGGTCTGCCCCAAATCGCCGACCGCGGGAGCGGCACCGGCCTTTCCGGCAAATGGCGTCGGCGGACCCTCGTCGTCAGGCGGCTTGGGGCGTTGGGACGAGGCCGAGCTGGGCGAGGAAGGCGAGCTGGTCGAGGTAGACGTGCTCGGACGCCAGCAGGTCACCTTGCACGCGGACGAGCATGGCGAAGGGGAGGCTGATGACCTTGCCGGTGGCCGGGACGGCACCGTCGGGCGTCGGCAGCGGGCCGGTGTGGGTGCCGATCCAGGTGCCCTCGACGACGGCGACGTCGCCGGACGCCACGACCAGCTCGACGTGGTGGCGGCCGTCGGCGAAGGCGGACAGGAACGGCTCGCTGAACGCGGTTGCCGCCTGCGGGCCACGCAGCACGGCGAATGGCAACACGAACTCATTGTCGGGCGTCAGCATCGCCTCGCGTGCCGGCCAGTCACGCCGGTCGGTGAGCTCCAGGAACTGCCGGGCCAGGGCTTCGCTGCGGTTCATTTCGGGGTTCCTCCTCGGTAGGGGTTACCGGCTCAGGATGCTCCCCCGCGGCTGCCGCGGTCATCGGGAGATCTCCTGATATTCCCGCCGGCCCCGGGGTCAGGCCGTCGCGCTGGCCCGGTCGACGAACCCGTGCTCCATGGCGAAGAGGGTGGCGCCGGCCCGGGTGCTGACACCCAGCTTCGTGTAGATGTGCTGGATGTGGGCGTCCACCGTCTTGGGCGACACGGTCAGGTCCTTGGCGATCTCCTTGATGGAGAGGGACCGTGCCACCAGCCTGAGCACCTCGACCTCTCGTTCGGTCAGGCCGCCGACCTGGGTGCGGCTCCGTAGCCCGCCGCCCTGCCCGGCGGCGGCCAGGACGGCGTCGACCGCCTCGGGTGCCAGCCGGCCGTCGCGCGCCTCTTCCCGCAACGACGCAGCCGCGTCGGCTGCGGTGTGGGGGGAGCGGTGGGGGCGGGGCTCGATCCGGGCCCGGTACCCGTCGGCCGCGGCAAGGATGCGCGACGCAGTCGTCAGGACCGACCCGGGGACGGCGCGGTGGTAGCCGGCGCCGTCGAGGCGCTCGTGGTGCGTCGAGGCCAGCTCTCCCAGGCGGGCCAGGGCGGCGGGCCGGGTCAGCACCCTCTCGGTGTAGTACGGGTGCAGCCGGACCTTCTCCCAGTCGTCGCGCGACAACGTCGCTTCCTTGCTCCATACCGCGGTCGACACCCCGACCCGGCCCACGTCGTGGACCCACCCGGCTCTTTGCAGCATGGTCACGTCGGCCGCCGGCAACCCGGCCAACCGGCCGGCGGCGGCGGCAAGGTCGGCCACGCCGCGCGAGTGGCCGAGCGTGTACGACGACTTCAGGTCGGTGAAGTCGGCCATGGCCATCAGGACATCGTCGAACTCGCCGTCAGTGAGGTTGCCTGGCGCGCCGCCCGGACCGGCCGGCGGCTCGACGGCCAGCACGTCGTCCCACACGGTGGCCTGCTCCAACGGGGCGGCCAGCGCCTCGGCGTTGGCGCAGAGGGCGTCGGTGACGTCGGGGGCGAACGCCGAACCGCTGCGCCGGCGGATCACGTCGACCGCGGCTTCGTGGCCGTCCATGCGGCACAAACCCTCGAAGAGCTCGGCGATGGCCACGAACCGGGCCGGCAGCACGATGTCCTCGCCGGCGACGTCACCGGGGAGACCCTTCCCGTCCCAGTGCTCGAAGATCTGGGCCAGGCCGGCGATCACGACCTCGTCGAAGCCGAGCCGCCCGGCGAGCATCTGACCGGTTTCGCAGACCGCGGCGAAGCTGCCCATGAACGTCTTCTGGCCGGCCATCATCTTGGCGATCTGCAACGCCCGCCCGACCGGCGACTTGCCTGCGCCGACGGTGCGGAGCACGTAGGGGAACATCGCCGACGGCTTGGTGAAGTCCAGCATCATGGCCCCGCTGCGGAACACGATCTCGTCGCCCAGGAACGACGCGGCCATCTCGGACTCTGCGGTGCACCCGACGTGGCGGAGCAGCGCCAGGTAGAAAACCCGGCGAGCATCGATGTCGTCCAAGCCGACCAGGCCAGCCAGCCGGGTGGCGATCAGGCAGGTCCGCATGCCCTGTTCCAGGGGTTGGCCCATCCCGATGTCGATGCTGAGCGACAAGGCACTGATCGCCTCGGCCAGGCGCACCTCGGGCATTCCCGGAGACTACCGAGGTACGACCTCGGTGTATCAAGCAGCGGCGCCGGCGCTCATTTCCGGAGAGGAAAGGGGAGCGAGAAATGACACTGCGCATTGCTGACGTCAGCGATTTCCAGGAGACGGTCGACTGGGCCGCCTACAAGGCCTCGGGGCGCCTGGGGGCAATCTGCAAGGCCACCGAGGGGACCAACTTTACGGCCGCCACCTTCCGGCAGAACCGCACCGGCATGGAGGGCCTGATCTTTCGAGGGCTGTACCACTTCGGCCGCCAGGCCAACGACCCCGCGGCCGATGCCCGTCACTTCTGCGACGTGGTGGGCACGCTCAGCCCGGGGGAGGTGCCGGTCCTCGACGCCGAGCACACCGCCGACCGCCAGGGCAACTTCGTCATCGGTCCCGACGCCGCCTGGTGCCTCGGGTGGGCCAGCACGGTGACCAAGCGGCTGGGAGTGGCCCCCGGCCTGTACTTCAGCGAGTCGTACTTCTCGGACCGTCTGGGGTCCGACGACCGGCTGTCGTCGGCGTTCCGGTTCTTCTGGGTGGCGGCATTCCGCAAGAGGCCGCGCCCGACCATCCCCGGCACCCAGCTGTGGCAGAGCACCAACGGCCTCATCGGCAACGTCAGCGTCGTCGCCGGCGTGCCGGCCACGTCGGCGCTGCCGGCCGAGCGCTGCGACGACAGCGAGTTCGAGGGCTCGCTGATGGACCTGGCCGACCTGGCCGGCGGCCCCGCCCGAGGCGGGGAACTGAACCCAAACACCCACAAGGAGGATGACGGTATGAGGCTCATCGGAGTAGGCAAGCGCGGGATCTTCCTGGTCAGCGCCAGCATCGACCCGGCGACGGGGAAGGTGGTCGCCCGGCAGGTCGACAGCCCCGACCGCGTCGTGGAGCTGGTGAAGTCGGGCGTGGTCGCCGACTTCAACCCCAAGGACAACCTGTCCGACGGCAGCTTCGACCAGTTCTTCACCGTCGTCTGACCACGGGGCGGCCATCCGGCCGGGCGCGAGGCGAACGACCTCAGGGGCGCCCGGACCGGATGGTGTCGCCGATCGCCGCCGAGTAGGCGGCCACGCCGTCCTTCGGCCGCTCGGACCACTGCGCCTGCTGCCATGGCTCCCACCCGATCGAGGCCTCCACCGTCGCCCCGTCGCCGGAGTAGGTCAGCCCGATGTGGTCGATGGCGACGGCCGAGATCGTGCCGTCGGTTGCTACCCTGAGGGCTTGGCGCGACGAGGGGTCGGCCAGCCCGAGCAGGGCCCAGGGCAGCCGGATGGCGACGTCGGTCTTGGTGGCCCAGAGCTGGCCGCGGGCGTCGAACTGCTTCGACCCGGGCACCGTCGTGGCCCGGACGAGGTTGCTGAGGTCGACGAACTCGGCCGGGAGCGGCTTGCCGGTTGAGGGCACCTGGAGCGGCCGGTTCACGATCTGGCGCCGCGGCACCCATGCTTGTGAGCCCCCGGCCAGGTCGGCCGGGTTGACGGACAGGAACTTCCGGGCCGCGCCGTAGTACACGGTGGTGGGGTCGGCGCCGGCCCATGCCAGGATTTGGCCGGCGCCCCCCTTGAACACCTCGACGGCCACCTCCGAGTGGGGCCCGACACCGGCCTGCCCGGGGAGCCCGCCGGAATCGGCGCCGGGGAGGACGTCGAAGCCGAGCGCGAACGTCGTGGGCACGGCATCGAAGCGGAGGCGGAGGTACACGTAGGCCTCGTCGGTGGCCACCCGCAGCTCGCGGAGCCCCTTCCGGCTCTCGTACAGGACGCGCGAGTCCTTCTGCCACGCCTGGTACGGGTCGCCGAGGCGGAGGCGGCCGGCCAGGCCGGAGTCCATGGCCAGCAAGCCGAAGTGCTGCTCGTTGGTCAGGGCGTCGTGCCACAGCGACCGGCGGTCGCCGGGGATCTGCCAGTCGATGGTGTTCCAGGTGAACTTGAACCACTCGTCGAAGAGGGCGAAGACCAGGCCGCCGGCCAGCCCCTCGTCGTGCAGGAGGCGAAGGATCCCGGCGTCGATCTGCATGGCCTCGGCCTCGGTGTGGGCGCCCTGGTTGCGCCCGGCCGGGCCGAGGTGGGCGCTCCCCAGCGAAGACGGCACGCCGAACTCGCTGATGATGGTGGGGAGGCCGGCGGCCCGGTGGTGGTCGGCCAGCGCCCTGACGTAGCGGCGGTACGGGTCGATCTTGCCGTCGGCGCCGGGGACCTGGAGGTCGGCCTGGTAGCGCTGGAAGTCGGGGTAGTACGGGTAGGCGTGGTAGCTGGCGAAGGAGCCCCCCGGCCACGCCGAGGTCGGGAGCACGTGGTTGGCGTCGATCTGGAGCTGGTCCTCGAGTGCCAACGGCTCGTCGGGGTGGCGCAAGGGGTCGTCGGTCGGCCAGTTCACGAAGGCGATCGGCTCGGTCCGGCCGGCGCCGGCCTCGAGCCCGGCCAGGCGGTCCATCATCTCGGCCAGCCACCGCTCGGTGGGGGTGGCGTCGGGCGTGTTCCGGAAGTACGCGCCCGCAACGAGGGGCCGGGCGGCGTTGCGGGCGTCGTTCTCGGTTCCGGCGGCCGGGTCGATCTCCACGCCCAGGATCCAGCCGGCCAGCCAGGGGGTCACATCGGTGGTCCAGCGGCCGTTGGCCCGGCCCGCCAACCCGGTCCGGGCCAGCCGCCCGCTCACCGCGGCCTGAGCGTCGGTCACCTCGGCCAGGAAGGCGTCATGCACGTCGGCCCGCCACAGGTCACCCGAGCCGAGGAAGGCGGCCTCGTCGACCATGTAGACGCCCTGGAACAGGTAGATCGGCGCCTCGGGGTGTGCCCGGTCGTAGGCCGCCAGCTCGTCGTAGAACGCCGGCGGGTGGATGGTGTAGTTCCGCAGGACGCGGATCCCGATCTCTCCCGCCGCCTCGAACCAGGTGCGGTACTGCTCGGCGGTTAGCTGGCCGATCTCGCCGGGCGACCGGCCCGGCACCGCCCCGCCGATATTGGCGCCGGGCAGGAAGGTGCGGTCACCGCCGGCGGTGTGGAGGAGGAACGACCCGTTGGCGACGGAAGCCACCGCGGTCAGGCCCCCGAGCTTGGTGGGCGCCGGCGTCCACGACCCGCTCAGGGCGACCACCTGGGCGCCGATCAGCCCGGCGGTACCGGCCCCCCGCCCACCCCCGCCAGAGCAGGCGGCGAGGAGCAGGGCGACGGCGATGGCGACCGGGCCGTGACGTTTCATCGCCCGGCCCACGGTACCGGTCGGAGCTGGTCGCTACCGGGCGGTGAAGGTGAAGCCCGACAGGACCACCTCGACCTCGTTGCCGTCGGTCGGCGGGGCACCGCCGTTCAGCCAGAGGTTGATGTGTGTGCGCTCGTCGCCCGACCGGGGGACGTCGCGCCCGGTGTACTTCCAGCTGGCGATGGTGGCGCCAGCGCCGGTGGTGCTCAGGAAGGACACCGCCTTGGGCCCCCACGTGAACTGGTGGGACGTGGTCGGGTCGGCCGGCTGGGCGAACCGGACCAGGTTGCCGGCCCGGGAGTAGGGCTGCACGACGTACTGGGCGTTGGTGGTCGCCGTGGGGTCGCCCCACCTGGCCAGCTCGACGTCGATCTCCCGGTGGTTGTAGGCGGCAGTATCGCTCCAGGTGAACAGGCCGAGGACGACATTGGGGTCGAGCTGGCCGGTGGGTGAGGCCAGGTTGAACTGGTAGGTGCCGTAGCCGAGGCTGTGGTCGAGCACCACCTCGGCGGACAACCATTGGCCGTTCCGGTAGGTGATGCGCAGGTGGAGCTGGCCGGCGGCGTCGACCCAGACGTTCTCGGGGCTGTTCGAGAACACGTTGGGCCCCGGTCCGACCAGGCCGGCGCTGGACTTGACCGCCCACGACGACCCGGCGAAGGAGATCGACCGGACCGGCGCCGTCGCGGCCCCGGCACCGTTGGCGCTCAGGGCGAGCACGCTCAGAGCGGCCACCGTACCGAGGAGGCCATGACGACGGCGTGAGCTGGTGGCGGTCATGTGTCGGGCATCGGCGGGCGGGCGGGGGAACTGTAGGGCGCGCTCGCACTGTCCGTGGACGAGATACTAGAGACCGCGTGTGCCCGGCGACGTGACGGCAAAGGACGGTTCCCACATGATCGACCGAACGGCGGGCGACGGCGTGCACCCGGGCCGGCCCGCCGACGAGGGGGCCCCACTCGCAGTTCCCGGCCCCGCCGGGCCGGCCGTCGTGGACCTCTCTGTGCTCGCCGGCCTGTTCCGCTCGCTCGGGGACCGGGCCCCCATGGCTGAAGGACGGTTGATCGACGCCTTTCGGCGCGAGGCGCCTCGGCTGCTGGAACAGCTCGTCGGCTCGCTGGCCGCCGGGGACCGGGAGACGCTGCACCGCGCGGCCCACACGCTCAAGTCGAGCTGCGCCCAACTGGGCGCGGTCGCTATGAGCGGGCTGTCCGCCGACCTGGAGGACGCCAGCCGCGAGTCGATCCCCGCCGGCGCCGCCGACGCGATCGCCGCCCTGGAGACCGAGTGGGTCGTCGTCGACGCCGCGCTGTCCGCCCGCCGGCGGGAGCTACCCGATTGACCAGTGGTGCTGGTCATCAGGCCCTCGGGGGCTGACCACCGGGCGCTCCTCAGGGTGATGTCGGGGAGCTGAACCCCTTGCGTTGCATCGCCCCCCAGTCGGTCCGCTTGCGGAGGAACTTCCAGATCCCCCGGAGCCGCCAGACCACCGTGAGCTGGCGGTAGCCGAGGCTCTCGAGCAGGGCCCACACCAGGAGGAGGGCGCGGTCCCCGAGGCGGTCGTAGCGGTGGAAGCTGAGCTCTTCGAGGAGCAGGGTGAACGTGGCCAGGACGATGCCCAGCCCGTAGGCGACCAGGAAGAAGAGGATGGCGAAGGACACGTCGACCGCGCCGAGCACGACGCCGGCCACCAGGCCCAGGATGCCGAGCGCTTCCACGACGGGGGCGAGAAGCTCGACGATGACGAAGTAGGGGTACACGAACGTGCCCATGGCCCCGTACTTGGGGTTGAGGAACACCCGCTTGTGGCGGCGCAGCACGTCGCACAGGCCCCGGTGCCAGCGGTCGCGCTGGCGGCCCAAGGTGCGCAGGGACTCGGGCACTTCGGTCCAGGCCACCGGGTCGGGGATGAACGAGATCGTCTTCGGGTCGCCGGCTTCGTAGGAGCGCCGGCGCAGGCGCACGACCAGCTCCATGTCCTCCCCGACCGTGTCGTGGGCGTACCCGCCGGCCTCCGCCGCGGCCTGGCGGTCGAACAGCCCGAAGGCGCCCGAGATGATGAGGTTGCCGCCGAGACGGTTCCAGCCCAGCCGGCCGAAGAGGAAGGCCCGGAGGTACTCGATCACCTGGAACCCGGCCAGCACGTTCCGTGGCACGCCTACCGTCGTGACCCGCCCGTTGCTGACTTCCGACCCGTTGACGATCCGGATCGTCCCGCCGGCGGCGACCACGTCGTGACGCGACAGGAAGGGCCGGACCATGCGCTGCATGGCCTCCGGCTCGATGATGGTGTCGGCGTCGACCGCGCACACCAAGGCTCCGCTGGCCACGTTCAGCCCAGCGTTGAGGGCGTCGGCCTTGCCGCCGTTCTCCTTGTCGAGCACGACCAGGTTGGGGTGCGACCGCGACCGGTAGAGGGCCAGGACGGGCTTGGTCTCGACCGCTTGCTGGAAGGCAGGGTGGACGGCCACGAGGGCGAACGTGGCGATGAGGACCGCCAGCGTCTCGTCGGTCGAACCGTCGTTGACGACGACCAGCTCGAGGTTGGGATAGGAGAGCCCGAGCATGGCCCGCACGCTGGCGGCGATGGTGGCGCCCTCGTTGTGGGCCGGCGCCAGGACCGAGATGGTGGGGGCGATGTCGGATTGGAGCACCCGCCACCGGCGCTCGGAACGCTCGACGAGCAGGTGGGTACGCATCTCGAAGGCCGCGCTGCACAGGAGCAGCAGGTAGATGGTGTTGACGACGAGGAAGTACCCGAGCACGAACCAGTCGAACGCGAAAAGGACTGCCTGGACGAGCTCGCGCATCAGTGGAGCGTGACCCCCGCCCGGCGCAGCGCGGCCACGTCCAGGGAGTGGCGGGCCATGTCGGCGGCGAACGGGTCGGCGTCGGCGGCATAGTGGCGCAGTAGGAGCGTCCCGCCCGGGCCCAGGGCGGCCAGGGCGGCGCCGGCGGCTTTGCGGACGGCGAAGTCAGGGTCGCGCAGGAGGGGGGCCAGGTCGGGCACGGCCTCCTCCAGCTGCAACCGGCGCAGGCCGTCGGCGGCCGCAGCCCGGACCGCGGCCTCGTCGTCGGCGAGGAGGGAACGCAACGCCGCACCCGCGCTCGCGCCCCCGACCCCGCCGAGGAGCGCGGCGGCGGCGGCCCGCAGCGCCGGTAGCGCGTCGGTGACGGCCGCCAGGGCGGCCGGACCGTAGCGGGGGTCCGGCCGGCGGGCCAGGACGGCCAGGAGGTCGGCCTGTTGCTGGCCGGCGCAGGCGCCCAGCTCCCCGGCCAACGCTCCCACGAGCGACGCCCCGGCCCGCAGGATGCTGTCGGCCGCCGTCCGCCGGCACAGGGCCGACGAGTCCCCCAGCGCGGCCACCAGGCGCGACGCCAGGTCGGGGTGCTGGGCATCGCCCGCCCACTCGATGGCCTGGGCCCGCACGGCGGGGTGCGGATCGTCGAACAACCGGGGGAAGATGTCGTCCCCTCCGCCATGGACGTTGAGCTGGTGGGCCCCGAGGAGCCGGCGCCACCACCGCCGGCTCCGGCACCGCCGCTGGGCGGCCGCCACCAGGCCGAGCGTGGTCGCAACTTCCGCCATCCGCCGGCCCTCTTCCCCGGTCACGCTGACCGCCAGCTGGTCGACCACCGCGGCCCGCACCCGCCGGGGGAGCCCACGCAGCTCGGCCACCCGCGCCTGGTCGAGGTCGGGAACGGCGACGAGGGCCGCGGCCAGGGCGGCGTGGCCCCGAGCCAGCCGGGGGGCGTCGGCCCGGGACCGGAACCAGAGCCACAGGGCGTGCCCGGCCACGCCGGCGACGCACACCCCGATGACGGCCAGCTCCAGGGTGAGGACGGTCCGAAGGAAGGCCTTCGGGATCACGATCATCCGTCGACGGCCCGGCGGACCCGGTGCATCAGCACCGACAGGCTGAAGGGCTTGGCCACGTGGTCGAACGCGCCCAGCTCCAGCGACTCCAGGACCTCGCCCTCGTTGGCCCGCACGGTGAGCATGACCACGCGGGTGGAGCGAAGCCGGCCCTGCCGGGCCATGTGGCGTAGGACCGAGAGGCCGTCGAGGCCCGGCAGCCCGACGTCGAGCAGCATGGCCCGGGCTCGGAAGCCCGGCTGGTCGACGAGTTCGACCGCTTCGGCGCCGTCGCGCAACCAGCGGACGCTCCACCCCCGGCCGTTCAGGGCGTGCACCACCAGGGTGCCCAGGGCCTCGTCGTCGTCGACGAGCAGGACGTCGACGACATCGGTGCGGCCCGGGCCGGCCGTGTCGTCCACCTCCACGGCATCGTCGCCGGCGGCGAGGGCCCGGGCCAGCGCGCGCTCGGCGACGGCCCCCAGCGTACGTACGTCGGTGCCGTTGTCGGGGCTGCCGGCGATCCCGACCGCCACCGATGGGGTGTCGGCGTCAGCGTCAGCGTCGGCGGCCCGTGCCGCCCGGACGACGCGGCGCAGCTGGTCCTGGGCCTCGGCCGCCGTCACGCCGTAGAGGAGCGCGGCCAAACGGCCGCCGGCCCATGCGCCCACCGCGTCCTCGGGGGCGGCCGACTGGCGGAGCCGCCGGCCGAAGGCGGCGAGTTTCGGCGGGCGGGCCGGGCGCAGCTCGGCGACGGCCAGGACCGCCGGTCGGCCGTCCTGGCGGGCCAGGCTCAGGAGCCGGGTGGCGTCGTCGAGGAAGGCCCGTTCGGTAGGGAGCCCCGTGGCCAGGTCGACGTCGAGCCGCTGGGTCTGGGCCCGGGTGCGCTGGATGCGGTTGACGACGCGGGTGACCAGGTCGTCGACGGAGAGGGGCTTGGGCACGAAGTCGTCGGCGCCGGCGGCGAACATGGCCCGTACCGCCTCGGGCGACCCCGAACCGGAGAGGAACACGATCGGGAGCCGGGACCACCGGTTGTCGCTGCGGATGGCCCGGCACAGGGAGAGGCCGTCGAGACCGGGCATGTCGTTGTCGAGCAGGAGCAGGTCGGGCTCCACCGCTTCCAGCGTGGCCCAGAGGTCGGCGGTGTCGCTCAGGGACTCGACGGCGAACCCCTCGGCCCCCAGCACCTCGCGGACGATGACCAGGAACGTCGCGTCGTCGTCGACGGCGAGCACCGTCGACGGACCGTGGTCTCGAGCCAGGACGCGGGCCACGGCCTGGACCACCGCGTCGGGCGGGGCCGGCTCCTCGAGCACGGCCCCCGCGCCCATGTGGGCCGACCGGGCCCGTTCGTCGGCGCCGGCGTGGCCCACCACCAAGATGCTGGCGACGCTCGGCCGGCGCGCCCCCAGCTCGGCAAGGAACGGGGCCAGCTCAGGGTCGTCGCCGGTGTCGACCCGCAGCACCACGGCGTCGGGCGGCGCCTGGTTGACGAGGGCGCGGGCGTCTGCGAGGGAGGCGGCGACGGCGGCGTGCCAGCCGGCGCCGGCCGCGGCCTCGACGACCCGCCGGCCACGCTCAGCGGTTGAATCGACCACGAGGAGCGATGTCCCCCCCTCGGTGGCCGTCGCCGGCGGGGCGGACGACGGGGCGAGCGGGCGGACCACCTCGGCCTGCAGCTCCATGACCAGCCGGGACAGCCCGAGGGCCGGTCCGGCCTCCAGCGCCTCCCCTGAGGCCAGGGCCAGCTCCAGGGCCCGGGCCAGCCGGCTGCCCTCGTGCCGGCCGAAGGTGCCGAGCGACCCGGCCAGCTTGTGGGCCTCCCGGCCGGCGGCCTCCTGGGCATCGGCTGTCAGCCGGCGCTCGATGCCGGCGACGACCGCCCGCTCGATCACCGCGACCTGGTCCAGGAGGATGCTCAGGGATGCGTTCCAGATGGCGGTGAGGTCGACGCCCGCCCGACCGTCGCGGCGGGGAGCGAGGGGGTCACCGTCCACGGACGCGGCCCTCCCGCGACCAGCGCGCTCTCCCTGTCGGCCATGGTGCCCGGCGCACGTTCGGATCCTCCATGCCCTTGTCAAGGGTACCGCCGGCGTGAGAGCGCGAGGGAACGCCGCGGCGATTCGGCCGAGGGCGTAAGCGCCCCTACCGTACCCAGGCCCCGAGCGCCTGGCCGGCGAGGAACCAGAGGGCGAAGCCGACGAGGAGGGCGCCGAAGGCTCGGCGAGCCGAGCGGGCCGGGAGGAGCTGGGACACCCGGGCGCCGGCCAGTGACCCCGGGAGGACGCCGATGGCGAAGGCCAGGGCCACGGGCCAGTCGATGTGGCCGAGGGCCCAGTGGGTCGCCAGCGTGGGGACGGCCAGCGCGCCGACGGCCACCATGCTGGTGCCGGCGGCCTCGCCTGAGGTCATCCCGAACAGCATGATGAACGTGGGCACCAGGAGGAACCCGCCACCGTTGGCCAGGAGCCCGGTCAGCAGGCCGATCGCGAAGCCGGCGCCGAGGACGAGGCCGGAGCTGTCCCGCCGGGCGGCCCGGCGGTCGGCGCCACCCCCCGGGTCGGGGAGCAGCACCCGGACGCCGACCCCGAGCAGCATCACGCCAGAGGCAAGCACGAGGCGGCTGCCGCCGACGGCCACCGACGCCAAGGCGCCGAGAACGGTGCCGGGCATGCCGCCGGCGACCGCCAGCGTGGCCACCCGGGTGTCGAGCCGGCCCGAGCGCAGGTACCGGTGGGCCCCCACGATGGCGGCGGGCAACATGGCCGGCAGCGGCGAGGCAACGGCCACCGACCCGGAGACGCCGAGCAGGACCAGGACTGGCGTGGCGAAGGCCGAACCACCGGCGCCGAAGACGCCGAACAGGACGCCGATCCCGAGCCCGACCGAAGCGATCTCGACGTAGAGCACATCATCAGTGGAAACCCCGACGGGCTAGATGTCCAAGACATGATGATTGTGCGATCGATATGATTTTCGTATGGACCTCCGCCGGCTCGGGCTGTTCCTCGCCGTCGTCGACCACGGGGGGTTCACCGCCGCAGCCAAGGCCGTCCACGTGGCCCAACCGGCGGTCTCACTGGCCGTGCGGGAGCTGGAGACCGAGCTGGGGGCGGCCCTCCTGGTGCGGTCGCGGGGCGGGGCGGCCCTGACGCCGGCGGGGCGAGCCCTGGTCGAGCCGGCCCGCACCGCCCTGCGCGACATCCGCACCGCGGCGGCGGCTGTCGCCGCCGTGACCGGGCTGGTCGGCGGTCAGCTCGACCTGGTCTCGCTCCCCAGCCTGGCCGCCGACCCGCTGGCCGGCCTGGTGGGCCGCTTCCGCCGGGCCCATCCCGCGGTCACCGTGCGGGTCGCCGGCGCCGCCGACCCGGTCGAGCTGGCCGGCATGGTCCGCGCCGGTGCGGCCGAGGTCGGCATGACGGGCACGGGCACCGCGGTCGGTCCGCTCGCTGCCGTCCCCATCGCCGAGCAGGAGATGGTGGCCATCTCGCCACCCGGCACACGCCCAGGCGACGATGTGCTGACCCTCGCCGCTCTGGCGGCGCGGCCGCTGGTGGTCACCCAGATCGGGTCCTCACTGCGCACAACGCTGGAGGCAGCGTTGGCCGGCGCCGGGCTCGTCATGAACGTGGCCGTCGAGGTCGCCCAGCGCGACGCGCTCGTCCCGCTGGTGATCGCCGGCGCCGGCACCGCGGTCGTGCCGGCGTCGCTCGCGTCCTCCGCCGGCTTCCTCGGCGCCGTCGTGCAGACGGTCCGCCCGGCCCTCAGGCGCGCCGTGGTGCTCGTCCACCGGCCCGGCGCGCTGTCGCCGGCGGCCCGCCGGTTCGTCGAGCTGAGCACGCCGGGCCGCGCCAGGCCGCGCGACACTCGGGAGGTGCGCCCGAGCCTGTACGAGTTCGCCGGCGGTGCCCCCGCCTTCCTCGCCCTCGCCACCGCCCACCACGCCCGGTGCGTGGCCGACCCGGAGCTGAACCACCCGTTCTCCCACCCCGACCAGCACCCCCAGCATGTCGAACGGCTGGCCGCCTACTGGGCCGAGGTGCTGGGCGGCCCGCCGGCGTACTCCGAAGGGTGCGGTGACCACACGTCGGTGATGCGGATGCACGCCGGCAACGGCGACCTGACCGACCTCGGCCGGCGCTTCGTGGCCTGTTTCGTGGCCGCGGCCGACGATGCCGGCCTGCCGGCCGACCCGGAGTTCCGTGCCGCGCTGCGGGCCTACATGGAGTGGGCGGTCGACGAGGTCCTGGCCGTCGGGCCCCGCGACGTCGTCGTCGCCGAGGACCTGCCGATGCCGCGCTGGACCTGGGACGGCCTCGCCAGCTAGCGCGGGGGCGGGGCACCGGCGCCGGCGCGGGCGATCGCGGCGCGCACCGTGCCGGGCCCGGGGGTGATGACCACGGTCTCGCCGGTCACGTCGTCCGGGCCGAGGAACGCGTCGTGGATCTCGACGGCCAGGACGGCTCGCTGGGTGGGGTTGGCTGGGCCGCCGGCGTCGGCGGCCAGGTACGCGGCCGCGGCCTGGACGGCGTCGTGGGCGACCCGGTCACCCGGGCCCGGGTGGTCGAACCGCCACTGCCGGGCTCGGGCGGCGATGAGGGGCTTGTCGGCCTCGATGCCGGCGGCGGGGAACACCCGGCAGTCGTAGGTGCGGCACGTCCTCGGCCGGTGCTCGTAGATCGAGCACTGGCCGTCGATCAGCATGGGGCAGTGGCCGCGCTCGTCGTAGCCCAGCACGACGTGGCCGCGAGGAAGGCCGGGCGCCGGGAACAGCAGGGCGGCGGGGATCCGGGCCAGCGTGGCGGTCTCGTCGGGGCCGATGTGGACGAACTGGGACGACGTGCAGCATGCCGTGCAGCCGGCGCAGGGCACGTCGGACCCCCGCTCGCCCCGGAGTGCCCCCTGGAGCTCGGCCAGCCACGCCGAGAACTCCCCGGCCGGTCGTTCGTCGGCCACCGGGCTAGCCGCTCACGCGGCTGTGGACGCGCGGGGTCAGCATCGGCCCATCTTCCTACGCCCCGGCTCAAGGTGGGGAGAGGAGCACCTCGGCCAGTTCGGCGGGCCGCGACAGCATCGGCGAGTGGCCGCCGTCCAGCTCGATCGGCTCGACCCCCAGCCGCTCGACCGAGGTGCGCCGCGTCCAGGCCGGGTGGACGACCCGGTCGTCGCGGCACAGGACCGAGGCGATCTCGACGTCCGGCCAGGCGTCGAACGGCGCCTTCTCCGTCCACATCGAGCGCTGGAACCGCAGCCGGCGAGCGGCGCCGGCGGCCACGTCGGCCGGGCAGTCGTGGTAGAGGGCGCGCGCCGCGCCTGCGGCGGTGAAGCGGAACCGGCCCTCGGCGTCCATCTCGATGTCGCCCTCGGCGAGTGCCCCGTCGCGGTCGGTGTCGACCTCGGCCAGGTCCTGCAATGACTTCCCCGGCGCACCGATGATGCCGGCGACGAAGACCAGCCGGCGGACGGGCCGCCGGGAGGCGACCACCGCCGCCGTCAGCGCGCCCAGGGAATGGCCGACCACGACCAGGTCGTCGCCGGCGTCGCCCACGGCCAGATCGGCGACTGCCGCGTACTGGTCGAGGCCGGCGCCGAGGTCGTCGCAAGGTAGGTCGGGGGCAACTACCCGGTGGCCGGCGCCGGCCAGGTGCGCGCCCACGTCGTCCCAGCACCAGCCGCCGTGGCAGGCGCCGTGCAGGAGCAGGAAGGTCGACATGGCCCGAACGGGCGGTGGACTAGGTGTGGGCCTTGCGGGGGGCCGGCGCGTCGGCCCCGTGCGACGCGCCGCCCTTGCTGGCCCGGTTCTTCCGCGACGCCCGGTCGATGAGGAAGATGCCAACGGCGCCGAACACGGCGCTGATGGCGATCAGGGCCCACGGGACGTTGCCCGGTGACGAGCTCTCGGCCACCACGAGCTGGTCGACCTGGTCGCCGATGCCCATGGCGCTGAGCTGGGTCTCGGCCGGGCCGGTGTCGGCGCCCGGGGTCAGCAGCAGGATGCCGCCGAGGCGGGCGACGGCGGCGCTGGCGACGGCGGCGTCGACCGGGCGGGACTCGTCGGCCACGAACGCCACGCTGACCGGCAGGCCGCGGGACTGGATCTCCTTGACCACGGCGGCCGTGGTGGCCGCGACGTCGGCGCCGCCCAGGCGCTTGGCGCCTGGGAAGCGGCTGAGCGCGCTGTCGGCGATGGCCTCGGGCCCGCCGATCACCCAGGTGGTCTGGATGTTCATGCTCGTGAAGGTGTCGGCCGTCGCCGCCGGCACCCCGTCACGGTCGACGAAGAGCACGGGCATGCGCAGGCTGGCCGCGAAGGCCAGGCCGGCCGCCGACTCCTTGCTGGCCGGGTTGACGACCACCGCCCCACCGAACGCCGGGATCGAGCGGCTCTTCTCCTCCGGGGTGCGCCCGTCGAGCGCTCCGGCCACCGCCTTGCCGATATCGGCCGGCGTGGCGCCGGTGAGCCGGACCACCTTGGCCTTGTCGGCGGTGGAGGTGGGCACCGTGGTCGTGGTCGCCGGGGCGCCGGCGACGGTGGTCGGCGCCGCCGTGGTGGGGGGAACAGTGGAGGTGGGGATGGGCGCGAGGTTGGTGATCACCCCGGCCTTGGTGATCTCGTCGACCAGCTTCTGGGGGATCTTGGCCTCGTCGCCGATCACGTACAGCCCGGTGGAGCCGAGCCGGGCGATCTCGTCCTTCTGCTCCTTGGTGAGCGACTTCCCGTTGACGACCAGGAGGGGGGCGTGGTTGGCCCGAGCCAGGACGGTGCCGGCCCATGCGCCGGCCACGTCGTCCTTCTGGACCACCACGAGCTTGGAGGTGAAGGACGCCCCGATGCGCTCCGAGCCGCCCGGGTAGGCCACCTGCGAGACGGCCACCGAGAGGTTGGCCGGGCTGGCCTTGGGCAGCTGGGTGGTGACGGCGGGGCCGGCCTCGCCGAGGCGCAGAGTGGCCAGCACGACGTCGTTGGTGCCGCTGTCGACGTTGCCGAAGCGGGGGTCGCCCCACGCGAACAGGACGCCATCGTTGCCCAGGGGCACCGAGTCGGGGCCCCACCACGTGTAGGTGCCGTTGCGGCCGAGCGTGCCGTCGTCAAGGTTGACCGAGCGGTCGGAGATGCGCCGGTTGCCCGAGAAGGTGGCCCCGCCGTCGGTGGACGACGCGTAGTAGACGTCGCCCTGGCCGGCCGGCCGGGGGATCACCGGGCTTGGCAGGGTGGTCCGTGTGTCGAACCACACCACGTCGACCCGGCCGTTGGGCGCCACCGAGATGTCCGGTGTGAGCTGGCGCACGCCGTTGCCCTTCGGGTCGTCGTTCACGCGCACGGGCTGCGACCACGTGGCGCCGTTGTCGGTGGAGCGCTGGACGAGAGCGTCGAGGTCGCCGAAGTTGAAGCCGACGTAGGCGACGTACAGGTTGCCGTTGTTCGGGTCGACCGCCATCTTCGGGAAGCCGGCGTTGCCCGTCGGGGCCGGGGCGGTGGTGGGCGCCGGCGTGGCGTCGACGATGGGTGTGCGGGTCCAGGTGGCGCCGCCGTCACTGGACTTGGCCACCTCGATCGGGTGGGGCGCGGCGGCCGGGTCGTCCCGGTTGCGCCAGGCGATGAAGACCGAGCCGTCCTTGCCGACCACCGGCGGGGCGATCTCCCGGACGTGCTCATCGGTGGCCTGGGCCTCGACCGGGGCGCTCCAGGTCTTCCCGCCGTCGGAGGAGCTGGCCACGACGGCCCGCCGGTCGCCGGCGCCGCCCTGGGCGCCCATGTTCAGCGGGTTCACGACGTACCAGCCGACGGCGTAGAGCTTGTCGCCCTGGGCCCGGGCCTGGACGGCGATGCCGGGGCGGATGATGAAGGGGCGGGATTCCTTGGCCCCTTGGATGGCGACGACGCCCCGGTCCCAGGTCTTCCCGCCGTCGGCGGAGTGGTTGACGATGACCGAGTCGCCCTCGCCGGCGGCGGTGCCGGTCTCCGGGCGCTGCTGGTCGCCCCGGTGGGAGGCGAAGGTGGTGTAGACGTTCTGGCCGGTGCCCCACACCACGCTCTTGTTGAAGTGGGCGTACCCGCCCGAGTCGTAGGTGCGGCACGGCGGGTCGGCGAAGTCCGTCGGCACGGTGAGGTGGCCGGTATTGGGCCAGGTCCGCCCCCCGTCGAAGCTGGCGGCAAAGTCGCACTGGCCGGTGAGGAACTCTTCGGTGATCATCACCACGTGGCGAGGGTCGGCCGGGTCGACGGCAAAGCCCGGGATGTCGCGGCCCCGGACCGGGTCAGCGTTCTCGCTCTGGAAGCGGGTGGCCTCGGTCACCCGCCCCGGGGGCACGGCACCGTGCGCCGGCGTGCCGGCGACGGTAAGGAGCACGCTCAGCCCCAGCCCGATGGCCGCCGGCCGACGAAGTGCAGTCGTCTTCATGTGTTCTATCCCCCACGAGTATTCAGCTGGGGGCATGCCTAGCGCGGATCCATCCAGGTTTCACTAGATGCGCGGTGCCACTACCTCGACCGGAGAACTACGGAGAACTACGAGGGGAGGTGGGCCCAGGCCTCGATCTCGACCATGGCGTCGAGCGGGAGCCCGGCCACGGCCACCGCGGCCCGGGCCGGGCGGTGGTCGCCGAAGGCTTCGAGGTAGGCCTCGTTCATGGCCGCGTAGTCGGACATGTGGCGGAGGAACACGGTGGTCTTCACCACCGACGACAGGCCGGCACCCTCGGCGGCCAGCAACGCGGCCATGTTGGCCAAGGCCTGGCGGACCTCGTCGGCCACGCCGCCGTGCACGACGGCGCCGTCGACCAGGCCCAGTTGCCCGGACACGATCAACCATTCGCCGGCCCGGACGACCGGCGTGTAGGGCCCGAGGGGCTTGCTCAGCGGGGCTGAGGGTTAGGAGAAGCTCGAACCGCAGCCGCAGCTACGGGTGGCGTTGGGGTTGTTGATGGCGAAACCGGCGCCCTGGAGGCCGTCCTTGTAGTCGAGCGACGCGCCCTTGAGCAGCGGGGCGCTGGCCGCGTCGACCACCACCCGCACGCCGCCGTCGTCGGCGATGGTGTCGTCCGGGGTGAAGTCCTTGTCGAAGTACATCTCGTAGCTGTAGCCCGAGCAGCCGCCCGGCCGGACGGCCACGCGCAGGGCCAGTTCCTCGTCACCCTCGGCCTGGATGAGCTCCTTGACCTTGAGGGATGCAGCACCGGACAGAGTGAGCATGGGTTCAGTCCTCCTACAGACTTCTTCTGGTACCAAGACTACCTGATGGAAAGCTCAACTTGGCAGGGGTCGCGGTCGGCGAGCGTTCGGAACCGTTCAACGCCGGCGCCGCCGATCGATTCCACAAATCCCTGGACCAGCCCCCGGTGCAGGTGGCAGACGACCTCGGGATGGGCGGCCGCCAGCTCGGAGTAGGGGCAGTGGGTGAAGGCGATGGTGGCCAGCCCGTCGTCCTCGACGACGGCGGGGTCGAAGCCCAGCTCGGCGAGCATGGTGGTCACGGCGGCGACGCAGCCGGCCCGGGGCGGGCGCCCGCCGGCGTGGGCCTCGGCCAGCAGCCGGCCCTGTTCGGCGCCGGCCTCGGCGCTCAGCTCGGCGGCGGCGCCGGCGGCTGCGGCCAGCTCGGCCAGCATCCGGGCCAGCACGGGGAACGCCGGCGGTTCGAGGCCCAGCGACGGGGCGTCGGGGGCCAGGGCGTAGCGGTTCTGGGGCCGGCCGACCGAGCCGCGGTTGTCGGTGTGGACGGCCAGCAGGCCGACCTCGCGCATCCGCTCCAGGTGGGGGCGGACGGTGTTGGCGTGCAGGCCCAGCGTCTCGGCCACCTCGGCGGTGGACCGGGGAGCGGCGGAGCGGGCCAGCTCCAGGTAGATGGCGTACCGGGTGTTGTCGCCGAGGGCCTTGAGCACGTCCAGCCGACCGGTCTGCTCCACGGGCTCGATATTACCGGCCAAGACCGGTAAAATCCAGGGCGTGACCCTTCTGCCTACCCCCGACGACGTCATGGCCACCCTTCGCGGGGTGGTCGACCCCGAGCTGGGCGCCGACATCGTCGAGCTCGGCATGGTCAACGGCGTGGAGGTCAACGACGACGGCTGGGTCGAGGTCACCGTCGCCCTCACCATCTCCGGCTGCCCGCTCCGGGTCCAGATCCGCGACGACGTGCAGTCCAAGGTGTCGGGCCTGCCCGGGGTCGCCGGCGTGAAGGTCCACTTCGGGGAGATGGACCAGGAGCAGCGGTCCAAGGTCATGCAGCGGGCCCGCAAGTCGGCCGCCAACCGGGCGCCGGCCACCGAAGTCCCCCTCACCGCCCGCATCCTGGCCGTCGCCAGCGGCAAGGGCGGTGTGGGCAAGAGCAGCGTGACGGTGAACCTGGCGTCGGCCCTGGCCGCCCGGGGCTTCAGCGTGGGCGTGCTCGACGCCGACATCTGGGGTTTCAGCGTCCCCCGGATGCTGGGCATCAATGTGCGCCTGGGCGCCGGCGACACCGGCCTCATCCGCCCCCACGAGATCGTGGTGGGCTCGGGCAAGCTGAAGGTGGTCAGCATGGGCCTGGTCGTCGACGACGAGGACAAGGCCATCATGTGGCGGGGCCTGATGCTGGCCAAGGCCCTGGAGGAGTTCCTCACCAAGGTGGCCTGGGGCGACCTCGATTACCTGCTCCTCGACATGCCCCCCGGCACCGGCGACGTGCAGATGGCCCTCGGGCGCATCCTGCCCCGGGCCGAGGTGCTGGTCGTGACCACGCCGGCGCTGGCCGCCCAGAAGGTGGCCGTGCGGGTGGCCGACATGGCCCGCCGGTCCTACCTCAAGGTCCTCGGCGTGATCGAGAACATGAGCACCTTCACCTGCGACCACGGCGAGGTGTACGCCCTCTTCGGTTCCGGCGGCGGCCAGACCCTGGCCACCGACCTGGGCGTCCCCCTCCTGGCCCAGGTGCCCCTGGAGCCGGCGGTCAGCGCGGCCAACGACTCCGGCAAGCCCCTGTCGGTGGCCGCGCCCCAGAGCGCGGCCGGCGCCGCCTTCGCTGCCGCCGCCGACCGCATCGCCGACGAGCTGCTCCCCCCGGTGGACATGGCCGGCTGCACGGCCCGGATGCTGGCCAGCGTGGAGGCGGCGCTCGGCCCGGTCAGCCGCTGAACGTTGTCCGCTGAGCTACCGCCATGGTGGCTGAGAGGACAAAGAACGGGTGCCTCAGGCGGCCCGGGCGTGCCAGGCGCCGTCGGTGCCCGTGGCCCGGCCGTCGGCCGCCAGCTTGATGAGGTGGGCGTGGACGGTGGCGGCCGCCGCGTCCCGGAGGGTGGCATGCAGGTCGACGTAGACCGCGTCCACCACCTGGTCGATGGTGACGGCGCCGGCTTCGAGGGCGGCCACGATCGACGCCTCCCGCTCCAGCCGGTGGGCGAGGTAGCCGGCCAGACGGGCCGCCGGGTCGTCGATGAGCCGCCCGTGGCCGGGCGCGATGGTGCGCAGCCGCAGGCGCCGGCTGCTCAGGCGTTCGAGGGAGGCCAGGTAGGCGGCCATGTCGCCCTCGGGCGGGGCGATCATCACCGTCGACCCGTCGAGCACCGTGTCGCCGGAGAAGAGCATGCGCTCCTCCTCGAGCAGGTAGCAGACGTGGTCGGGGCTGTGGCCCGGCGTGTGCATGGCCAGCACGCCGAACTCGGTGGACTCCACCACCAACCCCTCGGCGATCGCGGGGAAGGCCAGGAGCTCGGCGCCGGTGCGCTCGGCCAGGGCCGCGGCGGCGCCGGCGTGGTCGGCATGGGCGTGGGTCACGGCGATCCAGCGGATGCGGTCGCCACCGCAGCCGACGATGGCCTCGACGTGGCTGGCGATGGCCGGGCCTGGGTCGACGACGACGATCTCGTCCACCCCGACCAGGTAGGTGTTGGAGCCGGCGCCGGTGAGGGGGCCGGCGTTGGGGGCGACGATGCGGCGCACCAGAGGGCTGATGGCCGATGCCACCCCGGGCGACAGGTCAGCCACCGAAGCCGCCGTGGCCGCTGTCCAGCCAGATGATCCCGGCTCGCCGGGCCGCCCGCCGCATGACCAACGTGCGGATGGCGGCACGCACCGGCGGGAGCAGCAGGAGGATGCCGGCGATATCGGTGAGGAACCCGGGGGCCAGCAGGAGGGCACCGGCGACGAGGACCATGACCCCGTCGGCGATCTCCTTGCCCGGCACCGCTCCCGCCCCCACCTGCTGCTGGAACCGGCGCCAGACGTGCAGCCCCTCCCGCTTCACCAGCCAGGCGCCGGCGGCGCTGATGACGATCAGGAGGGCGATGGTGTTGAGGGCGCCGAAGGCCTGGCCGACCTGGATGATCACGTACAGCTCCGCCAGGGGGACGACGAGGAAGAGCACGACAAGCACGCCGACCATGGCCTCCATGGTACCGCCGGGTACTCTCGTGCGATCCCGATGTTCGAGAGCTCACGCTTCTTCCAGCGGTCCGACGACACGCCGACGCTCTCCGATGCCGATCGCAAGCCGTTCCTGCGCCGGCACTTCTGGCCCCCGAGCGCCTTCGGCATCATCGTCATCTCGATCGTGGTGTCGATGCTGGTGGGTTTCACCGGCGCCCTGATCTACACGTCGTCGGACAATGCCCAGATCGCCGCCGTCGACCCCGCCGACCAGACCCGGGTGGCCCCGACCGTGCCCCCCACCTCGGAACCGGCCGGCCCCACCACCACCAAGGCGCCGGAGATCCTGAACCCCGAAGGGATCGCCAAGAAGGCCGGCCCGTCGATCTGGTCGGTGAGCAGCCTGGACGACGCCGGCCGCCCGGTGGAAGGGTCGGGGTTCATCGCCGGCTCGTTCGGTGGGCAGACCTACCTCATCACGTCGCTGTCGATCGTGCGGGCCGCCACCCGGATCCCCGGCCCCGACATCGTGGTGCGCAACGGCGGTACCGAGGTCAGGGCCACCCTGTGGACATGGCAGGAGGACCGGGACATGGCCCTGCTGGTGACCGGCCGCACCGCGCCGTCGCTGTCGTGGGCCGACGGTGACCCGGCGGCCAAGCCGGGCGACAAGGTCTATGTGCTGGGCGGGTCTGGCGGGGCCGCCGTGGCCGGCGTGGTGTCGAGCGTCTCGGCCACGAGCATCCAGCACAACATCTTCATCGACGAGCGCCGCCAGGGCGCCCCGCTCCTCAACGACCGGGGCCAGATCCTGGGCATGGTGTCCCTGGCGCTGACCCCCGGCGCCGGCGCCACCGACACCACCTTCTACGCCGTCCCCATCGCCGCCGCCTGCGACCGGGTGCTGGCCTGCGGCACGGGCAACGCCGCCGTCCCCACCACGGTGGCGCCGACGGGCATCAACGCCACGACCACCACCACGTCACGCGGCTAGGTCACGCGGCGAGGACAGCTAGGGGAAGAGGCGGGAGGTCGAGGTGGTGGCCGGCACCGTTGTGGTCGTGGTCGTCGGTGGTCGGGTGGTGGTGGTGAGGAAGCCGAGGAACGGCGGGATGGTCGTCGTCGGCGGCCGCAACAAGGTGGTCGGCGGGTCGAGGAACAGGGTGATCGGCGGCGTGATGTAGATGGGCTCGACGATCTGGGGGCGGAGATCCTCGGGCTGGCGGCGGGGGCCGGCCCCGATGTCGCCGGCCAGCGGCGCCGGCTTGGGGAAGTCGGCGGCCGGCGCCCCCTTGAGGGCCTGGCTCATGTAGTCCCTCCAGGTCGACGCCGGGATGGTGCCGCCGTACACCGTGGCGACGCCCTTGATGTTCTTGAGCGACTTGTTGTTGCTGTCGCTGTAGCCCATCCAGATGGCCGTCGACAGCGCCGGCGTGAAGCCCACGAACCAGGCGTCGGCGTTGTTCTCGGTGGAACCGGTCTTCCCGGCGGCGCCGTCGGGCCGGCCGATGTTGGCCCCAGTGCCGGTGCCCCCGTTGATGACGCCCTTGAGGGCGTCGGTCACGTTGTCGGCCACCGCCTCGGCCAGCACCCGCTTGCCGGCGCGCTTGGTGTTGTCCTCCAGGACCTTGCCGTTGGCGTCGGTGACCCGCATGATCGGCGTCGACGCGTACTGCACGCCCCGGGCGGCGAACACGCTGTACGCCGACGCCATGTCGAGGGGCGACACCTCGGCCGCCCCCAGGGTGAGGCTGACGCCGTAGGGCTCACCGTTGGGCTGGTTGCCGTCGGCGGCCACCATGGTGATGCCCAGGCGGTGGGCCATCTCCGCCGTGTTCTTGACGCCGACGTCGCCAATGAGCTGGGCGAAGACCGTGTTCACCGAGTACGCCGTCGCCTGCTTCAGCGAGATCGAGCCGTAGGAGCCGCTCTCCACGTTGTGCACGGTGCACTGGTCGCCCTTGCACCCGGGGACGGTGTAGGTGCCCGGCCCCGAGTAGACCCGGCCGGGGCCGATGCCCTCCTCGTAGGCCTTGGCCAGGGTGACGGCCTTCATCGACGACCCGGGCTGGCGGCCGCTCCCGCCCCCGCTCAGGCAGATCGGCCCGTCGGCGGGGACCACGTAGTCGTCGGGGCAGTTGCCGAGGGCCAGGTTGACCTGGGACTTGGCGAAGTCGCGCCCGCCCACCATGGCCCGCACGAACCCGGTGTTGGGCTCCACGCTGACCAGGGCCATCTCCAGGGGAGGCAAGGTGCCCGACAGCGCCTTCTTGACCGAGTCCTCGGCCAGGGATTGCAGCTTGGGGTCGAGGGCGGTCTCCACCTTGAGGCCCCCCCGGTAGACGATGTCGGCGCCGTACCGGGCTGACAGGTACCGGCGCACATAGTCGACGTAGTAGGGCTGGGTGGCCGACTGCAGCTCCAACGGGTGGACGATGGTGGCCGGACCGGTGGGCTTGGGTGTTTCCGCCGTCGGGATGAACAGCTTCTGGGCCACGGCCTCGTCGTGGACGGCCGGCGAGATGCGGTTCTGGCGCAGCATCTCGTCGAGCACGAAGACCCGGTTGGTCTCGGCCTGCCGGGGGTTGGTGCGGGGCTCGAAGTCGGAGGGAGCGGAGATGAGGCCGGCGATCATGGCCGACTCGGAGGCGTTCAGCTCGTTCACCGGCTTCTTGAAGTACGACTCGGCCGCCGCGCCGATGCCGTAGGCCCCGCCGCCCAGGTAGATGCTGGACAGGTAGCGGTAGAGGATCTCGTCCTTGGTCACCTTGCGGTCGAGCTGGCTGGCCAGGACTGCCTCGCGGATCTTCCGGGCCAGCGTGCGCTCACCCGACGTGTAGGTGTTCTTGACGTACTGCTGGGTGATCGTCGACCCGCCCTGCACGACCCGCTTGCCCCGGAGGTCGGCCCACAGCGCCCGCACGGCACCGATTGGGTCGATGCCGCCGTGGGAGTAGAAGCGCTTGTCCTCCACCGACACCACGGCCTGCTTGAGCACCTCGGGGATGTCGCTGGCCTTCACCGGGATGCTCGTGTCGAACTTGCGGAGGACGCCGATCTCCTTGCCCGTCGAGTCGAAGATGTGGGTGATGCGGGACTCGACTCCCGGCGCCGGCGTAGGCAGCGGTGGCGCCGGCAGCGGCAGGTACACGATCGAGGCCAGCGCGGTGCCGGCGGTGACGAGCGGGATGAGGATGGCGACGACGAGGAAGGTGGCGACGGCCTTTGCCACCCGGATCGGGTCAAGGTTCCAGTCCAAGGCGCCCCAGCTTCGCGCGGCTCGGGCCTATCGTCTGGTCGATGCCCCCGGACCGCCCGCCCTCGGTCGACGCCCTGGCCCGGGGCATCCGCGACACGGGCCTGCCCCACCCCCTCCTGGTCGACGTGGCCCGGGCCGCCATCGCCGCCGGCGACCCGTCGTCGGCCCGGGCCCGGGCCGAGGCCGTCGCCGTCGCCCTGCTGGGCCCGGTGATCAACGCCACCGGGGTGATCCTGCACACCAACCTGGGCCGGGCACCCCTCCCGTCGATGCCGGCCGCCGGCGCCCGGCGGTACTCGAACCTGGAGTTCGACCTGGTGAGCGGCTCGCGGGCGTCGCGCAGCGACCATGCCGCCCGCCTCCTGGCCCTGGCTGCCGGCGCCGAGGCGGCCCTGGTGGTCAACAACGGGGCGTCGGCCCTGATGCTGGTGCTGGCCGCCCTGGCCCGGGGCCGCTCAGTGGTCGTGTCCCGGGGCGAGCTGGTCGAGATCGGCGGCGGCTTCCGGGTGCCCGAGGTGATGGCCCAGTCGGGCTGCGAGCTGGTGGAGGTGGGCACGACCAACCGCACCCGCCTGGCTGACTACCGCGCCGCGGTGGCCGGCGACGTCGCCCTGGTCCTGAAGGTCCACCAGTCGAACTACCGGATCATCGGCTTCACCGAGGACGTGGGCGTGGCCGCCCTGGCCGCCCTGGGCCCGCCGGTCGTGGCCGACATCGGGTCGGGCCTCCTCGACGCGGCCACACCCTGGCTGGCCGGCGGCCCGCCGCCGTGGCTGGCCGGCGAACCCGCGGCCCGCCAGACCCTGGCCGCCGGCGCCGGCCTGGTCACCTTCTCGGGCGACAAGCTGATGGGCGGCCCCCAGGCCGGGATCATCGCCGGCCGCGCCGACCTCGTCGCCCTGTGCGCCCGCCACCCGCTGAACCGGGCGCTCCGCCCCGGCGGGCTGGTCCTGGCCGCCCTCCAGGAGACGGCCCTGGCCTACCTGCGCCGCGACGGCGACGCCATCCCGTTCTGGCGCATGGCCGCCGCCCCCGTCGCCGGCCTGCGCCGCCGGGCCGAGGCCCTCGGCGTCGGCACGGTGGTCGGCACGGTGGCCGTCGCCGGCGGCGGGTCGGTGCCCGGGCAGGACGTGCCCTCGGCCGGCGTCGCCATCGCCGGCGACCACGCCGCCGCCCTCCGGGCCGGCGACCCGCCGATCGTCGCCCGCGTCCACGAGGGCATGACGATCTGCGACCTCCGCACCGTCGACCCCGCCGACGACGGGGTGGTGGCCGCCGCCCTCGCCGCCCTCCAAGCCGGGGCCGGCGGGCCGTAGCCATGCACGTCGTCGCCACCGCCGGCCACGTCGACCACGGCAAGTCGACCCTGGTCCTGGCCCTCACCGGGATGGACCCGGACCGCTTCGCCGAGGAGAAGGCCCGCGGCCTCACCATCGACCTCGGCTTTGCCTGGGCCACGTTGGCGTCGGGCCGGGAGCTGGCCTTCATCGACGTGCCCGGGCACGTGCGGTTCCTCAAGAACATGCTGGCCGGCGTGGGTGCGGTCGACGCCTGCCTGTTCGTCGTGGCCGCCACCGAGGGCTGGAAGCCCCAGTCCGAGGAGCACCTGCGCATCCTCCAGCTCCTGGGCGTCGGCCACGGGCTGATCGCCCTGACCAAGGTCGGCCTGGTCGACGACGAGACCCGCCAGCTGGCCCACATGGAGCTGGAGGACCAGGTCCAGGGGACGTTCCTGGAGGGCGCGGGGGTGGTCGACGTCGACGTGCTGGCCGGGCGGGGCGTCGACGACCTGCGGGCCGCCCTCGACGACCTCCTGGCCACCACGCCGGCGTCGGTCGACCGTGACCGGCCCCGGCTGTGGGTCGACCGGGTGTTCGCGGCCAAGGGCTCCGGCACGGTGGTCACGGGCACACTGGCCGGCGGCAGCCTGGCCGTCGACGACGAGCTGGTCATCGTGCCCTCGCTGGCCAAGGTGCGGGTGCGGGGGTTGCAGAGCCTCCAGCGCCAGCGTGACCGGGTGGGGCCGGGGAGCCGGGTGGCCGTGAACCTGTCGGGCGTCTCCCACGACGAGCTCCACCGGGGCCACGCCCTGGTCAAACCCGGCCAGTGGCGCCCCACCCGCACGTTCGACGCCTCGCTGCAGGTCCTCGAGGGCCTCGACCACCCGGTGAGCCGGCGGGGCGCCTACCAGGTCTACCTGGGCTCCGGCGAGCACGCCGTGCGCCTCCGGGTGCTGGGGGAAGAGGCCATCGCCCCCGGGAAGGTGGGTTCGGTCCGCCTGCACCTGCCCGTGCCGGTGGCCCTGCTGCCCGGCGACCGCTTCATCGTGCGGGAGAGCGGCCGTGACGAGACCGTCGGCGGCGGCGAGGTGCTCGACGTGGCGCCGGTGCTGGCCGCGTCCAAGGCCCGCCCGTCGCGGTCGGTCGACCGGGTGGTGGCCGAGCGGGGCTGGGTCTCCGCCGACGACCTCGAACGCATGACAGGCGAGCGCCGGGAGCCCAACGTCGGCCGCTGGGTGGTGGCGCCGGCGGCCCGCGAGGCGGCCCTGGCCGAGCTGGCCGCGGCCATCGAGGGGGCCGGGCCCCTGGGGGTCGACCGGGCCGGGCTCACCGACCGCCAGCGGGCGGTCCTGCCGCTGCTCGAGGGGATCGTGGTCGAGGGCGGCCGGGTTCGGCCCGCCGCCGCCGTCGACCCGCTGGCCGACCACCCCTTCGTGGCCGCCCTCGAAGCGGCGCCGTTCTCGCCCCCCGAGCCGGCGGGCGTGGACCGGGCCGAGCTGGTCGAGCTGGTCAGGCGGGGCCTGGTGGTCGAGCGCGACGGGGTCTACTTCGCCCCGGCCGCCATCGATGCCGCCGCCCGCCGGTTGGCCGAGCTGCTGGTCGAGAACCCCGATGGGGTCACCGTCGCCCAGGTCCGTGACGGCCTCGGGACCACCCGCAAGCACGCGTTGCCGCTCCTGGCCCAGTTCGACGCCACCGGCGTGACCCGCCGGCGGGGGGACCTCCGGATCGGCGGCCCCCGGCTGCCGCCGGTCTAGCCGGCCCGGGCGATGAGCTGCTTGCGCTCCAGCTCGTTGAGGCCGCCCCAGATGCCGTGCGGCTCCCGGATGGCGACCGCGTAGTCGAGGCAGGGCCGGCGGACCGGGCACATGGCGCAGATCTCCTTGGCCCGGTTCTCCCGCGCTTCGCGCTCGTCCTTGCGCTCGACCTGCGACGGCGGGAAAAAGACCGCGGACTGGGGGCCCTTGCAGGCGGCACGCTGCTGCCAGAGCTCTTCGACACGTTGGCTGCTCAACGGCGTTCCCCTTTCCCCCCGGCCGATAACCGTATGCCTCCCTGATGGGCTCGACAAGGGGTCCGTTTGCACATAGTGGCTGGTCGCACACACCGGCGATCTACGATGAAGTGGGTCCGAAGCGGAAAAGGAAGGCCCGTCCATGGCCAAGCTCATCTTCTATTCGACGATCGGCCCCGACCGCGATGACGACGCATGGGGGGCCTTCAGCCTGGCCCGGCGGGCCGTCCAGGCCGGGCTCGAGGCCGAGATCGTGCTCGCCGGCCCGGCCACCGGCCTGCTCCACCGCCGGGTACGCGAGCGCATCGAGGGCAAGCCCCGCGACAACCTCCAGATCGTGCTCGACGCCAAGGTGCCCATCTGGGTGGCACCCGGCTGAGCGGCCTTCCGGGGCGTGTCCAGTTCGGACATGGCAGACGTGGGCGCCAAGCCCAGGGAGATCACCGACATGCTCGTCGAAGTGGCCGCCGGCGCCCAGCTCGTGCCCTTCATCGGCTGAAGGCGCCGCCCCCACCCGATCTGGCTGCACCTACCGGTCTATTGGCGGGTAACTGCAGCCAGATCGGGCCAGGGTGGTCCCAGGGAACTCAGTGGCCGGCGTCCTTGGCGCCGCCTGTCTCGGGCTCGACCTCCAGGAGGAGGCCGTCGATGGCGACGACCCGGACCCGTTCGCCGGCGGGGATCGGGGTGGCCCGGTTGGTGCGGGCCCGCCACTTGCCGCCCCGCAGGTCGACCATGCCCTCGGGGTCGATGCCGGTGGTGGCCTCGCCCATCTGGCCGATCATCGACTCGCGCCCGATCGTCGGCGTGGAGAACCGGGCCCGGAGCATGGCCGTCATGCCCGAGAGCATGAACAGGGCGGTGCCGCCCGAGACCAGGGCGATGACCAGCAGGGGCACCCGCAGGTCGCCCGGGAACAGGAACCAGGAGCCGATCAGCCCGCTGACCACGCCGATGCCCGTCCAGGCCCGCGGCGCCCCGGCCTGGACGTCGATCGAGTAGCCGAGGACGCCCAGCACGATCAGGAACAGGCCGACCGGGCTGGTCGGGAGCACGGCCAGGCCGTAGGCCGACAGGATGAGCGACACGGCCCCGGTGATCCCGGCCAGGCCGACGCCGGCGGTGAAGAACTCGAACACGATCAGCAGCAGGCCGATCATGAGGAGCAGGTAGGCCACCGGCGGGGTGACGGTCAGGTGGAGGAGCCGCTCGGTGAGGCCCAGCTTGGCGAAGCGCACCTCGCCGGCCTGCTGGCGGCGCAGCGTCTCGCCCTCGGGCACCACCTTGGCCGTGTGCAGGACCCTGCCCCCCACATCGCGCCCGTCGAGGCCGACGACGAACTCGCCCAGGGTGGGGTCGGTGGTCGTGACCAGCCCGGCGGCCAGGGCGTCGGCCGGCTTGAGGCCGGCCACCCGGGTACCCGGGGCCATGCCGGCGACGCCGGCCGAGGCCAGCAGCGCCGCCGTCGCCCCCGACGCCTTGGCGCCGGTCGGCCCCACCCACACCGCCACCGGGACGGTCGAGGCCGCAATGCGGGCGGCCAGGGCAGCGAAGTCGTACCGGCTCAGCAGCACGCCCGGCGAGTCGAGCTGGATGACCAGCACCTCGCTCTTGGCCGCCGCGGCGCTGGCGATGGCCCGGCGCAGGAAGTCACTGACGATGGGGTCGATGCGGCCCTTGACCTCGACCACGTCGATCACCGCGCTCGGTGCGTCCTGGGCGGCCGCCGACGCCGGCGGGGGGGCGGAAAGGGCGATCGTGGCCAGGGCCAGCACGGAAAGGAGCAGCTTGCGGATGGTCCACGGTAATCGGCGCCGGCCGGAGCCCCTGAGCGGGCAGCAGGCGTAGCCTCGGCCAGGGACGATCCGGAGGTCCGGCGATGACGATGTACCCGTGGATGAAGGTGCTGCAGCCCCAGCCGTTCGACATCGTCGACCAGCACGTCAAGGTGGCCGGCGTCGGCACCGGGTTCGAGGCCACCATCGGCCTCCGCGTGCGCGACGGCAACTCCCACGAGCTGGTGCGGTCGTTCGTCACCGCCGGCGGCATGGGCGTGCTCGGCAACTTCCAGGCCGCGCTGGCCCTGCCCGGCGTGCCGGTCACCGCCGACGGGTTCGTGGAGGTCTTCGACGCCGGCGGCACCGAGACGCCGGCGAGCATGGTGGTGGTGCCCGTCGTCTTCGGCGAGAGCCTGGTCGAGGGGTACTACGGGTTCGCGCTGCGCACGGTGGAGCCGGGCGACACTCTGTCGGCCATCGCCCACGAGGCCTATGGCGACGCCAGCCTGTTCGTCCGCATCTTCGACGCCAACCGCAACCAGCTCAGCGACCCGAACCTGGTCCACCCCGGCCAGCAGCTCCGGGTCCCGATGGGCCGCGACATCTGAGTCCCTAGGCTCACCGCCGTGGATCCCCGGACGTTCTGCGCCCAGTCGCGCCTGATCGTCGTCGCCGGCAAGGGCGGGGTGGGCAAGACCACGGTGACGGCCGCCATGGCCCGCATGGCCGCCGGGCTGGGCCTCAGCGTCCTTATCGTGGAGGTCGAGGGCAAGACCGGGCTGGCCGCCGCCTTCGGCGCCGAGGACCTGGAGTACGACGAGCGGGAGCTGGCACCCGGGATCCGGGCCCGGTCGCTCACGCCCGACGTCGCCCTCCTCGAGTACCTCGACGAGCACGGTCTGGGCCGTATCTCCAAACGGCTGGTGAAGGCCGGTCTGGTCGAGGTGGTGTCGACCGCCGCCCCGGGCATCAAGGACATCCTCATCCTGGGCAAGGTCAAACAGCTCGAACGGGCCGGCGCCGCCGACCTCATCCTCCTCGACGCCCCCGCCGCCGGCCACGCCGTCAGCTTCCTGATGAGCCCCCGGGGCCTGCGGGAGATCATCCGCGGTGGCCCGCTGCGCAGCCAGTCCGAAGAGGTGCTGGACATGCTCACCGACCCGGCCCGCTGCCGGGTGATGCTCGTCACCCTGGCCGAGGAGACCCCCGTCAACGAAGTGGTCGAGACGGCCTTCGCCCTGGAGGACAGGGTGGGCGTCGACCTCGGCCCGGTGGTGGTCAACGGCCTCTACCCGGTGCTCGACGGCCTCGAGACCGCCCCGGGGACCGACGTGGCGCCCGACCTGGCCGCGGCGCTGGCTGCCGCCGGCCAGTTCCGGGCCCGGCGCCAGGAGCTGCAGCAGGCCCAGGTGGCCCGCCTGGCCGCCGACCTCCCGCTGCCCCAGCTCCACCTGCCGACTTTGTTCAGCGTCGACCTCGTCCCGCGCCACATCGACGAGCTCGCCTCGGCCCTAGCCGCGGCCATCGAAGCGCTCCCGGCCCGGACCGAGGTGGCGTAGATGGCCGTCGGCGACCTCGTCGGCGACCGGGCCATCCTGGTCTGCTGCGGGCCGGGCGGGGTGGGCAAGACGACGGTGGCCGCCGCCCTGGCCGTCGACGGCGCCCGCCGGGGCCGGCGGACCGTGGTCGTCACCATCGACCCGGCCAAGCGCCTGGCCGACGCCCTCGGCCTCGGCTCCCTCACCGACACCCCCCGCCGGATCGAGGGCGACTGGCCGGGGGAGCTGTGGGCGCTCATGCTCGACCCCCGCAGCACCTTCGACGGCCTGGTGGCCCGGTACGCCCCCGACCCGGGCCAGGCCGAGACCATCCTGGCCAACCGCTTCTACCGCAACATCGCCGGCGCCCTGTCGGGCACCCAGGAGTACATGGCCATGGAGAAGCTCTTCGAGCTGCACAACGACGAGCGTTTCGACCTGGTGGTCGTCGACACCCCGCCCACCCGCAACGCGCTGGACTTCATCGACGCCCCCCGCCGGCTCTCCCGGCTCTTGGACAACCGCCTGTTCCGGCTCCTCATGCTCCCGGCCCGCACCGGGTTGCGGGCCGTGAACATCGCCACCACGGCGTTCGTGCGCACCATCGGCAAGGTTGTCGGCTCCGAGGTGGTGTCGGACGCGGTGACGTTCTTCCAGGCCTTCGAGGGCATGGAGGACGGCTTCCGCCGGCGGGCCCAGGGCGTGCTGGACCTCCTGGCCGACCCGTGCACCGCCTTCGTCCTGGTCACCTCGCCCCGCCGGGACGCGGCCCGGGAGACCGAGTTCTTCGCCGAGAAGCTCGGCGAGGCGGGCATCGGCGTGGAAGCGCTGATCGTCAACCGGATGCACCCCCGCTTCGCCCCGGCCGGCGTGGGCCCGGGCGAGGGCCCGCTCCACCGGAACCTGGCCGACCTGGAGCGCCTGGCCGACGGGGAGGAGGCCCACGTGGCCGGGCTGTCCCGGCGGGTGGGCGCCCCGGCGGTCTGCGTGCCGGAGCTGGACACCGATGTCCACGACCTCGCCGGGCTGGCGAGGGTGGCGACCTACGTGTTCGCCTCCGCCGACTGACCGTCCTCACTCGTCAGCGAGGCCGCCGCCTCGGCCACGGTGTCGGTGACGGTCACGATCCGGTCGAAGCCGGTGGTGTGGAGGAGGCGGACCAGGGTGGGGCGGTTGCAGCACACGGCAACGTCGCCCCCCGCCTCCCGGGCCCGGCGGATGCCCCCGATGAGCGCGCCCAGGCCGGCGGAATCGACGAACGGGACATCGGACATGTCGATGAGGAGCTTGGGCTCAGACGCCAGCTCGCCGAGCGCTTCGCGGAACTGGCCGACGGTATAGGCGTCCAGCTCCCCCACGGGCCGGCAGATGGTGTAGTCCTCACGCTTGTCCAGCTCGATGTGAAGCACGGCTCGATGCTACCCACGGGTCGCGGGCACTACCCTCACGAGATGCCCGAGGTGCTCGTGGTCAGCGACTCGTCAAATGTCCGGGAAGCCGTCATGGCCGCCCTGCCCGACACGGGTATCACCGTGCGGGAGATGAACCACGGGGCCGACGTGGGGCCGGCGGTCAAGGTCCGCAGGCCCGACCTGGTCGTGCTCGACCAGCAGATCGGCCGCATGGGGGCCATGGCCACCTGCTCGGAGCTCCACTTGGAGCAGGGAGCCGGCCGCCTCCCGCACGTCCCCATCCTCATGCTGCTCGACCGCCGGGCCGACGTCTTCCTCGCCCGGCGCTCCGAGGCCGAGGGCTGGGTGGTCAAGCCCCTCGACCCCATGCGCCTCGGCCGGGCAATCACCGCCCTCCTCGCCGGCGGCACGTTCGAGGACGACGCCTACCGCCCGGTCACGGTGCCGCTGCACTGAAGTAGGCTGGGTTTTCCGGGAAGTGGCGCAGCTTGGTAGCGCGCAGCGTTCGGGACGCTGAGGCCGCGGGTTCAAGTCCCGCCTTCCCGACAAGGAAAAGAGCAGGTCAGGGCGTTTTCGCCCTGGCCGGCGGGTGGCTCAGGAGGCCCCCAGGCCGCGGCTAGGCCGCGGGAATTCCATGAACCGCGTCCCGAGGGCGGTCGCTGCGGCCGCGTCGGCGGCCGTCGTGGCCTGCGCGTAGACCGCCAAAGTCAGCCTCGGGTCGCTATGGCCGAGCCTGGTTTGCGCGGTTTTCAGGTCGATCCCGTCGAGGACCATGCCGGTGGCGTTGGCCCTGCGGAGGTCCCGGAACGCCAGCCCAGCCAGGCCTCCGGCGGCGGCCGCCGGCTCCCAGACCCGCCGGCGCCAGTGGGCGTAGTCGAGATGGCCGCCCTGCGGGGCGGGAAAGGCGAACGCGTCCGGGTCGGCCCCGGTGATGCCTCGGGAGGCCAGATGCTCGCTCAGGAGGGCTGTGAGGGCCGGTGGGACCGCCATGGTGCGCCGTCCGGCCTCCGACTTTGGCGGTCCCAGGACCATCGCGCCTCGTGGCCCTCGCGTCAGCTGTTCGGCCACGTGCAGGGTCGACCGGAGGAAGTCGATCCGGCCGACCCGGAGGCCGGCGCACTCGCCCCACCGGAGGCCCAGGACGGCGCCGAGGTACGCCATGGGCGCGTAGTCGCCCATGGCGCTGGCGATCGCAGCCAGCTCCTCGGCATTCACGACGTGGCTGGTGGCCTGGGACACCCCGGGCAGCCGGATGCCCCGACACGGCGAGCGGGCGATGAGGTCGGCCGCGACTGCGGCGTTGAGGATGGCCCGCAGCGTGTCGTACTGCCGACGCACGGTGCGCGGCGCTGCGTCGGTGGTCCAGCCGCTCACGAGCGCTTGGACATCGTTTGGCTTGATCGTGCCCAACCCGCGGTCGCCGAGCGTCGGGAGCAGGTGGTTCCGCAGGATGGAGTCGTCCCGGGCCCACGCGCTCGGCCGCTTGCCGGGCGTGGCCAGCCACTCCTCCGCCCACCGCCCGAACGTGACCCGGGCCATCGCCGGGTCGATATAGGCGCCCGACAGCTTGGCGTGCTCGACCGAGGTCAGCCACCGCTCGGCATCGACCCGCCGGGCGAACGTCCTCGACCGCTCCCGGTTGTTCGGGTTCCGGTACCGGGCGCGCCATCGCCCCGGACCTCGCTTCTCGACGTGTGCCACCGGCACGCCCCCCTTTCTCTCGACCTCGACCCGTGTCGCCGAGGCGAGGGTCGGTGGCCGAAATCGTACCGACCTAGTCGCCGCAGCACACCAGAGGAGAGGGCTCGCAACCCGTTACCGGGCGCGATGGCCGCACGAATTCGCCGGCTATCAGGCGGCCCGCCTCGCGTCCCGATGACCACGCCCGGCCGGGGTCGCTGAACACCGTGGCCTAGACGAAGTTCTTCTTTACGCTGCACTCGTCGATGGCCTGCGCCCCAGCCGGCCCCGGACAAACTCATGGGCCCGCCGGCGCTGGGCGCCCACGGCGAGGCGCAGATAGTGCTCGGGCACGTCCATGTCCCGGGCCACCGCCCGCGTCGCCCGGCCCCGTGAGAGGTCGGCGAAGAACGCCTGGGCGCGGGAGCGAGCCCGCCCCGGCCGATGCCCTCGAAGCGCTCGTCGAAGCTGCGCTGGGGGCAGTCCTCGTCCTCGCGGATGAACCGCCGCACGCACACCGCCAAGCTGACGACCAGGGTGCGTACGACGTCGATGACGTCGCGCCAGCCCGTGCCATTGGTCGTGACCGACGGTCGTTCACAGCTCGGGCACAGGGCGGCGGCGAACTTGCCGGCCACGTGCACGATAGGCCGCTGGCTCGGCTCGTCGATGGTCCCGAACACGCTTATGTCGTTGCGGCGCAAGCGCAACGAGATACGGTCGGCCACGGGGTCTGGCTCCTCTTCGGCTCGGCCAAGCCGAAGTCTGGAAGCCAGGCCCGCTTCCATCACGGACCCTCAGCGCGTCAACCCACCAACTTCCAACCCCCATTCGCGAAGACCCAGATTAGGAAAAACAAACACACGTCCTTAGGCTCGACCTCAATCCAGGGGTGCTCGAGCGGCTTCTTATCTGCCCACCCCAGCCGGTCTATCCGACGGCATCCAGCCATCGGTAGAACCGCGCGTGCGCCTCGACAGCCGAAGCCGGCAGGCCGGCGAACTCTTTGAACGAGCGAGTAGGGAGCTTCTTCCCGAGCGCCTGACGCTCCCGAACGGTGAGGCCGGGAACTTCGATCACGACGGGCTCGGCGTCGAAGGACACCTCTGTCATGTCCTCGAATCGGCATGCCTGGATCGCCGGGTGAAGCTGTGGGTCGTCGACGACGCCCGCGGTCATCTGCATGCGCGCCCCGTCGCGGTAGTAGATGTTCAGGAGCTGTTGCCAGCCCGTTCCGTCACCACGATCAGCGAACGTCCGGTGCAACAAGGCCGTCGTCAGCTCTCGTTGGGTCTTCGCGAGGCCCCAGTCTCCGAGCTTGGCCTCGCTGATCCCGATCGGAACGTTCTCGGCACCGACGGCGGACTCCAGATCGCCGCGTCGCTTGTTATCGGCTCCGGGATGGCAGTTGAGCGTGATAGCGAGCACGCTACCTGGTTGTAGGCGTAACGCGACGTTCTGGACGTCGGCCATCTCCTCGGTGCGGAGCCGCTGAGTGTAGTCGAGCCAAACGATGCACCTGCCCGACCAGTCGAGCGTCGGCAGAACGGTCGCTGCCGTGCCCTCCAAGATGTCGATACCGCGATAGGGCGAGTTGAAGCGGCATCGTTCGATCAACGCGTCGTCGCTTTCGATGCTCGTCATTCGCTCGATCCCCAGCGAACGATGCACAAGGTCGAAGTCGATGAACTGGTAGGCACCGAATCCTATATAAGAGTAGTTGGACAGCGCATCAATAGTCTGCAGTCGGCGAAGCACTTCGACGAAGATTCGACGCAAGATGTGCTTCGACTGGCGGTCGGCATAATCGAGAACGCCCATCGCTCAGTCCTCGATCTCGCGCTCGTAGTAGTAGTCGAAGGTCCGTCGTCCAACCTCGGCGACGACGGAGGTGCCAAGCTGTGCCGACACGACCTTGAAGCGGTTCATGGGCACCTCAAACTGCATCTTCTGCACCCGAGGCTTCCGTGGAGCGGACTTGCTCTGCGGCTTCCGCGGCGGCGGGGCCGCGAACGATTCGCTCAGCTCCAGTTCGTCCGTCGGCACCAATGCGGCGGCTGCCGCTGCGTTCACGGTCGGCCTATCGTCGTCGTTAACCGATGTCTGCTCCTCGATCTTCAGGCGATTGAGCACGGCCACGACCTGGGCGCCAGCGACCTTGATTTGCGCTTGGACTTGGCGCCAGACCCGCGACTCCTCGTCGACGCCGGTCTTTGTCGTGTTCCACGGCAGGGCGGCTGTCGACGTGGCGTTGAGGTACGCGTAGCCTCGGAACTGTCGGTACTGGGGGTGGTAGTTCGGTAAGGAGTCGCCCCAGCCCGTCAGGCGCGTCCGCTCGCGCATCAGCAGCAGTCGATCGTTGCAGAAGATCCACCAACCAGCGTCGGTGCCGGAACGGAAGCTTTCGGCATCTCCGTCGTCCTTCCCCACGTCCTTACGTTCGAGCCTCGTAATCCCGGCGATGATTCTGACCGCGACGTCCCCGTGCTCCGAGGACACGACGAAGGTCCGGTTGATCGGCTTGAAGCCAGGTCCGCTCAACAGCTCCCTGCTGAAGTGATCGAGGTGTTCGCCGTTGAGCATGACTGTGATGCCCTCCGCGAGAGCGCCCTGATGACGGAATCTGATCTGTTCCCTCAGGAGCGACAGGAATCCGCCGTCGGCGAGGTCTTCTCGCACGGCCTCGTGCAGCTGCGTCACCGTGATCGTGGTTCCGCGACCATGCTTGGCCGAGTTGTAGTCGCGACTCGCTTTCGACATCGTAAACGTCCACACAGGGTTGGTGTCCGCCATCCATTCCTTGACGTCTACGGTCATTTCGAAAGAGGTGGTTGCAGCTCGAGAATTGATGGAGAAGACCCTGCCAAGCTTGAACAGCGCTCGCTTCATACCGACGCCGAACTGGCCGACGGAGCGTGTGGTGCCCTTGTAGTTGCGGGGTCGTCCGAACCGAAAGGCGTACTGACGCGCTACGTCGAGCTCGATCCCTCCGCAGTTGTCTCGAATCTCGAAGTGATCGGCCGACACCTTGAGCGCAACCGTGAAGTCGGTAGCGGGAGTGTGGTCGTTGATCTGTGCCCGTGCGCCGTCGATGCTGTTGTCCAGCAGGTCCATGATCGCTGGAATCAAGTCGATGTCGCGTGTGAGCATCTCGACAAAGAGCGCTCGTTCAGGCTCCGCGTCGACGGTCAGATCGTCGCTCAGCTGTTGCTTTGGCGGCATCCGTTCCTCCCGATATCAGCGGTGAGCGTGTGCACGCTAGCTTCGGCCTCGGCGGACGTCCGGAATCAGAGACGCCCGATCAATGCCGAAGTGGTCGGCAGCAGTTCCGAGCGAGTGCTCGAGGAGTTCGTCCGGACCGGGCTCGATCACTCGGGTGGGCAGGCTGCGTCCGGCTCCGAGGGCCTGGATGACGGTGCCTGCGACAGCTGCCGCCAGCCGCGGCGGAACCGCGTTGCCGATTTCACGAAGCGCGTGCCACTTGGCCGTGTTGAACGAGAACCAGTCGGGGAACGTGTGAAGCCGCGCCGCCTCGCGGACGGTGATTACCCGTGGGAGGCGGTGATGGATCGGCCGCGGGGCGGTGAAGCTTCCGTGGTCGCGTCCAGTCCCTGCTCGCAGAGTGGGCGAGTATCTATCGCCATCGAGGCGGTGGGTCCGGCTTACGGTGTCGGAAGAACCTGGAGTCAAGCTTAGGAAGCGTTCAACGACAGACGGCTGATGCACGGTCCGCTGGCTTCCGGTCAGGATCGAATCGGGCCACCGCCGCTCATATTCGAGCCCGTGTCGGGTTCGGAGGGAAGTAGCGTAGGCGGATGCCAAGGCCGCCATCCGCTCGAGCATCGCGGCCGACATGTAAAGGCGATCCGACGTGAGCAGTTCGTCGAGATCCTCGATCGCAGGAAGGTCATCGAGTGCTTCGGCGATGGTCGGCGAGCAGGTGGCCTCGGGACGACGCGGAAGATCGACTCCGTCCAAGACGCCGACGATGAACACCCGCTTTCGCTTTTGCGGCACGCCATACTCGGATGCGTCGAGCAGGAAAGGCAGCTCGTCGACGAGGCGATATCCTGCGTCTATTAATTCCGCGAGCAGGCGATTAAGGTGATCACGGACCTTCGGAAACAGCAACCCGGGAACGTTCTCGATGACGAAGGAACGCGGCTTGAGTTCGCGGGCTACGCGAGCGAATGCAAAGACGAGGTTGTTGCGGTCGTCGTCGGGGTTCTGGCGGCCCATGTCTGAGAATCCTTGACAGCTCGGTCCTCCGAACAGACAGTCGACGACGCCGTCCCACTCACCCTCTCGCTTTGTCAATGACCAGCCCTTGCCGACCGCGGCGTGGAGTGTTTCGGCGGTTACGGCCCCAACGTCGTGACACAACGCGAATGAGTTCGGAAAGTTGCGCTCATGTACGGCGAGGTGCACTGGATCGTTGTCGACGGATGCCAGTACGTCGAAGCCGGCCTGCTCGAAACCGAGCGACATTCCCCCTGCACCGGCAAACAGGTCGACGGCCACTGGGCGTCGCGGCGCGGCCACCGCTCCGTGCGCCTGTCGCTTAGCCATCTTCCTTCCCGCGCCGTCCGGTCGTCCCTGGGGGGCCAGGCTAGTCGTCCGCCGAGAGCGATCCGCGGCGACGCCGCACCAGGGTTTCGACCTTCGCCGCAACGGCGTCGGGGCCTTCGTGCGACCACGAGCGGACTACCACCCAGCCGGCGGCCTGCAGCTGGGCGTCAGTATCGCGATCTCGCGCCCGATTCTCGGCGATCTTGCTTTCCCACCAAGCCAGATTTGCCCCCGACAGGCGGCAGTGCTCGGGACACCCGTGCCAGTAGCAGCCGTCTATGAAGACTGCGACCCGTTCACGCCAAAACACGATGTCCCCCCTGCGCCGGATTGAGGGTTCTGGCCGCGCATCGACCCGGTATCGCAAGCCCCGGCTATGCAGCCGTCGCCGAATTGCAAGCTCGGGCAAGGTACCGCGGCGTGGCACGCGCGACATTCGCGCCGACACCTTGGCCGACGTGATGACTCGCAAGGCCTCCGACCCCGAGGTCCTAGTCTCCATGACCCGTCACCCGAGACGCTGTCACGCCGTACCCTGCGTGGTTGGGACGTCACTCATGCGTAGGTCTGAGACACGGTAGGTGGCGCTGACCGCTCCAGGACAAGTGGCCACACCGGAAGTGTACCGAACCACTCCTAGCCCAAGTCGCTGAGCGCCGTCGGGCTCTAGCCGAGTACCGAGAACGCAGCCTCGGCGGGCAAACGAAGCCGCGCGACATAACGACGTCCGGCCGACCAGCCGCACCGCCCCAGGGCGTCGGCAGTCGGACTGCCCTGTATAAGGGCACTTACCTCGCGCTCGGTAACGCGCGCAGTGGCACCATGGGGGCCGACCCGGCCCGACTGGCATCCGGAAACGGTCGGGCTGGGAGCGATGCGGAGCACCTCGGCCCCCGAGAAGGAGGGCTGCCTGCGTACGGCACACGTCGCGAGCTCAATAAACAGCGGCGGTTCACTCTCGACCGAAACGACGGCATCCGGAATTGCCCGGTTGCTGCCCTCCCCACGCCCGGTTTCGCAGAGGACGGAAGGTCCTTTCCGATCACATCGCCAGGTTGAGGCGACCACGGCAGCCCGTAGAGCCGCTCAATCGGTGCCGTGCGCGCATCCACCTACGCAAGCGTGTACCTATGCTCCCGCATGACGCCCGCCCTCACATGCGCCGACAGCCAACCTGACATGGGACCGCTAATCATCGGCTCCCGTTCGCGCTTGGTCTTCCACCAGGAGCCCGACGGAGATGCTTTTCGGGGCCGGTCACCAGCCACTGGAAGGGTTCGCGAAATAGCACTAGACTGAGTCCGTGGACGGAACGACGGCTCTTCGGCGCACGGAAGACTATGCCACCAAGGTCTTAGGCTCTAATCACATATGGACGACGGATTATCTCCTCTCTAACGTGATCGATCATGCAGTCGTCCGGGCGCTCCTAAGTCAGTTGGACAACTCATCGAGCAGCTCATCAAGCGTTGAGGCAGACAGTTCGGTGAGATTCTCGGCCGCAGCCGAGAGTCTGCTTCAACATCTGGCTTTTGACGATGAGGCCGGAAAGCTAGCAATGATCTATCTCGATGACGCTTTCGTAACGGGGTCAGAAAAGTCTACAGCGCTGGAACTCATACGAAAAGCCGCCGAGACGAGGCGCGGTAGCGTGGCCGTTGGATGGGACCGAAACAGCTACGAAATCAGTGCGCTACTCGACCTTGAACCAGAGGACATCGAGACCTTCCTTGAGCGATTTCAGCACTCAGGATTGTTGACTTCCCTTCCGTCGGCCCTATTGTCACTTAATATTGACCTGGACATAATGGAAAGCCCAAGCGACGCAGCGGCGCTTGAAATGCAACTTAAGGCAGCCTCATCATATTTCGGAAGTCGGGGACAAGAATTCACCTCGGACGTCCTCCTCAGCTTCGCTTTGTTCGCTGAACTACTTGCGACGTCTAAGATCCCAGACTGGGATCACGGCCTAGGTGATTTGTTTAAGCGCCTTCACTCTGCCAGCGAATGGGACTCATTGTCGAACGACGATGCATGGGTTGCGCTGCTCCCCGCCGCCATAGCCCCTGCATTCGCATTCCTGCCTGAAGTAAGTCCCACCGACCGCCTCTTGTTGCTGGATTTTTCGGTCGCCAGGACGGAACAGGCGGTCGACGCTAACAGTCGCCTTTTGATGCTGGGGACTTACGCCCTTTCTCTTCGGACCGCAGCAGCACTGATGCGTTCCGGAGTAGTGGAGGGGTCCTCCAATGCAACGCTTGAAGCAGAATTGGTCATAGCTCGTCGCCGCTGCGACGGATCCTTGGCTAGAGCAATTCTATTGGACGATGCGGCGGAACGTTTAATGGTAATCACTGGGTTGTTGGTACTTCCAGCCATTTGGGCCAATCTTACTGGTGATTTCGAAGAATCCCACCGAGCTGCCTGTACGGCGCGGCAGGCGGCCGAAAAGGCTCAGGAAGTCGTATTAGCTCAACTGGAGTCCGATCTACGAGAAGGACGACTTCTCCTCGATGATATTAGTAGCGACGAGGATCGTGCCGAGCTAGAGCCTCTACTTGGACGCATGGAAGCCATAGCCAAAAGTGTTTCTATGATGGCGGACACCTGCGAACTTCTTGAGCTTGAGGCGCTGGCAGAGTTGTCTAGGCGAGCAGGCGACTTGCGGGCCGCTGCTCAGGCATTCGATAAAGCGGCGGAGCTACGCCTCGGGGTCCTTACTAAAATGCAGGTGATGGTCATCGCTCTAGCGCCAGCGCTGTCCGGCATGTTATCAGGCGAGGACTCTGGCGCTGGAGTAATGATCGCACACCAACTGACGGCGACTGCATTGATCGCACGGGCAGATTATGCCATCATGCAGCCGGATCCTGAACAATCCTTGGAGTTGCTGTCGGAAGCGGCGGGTCATCTTCTTGAGGTCGAGGCCGCACTGAGCGAGCGACTCTCTCAAGCTACAGCAAGGTCGATTACTGTGGGCCGCTCCCCCGTCGAATTATCGAATGTGGGCTCTGGGTTGACACCGCAGGAGCGCAGTACCCGGTCAATAGTCGCTGACAGCGCACTTAATCGGGCCCGCATTAGTCAGCTACGGGCCAAACAGAATCTTGCTCGCGGTGAGCGTCTTGCAGTTCTCAGGTCGCATTTCGCAGCATCGAGGGAATATCAGTCGGCGGCCGTAATTTTCGGGTCGATTTCGTCAGAAGACCTGGCGACAATGCCACCACGCGTGGTCGAAGCTGCTAGTGGTGCTGAGCTATACGCGGAAGGCTGTATGGACTGCGAGCTAGTGCTCGATGCTATCGAGCGCCGATCGGCCTTGGATGTAGAGACTCTTCAGAGCGCTTTGGAGAGGCTCGAGCGTGCGGCGTCGGCGTTTCAGCTTGCAAAGGAATTTGTCTGGGCAGACTTCGTCTTGGCTCGCAGGTACGAATACGAAGCCACGGTCGAGTCGGTGATTCTGCGGCGGAGCAAGGGTGATGAAGGAAGCTATCGCGCCTGTAGTCAGCGGATGCGAGATGCCCTTGCAATTTTTCGTCGCTATGGTTTGGAATTGCGCGTGGAAATCATCACCGGCTGGCTCAGGGAACTGGACAGAGCCCGTGTACCGCTTGCCGGTGTACACGCCGTTGCGCTGCCCGTTGGGTTGGTGCCAGTGTCGGCGCTCGCTGTCCTTACGGGCGCGGAGTCAGATCGGGGAGTGGTGGACGTGAACGAAGAATCTACGGTTCTGGAACTCCGAAATGCGCAGGCACGACTACACGCAATCGACAGACGACTCACAGATTTGAAAAGCAGGAGGGACCGAGGTCGTATCGACGACGGACGTTATACAGATCTAGCCGCGGATCTCGATACGGAGAGCTTCCAGATTTTGCACGCCGTTCGATCCATTTTGGTTGATGATCCTGACTTGGCATCGGTGCTGGGATCGATGCAGTCCCCCGACGGGGACGACATTAGCCGCCAAGAGCTTGAGCGCGTGGCAAGCCGTCGAGATGATCGTCGCCTGCTGGGCCGGCTCCGTAGTGGAGGAGAACGGCTATTATCCTTAGTGATAGATGCAGGTATCGACACGCTCATCCGGAGGTCTGGTCTATAGGAATTCGTCGTTAGTGCCCATGACCGAACTACTTGAGCGACGCTGCCAGAGTTCCATGAAGGGCCCACGGCGGGGACAGCCCCTCAGCGAGGACGGGCTCGACGAGATCATCCGTGGCGCCCGGGGCCGGGCCGGTCTGGCCAACGTCGGCTGCCACGGCCTGCGCCACACCTGCCTGACCCGCTTGCGGGAAGCAGGCATGGCCCTGGAGGCGGTGCAAGCCCAGGCCGGCCACCGCTCCATCGAGTCGACCCGGCTCTACCTGCACCTGGCGAACGACTGGCTCGCTGCCGAGTACCACCGGGCCGCCCAGCTCATCGACGCCAGCCGTGACGTCGCCGACGCGGTGGCCCGATGACCGCGGTCACCGCCACTGCCACGTCGACGCGGTCGCCGTCCTCCTCGCTGTTGCCGTCCTCCTCGCAGCGGGAGTGGGCCGAGATCGCCCACGTCGCACCGACCCTCGCCGACACCGCCGGTGCCTACCTGGACCAGATCGCCCTGTCGCTGCGCCCGGGCAGCGTGGTGGTGGCCGACTCCAACCTGCGCCTGTTCTGCCGCCACCTGCTGGCCAGCCACCCCGACACCCGTTGCTTCGCCGCCGTCGGCCGGCCCCAGGTCGAGGGGTTCAAGGCGTGGCTGGGAGCCCGGATGACGCCCCGGGGAACGGCGCCCAGCCCCAACACCCGCCGCCAGCGCCTCGGGATGCTGCGGACGTTCTTCGACCGCATCGTCGAGTGGGACTGGCCCGACGCCCCGGCCCGCAACCCATCTTCGCCACCGACCTGCCCCGTCCCGACGAGCCCCTGCCCAAGTTCCTGGACGACGCCGATGCCGTGCGCCTGGCTCGGGAGGTGGCCGCCGAGCCCGACCCGCTGCGGCGCCTGGTGCTGGAGGTGCTCAGCCGCACCGGGATGCGCGTCGGCGAGCTGTGCGCCCTGGAGGCCGATTCGGTGGTGCGCATCGGCGAGGGCTGGTGGTTGCGGGTGCCGCTGGGCAAGCTCCACAACGACCGCTACGTCCCCCTGCACCCCCAGCTGCTGCCTCTGCTGGAGGCGTGGGTGGCCGGCCACGACGACAACGGCACCGGGCTGCTGCTGACCCGAGGGGGCCGGCCCATCGACCGCCACACGGTCACCCGCATGCTCAACCGGGTGGCCCGCCGGGCTGGCCTCGGCCACATCCATCCCCACCAGCTGCGCCACACCCTGGCCACCCAGGCCGTCAACCGGGGCATGCGCCTGGAGGCCATCGCCGCCCTCCTCGGCCACCGCACGTTGCGCATGACCATCCGCTACGCCCGCATCGCCAACCAGACGGTGACGGATGAGTACCACGCCGTCAGCGAGAAGGTCGAGGCCCTCTACGCGGCGCCGGCCAACCTCGGCGCCGAGGTCGAGGGCCCGACCATGCGCCGGGTCCGGGCCGAGCACCACCGCATGCTGGGCAACGGCTGGTGCCGGCGGCCGGCCGAGCTGGACTGCTCCTTCGAGACCATCTGCGAAGGGTGCGGGTTCTTCGCCACCACCATCGAGTTCAAGCCCACCTTGCAGCGCCAGGCCGATGACGCCGCCGCCCACGACCAGGCCGGCCGGGCCGAGCTCTACCAGCGGCTGGCCGACTCGCTGAGCGAGGAGGAGGCGTCATGAACCACGACGCCGACCGCACCGCCATCCCCGCCACCGACTGCGACACCACCGCGATCGTCGACGCGGCGGTGGCCGAGCTCGTCCGGCGGCGCAACGGCTGTCCGGACGATGCCGGGGCGAGGGTGTCGTGCCTCGTCAGCCTGGCAGTCGAGGCCGAGGACCGTCTCCACGACGCCGTCGCCGACGCCCGGGCCCAGCGCTACTCCTGGGACGACATCGCCCAGCGTCTCGCCACGTCGACCACCACCGCCCGCCGGCGCTTCGCCGCCTACGCCCGCATGAGGAACGGGACTACGAACAGGACCGCCTGACCACCGCCAACACTGCCGTCGGCCGGACGTTCACACCGGCCGGCGGCACCCTACGATCACCGGCATATCCCGCAACTACTTGACAGGATCACCGGCATAAGTGCCGATGTAGGAATGGTCTTCTCTAGATCGAACCCGGCCCATAACGCTCGGCAACGATGGCGAGTTCGATCTCGAAGGCCCTCTGTCTTTGAGGCCCGGTCCGGCCAAGCGAAGTTCGGGCTTGGCGATGGGATGAAACCCAGGTGGGCGCGATCACACTCGGATGAGTTCCACGTGCCGTCCTGCGGCGGTGGCGAGCGGGCCGAGGTCGGCCGGATCGGCGGTGTACACCTCGTCACCGTCGGCGGCGAGGAGGACCACAGCGGCATCAACGACGTCGTCGAGGCCCGCCGCCGCCAACAGCACCCCGATGTTGCGACCGACGGCCTCGTCAATGGGCCGAACGTCGACGCCGGGCAAGAGGCGGGCAAGGTTCGCCTGGCGACCGTGCCCACCCCGCCACACCTGTCCGACGACGCCCCCGCTGCTTAGGGGCGCCCGGTCGGCGAGCCGTTCCCGCTTGATGATTGCGACCAGATCCCTGTCGCCCCGTTCGATCGCGATGAATGCGCCGGCGTCGAGAACGATGCTCACGGGTGCGCCGGAGTTTCGCCCACGGCTGCCCGGTCCTGTCCGCGCGCCGGCGTGCGGACCACGACGGCGGCCCCCCGAGCCCGACGCGTGGCCGCCCGGATCTCCTCGTCGCTGATCACGCCGTTCTCGGCCTCGTAGGCATCGAGGAACTCGTCCAGCGCAGTCATCCGTCGATCGTGGTCCGCTTGACGCCGCAGGGCTCTGTTGACCCATGCGCTCAGGCTCTCGGCCCGACCAGCGGCCACTGCCGTGCGACCGGCTTCCAGGAGGTCTGACTCGATCGTCGCCGACAGTCGTTCCCTAGGCGTCATACATACATGCTACTTCGCTCCCATGAGCATGGCATGCGTCAGTTCGCGGAGAGCGACCTCACGGGTACCCTCGGACGTGGCCTGTTCTGCGTTGAACCGTCGAGAGCAAATACCCGCCCGACCAGTCGGAGTGGAGCGATCCGCTACGCAGGAAGGGCACGCATGACTCGTTGGTCCGGCAGGGGAATGATCCACGTCATGAGGACACCGTCTCGTGGCTGACAGCCCACCGCCCGGCATGACGCCCGGTCCTCGCGCCGATGTTGTCTCCCGCCAGTACGAGCGGTGGTCCTACCCACAGCCCATCGAGGACCTCGAGGCGTGGACCAGGAACAACTGGGAATGGTTCGACCCGTCCCACGCCCACCGTGGCCTATGGCCCGACCGCCCCTATCAGCCCGACCTCGACATCCTTATCGCCGGTTGCGGCACGAACCAGGCCGCCGTGTTCGCCTTTATGAACCCCGGGGCGCGGGTCGTGGCCGTTGATATCAGCGAACCGTCACTGGCCCATCAGCGGTACCTCAAGGACAAGCACGGTCTGTCGAACCTGGAATTGCACCTCCTTTCGATCGAGGAACTACCGACGCTGGGCCTCGACTTCGACCTCATCGTGTCGACCGGCGTGCTCCACCACCTGGCCGATCCGCTGGAAGGTATGAAGGCCCTCGCCCTTTGCCTCCGGCCCGGCGGCGCCATCGGGGTCATGCTCTACGCCCGCTACGGGCGGATCGGAGTCGAGCTCCTGCAAGGGGTATTCCGCGATATGGGCCTCGTCCAGGACGATGCGTCGCTGCAAATGGTCAAAGAGACCGTGTCGTCGCTGGCGGATGATCACCCCGTCCGAAGCTACCTGAGGACGGCGCCGGACCTGCACTACGACGCCGGCATGGTCGACACGTTCCTGCACGGTCGGGACCGTAGCTACACCGTGGAGGACTGCCTTACCCTCGTCGGCTCGGCCGGCCTTGTGTTCCAGGACTGGTGGTTCAACGCGCCCTATTATCCCCACAACCTGCTCGGGCCAGGGAGCCCGTTCAATGCCGCTGTCGCCGCGTTGCCCGCAGCCAAGCTCTGGTCGGTGATGGAGCGGGTGCATGCGTCGAACGCCTGCCACGTCTTCATCGCCTGTCATCCCGACCGGCCCCGGCAGACCTATGCCATCGACTTTTCGTCTCCTGACTGCCTCGACTACGTGCCCATGATGCGTTGGTACTGCGGTCTCGCCGGTGCCGAGCTGTCCCGTCCGGGTTGGAGCCTGACGCTCGGCCCATCTCATCTGTCGTTCGTGCAGCATGTCGACGGGAGCCGCTCGATCCGGGAGATCGTCGAGCGTGTGGCCGAGAGCGGTCAGTCAGAGGGCCCCGAGGTGCTTGAGGCCTTCGCCCGGGCGCTGTTCCAAGAGCTCTGGCGCTACGACTTCCTGGCCATGGCCCTCCCGGCTCAGCCGCCGCCGCCCGCCGGCGCCGGGCCGAGGTAGACGACTTCCTCCAACGGCTCCTCGCCGGGGAACGGCACCGTCACCCGCCCGGCCGCGGTCCAGCCCAAGTTCTCGTACACCTGGATGGCGGTGCCGAAGTGGGCGGCGACGTCGAGGACCGGCCAGAGGCCGCGGGCGCGTCCGGCGTCGGCGGCCGCGGCGAGAAGCGCCCCGCCGAACCCCTTCCCGCGCTCGGACGGGGCGACGAAGAGCCGGGCGACAACGCACAGTTGGTCCGGTCGCCGGCCGGTTGCGGCGGAGGCGAGCGCCATGACGGCCGGCGAGCCGGTGGGGAGGAGGGCGACGTGCCCGACGATGGCCGGGCCCGACTCGACCACCCACGAGCCCAGGGCGCCGGCCGCCGAGATGAACCGACGCAGGTCATCAGCGCAGCGCGGCGGGTACCCGTCGGCGCGGTGAACGGTGCGGGCCAGACGCTCGCACTCGTCGAGGTCGTCGTCCGTGCGGGCCCTGAGTACCACGGCGACAGCCTCGCGTGCCTCGGTCAGGGGGCGCTCGGGCGCTGGTCAGCGGGGGCGGGCGCTCCGAACCAGGTCGTAAGGGCTCGGGGCAGCTCGGGGTCGGAGAGGTCCCCCACCCAGGCGACGTGGCCGTCGGGCCGGACCAGCACGGCGGCGGGCGCGGCGATCTCCCCGAGGAGGGGAAGCTCCCACGCTCCGTCGTGGGTGGCGTCGACCATCTGGGCCCGGCCGGCCCACGGGCCGATGTCGAAGCCGCCCGGCTCGCCGAGGTTGAGGAGCACGGGCCGGGCGTCGTGCAGCAGGGTGAAGACACTCGTCGGACCGGCCGCGGTGGCCAGGTCCAGGTCGGGCATGCGCCGTCCGAGGAGCGGGTGCCCCTGGCCCAGGTCGTAGTGGACGTCGAGGCCGGAGATCATCGCCGCCAGGTGCCGGCGGGGCTCGTCCATGCGCAGCAGCTCGGCCCAGATGTCGCGGAGGGCCTGGTGACGATCGTCGGGGCGGCTCAGCGCCACCTGGGCCATGGTGTTGTGCAGCACCCGGGCACCCACGGGATGGCGTTCGGCGTGGTAGGTGTCGAGCAGGCTCTCGGGTGACGTTCCCTTGACCACCTGGGCCAGCTTCCACCCCAGGTTCACAGCGTCCTGCACCCCGATGTTCAGGCCCTGACCGCCCTGCGGGGGATGCACGTGGGCCGCGTCCCCGGCCAGGAGCACCCGGCCGTGGCGGTAGGACGCGGCCTGGCGCACCATGTCGGTGAAGCGGGAGATCCAGTTGGCGCGGCGGAGCCCGTAGTCCGTCCCGTACACGCCGATCAAAGCCTCGCGCAGGTCGTCCATGGTCGGTTCGCCGGCGTGTTCCAGCTCCCGTTCCGTCAGCACGACCCGGACCGGCTCCCCGGCTGCCCGGCGACCGATGGCGTGTTGCCCGACGCTGTCGCGACGGAAGCCGAGCTCCGGCTCCTCGTCCATCTCGACCTCGGCGATCATCCAGCTCGTCGAGGGGTCGATCCCGGCGAAGTCGATGCCGGCGCCCTTGCGGACCAGGCTCCGGCCCCCGTCGCAGCCGACCAGGTAGTCGGCCCGGAGCGACATACCCCCGGACACGTCGACGTCGACGCCGGCGTCGTCCTGGGCAAAGCCGAGCACCTCCCGGCTGCGAAGGACCGGGACCCCCAGCTCTGCGACCCAGTCGGCCAGGATGGGCTCGAAGCGGCTCTGCCACAGCGCCAGCACGTAGTTGTGGCGGGTGGGGAAGTCGTTGATGTCCAAAGGGATGAGGGCGAACCCCAGGCCTGGCATCACCTCGCCCGCCGACAGGAACCGCTCGGCGATGCCCCGCTGATCGAGCACCTCGATGGTGCGGGAGTGGAGCCCGCCGGCGCGAGACCCGTCGACGTCCTGCGTGGCCCGCCGTTCGACGATGACGACGTCGACCCCCGCCAAGGCCAGCTCGCCGGCCAGCATCAGCCCGGTCGGGCCACCCCCGGCGATCACCACTGCGTGTTCGGCCACCGGCCCGTGCAACGTACCCATTCCCCGACTCCTGGCTTCCAGCGGTGGCCGTGATCGGCGCAGTGAACGAGCCATGGTCAGCACGTTTCGGTCGTTTGCGGCAAGCCCCCTCCCTCGCGGTACGGTAGGAATGGCGGCAGAGGCATGAGCCTCCCGAGCGCGGCGCGGGCGAGGGGCGCCCAAGTGGGCTTGCCCCCGGGGTCGCCGCGCTGGCCGGCGAGGCCGATGTCGAGGAGCATCACGGCCAAATGGACGGCCCACGCCCGGGCTCTGCGCATCGTGTCGTCATCGACGTCGCCGTACGCGTCGAAGAAGGTGTCCGCGGCACCCTCGGGCAGCAGGAGCCAGGCCGCGGCCAAGTCGTTCGACCGGTCGCCGGCGCACATGTCGCCGAAGTCGAGAACGCCGACGAGCGTCCCCCGGCCGCTGAGCGTGTTGGCCGGGTGGAGGTCGGCGTGCAGCCACACCGGGGGGCCCTGCGGCCCCGCCGCGTCGAGCCCGGCCTGCCAGAGGGCCCGCAGTGGCCCCGGGTCGACCTCGGCCCCGACCGCGGTGACCCGCCGGTGGAAGTCGGCCGTGCGGGCCCCGAGGGGAGCACTCCCGCGTACTGGGTTCACCGGCGCACCCGGAGGGGCAGGCACGTGGAGGGCTTGGAGGAACGTCGCCAGTTGTTTCGCCGCGCCGGGCCCGTCGGTGAGCGGATGGCGGTCACCGGGCTCGCCGGCGACGAACCGGACAACGGTCCACGGCCACGGGAAACCGCCGCCCGGACGGCCCATCCTCACCGGCCGGGGCACGGGGAGCGGGAGCTGATCGGCCAGCAGAGGCAACCACCGCTGCTCCTTCAGGGTCAGCGCCACCGCCGTCTGCCGGCGCGGCAGTCGGACGGCGAGCTCGTCGCCGAGGCGCCACAGGACGTTGTCCCAGCCGGCGTCGGCCCACTGCAGCGGCAGGTGGGCGAGATCGGGATGCTGGTCGAGCAGGAGCCTCCGGACGAGCTGCTCGTCGACCTCCATCTCGGCCGGAGGTTGCCCCGGGGTCGCGGGATACTCGGTGCGGTGCGTGTGGGGATTGCTCATCATTTCGGCTGGGCGGTGGCGGTCACGGCGTCCGCCACCCACCAGGTTGTCGACCGCCGGCGGATCGAGCTCGTCGGGCCCGGCACGGCCTCGGCACCGGTCCACCACGAAGGGAGGCTCCTCGACGACGCAGCGGCTGCGGTGCTCGTGGAGCAGGTGCGGGCCTCGGCAACCAGGGCGACGTCGGCGTCGCTGGAGGAGCTGGCAACTGCGGTGGGCGTACCGATCGTCTCGATGTCACTGCGGGCGTGGCCGGCGGACTTTCCCGAGGCGATCGCCGTCCTCCGCCGCCCACCCTACGAGGCCCGCGCCGACTCCGTCATGTACCGCCAGGTCCTGGCCGAGTGCGCCGTGGCGCGGGGCTGGGACGTCCACTTCTACGACGCCAAGGACGTCGAGCGCCAGGCGGAACGCGTTCTCGGCGCCCGGGCCGACGAGGTGCTCCGTGGGCCCCGGGCGGCGCTGGGGCCGCCGTGGGGGAAGGACCATCGGATGGCGCTGGCGGCGACGGTCCTGGCGGCAGACCTGGGGGACGTCCGGCGGTAGGGTCGACCGGGTGGGCGTCGAGGGGATCGAGGGAAGCGTCTATGCCGCCGTCGGCGGTCAGCCGTTCTTCGACGATCTCGTCGAGGGCTTCTACGCCGGCGTGGCCGCCGACGCCCGCCTGCGCCCCATGTACCCGGAGGACCTCGCCGACTCCCGGCGCCATCTGGCTGGGTTCCTGGCCCAGTACTGGGGTGGGCCGACGACCTACAGCGACGAGCGGGGGCACCCGCGCCTGCGCATGCGCCACGCGCCCTTCGTGATCGGGGAGCCCGAGCGCGACGCCTGGCTGCGCCACATGCTCGGGTCGCTGGACCCGCTCGTGGCCGCCCGCGGCACTCCCCCCGAAGAAGCAGCCCGCATCCGGGCCTACCTCGTCGACGTGGCCGACTTCCTGGTCAACGCCCGCTGAATCGTTCCGCGTACCGGGACCGCACGTTTTTGGCGTGCAGGGGGACGCGGAACGCAGCTCGCCAGGGCTGGGCGGCCGCCTATCCGGCCGGGAAGAACGGGCCCGGGATGGTGGGGTCGAGGAGCTTCGCCGCCGCCTCGCGTCCGGCGACGGGCAGGCCGGCGGGGTCGAGCAGGCCGATCTGGACGAGCACGGTGGCCTGGTCCCAGTGGATGTGCTCGTAGGCGATCTTGCCGTCCTCGACACCGACCACGACCACGAAGGCCACGGAGACGGGGAGGCCGGTGGGTTCCACGCCGGGGAGCATCCAGTCGATCTTGGTGGTGTGGGTGAAGGAGATGACCAGCTCGTCGATGAGCCGGCTGGCGTTGCAGGTCCGCGACACCGTGACGAACTCGACGTCCGGGGGGAAGAACTGGCCGATCAGCCGGTTGGCGTAGAAGTCGCGGACCCCGTCGGTGCCGGCGCCCCCCACCATGGTGGGAACGTTGACCAGGTGCGGGTTGGCCGTCATCGTGGCCAGGGTCTGGTCGAGGTCGCCGGCCAGCTCCGCCCCCATGTGCTCGGCGAAGATCGCCGCCATCGCTTCCTCGGTACCCGTATCGGCCATGACCCCACGCTAGACGGGTGGCTAGGCAGCGGCCCGCCCGCTTGCTACACGGACGGGCCCAGGAGCAGGTCGAGGTGCTGGGCCAGTAGCACCAGCCCTCTACGGGGCGCCGCCGGGTCGGCGTGGGCCTTGGCCAGCACGATCGACCCTTCGAGGACGGCCAGGAACTGGTCGCCGAACTGGGCAGCGTCGATCACCCGGCCGCGGGACCGGGCGGCATCGGCCACCAGCCCGGCTACCACGTCGCGCAGGGCGGCGAACATGGTGGACATCCGCTCCCGGAGGTCGGGCGACGACTCGGCCATGTCCAGGGCGAAGCTGCCGATCAGGCAGCCGCCGATCATGACCGGCCCGGTGCACACGTCGGCGGCGTGGGCCATGAACGCCCCGAGCCGGGCCACCGGGTCGTCGACGTCGGCCCAGCCGCCGGCGCCGAACTCCACCACCACGTCGGCGAAGTAGGACTCCAGGGCGGCCAGTCCGAGGTCGTCCTTGCCGTCGAAGTGGTGGTAGAAGCTCCCCTTCGTCACGCCGGCCAGCGCGCAGATCTCGTCGACAGTGGTGGCGGGGAAGCCCTTGGAGAGCGCCACCTTCCGCATGGCGTCGATGAGAGCGCTCCGGTGGGAGGGCGGTCGAGAACCACTCACGAGTGGCCCCGAGACTAGTGCAGCGACGCGATGGTGAGGGGTTGCAGCCATACCGACTAGTTGGTATGGTAGCGGCCTCAGGACAGTGAAAGGAGCGCAAAGGGATGGCCTACGAGTTCGGGTGCAGGACGGCCGGGTCGGCGTGTGACTGGAAGGCGCGCGGCGCCACCGAGGAGGAGGTGCTGGCCAAGGTGGCCGAGCACGCCCGCAGGAAGCACAAGGTGCAAGCGGCCACCGACACGCTGGTGAGCTACCTCAGGTCGACGCTGCGCCAGTCCTGAGCGTCCACCCGACCATGACCCTCACCGAGATCATCGAGAGCTGGGTGCACGACGCCGAGCGCATGAGCCACGGCCGGGCGCAGAGCGTGGTCGTGACCGAGGAGCTGTTCGCGTCCCTCGTGGCCGAGCAGTCCACCCCCACCCCCTCGGTGGCCGGCGTCTGGGTGCTGACCGCGGCCACCGAGGCACCTGCCAACGGCAACCTCCCCACCTTCGAGGAGATGGTGGAGGTTGCCGGCCCCGACCGGGTCAGCATCTACGTGGCCGACGCCGGCGGCGCGACCGCGCGCCCGTTGGGCCTCGACCCGGCCATGCCGGTGGTGTTCGTGCCGGTGCCGCCCGACAGCCTGCGGACCCGGCCGCAGCTCGAGATGTACAACCGGCTCCGGTGGTACGGCCTCGCGCCCATCGAGGCCCTGGCCGGGTCGCAGGTGTAGGGGCCCGCGAAGGGGGCGGCCCGGCGTATCGTCGTAGGAGACGCCAAGGGAGCCGCCTATGACCGAGACAACGGGCCACCCGATGCACGAGCTGGAGAAGGTCGTCATCCGCTTCGCCGGTGACTCCGGCGACGGAATGCAGCTCACGGGTGACCGCTTCTCGGTGTCCAGCGCCATCTTCGGCAATGACCTGTCGACGGTGCCCGACTACCCGGCGGAGATCCGGGCGCCGGCGGGCACGCTGGCCGGCGTGTCGGCGTTCCAGATCCACATCTCCGACCACGACATCCTGACGCCCGGCGACTCGCCCAACGTGCTGGTGGCCATGAACCCGGCGGCGCTGCGGGCCAACCTGCACGACATGGCCGCCGGCAGCACGCTGATCGTCAACACCGATGCGTTCGTCGACCGCAACCTGACCAAGGCCGGCTATGCCGCCAACCCGCTGGCCGACGGGTCGCTGACCGGGTTCACCGTCTTCGAGGTCCCGATGACGTCGTTGACGCTGGAGGCGGCCAAGCCGAGCGGGGCCAAGTCGCGCGACGCCGAGCGGTCGAAGAACTTCTTCGCCCTGGGCCTGGTCTCGTGGATGTACAGCCGGCCGGCGGAGCTGACTCTCGACTGGATCGCCTCCCGCTTCGCCAAGATGCCCACTGTCGCCGAGGCCAACACGCTGGCCTTCAAGGCCGGGTACAACTTCGGCGAGACGGCCGAGCTGATCGGCGGGCCGTTCACGGTGAAGGCCACGGCGTTCAAGCCGGGCACGTACACGAGCATCAGCGGCAACACCGCGCTGGCGTGGGGCCTGGTGGCCGCCGGCCAGCTGGCCAAGCTGCCGGTCTTCCTGGCGTCGTACCCCATCACGCCGGCGTCGGACATCCTCCACGAGCTGTCGAAGCGGCAGAACTTCGGCGTGCGCACCATGCAGGCCGAGGACGAGATCGCCGCGGTGGGCGCCGCTTTGGGCGCGGCCTACGGCGGGCACCTCGGCGTCACCACCACCAGCGGGCCCGGCATGGACCTCAAGTCCGAGACGGTCGGCCTCGCCATCAGCCTGGAGCTGCCCCTGGTCCTGATCGACGTCCAGCGGGGCGGGCCGTCCACCGGGTTGCCCACCAAGACCGAGCAGGCCGACCTGCTCATGGCCATGTACGGCCGCCACGGCGAGGCGCCGCTGCCGATCATCGCCGCCCGCACCCCGGGCCACTGCTTCTACGCGGCCATCGAGGCGGTCCGCATCGCCCTGAAGTACCGCACCCCGGTCATCGTCCTCTCCGACGGCTACCTGGCCAACAGCGCCGAACCGTGGCGGCTGCCCGCCGTCGACGAGCTCCCCGACATCAGTGTCGAGTACGCCGCCGGCCCGAACGGCCCCGACGCCACGTTCCTCCCCTACCTGCGCGACCCCGAGACGCTGGCCCGGCCGTGGGCCGTCCCCGGTACGCCCGGCCTCGAACACCGCATCGGGGGGTTGGAGAAGGCCGATGGCACCGGCGACATCTCCTACGAGGGGGCCAACCACGAGCTGATGGTGCGCACCCGGGCAGCCAAGATCGCCGGCATCGCCGCCGACATCCCACCGGTCGACGTCGACGACCCTGGTGGCGATGCCGAGGTGCTCGTCCTCGGCTGGGGCTCGACCTACGGGTCGATCGTGGCCGCCGTCGAACGCCTGCGCCGGCGGGGCCTCAAGGTGGCCCGGGCCCACCTCGTCCACCTCAACCCGTTCCCCGCCGGCCTGGGCGATGCGGTGAAGCGCTACCCGAAGGTGCTGGTGCCGGAGAACAACCTGGGCCAGCTCACCGCCCTGGTCCGGGCCGCGTTCCTGGTCGACGCCCAGGTGATCACCAAGGTCCAGGGCCAGCGGTTCCTCTACTCCGAGATCGAGGCCGCCGTGCTGGCGGCGATGGAGGCCGGCGCATGACCGACATCGACGTGCCCATCACGACCAAGAAGGACTGGGCCAGCGACCAGGAGGTGCGCTGGTGCCCGGGCTGCGGCGACTACTCGATCCTCACCGCGGTGCAGATGCTCATGCCGGACCTGGGGATGCGCCGGGAGAAGACGGTGTTCATCTCCGGCATCGGCTGTTCCAGCCGGTTCCCGTATTACATGAACACCTACGGGGTGCACTCGATCCACGGCCGGGCCCTGCCCATGGCCACCGGGCTGGCCGTGAGCCGACCCGACCTCGATGTGTGGGTCGTCACCGGCGACGGCGACGCCCTCTCCATCGGCGGCAACCACCTCATCCACGCCCTGCGGCGGAACGTGAACCTGACGGTCCTGCTGTTCAACAACCAGATCTACGGGCTCACCAAGGGCCAGTACTCGCCCACCAGCGAGGAGGGCAAGGTCACCAAGTCCACCCCGTTCGGCTCCGTCGACCACCCCTTCAACCCGGTGAGCCTGGCCCTCGGGGCCGAGGCCACCTTCGTGGCCCGCACCCACGACCTCGACCGGGCCCACATGATGGGGGTGTTCCGCCGGGCCCACGACCACCAGGGCGCGGGGTTCGTCGAGATCTACCAGAACTGCAACGTGTTCAACGACGGCGCCTTCGAGAAGATCACCGCCCGCGAAGCCCGGCCCCGCATGCTCATCCCCCTGGTGCACGGCCAGCCCGTGCGCTTCGGCGACACCAACGAGCTGGGGGTCATGGTCGACCGCCAGGGCCAGGCCCACATCGTCAACGTGGCCGACGTCGGTGAGGACGCCATCCTCATCCACGACGAGCGCCATGACGACCCTGGGCTGGCGTTCCTCCTCTCACACCTGGCGCGCGGCCCGTCGGAGCCGACGCCCATCGGGGTCTTCCGGGCCGTCGACCGGCCGGACTACGGCAGCCTGTTGAACCACCAGGTCGTGGCCGCCGCCGAGCGCTTCGGGCCTGGCAACCTCACCGAGCTGCTGTCCTCAGGGACCACCTGGCAGACCTGAGCCGCCTCAGCCGAGCTGTTGCTTCGACCCGTCGATGGCCTGGCGGACCACCTGCTCGACGTGGTCGGCGTCGACGCCAAGGGCCTGGCCGATGTGGACGGCCCAGATCTCGGCGCGCAGGTTGGTCTCGAAGTCGAGCTGGCTGCGGATGTCGGCCCGCTCCGACTGGCGGTTCTGGCTCACCATCACGAACGTCGACAGGAAGATGGCCTCCAGGCTGACGATCATGGTCAGGAGGCCGAACGGGAACTTGTCGAAGGCGATGGCGGCGCCGAGGGCGCCGACGTTGATCATGATCCAGATGCCGAACCAGACGGCATGGATGTAGACGAAGTTCAACGAGCCGGCGAACGACGTGACCTTGTCGGCGATGCGGTCCTGGGCGTCGACGAGGGCCTGGACGGCGTGGCGCTCGTGGGCCACCCGCTTGGAGAGGACCGGGAAGAGGTTGCCGTCCTCCACCCCGTCGGCCAGGTCGATCGTGCGGCACGCCTGGCAGATGTGGGTACCGCCGGTGGTCGGGGCCACGGGACGCTGGTCTACCACGCGCCTATTGGACACGATCCTCGATGAGGCGGCGATGAGAACCGGGCGCCTGGTCCCCGCCGCCGGCCATCGGGAGCCATACCGTGATCCGGCCCCCGCCGAGGGGCTCCCCGTTTCCGACCTCGACCCGGCCGTGCTGGGCGTGGACGACGGCGGCCACGATGGCCAGGCCGAGCCCGGACCCGCCGTGGTCGCGGCCCCGGTCGGCGTCGGCCCGGGTGAAGCGGTCGAGGGCGACGGGCAGGAACGCCGGCGGGAAGCCCTTCCCGTCGTCGGCGACGGTCAGGACGGCCCACCCGCCCTCACTGCTGAGGGCGACCCGGACCTGCGCCGCCGCGTGCCGGCAGGCATTGGTGATGAGGTTGCGGAGCAGGGGCTCCAGGAGCACGGGATCGGCCGCCACCCGCACGCTGCCCCCCACCACCTCCACGCCGGGGTCGGTCGGGGCCCGGTAGCGGCTCACGGCCTGGCGGACGGCGATCATGAGGTCGACCTCGGAGCCCCGGGCCACGAGGCGGCCGCTGTCGGCCCGGGCCAGGGTCAGTAGGTCCTCGGTGAGCCGGCCGAGCTGCTCGGCCTCCTGCAGGGCGATCTCGAGCGTGCGCCGCATCTCGGCCCGGGTGCCCGGGCGGTCGCAGGCCAGCTCCAGCTCGCCGCGCAGGATGGAGAGCGGGGTCCGGAGCTCGTGGCTGGCGTCGTCGACGAAGGCCCGCTCGCGGGCCAGTGAGGCCTCGATCCGGTCGAGCATGGCGTTGAGCGTGTGGCCGAGGTGGGCGATCTCGTCGTCGCCGGGGGGCTGCTTGAGCCGCTGGCCGCTCTCCCGGAGGCTGATGGCCTCGGCCTCCTCGGTCATGCGCTGGACGGGCCGGAGGGCGGCGCCGGCCAGTACCCAGCCGCAGCCGGCGATGGCGCCGATCAGGACCGGCGAGGCGACGCCGAGGAGCAGCCCGAGGCGCTGACGGGCGTGGGCCACGGCGTCGAGCGACTCGCCGACCACGATGACCACGGGCTGGCCGGCGGCGGTGGTCTCGGGCCGGGCCAGGACGCGTCCCCGCTCACCCAGCCCGGTGACCCGCCGGCGGTCGACCACGATCTCCTGTTCGCGGGCCCGGGCCAGCTCCCGCCGGGTGAGCACGGGCGTGCGCTGCGAGGCGATAGCGGTCGAGTCGATCACCTGCCCGGTCTCGGGGTCGAGGAGCACGCCGAAGGGCTCCCCGGGGCGGATGTGGACGCTGCCCTCGTGCAGGTCGGCGGTGACCTCGGCCGCCCGGTCGTGCAAGGTCTGGTCGATCGTGCCGTCGAGCTGGGCGTCGAAAGCGATGTACAGCAGCCCGCAGGTGAGGACGAGGAGGATGCCGGCGCTGACCGCGAAGATGGCCACCAGCCGGTTGCGGATGGAGGCCGGAGGCCGGATCGCGGGGCGCACCTCAGTCCGCCGAGGGCGCCCGCAGGCGGTAGCCCACGCCCCGCACGGTCTCGATGTCGTTGCGACCGAAGGGCACGTCGATCTTGCGCCGGAGGTAGCGGACGTAGACGTCGACCACGTTGGACCCGCCGTCGTAGGCGAAGTCCCAGACGTGGTCGACGATGTGGCTCCGGGACAGGACCTCGCCGGGCCGGCGCATGAACAGCTCCAGCAGGGCGAACTCCTTGGGCGAGAGCGAGACCGCCTCGCCGGCTCGCCGGACCTCGTGCTGGGCCACGTCGAGGGCCAGGTCGCCGACCTGCAGCTCGACCGGCCGGGGGCCCAGGCCTCGGCGGGTCAGCGCCCGCAGGCGGGCCAGCAGCTCTTTCAGGGCGAACGGCTTGGTCAGGTAGTCGTCGGCGCCGGCGTCGAGGCCGCGCACCCGGTCCTCCACCCCGTCCCGGGCGGTGAGCATCAGCACCGGCGTCCACCGCCCGCCGGCGCGGAGGCGCCGGCAGACCTCGAAGCCGTCGAGCTCGGGGATCATGGCGTCGAGGACCACGGCGTCGTAGTCCGTCTCGGTCGCCGCCCACAGGGCCTCGGCGCCGTCGCCGACCACGTCGACCGCGTACCCCTCCCGCACGAGGGCCCGCTGGATGAGGCTGGCCATCCTGGCCTCGTCCTCGACCACCAGCATCCTCATGCCGTCGATGGTAGGGGTGGCGCGCCGGCTGGCGGGACCGGCGGCTCGGGCGCCAGCAGCGGCGAACGGGCCAGGATCCACACGCCGGCGATGACCGCCAGGCCGGCGAACGCCTGCAGCGCCACCGCTCCCGCCCCGGTGGCCAGCCGCTCGTGGAAGGCGAGCACGCCGATCAGGGCGGCGACGATCGGGTCGGCCGCGGTGATGAGGGGGAGGGACGCAGCCAGCGGGCCGGCCTGGAACGCGCTCTGGGCCAGCAGGAAGCCGAGGGCGCCCAGGCCGAGCAGAGCGTAGGGCTCCCACGCCTGCAAGGCGTGGGCCAGGCCTCGATCGAGAAGGTGGCCGGACGCCTTGGCCAGGGCGGCCGTCACCCCGAACAGGACCCCGCACCCCGCCCCGAGGTAGGTGGCGCGAGGCGCCCCGGGCTCGGCCGGCGCCCGGAGGACGAGGGCCACGACCGCGCCGCCCCCCAAGAGGGCCACGAGGGCCCAGCCGAGGCCGGACGCGTCGCCCCGGCCGGCGGCGGGGCGGGCGATCGTCACGAACACGGCCAAGCCGGCCACGATGCCGAGGGCGCCCAACCAGTCGGTCCGGCTCAGCCGCCGGTGGTGCAGCGCCGCGCCCACCGGCAGGGCCAGGAGCAACCCGCTGACCAGGAGGGCCTGGACCAGGAGGAGGGCACCCCGGCGCAGGGCGAGGAACTGCAAGGTGACGGCGCCCACCTCGGCCAGGTTGCCCAGGAGCCAGCGGGGCTGGCGCACCAGGGCGACCAGCAGGCTGGGTCGCAGTGAGCGCTCGTGGGCGACGGTGGCCGCCGCCGACTGCTGGAGCACCGAGGTCGCCGCGTACAGGCCGGCCGCCCCCAGGGCGAGCACGGTGGCCTGGGCCCGGGCCGCGTCCCCCGGGCTCAGTTGACTGCGCCCACCAGGCCGTGGGCGCCCAGGGTGCCCGCCTGCAGGCCCCGTTCGGCGAACAGCTCGGCGAGCGGCTCCAACGCCCCGAGCGCCGAGCGCCAGGCGCCTGGCGCCGAGGTGCAGTCCGAGTCGTGCAGGAGCACGGTGGCCCCCGGCCCCAGATGCTCCTTTACGTCGGCGACGACGGTGGCCGGCGTGGCCTCGGCCCGCCAGTCGCGGCCCCAGGTCGACCACAGCACGGTGCGCAGCCGCTGGCGCCGGGCCGCGACCACGCCGCCGGCAGACAGGGTGCCGTAGGGGGGCCGGAACCAGTGCAGCTCGCGGCCGGTGGCGTCGGAGATAGTGGCGACGGCCCGGGCCATGTCGGCGTGCACCGCCGGCAGGGTGCGGAACATCTCGGAGCGGTGCGTGTAGCCGTGGACGGCGATCTCGTGGCCGGCGGCGGCCACCTCGGCGGCCAGCGCGGGAGACCGGGCGACCATCGAGCCGAGCATGAAGAACGTGGCCTTCCAGCCCAGCCGGTCGAGGGCCTCGAGGAACGCCGGCGTGGACTCGGGCTGGGGCCCGTCGTCGAAGGTGACGGCCACGTGGCCCGGCGCGCCGACCCCGGAGAGCCCGGGGAAAAGCGCCCGCCGGACGATGTCGACGTTCGTCAGACCGGGCGCGGCGTGCACCGCCCCGGCCACCGCCGCGGTCAGGAGCGTGCGTCGCAGGCGGGCCATGCCGCCACCATAGGAGATCGGGTCTTTCATGAACCCCTCATGTCGGCGCGCAGATAGTGGGCCCTCAAGGTCCCACCCGCAGCATCAAGGAGTCGGCTCATCTCCCGTATCCCGATCTACAAGGCCCTCATGGAAGCCGAGGAACTGGAGGCCGTGGAGGACGCGGTTCGCAACGGATGGCTCGGCATGGGCAGCGCCGTCGGCGACTTCGAGCGCGCCGTCGAGAAGGTCCTGGGTGGCAGCCGGATCGCCGTCGCCGTCAACACCGGCTATTCCGCCCTCCACCTCGGCCTCATCACCGCCGGCGCCGGCCCGGGCGACGAGGTCATCGTCCCGTCGTTCACCCACCTGGCCGACGTGCAGGCCATCCGGGCCGTCGGCGCCCAGCCCGTCTTCTGCGACATCCTCGACGGCACGCTCTGCATCGACCCGGCCCGGGCCGCCGACCTGGTCGGGCCCCGCACCCGGGCCATCCTCTCCATGGACTACGGCTGCCACCTGGTCGACCACGCGGCGATCGCGGCCATCGCCGAGGCCCACGGCCTCCGGGTCGTCCACGACGCGGCCCACTCCTTCGGGGCCTTCCTGGGCGACGACGCCATCGGCAGCTTCTCGGACATCTGCATGTTCAGCTTCGACCCGGTCAAGGCCCTCTCGTGCATCGACGCCGGCGTGGTCGTGGTCAAGACCGAGGCCGAGGCGGCCCGCCTGCGGGCCCTTCGCGTCCTGGGGGCCAGCAACCCGGCCGAGCTGGCCTACCGCCACCAGCGCACGTGGGAGTTCGACGTGGTCGAGGACGGCTTCCGCTACCACCTGTCGAACGTGCATGCCGCCGTCGGCCTGGCCCAGCTGCCCAAGCTCGACCGCATCCGTGCCGGCCGCCAGGCGTCCTGCCGGCGGTACTCCGCCCGGCTGGCGGGCATCGACGGCCTGCGCCTCCCCGACGCCGACGTCACCGACCTCAACCCCTTCCTGTTCTACGTGCGGGTCCTCGGCGGCCGCCGGCAGGCCTTCCGTGAGCACCTCGCCGACCGGGGGATCGACACCGGCATCCACTGGCTGCCGGCGCACCGGACCACCCTCTACGGGGTGTGCCGGCGCGACGACCTGACCGTGACCGAGGTGGCCGCCGAGGAGATCGTCTCTCTGCCGCTGCATTCGGGCATGGCTGACGAGACGGTCGACCGCGTGTGCGACGCCGCCGCCTCGTTCTTCGGTGGCCGCTAGTTGGCCAGCTCCGCCGACCGTGCCTATTTGGCCAGCTCCGCCGACCGCGCCTATTTGGCCAGCTCGGCCGACCGTGCCTATTTGGCCAGCTCCGCCGACCACCGCCGGTACTCGGCATAGAACTCGCGGCGCTCCTCGGGGTGGACGGGGAACCACCCGAACACGGTGAACCAGACCATGCCGAGGAGGAACACGTCGAAGGTGTAGCGCCGGGCCACCACGAACATGATCGGGGCGCTGAAGAAGAACGGGACCACAGTCGCCTTGACGTACCACTGCATGGCCCGCCGGCCCCGGTGGGTCATGTACGGGATGGGGACGACGTTCATCACCGACATGACGACCACCACCACGAAGCCGGCGATGTAGCCGGCGTCGCTGCGGCCGAGGAACGTGGAAAGCGCGACCGACAGGGCGGTGAAGCCGCTCACGGTGCGTGGCAGCCCGCACCAGCACAGCGGGTAGTCGAACCGGGCGGCGGCGAACCGGGCGTGGCGCACGGTGGCCCCGGCGATCAGGGCGCCCACCGCCACCAGCCCGAGCGCGCCGTGGCCGGCCCCCTCGTAAACCTCGAAGAACACCAGACCAGGGACGAAGACATGCACGAAGTGATCAGTGATGGAGTCGAACTCGCCGCCGAAGCGGTTGGCGGTGCCGGTCCGGCGGGCGACGGTGCCGTCGACGATGTCGCCCAGCAGGAAGCCCACGATCACCGCGTAGCCGGCGTTGCGGGGCTCGGCACGGAGGACGTAGCCGACGGCGGCCACACCGCTCAGCAGGTTGACGAGCGTGAAGAGGTCCTTGACGCCGAAGCCACCGATGGTGCGTCGCAGCATGGCCCGGACCGTAACCCGGCCGGCCGGCGGGTGGCCACGGGCCGCGTCCTGCTCGTCTCGGCCCGGATGGGCGCCGGCCACCAGGGGGCAGCCGTCGAGCTGGCCCGGCGCCTGACGGAAAGGGGTCGGGAGCCGGTCATCGTCGACTTCCTCGACGCGTTCCCCCGCGCCCTCTCCGTCGCGTGGGAGCGCTTCTACCGCTACCAGCTCCGCTACGCGCCCGACAGCTACGAGAAGTCCTACCAGCTCTTCTACCGCCATCCGGCGCTGTGGGAGCCCTTCGTGTCCTTTGAGCGCATGCTGGCCGGGCGCCGGGTGATGGCCTGGGCCCGCGCCCACGACCCCGACGTGATCGTGTCCACCTACTCCTTCGCCACTCTCGTCCTCGGCCGCTTGCGGCAGGAGGGGGCGCTCACCGTGCCGGTGGCCAACTTCCTCACCGACTTCGGCGTCCACCCCCGCTCCGTGCACCCCGCCGTCGACCTCGACCTGGCGTTGCACGCCTGGCCCGGCCAGGCGGCGACGAACCTCACGTCCCGTCCGGCGACGGTGGCCGGCCCGGCGGTATCGCCGGCGTTCACCGACCGGGCCGGCGCCGCCGGTCGGCGGGCAGAGGGCCGGCGCCGGCTGGGCGTGGGCGACAGCGACCGCCTGGTCCTCGTGGCCGCCGGCTCCTGGGGCGTCGGGGAGCACATCGTCGACACGGTGGCGGCCATCGTCGGCTCCGGGCGCTTCCGCGTAGCCACCGTGTGCGGGTCCGACGTGAAGCTCCGCCGGCGCCTGGAGGGCGCCGGCCTCGACATCGTGCTGGGCTGGACCGACCGCATGCCCGAGCTGATGGCCGCAGCCGACGTGGTGGTCGAGAACGCCGGTGGCCTCACGTCGCTCGAGGCGTTCGCCGCCGGCGTACCGGTCGTCACGTTCCGCCCCATCCCCGGCCATGGCCGCGACAACGTGAAGGGGATGGTGTCAGCCGGCGTGACGACGGCGCCGGCCGACGAGGCCGGCCTGCTCGACGCGCTCGTCGCCCTGACGGCCCCGGGACCGGCCCGGGACCGTCAGGTGGCGGCGGCGAGTGCGTTGTTCTGCGACGACCCCGTCGACCACATCGTGCGGTTGGCCGACGGGGAAGGGGCCTAACCGGCCTGGAGCTGACCGCGGATGGCGCCGGCGGCGTAGTCCGGCGTGGTGTGCAGGTTGATGTAGTACTGGCCCGGGTTGGCGACCAGGTTCTGGAGCAGGGCGTTGTTCTCGACGCTCACGCACTGGTAGCTCTGGTAGGCCGTCGGGGCGCTGAACGCCACGACGACGGGGCCGGGCGAGCCGACGGGGGCCAGGTGGATGTGGAACCCGGTGGCCGGCAGCGTCACGTTGGTGAACTGCATGACGACGCAGACCTGCTTGCTGGTGGTGTTCACCGTCACCACGGCCCGGCCGATGCCGTCGGGGTCGCCCGGCCCGGGGCGTTCCGCGGACCCGGTCATGGTGGCGTAGAGCCGGGTGTCGTCCGCCGATGCCGGCGACACGGAGCCGATGAAAGCGAAGCTGCTGAGGACGATGACGAGGCTGAGTACACGCCGCATGAAGAGTGCCTTCCTGTTGTGAGAGGGCGAATACTAGACACGGCGACGGTGTCCCGGGCGGCTCGGGAAATCCTCCCGTAGGCGCATGAGCGTGACCCCTTCCCGAGGCAGGGACCGGGCGCCATGCTGAGGGCCGATCGCCTCCAAGAAAGGAACCGACGAATGGACCAATCCCTGAGGACCCCTGTGGCCCTGGTGGGCCTCGCCGCCGCCCTCGACCTCGCCGCCGCGCCGTTCTTCCTGGCTGGCGAGGACGCCTCCGTCGGAGTCGTCGCGCTCGTTCTCGGCATCCTCACCCTCGGCGCCGCCATCGGGCTCTGGCGAGGTGCCCGATGGGCCCGCCCAGCCGCCATCGCCACCCGGGCGGTCGACGGCCTGCTGGCCCTCCCTGGCGTGTTCGTCGGTGGCCTGGGTGCCGGCCTGCTGGCCGGGGTTGCGGTGCTCCTGTCTGCGGCTGCGATCGTGGTCCTCGTCCGCATGAAGGGTCAACTGGCCGTGGCGCGGTAGCCGGAGGGTTACTCGCCGCCCAGGCCCGCCCGCCGGGCCCGGATGATGGCTTCGGCCCGGTCGGCGGCCTGGAGCTTGGTGAGGATGTTGGACACGTGGTTGGCCACCGTCTTGGCCGAGAGTGAGAGCCGGCGGGCGATGGTGGGGTTGTTGGCGCCGGCGGCGACGAGGTCGAGGATCTCGTGCTCCCGTGGCGTGAGCTCCGGGAAGGCCAGCTCCTCGGGCTGGGGGCCGGCGCCGGCGAAGTAGCGCATGACCCGCGCCGCCACCGCCGGCCCGAAGATGGCCTCTCCCGAGGCCACGGCCTCGATGGCCCGGGCCACTTCGTCGGGCCCCGCCCCTTTCAGGAGGTAGCCCCGGGCGCCCGCCCGCATGGCTGAGAACACTGAGTCGTCGTCCTCGAACATGGTCAGCACGAGGATGCCTACGCTCGGGTGGCGGGCGACGATCCGGCGGGTGGCTTCGATCCCGTCCATGCCCGGCATCTGCAGGTCCATCACGACCACGTCGGGCAGATAGTCGCTGGCGGCCTGGACGGCCTCATGGCCGGTCCCGGCCTCGGCCAGCACCTCGAACCCTGGGAGCGAGCCGAGCAGGGCCCGCAGCCCGGCCCGCACCAGCGGGTGGTCGTCGGCGATGACGACGGTCCGGGCGTTGTCGGCGTCGGGGCTCATGCCACGTGCAGCGGCAGGCGGGCCGATACCCGACCGCCCCCGTCGCCGGCCGGCCCCACGTCGCACACGCCACCGACCTCGGCCGCCCGTTCCTTCATCGAGATCGTGCCCACGCCGGCGGTCCACTCGCCGGAGCGCGAGCCGTCGTCCCTCACGTCGACCTGGAGGTCCCCGCTGCAGGCAATCCGCACGGTGCACGTGCGGGCGTTGCTGTGGCGGGCGACGTTGGTGACGGCCTCGGTGGCGATCCGGAAGGCGGCCACCTCCACGGCGGCCGGGAGCGCGGGCAGGGGCTCGGGTGCGTCGACCAGCACCGTGAGGCCGGCGGGTGACCCGTCGAGCCGGGCGATGTGCTGGCGGAGGGCACCGATGAGGCCCAGCTCGTCGAGCGCCGGCGGGCGCAACCCGTACACCAGGCGCCGGATGTCGTCGATGGCGGCGGCGATCTCCGTGCGGACGCCGGCCAGGAGGCGGTCGGCCGCGTGCGGGTCGGCATCGAGGATGTTGCGGGCGGTGTCGATGGTGAACGCCGAGGCGGTCAGGGTCGGGCCGAGCCCGTCGTGCAGGTCCCGCCGCAGCCGCCGGCGCTCCTCTTCGCGCGCCACGACCAGCCGTTCGCGGGAGCGGCGCAGGGCGAGGGTGAGCGACGCCGCGCCGGCGGCCACGCCAGCCTGCTCGGCCAGCTGTTCGAGGAGCCGGCGTTCGTTGGGACGGAACTCGGTCTCGCCGGCGCGGACGGCCGCCACCAGCTCGCCGACCGGCTGGCCCTGGTGGCGAAGGGCCAGGTGCTCGGTGGCCGCCGACGCCGGCGGCGTGCCGGCCTCGATGACAATGGGCGGCTCCTCGGCCGTGAGGCGAATGGCCACGTAGGGGAGGCGGAGGGCCTCGGCGACACTCTGGACGACGCCGGAGAGGAGCTGGTCCGGCGAGGTGGCCGCGGCCAACTGCCGGGACACGTCGGAGACCACGGCGTACGGGTCGTCGCGTTTGCCGTACATGAACCGGTTGACCGCCAGCTGGACCCGGGTACGCACGGGCGAGAAGGCGAACGCCGCGGCCATGGCGCCGGCGAAGGAGGCACCGTTGCCGGAGAGGATGGCGTTGGCGCCGGCGACCACGACGGCGTAGATGCCTCCGAGCACGGCGGTGAGCGCGGTGTAGAGGATGGCCCGGTTGAAGGCGACCTCGACCCCGAACAAGCGGTAGCGCAATACGACGGCGGAAATGCTTGCCACCTCCAGGTAGGTCGTGACCTGGGCCAGTGCCGCGCCCCAGGGCAGCAGGAAAAGGCCGGCCACGATGATCGGGCCGAGCGCGACCAGCCCAGCGAGCCATCGGAGCATCTGACGTTCCTCGCCCTCGGCCCGCCACCAGCGGAGCACCACCACCACACCCATGACGAGCGCGCTGACCGGGAGGAGGACGAAGACGGTGGATCCGGGGAGGTCGACGTTGACCGGGCCGCGGAGGTGAGCCAGCGGCGACTCTGGGACGATCCCCTCCGAGCTGAGCGGCAGGAGGGCGCCGACGAGGATCGCCACCCATTCCAGGGTCACGGCCACCGTACCCACGGTGCCCAGCCAGCCCCTTGGCCGGCGCCCGTAGGGCAGGAGCAGGTAGGTCACACCCAGGGCGGCCACCTCCACGGGCGGTGTCCAGTCGGCCAGCCAGAACGCCCAGCCGGTGGCGGGCAGGTCGTGGCCGCCGAGGGTGCCGGCGACCGCCCACTGGAAACCGGCGCCCGACAGCCCGTGGCTCAGGCCCACGGCGAGGGCGAGCCAACCGAAGGGCAGGTCGGGCCGGCGGCGGGCCATGACGAAGCCCGGCACCGACCAGACCAGCGCGGAGACGACCTGGATGACCCAGAACCCGTAGTCGGGGTCGATGAACGCGCGCCGGAGGTCGACGTCTCGGTTGATGACCTGCAGCGCGACGGCGGCGCCGGCGAGGGCGACGTTCGTGCCGACGATGACCGAGGCCAGGGCCCGGGACGGCGCCCGCGTGGGTGACACGCGCTCATCCTGACCGGTCGCGGCCGGATGTTCACGGGTGCACGCTCCCGTCGCGACCGGGACATCTGCCCGATCACGACGGGAACCGGCCCTCATGACGCGGGAGCCGCCAGGGCGCAGGCTCAGCCCGAAGTCGAAAACCTGACGAGGAGCTGCGCATGCCCAACGAACCGACCATCCGCCGACCGAAGCGGGCCCGCATTGTCGCCGCCGTTGCCGCCGGGGCCACGGTGCTCATGGCCGCCGGCGTGGCCTACGCGGCCATCCCCGATGCCGGCGGCGTCATTCACAGCTGCGTGAGCACCGCCAACGGCGGGATCCGCCTGGTCGATGGCGGCGCCTGCAAGTCGAGCGAGCAGGCCGTGAGCTGGAGCCAGGCCGGGCCACAGGGAACCAAGGGCGACGCTGGCCCGGCCGGGCCGCAGGGGCCCCAGGGCGCGACTGGGGCCCAGGGCGCGCCAGGCCCCCAGGGGCCAGCCGGCCCCACCGGCGCCACCGGCGCCACCGGCGCGACCGGCGCCACGGGCGCGACCGGCCCCGCTGGCGCCTCGGCGACCGAGCTGTGGGCGGTCGTGGAGCCGGACTTCGTGCTGGGGAGCGGGACGCTGACCGCACCGTTCTTCGGGAGCCACGTCGTGTCGGTCACGCCCACCGGCGGTCGCCACCTGGTGACCTTTGACCGCGACGTCAGCCGGTGCGCCTACTCGGCCACTCCCCGTTCCTTCGTCTGGACCGACGGCCAGACGGTGGCGGCCCAGGCCGTCCCCTCCGGTGCGAACAGCGTGCTCGTGGGCACGTCGACGTCGAGCGGGAGCCAGGTGCGGACGGACTTCAGCCTGATCGTCGCCTGCTGATCCAGTGGGTGTACAAGTGAGTTGACATGCGTGCGCTGGTGAAGACGGAGGCGGGGCCGGGGCTGGAGCTGCTCGACGTCCCCCGGCCCCGTGTCGGCATCAACGACGTGCTCGTCCGGGTGCACAAGGCGGGCATTTGCGGGACCGACGTCCACATCGAGCGGTGGGACGCCTGGGCCCAGCGGGCGGTCACCCCTCCACTGGTGATCGGCCACGAGTTCGTGGGGACGGTCGTGGAGGTCGGCAGCAACGTCAGTGGCTTCGCACCGGGCGAGCTGGTGTCCGGTGAGGGCCACGTGGTGTGCGGGCGGTGCCGGCACTGCCTCGCCGGCCGGCGGGAGCTCTGTGCCCACACCATCGGCCTGGGCGTCGGCCGGGACGGGGCCTTCGCCGAGCTCGTCGCCCTCCCGATGACGAACATCTGGCACCACTGGGCCGGGATCGACGAGGACGTGGCCGCCATCTTCGACCCCCTCGGCAACGCGGTCCACACCGCCCTCGCCTTCCCGGTGCTCGGGGAGGACGTCCTCGTGACCGGCGCCGGCCCCATCGGCCTGATGGCGGTCGCCGTGGCCCGCCACGCCGGCGCCCGCCACGTGGTGGTGAGCGAGCCCAACGCCTACCGGCGCGACTTGGCCCTGCGGATGGGTGCCACCCTGGTCCTCGACCCGGCCGAGCGGGCGCCGGCCGACACCTTCGCCGAGCTCGACATGGTGGAGGGCTTCGACGTGGCCATGGAGATGTCGGGGCACGCCCTTGCCCTGCGGTCGGCGCTGGGTGCGATGGCCCACGGTGGGCGTGTCGCCGTGCTCGGCCTGCCCACTGAGCCGGTCCCCATCGACATCGGCGACCTCGTGCTCAAGATGCTGACCGTGCGCGGGATCTACGGCCGCGAGATGTACGAGACCTGGTACAAGATGTCGGTGATGCTCCGCTCCGGACTGGACGTCACCCCGGTGGTCACCCACCGCTTCCCCTTCACCGAGCACGAGGCCGCGTTCGCCGCCGCCCGGTCTGGGGAGAGCGGGAAGGTCCTTCTGGACTGGACGGCCTGACCACGGTGGCCGGGCCCCTCGGGTTCCTCGGCGACGAGGTGGCCGAGCTGCGGCGCCGGCACCTCTACCGGGCCCTGCGGGCCCACTCCAGCGCCCAGGGGCCCGAGGTGGAGATCGACGGCCGGCGCCTGGTCAGCCTGTCGTCGAACGACTATCTCGGGCTGACCCACCATCCCCGCCTCCGGGCGGCGGCGGTCGCGGCCGTCGAGGAGTTCGGGGTAGGCACGGGTGCGGTGCGCACCATCGCCGGCACGCTGACGATGCACGAGGCCCTTGAGGCCGAGCTGGCCGAGTTCAAGCAGGTACCGGCGGTGCTCACGTTCCAGTCCGGCTTCACCGCCAACACCGGCGTCATCCCGGTGCTGGCCGGCGAGGGTGACCTGATCGTGTCGGACAGCCTGAACCACGCGTCGATCATCGACGGCACCCGGCTGTCGAAGGCGGCCCGGGCCGTGTACCCCCACGCCGACGTGGGCGGCCTGCGGGCCGTGCTCGACGAGGCGGTCGCCGGCGGGCGGTACCGCCTGGTCCTCGTCGTGACCGACGGCGTGTTCAGCATGGACGGCGACATCGCCCCGTTGCCCGCCATCGTCGAGGCGGCCGAGGCCGCCGGCGCCGCGGTAATGGTGGACGACGCCCACGGCTCGGGCGTGCTCGGCCGGGACGGGCGGGGCACGGTCGACCACTTCGGCCTGCACGGACGGGTGCACGTCCAGGTGGGGACGCTGTCGAAGGCCATCGGGTCCCTCGGAGGGTACGTCGCCGGCCCGACCGCACTGCGTGAGCTCCTCACCCAGCGGGCCCGGCCGTTCCTGTTCTCCACCTCCCACCCGCCGGCGGTGGTTGCCGCTTGCCGCGAGGCGCTGCGGGTGCTGGTCGACGAGCCCGACCTCCAGGAGCGGCTGTGGGCCAACACCCGCCGGTTCAAGGCGGAGATGGCCCGACTGGGTTTCGACATCGGCCGGTCCGAGACGCCGATCACGCCGGTGATGACGGGCGACCCGGAGACGGCCATGCGGATGGCCGACCTCCTGCTCGACGACGGCGTGTTCGCCCAACCGGTGGTGTTCCCCACCGTCGCCCTCGACCAGGCCCGCATCCGGACGATCGTTACCGCCGCCCACACCCCCGAGCACCTCGAGAGGGCGGTGACCGCCTTCGGCCGGGCCGGCAAGGCCGTCGGCCTCGCCGGCTGAGCCCGGCCCTGCACCACGCGCCGCGCCACGGCTAGAGTCCCGCCACCACGTAGGACAGGGGAGGTCCTGACATGAAGGCGGTCATGTTCCGGCGCGTCGTCGCCATCTCGTCGCTGGTCGTCGCGGTCCAATTCCTGGCGCCGGCGGCCCAGGCCAACCACTCGTGGGCCGGCTACCACTGGGCCCGAACGGCCAACCCGTTCACGGTGGCGTTGGGCGACAACGTCTCATCGGTGTGGGACCCGGTCCTGAGGGCGGCGGCGGCGGACTGGGGCACGTCGGCTGTGCTCGACACCACGGTCGTGGCCGGGAAGCTCGACCTGCTGAAGCGCTGCAACCCGACCTCAGGCCGGGTGGAGGTGTGCAACTCGACCTACGGCCAGAACGGGTGGCTCGGCATCGCCCAGGTATGGACCACCGGCACCCACATCGTGCAGGGCACGGTGAAGCTGAACGACTCCTACTTCAACATGGCGAAGTACAACACGCCGGCCTGGCGGGCGCTGGTGACCTGCCAGGAGGTGGGCCACACGTTCGGGCTCGACCACCAGGACGAGAACTTCACCAACCCGAACCTGGGTACGTGCATGGACTACACGAACGACCCGACGTCGAACCAGCACCCCAATGCCCATGACTACGCCGAGCTGGCATCCATCTACTCGCACCTCGACACCACCAACACGGCGAAGTCGGCCGCCCCGCTCGCCGGCCTCGCCACCACTCTGGGGAATGTCGATGAGTGGGGCCAGGCCGTCCGGTTCGGGGCCAATGGTCGACCGGTGCTCTTCGTGCAGAACCTCGCCGGGGGCGACCGGGCCTTTACCTGGGTGACCTGGGCCGACTAGGAGACTCATGACAACTCGTCCTGCTTTGCGGCTCCGCCGCCTGATCGTCGCCGCGCCCATTGGTGGGCTGGTCGCCCTCGGGCTCAGCCTGGTACCGGCGACAACGGTCCAGGCCCAGGTCGTGCACCACACCCGGGCGGCCGAGGTGGCCGGCCCTCTGACCGCCGGCCTGGAGGTGCGGGCGCTGCCGTTCCCCGCCAGCCATGCCGCCCTGTACTGGTCCGGGAACCCCGACGCCGTCGTGACGGTGGCCTTCAGTTCCGACGGGCTGACCTTCGGGGCGCCGGCCCGGGTCGAGCATGACGAAGTCGGCATGCAGCGGGACAACGGCGAGACCTATGGCGCCCTTCTTCCCGCCGGCGGCGCCATCCTGGCAAGGGTCACCAGCGACCGGCCGCTCGGTCGGCTCACCGTCCTGGCCCTCGCCGACGGCGCCACCTCGATCGTGCACGCCGTCGTGGGGAAGAGCCAAGCGGGCGCGGACGCGGTGACCGACAACGTCGTACCCAGGTCGGGGTGGGGGGCAGAGGAGTCGTTGCGGTTCGACCGCCGGGGCAACGAGGTGTGGCCGCCGGTGTTCCAGACCGTCCAGAAGCTGGTCGTGCACCACACCGCCACCGCCAACGGCGAGTCGGGGGACCAGGCCAAGGCCACCATCCGCTCGATCTACTACTACCACGCCGTCACCCAGGGCTGGGGAGACATCGGGTACAACTTCATCATCGACGCGGCCGGCACCGTCTACAAGGGGCGGGTCTCGCACGCCGCCGGCAGCACGACGGACACCATCTCGGGTGAGAACGTGGCCGGCCAGGGCGTGACCGCCGGCCACGCCTACGGCTACAACTCGGGCACCGTCGGCATCGCCATGCTGGGCACCTACTCCGATGTCGACGCCCCGGGGGCGACGAAGACGGCGTTGCAGAGCTTCCTCGTGGCCAAGGCCAAGGCCCACGGGCTCGACACCGCGAAACAGGGCCTCTACACGAACCCGGTCAACGGGACGCAAGCGACGTTCGAGAACGTCCCGGGCCACCGGGAGGTCCCCGACAACGCCACCGAGTGCCCGGGCGGGACCTTCCTGGACTCGACACTGCGGAAGATGCGCAGCGACATACAGGCCCTGGCCGGTCCCGCCGATGTCACGGCGCCGGCCGACCCGGCGACGGCCAAGGTCTCCGTGGCCAAGCGATCGGCCGTGCTGACGTGGACGGCCGTGGGCGCCGACGTGGGCACTTCCACGGGCGCGGCCAGCGGTGTCGCCGGCTACGACGTGTGGCGGTCCGTGGTCGGTGGGACGCCGGCGCGGATCGCCAGCACGACGGCGCTGACCTACACCGACAGCTCCGGGGCCGTCGGCGTCGCCTACGACTACTTCGTCAAGACCTACGACGGCGCCGGCAACCGCGGCCCCGGCCGGAAGGCCACCAAGACGCTCTGACCTCGCCGCCGGCGCCTCTCAGCCCGGCCCGTACGTGCGGCCGTGGACGTCGTGCTCGATGGGGAAGAGCATGGGCGCCTGCTGCTCGGCGTGGGGCGAGAACAGGTCGTGGGCCACGAAGCGGGCCAGGATGGTGTCGATGACGGCGGGGTCGGCGTCGTAGCGGGCGTTGAAGAACCGTTCCTCGTGGATGAGGCTGCGGTCGACGCCCATGCCCGAGAGGGCGACCTCCATCTCCTCGGCCATCGCCCCGTTCCCGGCCAGGTAGAACCGGGTGCCCCCCAGGCGTTCCAGCAGGCGCGGGACCGACTCGGTCACCCGGCCCCGCAGCCCCGCCCAGCCCTCCGGGGGTTGGGACAGGGAGACGGCATAGCTGAAGTTGGGGTGGGCGCGGGCCAGTCGGTCGAGCTCGTCGGTCAGGCAGATGTCGTCCACCAGCCGCAGCCCCCAGAACAAGCGGACGGGCCGCCGTTCGCCCCGTTCGAGGATGTCGAGCAGAAGGGCATGGAAGGGGCTGATGCCCACCCCGGTGGCCACCAGCACCAGTTCGGTGTCGCCCTCCTTGGGCAGCATCGACCGCCCGGAGGGGCCCCGGAAGGCCAGCGGGGTGCCGGGCGGGGCCGAGGCCAGGTAGTGCGACAACGGGCCTTCGGGGAAGACCCGCAGCAGCATCTCGAAGGTGCGGTCCCCGGTGGCGGGCACGAACATGCAGTACGGGCTGTGCTGGAGGCCGACGCCGGGGACGTCACCCTGGATGGCGACGAACTGGCCGGGCAGGTAGCTGAACGGTCGGTCGTCGGTGACCCGGGCCCGGATGCGCACCGTGCCGGTCAGGGTCAGTCGCTCGACGCTCGTGACCTCGGCACTTCGGCTGAACCGGGACTCCTGGGCCCACATCCGGTCGCCACTCGAACGGGGGTCGGGGGTGGCCATGGCTTCCCTCCCCTCTACTCGGCGTCGCATCCTATGCAACCCCGGCGCCGTGGTGGGGCGTCCAGCGACATTTCACGTAGAATGCACGGAACGAGGGAGTCAGTGGGGCTTGCTCGAGTGAAGAGAAGAGAACAGCGTGGCAACAGGAACTGTGAAGTTCTTCAACTCCGAGAAGGGCTACGGCTTCATCTCGCGTGAGCAGGGCGACGACGTCTTCGTCCACTACTCCAACATCGAGGGTCGGGGCTACCGCTCCCTCGAAGAGGGTCAGAAGGTCGAGTTCGACGTGGCGCCCGGCCGGAAGGGTGAGGAAGCCCAGAACGTCCGGGCCATCTGAGCTCCGGCAGTTCTGCATGACGAGCCGCCGGCCTCCGGTCGGCGGCTTTCTGAGTACCCCCACCGGCCCAAAGGAGATAGATGGGCGGTCAGCGCACCAGCTTCAGCAAGCTTCAACGCGATCGAGATAAGAAGGCCAAAGCAGCCGCCAAGCGCGAGCGGCGCCAAGAACGTGCCTCAGGCACCGATGGTGACGACGTCACCGACATCCTGAGCAACGACGATGGCACGAGCGAGTTGTCGGCGGACGACCTGCTCAAGCTGATCGAGTCGATCCACCAGCGTTTCGACGCCGGCACCATGACCTACGAGGAGTTCGAGGAGCAGAAGGTCGACCTCCTGGGTCGGCTCCCCGTCGACTGAGCGACGGGGCCGTTCCTGCCGGCCGCCCCCGTGCCCGAGTGCCGGGCGCGCGGACGGCCGACAGGGGTCTCCTCGTACCGGGGTGGTGTGTCAGCCGCCCAGTTCGCCAGAGAGCTCAAGCCACCGCTCTTCGGCCGCGCCCAGGGTGGCTTCGGCGGTGGCCAGGGCGCGGGCGGTCGCGGCCAGGGCCACGTGGTCGGAGGGGTCGAGGGTGCCCAGCTCGGCCGCCAGCCGGTCGCGTTCGGCGCCGGCGGCGGTCATGTCCCGCTCGGCCACGCCGATGAGCCGGCGCAGGGTGCTGGCTGACCGGGGCTTGGCCGCCGGAGGGGCAGTGGCCGCGGGCGCCGGCGTGGCGGCCTTGGCCGGGGCCGCCAACCTCGGAGCGGCCGACTTCGGTGCCGCCCCCTTCGTGGCGACGTAGTCCGCATACCCGTTCAGGGCCACCGTTGCCCGCCCGCGGCCGTCGAGGACGAGCACGTCCTCGACGGTGCGCTCGAGGAGGGCACGGTCGTGGCTCACGACGACGAGTGACCCGGGCCAGGTCTCCAGATGGTCTTCGAGGGCGCGGAGGGTGTCGAGGTCGAGGTCGTTGGTGGGCTCGTCGAGCAGGAGGACGTTGGGCATGCGGGTGAGGACGAGCAGCAGCTGTAGCCGCCGGCGCTCACCGCCCGACAGGATGCCGATCGGCGCCTGCTGGATGTCGTTGTCGAACAGGAAACGCTCCATGAGGCGGGCCTGCTCCCAGTTGGGCTGGGTGGCCGGCGCGGCGACCGCTTCGCGCACCCGCTGGGCGGGGTCGAGCTCCATGCCCGCCTGCCGGTAGTACCCCAGGCGTACGGTCGGCGCCGTCCGCATGGTGCCCTCGGCCGGCGCCAGCCGGCCGGCGATGATCTCGAGCAGCGTGGACTTGCCCGAGCCGTTGGGGCCGAGGATGCCGAGCCTCCCGCCCGGTTCCAGGTCGAGGTCCACACCCCGGAACAGCCAGTCGGCGGCGTCGCCGTAGCGGTGGCCGGCGCCGGTCAGGGTGATCACCAGGTCACCCAGGCGGGGGGTGCTCATGCCGGCGCCGGCGGCGCCCAGCTCCGGCGCCGCAGCGCGGGCGGCGGCCGGTCCCCCTTCGACGATGGCCGTGGCCGAGGCGATGCGGGCCTTGGGCTTGCGGGTCCGGGCCGGCGCCCCCCGGCGCAGCCATGCCAGCTCGGCCTTGGCCAGGTTGCGACGGACGGCCTCGGTGCTGGCATCGCGCTCGGCCCGTTCGCTGCGGTCGGCCAGGTAGCTGGCGTAGCCGCCGTCGTGCACCCGGCCGGCGCCCCCTTCGAGCTCGAGGATCCGGGTCGTCACCCGGTCGAGCACGTGCCGGTCGTGGGTCACCAGGACCAGCCCGCCCCGGAAGGTGGCCAGGCGGGCCTCCAGCCAGGCGATGGCTTCGACATCGAGGTGGTTGGTCGGCTCGTCGAGGACGAGCAGGTCGACCTCGGAGACCAGCACCCGGGCCAGGGCCACCCGTTTGGTCTGCCCGCCGGAGAGGGTGGCCACGTCATCGCCGGCCACCGCTCCCATACCCAGGTGCTCGAGGATGGCCGCCGCCTCCCAGTGCTGGCCGACGGCGTCGCGCACCGTGCCCGGGGGCAGGACGGGCTCCTGGTCGAGGTAGCCGACGCGCACGTCGCGCCCGCGCCGGACCACGCCCTCCTCGGGCGTGCCCTCGGCGGCCAGGATCCGGAGGAGGGTCGACTTGCCGGTGCCGTTGCGCCCGACGACGCCGAGCCGGTCGCCGGAGTGGACCGTCACCGAGAGGCCCTCGAACAGCGGCCGGTCCGGCCGGCGGACGGTGGCCTTGTCGACGTCGACGAGGATCATGTGCCGACGAAGGTCAGCGGGGCACTACCAGTCCACGGCGTGGCACTCGCACTGGCACCCGAGCCCGGCCCCGGCATCGCCCATGGCCGCGGCCAGCCACCACTCGCGGCAGCTCTCGTGGTCGCCGCCGGCGCACGACGAGCTGATCGGCTTGAAGCTGAGCACGGCGGCGCCGGCCAGCACGGCTACGAAGGCGGTGACCGCCGACACGCTCAGGCGGCTCTTGCCCTTGGACAGGCAGTCCTTCACCGGGTCGATGAAGCTGGTGGGCGGGGCGCTGTTGGTGGGGGTGGCGCCGAAGAGCGGGGCCTTGCAGTTGACCACGTCGGCGAACTTGAACGGGATCATCGACCAGGCGACGGAGAGAAGCAGGACGAAGAGGACGGCGAACGGGACGACCTTCTGCTCTTTGGTCACGCGAGGAGGCCCCGGGCCACGAGGGCTTCGGCCACCTGCACGGCATTGAGGGCGGCTCCCTTGCGCAGGTTGTCGCCGCAAACGAACAGTGCCAGCCCATTGGCGACGCCGGGGTCGCGCCGGATGCGCCCGACGTAGCAAGGATCGGTGCCGGCGGCCGCCAGCGGGGTGGGCAGGTCGACGACGACCACTCCGGGGGCCGACCGGAGCAGCTCGGTGGCCCGTTCCGGCGACAGCGGCCGGTCGAACTCCACGTTCAGCGCCACCGAGTGGCCGGTGTAGACGGGCACCCGCACGCAGGTGCAGGACACCGCCAAGCCGGGAATGCCGAGGATCTTCTGGCTCTCATGGCGGAACTTGTGCTCCTCATCGGTCTCGTCGTCGACCAGTGTGCCGGCCAGGGCGATCACGTTGAAGGCGATCGGGGCGGCGTAGACCTCGGGGGGAGGGCCGGTGACCGCGGCGCCGTCGTAGGCCAGCTCGGCCGACTTCGGGGCCACCTCGACCACCTGCCGTTCCAGCTCGGCGATCCCCCGCAGGCCGCCGCCGGAGACCGACTGGTAGGTGCTCACCACGATCCGGGTCAGCCCGGCCTCGTCGTGGAGCGGCTTGAGGACCGGCATGGCCACCATGGTCGTGCAGTTGGGGTTGGCCACGATGCCCTTGGAGATGGCGTCGAGGGCCTCGGGGTTCACCTCGGCGACCACCAGGGGCACGTCGGGGTCGTGGCGCCAGCCCGAGGAGTTGTCGACGACGATGGCGCCGGCGGCCGCGACTCGGGGGGCCAGCGCCTTGGAGAGGGTGGCGCCGGCGGCAAAGAGGGCCAGGTCGAGGCCGGCGTAGTCGGCCGTGGCCGCGTCCTCGACCACGATCTCGCCCCCCGCCCACGGCAGGGTCTTGCCCGCGGAGCGGGCCGAGGCGAACAGCCGGAGCTCGTCGACGGGGAAGCCCCGTTCGGCGAGCAGCGTGCGCATGATGCCACCGACCAGTCCGGTGGCGCCGACGATCCCTACGTTCATGGCTGTAACCGTACAGAACCTACGGTTGCAGGGTCTCTAGTTCGAACGCAGCGTGCAACGCGCGCACACCCTTCTCGACGTCGGCGGCGCGTACGACGCAGCTGATGCGGATCGGGCTGGTGGAGATCATCTCGATGTTGAGGCCCTCGGCGGCCAGCGTCTCGAACATGGTGGCGGCCACGCCGGGGTGGGTCTTCATGCCCGCCCCGATGAGGCTGATGCGGGCGATGTCGGAGTCACCGGCCACGCGGGCCGCACCCAGGTCGGCGGCGATGGCCTCGGTGACCCGCATGGCCACGGTGAGGTCGGCCTTGGGGAAGGTGAAGGAGATGTCGGCCAGACCGGTGACCGAGACGTTCTGCTCGATCATGTCCACGTTCACCGACTCGTCGGCCAGCGCCCGGAACAGCCGGGCCGCGATCCCCGGCCGGTCGGGCACCCCGACCACGGTGACCTTGGCCTCGGACGTGTCGTGGGTGACACCCGAGAGGATGGCCTTCTCCACCTCTTCCTCCTTCTTCACCCAGGTGCCGGGCTCCCAGGTGAAGCTCGACCGCACGTGCAGGTTGACGTTGTGGTTGCGGGCGTACTCGACCGACCGGGCGGCCAGGACCCGGCCGCCGGTGGCCGCCATCTCGAGCATCTCCTCGAAGGCCAGCGACTTCAGCCGCCGGGCGTCGGGCACGACCCGGGGGTCGGCCGTGTACACGCCGGCCACGTCGGTGTAGATCTCGCACGCGTCGGCGCCCAGCGCGGCGGCCAGGGCGACGGCAGTCAGGTCGGAGGCGCCCCGGCCGAGGGTGGTGACCTCCCGGTCGGTCGAGACCCCCTGGAAGCCGGCGACGACCACGATCTTGCCCGCGGCCACCGCCTCCTCGACCCGGTCGGCCCGGATCTCGAGGATCTTGGCCTTGCCATGGGTGGTGTCGGTGACGATGCCGGCCTGGCTGCCGGTGAACGAGGACGACGGCTCGCCCAGGTCGTCGATGGCCATGCAGAGCAGGGCCATAGAGATGCGCTCGCCGGCGCTGATCAGCATGTCGAGCTCCCGGGCGGGTGGCTCGGGCGCGACCTTGTAGGCCAGTTCAAGCAGGTCGTCGGTGCTGCGGCCCATGGCACTGACCACCACGACCACGTCGTGGCCCCGACGGCGCGTGCGAACGACGTGATCGGCGACGGCGCGGATCCTGTCGGCATCGGCAACGGACGTGCCGCCGAACTTCTGAACGACGAGAGTCACTGGCGGGACTCACGGTAGCAGCGCCGATTACGGTCTTGGACCAACAGCGCCAGGTGGGGCAGGGCCCCCACCGCCGGTGACGATGCGGCGCCGCCCGCGGGAAGGATCGCATTGCCAACTCAGAAGCGCGACCGCAAGCGCCAGGGCCAGCAGGCCCGGCAGGCCGCCATGGCCGCAGCGAGGAAGCGCCAGCAGGCCCGGGCCCGGGCCATCGCCGGCGGTTTCCTGGCCCTCGTGCTGATCGCCGGCGTCGCCGTGCTGGTCAATAGCGGCGGCAGCGACAAGAAGGTCGAGAGCACGGGGTCGAGCACCACCGTCGCCGGCGCGGCGGCGGCCACCAAGAAGCCGGTCGAGCTGCCCGCCCTGGCCGCCGGCGCCGCCATCAAGGGCGACACGCCCTGCCCGCCCACCGACGGCTCGGCCCAGCGCACCACCAGCTTCGAGAAGGCGCCGCCGATGTGCGTGGTCGCCACCAAGACCTACACGGCCGAAATCCAGACCACCAAGGGCCTGATGATCGTGGCCCTCGACGTGAAGGGTGCCCCCAAGACGGTGAACAACTTCGTCGTCCTGGCCCGGTACAAGTACTTCGACGGCATCGCCTTCCACCGCATCGTCCCCGGCTTCGTGATCCAGGGCGGCGACCCCCAGCAGAGCGGTCTCGGCGGCCCCGGCTACAAGTTCGAGGACGAGCTGCCCAAGGCCGGCCAGTACAAGGTCGGCTCCCTGGCCATGGCCAACTCGGGCGCCAACACCAACGGCAGCCAGTTCTTCGTCGTCACCGGCGACGCCGGCGCCAGCCTCCCGCCCAGCTACTCGCTGTTCGGCCAGGTGACCCAGGGCCTCGAGGTGGTCAAGGCCATCGACGAGGTCGGGATCGCCGGCACCCAGGACGGCAAGCCCAGCGAGGTCGTGAAGATCAACTCGATCACCATCAAGGAGACCTGAGCCATGCCTTCCGAGTGCCCCGCCGCCGACGGCTCCAGTCCCAAGACCCAGAAGTTCGGTGCCCCGCCGCCGATGTGCATCGACCCGGCCAAGGCCTACCTGGCCACGATGGTGACCAACAAGGGCACGATGACCATCGCCCTCAACCCCATCGCTGCGCCCAAGACGGTGAACAACTTCGTGTTCCTGGCCCGCTACCACTACTACGACGAGGTCACCTTTCACCGCATCATCCCCGGCTTCGTGATCCAGGGTGGCGACCCCCAGGGCAACGGCATGGGCGGCCCGGGCTACAAGTTCGCCGACGAGCTGCCCCGCGCCGGCCGCTACGAGATGGGCTCCCTGGCCATGGCCAACGCCGGCCCCAACACCAACGGCAGCCAGTTCTTCATCATCTGCGGGGCCAGCGGGATGGCCCTCCCGCCCAGCTACTCCCTCTTCGGCAAGGTGATCGACGGCCTCGACGTCGTACGGGAGCTGGAGAAGGTCGGCACCCCCGGCGCCGGCACGCCCAAGCAGAAGGTGTTCATGGAGACGGTGACCATCGCCGAGTCGTAGGGCGCCCCCCCACCGAACTGGTGACGCAAACGGGGGCCCTGGTCCCCAGATCCGTCACCAGTTGTGGGGATCCGGCTAGGCGGGCAGGGCGTCGAGGCCGGCTTCGTGGCCGTCGACGAAGACCACCACGCTGCCCACACCGTCGACCGACCAGGTGCCGTCGGCGGCCCGGATGAGCGCGGTCCGCTCGTCGATGGCGACGATCGGGACCCCCTTGGCGGCCAGGGTGATGGTGCGCTTGGCCTTTTCCGCCGACCAGGTGTCGTGGTGGGGGATGACGGCCACCTGGGCCAGGAGGCCGAGGCCGAGGGTGAACGCGCCGCCCCTGGGGTCGACCATGGGGTCGCACAGGGCCATGGCGCCGGCGGACGAGCCGGCCAGGACGGCGCCGCCCCGCCAGGCCTGGCAAAGGGCGTCCCAGGCGGCGGAGTCCTTGAGCACCGAGCGCAGGTGCAGCGGGGAGCCACCGGCCAGGTAGATGAACCGGGCGTCGCGGATGGCGGCCACGTTGGCCTGGTCCTCGGCGTCCGGCCGAGCGAGCACCATCAGGCCGCGGACCTTGGCGCCCAGGCCGGCGAACCACTCCGATGCCGTGTCCACGGCCCGATCGGGGTGCTCGTAGGCCGCGGCGGTCGGGAGGACCAGCACCTCGTCGGCACCGCTCTCAGCGAGCAGTGCGCGGTCGAAGGTGCACCCTTCCCGCCACTCTGCTCCACCGACGAGGGCTAAAGGACCGGGCATCGGGTCAAACTAGCGCCCATGCTCCTTCACGGCGACCAGGTCACCCTGAGGCCGGTGACCGCCGGCGACGTCCCCGCCCTGACCCGCCTCTTCGCCGTTCCCGAGGTGGCGGCCTGGTGGCCGGGCGACAACGGGGTGCGCCTCGGCGCCCTGCTCGACGCCGAGGGCGACGGGGTCGGCCTGGTCATCGAGCTGGACGGCCACCTGATCGGCTTCATCCAGTACTTCGAGGAGACCGACCCCCAGTACCGCCACGCCAGCATCGACATCGTCGTGCACCCCGACTGGTGCAACCGGGGCCTGGGCACCGACGCCGTGCGCACCCTCGCCCGCCACCTCTTCGACGACATCGGCCACCACCGGATCACCATCGACCCGGCCGTCGTGAACGCCCGGGCCATCGCCTCCTACCGGAAGGTCGGCTTCCGCGACGTCGGTGTCATGCGCCGCTACGAGCAGGCCGCCGACGGCATCTGGCGCGACTCCCTGCTCATGGACCTGCTGGCCGACGAGCTGGTCTGAGCGGCCCGGACGTCAGCGCCCGCGCGGCAGGAGTGCGCCGGCGGCGGTGCAGCTCACGGTGACGGTGTCCGGTCGCGCCGCCGGGACGGCGGAGACAGTGCAGTCCTTGCCGCCGGTGGCGGTTGCCGTGATGCGGTAGGTCACCGCGTCGTCCAGCACCACGGTTGTCGGCTTCTTGCCGGGGCTGGCGACGACCGGCGTGGCGTCACCGGTCCCGACCGGTTCGAACCGGACGGTGGTCTTGGGGCTGGGGCCGGTCGCCTTCGAGGCCTCGACGAGCACCGCCGGTTGCACCTGGACGGGACGGGTCGGTGAGAGGTCAATGTGGAATGCGAACCCCCACACGATGAAGCAGGCCATGGCGACGGCGGCGGCGATCGCGGCCGGGAGCCAGCCTTGCGCCCGAGGGTCGGCGCCGTCCTTGACGGACAGGAACGCGCTCGTTGCCGCCGCCTGCCACGACGACATGACCTTCGACGCGACCAGGATGGCCGCCAGCAGCAGGGCCAGTGCCACCAGCAGCCCGTGCAGGTGGGAGGCATCCCGGTGCTGCCCGAAGACGACGTCGCGGGCGCCCGCCGGCACCAGGTCCCCGAGGGACGACAACGCCGAGCGGAGCGGTACGCGGCGGGCGACCTGCCGGCCGAGGTCGTCGAGCTCGTCCCAGTGCTTGGCGATCGCCAGGAACCCGAGAATGAGCGCGAAGACCTGGCCGACGAACAGGTCTCGGCCGCGCTCGAGCCGCCAGGTCCGAGCCGCCTTCGCCGACCCAGCGGCCTTGCCGGGACGCTCGACGTCGCCGGGCACGACCGCCGGTTTCGCTCGGGTGGCGATCTCACCCACCCAGCGGCTGACCACGTCCTCGTAGTTCGCCCGGTAGACGACATGGTCGCGCCAGGGCTGGTGCACGTTGGCCGCTCGGCAGGAGATGAACTCGTCGGTCCCTGAAGGGGGATCGAGGCTTTCGGGGCCGCAGGGCTTCGGGCTGCACGGGTTGGCGACCGACAGTGGCCCGTTCGGGACCGGGTCCCACGGTGCCCAGAGGTCGACCCAACGGAGTTGGCAACCTTGCGGGCTGCGCAGGCCGATCGTGACCGATCCTTTGGCGTCGCCGGCCCGCGCGTCATGGCTCGACGAGACGGTCACCGCGGTGTCCTCGCCGCGCGCCTTGCGCTCCTGGAACCACGTGCCGACGAAGGCGGCGAAGACGAGGGGGATGGAGATGTTCGTCGCCCACCTCGTCACCGTGTCGACGCCGTCGGCGGCCAGGCGGACCAGGCTGAACGCGAACAGGAGGAGGCCGACGAAGCCGCCGGCGGCTTGCAGGCGCTGGAGCCCGGGCCGCCGGCCGCTCAGGCGTTGCTCGAGGAGGTGGACCGGGACGATGGCGGCGCCGTAGGTGATCAGGGTCACCTTGCGCCCGGCCAGGACGCCAGCGAGGCCGCTGTCGGTGTTCAGCGCTCGATAGGTGAGGGCCGCGCCCTGCGAGTGGGCCAGGAGGACGAGCGGTTTCCCTTCCATGCCCTTGGCGTCGGCCAGGCGCTTGGCCTCGGCGGTGATGGCGTCGAACATGGCCTGTTCCCGCCGCCGGCTGGCGATCAGGGCGTAGACGTCGCCGACGCTCTGGGCCAGGCCGAGCTGGGTGGCCCTCGCCTTTTCGGAGATCTTGCCCGGGAGCAGGCCGACCAGCCACAGGAGCAGCGCGCCAGCCGTGACCAACGCGGCCAGCGGGTAGCCGATCAGCAACGTCGCCCCGACCACGAGCCCGCCGAGACGTCGTCCCTTGCGCACCGTCGTAACCACGACGACGACGAGGGCCACGGCGGCGGCCACCCAGAACTCGGCGCCGATGCCATGGTCAGCCGCCTGCCGGAAGATCATGAACACCGACCCGGCGACGAACAGGCCGGTGAGGATGTGCACGGGATCGACATGGAACCGTCGCCACAGCCGGACGACGAACAGGTAAAGGAACCACGACGACACGCCGACCAGCCACTTGCTGACCTCAGCCCGGTCGGGGACGTCGAAGGCGTCGGCCCACCAGGCCTCGCCAATCAGCCACCGCTGGCGGTGGTGTGCCGTCGTGCCTCCCAGCGGCGGCGTGTGCAGGCGGACCAGCTTGTCCTCGGGGCCGGCCTGGAGGATGCGGGCGTCGGGGCCGTCGGCCGCGGCTGGGAACGCGTCGAGGTAGCCGAGGACCGAGTCCACCCATTGCCGTAGCTCGGAACCCTCCTTCTGGGTCCCGATCCCGTGCACGATGAGCACCCCGACATCAGGATCGAAGTCCACGCCAACCGCCCCCTTTTCGCCGTGGGGGGAGCGTACGGCACGCCGGCCCCGTCGGGCCGATCAGTGTGGGGTGTTGACCCAGAAGCACCGATCGGCCAGGGAGCCGAAGGAGTACGACGGGTAGAGGCCGCCGAACATGGAGCGCGTCCGGTCCGTCCAGGCCAGCGCGTCGGGGGACGAGATCCGGTGCACGACCTGCATCACCCCGCCCTCGTAGATCCGGTACTCGGCCCACACACCCGGGTAGTCCTTGGTGGACCCGATCTCGGCCCACGGGACGTCGCCGGTGGCGGGCAGCCGCCTGACCAGGTTCCGGTGGGTGTGGCCGGCGAAGTACCCCACCAGCGCCGGCCGGCAGGCGAAGACCTCGACGAGGCGGTCGGAGCTGTCGGCGTCGATGCCGGCGGTGAACGAGGCGTGGTCGAACAGTGGGTGGTGGCCGAAGACGAGGACCGGCGTGGCCCGGTCGGCGCCGAGGTCGTCGAGCCACGCCAGTTGCTCGTCGGTGACATGCCCGCCCGTCTGGCCGGGTACGGCGGTGCCCAGGACGGCCAACCGGGCGCCGGCGACGGTGACTAGCTCGGTGGCCGGCCTGGGCGCGAGGCCGGAGTGGGGGCTCACGTCGTGGTTGCCGCTGGTCCAGTGCAGACGGTCGCCGAACGGGCCGGCGAAGATGTCGAAGAACGCGGCCAGCTCGGCCGCCGTGCCCCGGGCCGTCAGGTCGCCCTTCACGACGACGACATCGGGCGCCGCCGCCTCGATCTCGCCGGCGGCGGCGCGGGCCATGGTCTCCGGGTAGGGCGGCTCGCCGGGCTCCGACCGCAGGGGTGGGCCGAGATCGACGCCGTCGAACCGGCCGCACTCGGTCTCGCCGATGTGGACGTCGCTCACTGTCGCCACGGTGGCCAGCCGCGCTCCGGCCGGCGGGGCCAGCGTGCGGAACGTCACCCCCTCGACAGTGTGCTCGCGGCCCGGCTTCAGCCCTTCGACCCGCACCACCCGAGGCCCGTCGTGGAGGACGGCCTCGGTGTCGGTGACGGTGGTCAGCTCCACCGGTGGCCTGTCGGCCGGTCCCAGCGCCGGCCCGCCCACCGCCACTGCTTGGGCGGCTCGCGGCCGGCGTCGCGGCCGGCGGCCGCTTCTGCCGCCTGCCACTCCGCGGCCATGGCCACGGCGATGGCCAGCACCTCCGGAGGGACGGCCTGGTGCTCGCTAGAGGGGGACATTGCCGTGCTTGCGCGACCGGGGCTCGGCCCGCTTCGACCGGAGCATGGCCAGGCCCCGGATGAGCACCGGTCGGGTGGTCGCCGGCTCGATCACGTCGTCGACGTACCCCCGCTCGGCGGCGATCCACGGGTTGGCGTAGCGCTCGACGTACTCGGCCAGCAGCTCGGCCTTGGTGCCCGCAGGGTCGTCGGACTCCGCCAGCTCGCGCCGGTGGAGGATCTCAACCGCCCCTTGCGGCCCCATGACGGACAGCTCGGCGGTCGGCCAGGCGTAGGCCAGGTCGGCGCCGATGGCCTTCGAGTTCATGACCACGTAGGCCCCGCCGTAGGCCTTCCGGGTGATCACCTGGGCCCGGGGGACGGTGGCTTCGCAGAGGGCGTAGAGCAGCTTGGCGCCGTGGCGCACGATCCCCCCGTGCTCCTCGTCGGCGCCGGGAAGGAAGCCGGGGACGTCGACGAAGGACACCAGGGGGATGTTGAAAGCGTCGCAGGTGCGCACGAACCTGGCCGCCTTCTCGGACGAGTCGATGTCGAGCACGCCGGCCAGCACCTCGGGCTGGTTGGCGATGATGCCGACGACGTGGCCGTCGAGGCGAGCCAGGCCGCACAGCATGTTGCGGGCCCAAAGTGGCGCGTACTGGAACAGGTAGCCGTCGTCGACCACGGCGGCGATGACGTCGGTCATGTCGTAGGGCAGGTCGGTGCGCTCCGGGAGCACATCGTTGAGCTCGGGGCTCTCGCGCGCCGGGTCGTCGGCCGGCGCCACCCATGGCGCCGGCTCGGCATTGCTCGACGGCAGGAACGAGAGGAGCCGGCGCACGTCGTCGAGACAGGTGCGGTCGTCGTCGGACACGAAGTGGGCCACACCTGACCGCGTGGCGTGGGCGATGGCGCCGCCCAGGTCCAGCAGGGAGACGTCCTCCCCGGTCTCGGCCTTCACGACCTCCGGGCCGGTGATGAACATGTACGACGTGTCCCGGACCATGAACACGAAGTCGGTGAGGGCCGGGCTGTAGACGGCCCCGCCGGCGCACGGCCCCATGATCACGCTGATCTGGGGGATGACGCCTGACGAATGAGCGTTGCGCCGGAAGATGCCGCCGTAGGAGTCGAGGGCCACGACGCCCTCCTGGATCCGGGCGCCGGCGCCGTCGTTGATGCCGACGAAGGGGGCGCCCACCTGGTCGGCCATGTCCATGACCTTGTGGATCTTCTCGGCGAAGACCTCGCCCAGCGAGCCGCCGAACACGGTGAAGTCCTGGCTGAACACGAAGATCTGCCGGCCGTCGACCGTGCCCCACCCGGTGATCACGCCGTCGGTGTACGGCCGGCTGCCGGCCACGCTGGGCTCGCTCGACCGGTGGCGGGCCAACAGGTCGAGCTCGACGAAGCTCCCGGGGTCGAGCAGCGCCTCGACCCGTTCCCGAGCCGTCATCTTGCCCCGGGCGTGCTGGCGGGCGACGGCGTCGTCGGTGCCGGCGTGGAGCGCCTCGTCCTTGCGGGCGCGGAGGTCCTTCAGGCGGACGCCGTTCGGGTGGGGGGCCATTCCGGTCGAGGTTACCGGGGGTCGAGGGCGGCGACCCGCTCGGTGAACCGCCAGGCCCGCAGCCGGGCGGTCATCTCGTCGAGGCCGTCGGCCGGGCCGAGCCAGCGCAGCTCGTCGACGTCGGCGATGACCTTGGCCTCGCTGCGCAGGGTGGCCAGGTCGCGGAAGAGCAGGGCCAGGTCGCGCTGCTCGTTCAGGGCCGCGGCCAGCCTGGCCGCACCCCGCACGGTGACGTCCCACCGGAAATGGTGCTCGGGGATCTCCTCGATGTGGAAGTACCGGGCCAACACTGCGCTGGCCGACGTCTTGCCCCATCCGGGCAGGCCGGGGAACCCGTCGGCCGAGTCGCCCACCAGAGCCAGCCAGTCGGGGATCGATTCGGGGAGCACGCCGTACTTGGCCTTCACGCCGGCCTCGTCGGTGAAGACCTTGGCCCGGCGGTCGAACTGGACGACACGGGTGCCGAGGACCATCTGGGCCAGGTCCTTGTCGGGGGTCATGATCACGACCTGTTCGACCCTGGGGTCGGCGGCCGCCGTCGCCGCCGCCGACGCCAGGGCATCGTCGGCCTCCAGCTCGACCATCGGGAACACCGTGACGCCGAGCGTGCCGAGGGCCTCCTCGAGCAGGCCGAACTGGGCCAGCAGCTCCTCGGGCACGCCGGCGCCGGTCTTGTAGCCCGGCCACATGTCGTTGCGGAACGACTCGATCACGTGGTCGGTGGCCACGCCGAGGTGGGTCACGCCCTCCTCGAGGAGCTGGAGGACGCTCCACATCACCCCGCGCGTGGCCGCCACCTCGTCGGCGGGGTCGCGGTCGCCCTTGGGCACGCCGAAGTGGTGACGGAAGAGCTCGTAGGTGCCGTCGAGCAGGTGGACCTTCACGCCGGCCGACGCTACGCGCTCCCGCCCGAGCCTGGGTCACTGCAGGGCGTCGGGGCGCTGTCGATTGACCCAGGGACGCCGGCCAGGCCGGGGCCATAGGCTCGGGGGATGAACCTCCGCCGGTGGTTGTCGACAGTGGCGCTGGCGCTGGCCCTGGGGGCGTGTGGGGGCGGCGGGGGGACCAGCGACGATGCCGTCGGGCCGTCGCCCAAGACCGGCAAGGCCGCCGACACGGCGCTGGCCCGCACCGTGCTGCTGGAGCAGGCCGACCTGCCGGCGGGTTGGCGGGGGGCGGCCCACACCGAGGATCCCGTCGAGGTGGCCCGGTCGCGTGACCTGTCCATCTGCATTGGCCGCGGCGATCCCGAGGCCACCCGGAGCGCCCTCGCGTACGGGCCGGACCTGACCATGGGCCAAAACCAGGTGTCGTCGATCGCCTCGGTGGTCAACACCGCCGCCGACGCCAAGGCCGACCTCGACGCGGTGCGGGGGCCGAAGTTCGGCACCTGCGTCCTCACGGCCCTGCGGGACAACCTGGCTCGCCAGGCCCCCGATGCCCGCATCGACAAGCTGGCCTTCGAGCCGCTGACGGTCGAGAGCTTTGGCGACGGGTCTGTGGGGGTCCGTCTGACCGCGGACCTGGTGTACCCCGACCACACCGACCACCTCTTCGCCGACCTCGTCTACATCTCCAAGGACCGCACGACGGTCAGCGCCACGTTCTTCTCGTTCGGCCAGCCCTTCCCGGGCACGCTCGAGCAGTCGCTGGTCGCCCGCATGGGCAACCGCATCGCCACCGCCTGAGCGCAGGCCGGCTCAGCGGGCAGCAGCGGCGGCGAGGGCCACCGCGGCCATCGTGACGTTGGAAGCGCCTACCGCCGGCGCCTTCGCCCTCCGCGGCGGCGACGGGACCAAGTCGACGCCTGTGTCGGGAAGCTCGGCGGCAGTGTCCGCGTCGTCGACGCGTCGAACACGTGCCTGCTGACCGAGAGCCCCTTGGACTGGAACGTCCTGGGTGCCACCCAGGGCCTGCAGGGCCTGCAGGGGCTGCCGGGCGCCAAGGGCGACGCCGGCGTGGCCGGCCCCGCCGGCCCCAAGGGTGAGACCGGCGCCCAGGGCCTCACCGGGCCCCAGGGGCCGACCGGCCCCGCCGCGCGGGCGTGACCGGCCTCCACTCGGCCTTCGCCCTCAGCCCCTTCAACAGCAGTGACAAGGCTCAGGACGTGATGTGCCCGGCCGGTGAGCTGGCCACGGGTGGGGGGTCCAACATCGTCCCGACGAGCGGCCAACCTCGGCCCCCGGTGTCGATCGGGTTGAGCATGGCCGTCGAGCAGAGCCAGAAGCCGGTCGGCTGGAGCGTCGAGGCGTTCAAGGTCTCACCGTCGAACGCCCCGTGGACGCTGGTGGCCTACGTCATCTGCGTGCCGGCCTGAACCCGAGGGGTGGGGCGGCGGCGCAGGGCCCGGCTGCCGCCCCAGCTCACCAACCCGAGGACGCCGATCGGGACGAGGTAGCCGACGACCACGATCATCCCGCCGGCCACGGCGAGCGTCCCGTCGACGGCTTGGCGGACGCTGTGGGCCAACGAACGGTCGGTGGCCGGCTTGACGACGGCGAGGGCGCCCGGCTCGTACAGCGAGACCTGCAGGGTGGCCAGCGTGGCCGACTGCTCCAGGTTGGCCTTCTGGGCCTTGAGCTGTTCGATCTGCTGGCGGACGCTGAACAGGCTGGACTGGACCTGGAGGACCTCACCGACGGCCTTGGCCTGCCCGACGAGGGTGCGGAGGGCGTCCTCCTGGGCCTGCAGGCTCTTGAGCCGGGCGTCGAAGTCGACGAGCTGGCCGCTGACGTCTTCACCTCGGACCGACTGGCTCTCGACCTGGCCGAGGGCGCCGAGGCCCTGGCGGACACTGTCGAACCGGTCGGCTGGTACCCGCACGGTGAGGTTCCCCGAGCGGGCCTGGTCCGACGACGCCGTGGTCGACGACGAGACGAACCCACCGTTGGCTGCGGCGAGCGACGCCACCCGGTCGAACGCGGCGGAGAACCCGCCCTTGGCCAGCTTCACCTGGATGTCGGCGGTCCGCACGACCCGGGGTGCGCCCGGGACGACAGCGGTCGGCCCGCCGTCGGGAGGTACCGGTGCGATCTCCGCCTTGCCGGCGCTCAGGGCCGACGGCGCCGGGACGGCGGCATCCGTGGCCATGCCCGGCGCGACCCCGGCCGTCTCCCGGCCACCCGAAGCCACCGACTGGGCTCGGCCATCGCCCCCGACGCCGGCCACGACGGCGCCGGCCACCACCAAGGCGGCCAGGGCCAGTCCGGCCACCGCCCAACCCTTCCGACCTCTCACGAACGTTCGCACCTGCACGGCTCCTTCCGGGCTTCCTGCAAGGTTCGACGTCGGTGGCGGCCCGGCTGGTTCCCGGCGCTCAGCCGTCGAGCTCGCGCCGCCCTTCCAGGGCCCGGCCGAGGGTCAGCTCGTCGGCGTACTCGAGGTCGCCGCCGACGGGCAGGCCGCTGGCGATGCGGGTCGTCCGGATGCCCAGGGGCTTGAGCAGCCGGGCCAGGTACATCGCCGTGGCCTCGCCCTCGATGTTGGGGTTGGTGCAGAGGATGACCTCGGCGATCTCCTCGACACCCAGCCGGGCCAGCAGCTCCCGCACCCGGATCTGGTCGGGGCCGATGCCGTCGAGGGGGCTGATGGCGCCCTGGAGCACGTGGTAGCGGCCCTTGAACTCGCCGGTCTTCTCGACGGCCACCACGTCGCGTGGCTCCTCGACCACGCAAACGAGCGACGTGTCGCGGCGGGAGTCGAGGCAGATCCCGCACTCCTCGCCCTCGCAGACGTTGAAGCAGCGCCGGCAGAACGACACCCGCTCCTTGGCCTCGGTGATGGACCGGGCCAGGCGGAAGACGTCCTCCGCCGGCAGCTTGAGGAGGTGGAAGGCGATGCGCTGGGCCGACTTGGGCCCTACGCCGGGCAGTCGGCCGAGCTCGTCGATCAGGCTCTGGACCGGCGGGGCGTACACCCGGGCATCAGCCGCCGAACAGGCCGGCGCCCAGGCCCCCGAGGTCGAGGCCGCCCATGGCCTGCTCGGAGATCTGGCCGGCCTTGGTGACCGCATCGCGGATGGCGGCCAGGACCAGGTCCTCCAGCATGGCGACATCGTCGGGGTCGACGGCCGAGGGGTCGATGGTGACGCCCTGGAACTCCATGCCGCCGGTGACTCGTACCTTGACGACGCCTCCGCCGGCCTGGCCCTCGACCTCCTGGGTCTCGGCCTCGGCGCGCGCCGCCATCAACTGCTCCTGCATCTTCTGGGCCTGCTTCAGCAGCTCGTTCATGTTCGGCTGGCCACCAGGTGCGTTCTTGGGCATGAGCTATTCCTCCACGACTGTGGCGCCTTCAAAGGTCGAAAGGACGTGATCCAGCGGCGAGCGTAGCTCTGACGCCGGCGCGTCCTGCAGGTCGTCGAGGTCGATCGACTCCTCGTCGTCGGCCGACGGACCGGAGGGCCCGGACGGCCCGGGGGACGGCACCGTCCCGGGGGGCGCCGGCGGGTCGTCGTCGGTGACGAGGCGCAGCGGGACCGGGCGCCCGAAGTGGGCGGCCAGGGCCGCTTCGACATCAGCCTGGACCTCCTCGCACCGGTCGCGGTGAATGGCGTTGGGGAGGGCGAACGTGGCCCGCCCGCCCTCGCTGGCGACGAACCGCCCGACCCGGAAGCGGGACTTGGCCCGGGGCGACAGGCTGGCCAGCACCACGTCGCCCCACGCCATCGTGAGCTCGTCTCGGGTCGGGAGGTCGGGGACGCCCGCCCCGCCTGCCGGGGTGGGGCGGGCGGCTGCCGGCGGCGGT
>JAHFUR010000070.1 GCA_023264995.1 Acidimicrobiia bacterium | reverse complement strand
CTCCGTCACCCGCAGCCAGCTCCTCGACCGCATCGCCGCCATGATGGGCGGCCGGGTGGCCGAGGAGATCGTCACCGGCGAGTTCAGCTCCGGGTCCCAGTCCGACCTCGAGCAGGCCGGCTCGCTGGCCCGGCGCATGGTGGCCGATTTCGGGATGTCCACCCGCCTCGGCGCCTACATCACCAAGCCGTTCTCCGACGGCTACCAGGGTGAGGCCGGCGTGGGCTACTCCGAGCGCATCGCCTCCGAGATCGACAGCGAGGTCCAGGCCATCCTGGCCGAGGCGTCGGAGCGGGCCAAGGCGGCCCTCACCCTCAACCGGCCGACGCTCGACCAGCTGGCCCACGCCCTCATGGAGCAGGAGAGCCTGGAGGGCGACGCCCTCGACGAGCTGCTGCTCAACGTGAAGAGCAGCGAAGCTCTCGGCTCGGCAGTCGCCGGCGCCACCACCGGGGCCGGAGCGAGCTGACATGGGCGCCGCGGGGAGACGGCGCTCCGTGTCTGTGCGCCCGTGGGTCGTCATGACCCTCGCGCTCGCCCTCGTCGCCGCCGCCTGTTCAGGCGGCGGCGACGCCGGCGACCCGACCAAGGACCAGGGCTTCGCCGCCCCGCCGGGGGAGAAGCTCCTCCAGTTCATCGGCGCCGGCAAGGTGCGCATGGGGGCGACGCTCACCATGCCGTCGACCACCGGCGCCGGCGGCCCCCCGCCGGCGGTGCTGATCATCCCCGGGCCCGGGCTCACCACCCGTGACGGGCGCACGATCGGCGCCCCGATCGACAACCTGTACAAGGACCTGTCCAAGGCGTTCGTGGCCGCCGGCATGGCCACGTTCCGCTACGACCACCGGGGCTCCGGCGCCACCACGCTCGACCCGGGCGTGGCCCCGACCTGGGACGACATGGTCACCGACGCCCAGGAGGCGTTGAAGTACCTGAGCGAGCGAGGCGAGGTCGACGGGTCGCGGCTGGCCGTGGTCGGCCACGACATGAGCGGCCCGATCGCCTTGAAGTTGGCGGCTGCCGACCCGCGGGTCAAGAGCGTCGCCCTCATCGCCGTCCCCGGCCGGCCGCTGGTCGACGTCATGGCCGGCGAGTTCCAGGCCCTGAACGGGCAGGCGTCGGCCGACGCCTTCCGGGCCCTCGTCGCCGATCTCGCCGCCACCGGCAGCTTCCCGGAGCGGGCCACGATGCGCCCTGAGCACGTCACCGTGCTGCCGATCGGCCAGGACGCGCTCTACCGGGCCATGTTCGCCGTCGACCCGCTGGCCGACGCCAAATCGGTCAAGGTGCCCGTGATGATCGCCCTCGGCGAGAAGTCCACGTCGGTCTTCGCCGACGACGCGGCGCGGTTGACCGGGGCGCTCGGCGGCAAGAGCGAGGTCGTCGTCGCCCCCGGCACCAACGCCACCCTCCAGACCTTGAAGGGTGCACCGAGCCTCTCCCCGGGCTCGCCCGGCGACATGAGCTCCATGGGCGGCGGGCCGATCATCGCCGACGCCCCCCGCGAGCAGGGCACGGTCGGGCGGCTCACGTCGTTCCTGGGCGCGTCGATCGGGGCCAAGGCCGCGTAGGGGTTGCCCTTTCTGCCTGGCCCAGACTGATCTACACTCGAAATGAATCGCAGGCTCGGGACCGGGGGGTACCACCAGCTATGAAGACGTCGTTCAGACGGCTGTCGGCTTTGGCGGCATTGGGGATGGCGGCGCTCGTGGCCATGCCCGGGGCGGGGTCGGCGGCCAGCACGCCGCAGTTGACCAAGCCGGTCGACGCCACCAAGGCTGATCTCAACCCGCAGCGGACCTACTCGGCGCCGTACCTGGCGGTGAACCCGGACAACCCCGACATCATCGTCGGCGGGTTCATCGAGTTCCGGGCCCGGCGGTGCGGGCTGATCCGCTCCACTGACGGCGGTTCCTCCTGGAAGATCCTCGACGCCACGCCCGAGATCAAGTCGCAGCCGTACTGCCTGGCCAACAACTCCAACATCTTCCACGCCCCGGTGGCGTGGGGCCGCGACAACGCGCTCTACCTCACCACCCACGCCTGGGACGAGACCACGCGCACCCAGACCAGCGTGATCCTGGCCAAGTCCACCGACATGGGCGACAGCTGGACCACCATCTTCGCCCGCGACGCCCGCACCACCTCGGGCGACAACCAGGAGAACGACCGGCCGGTGACCGGCATGGTGGTCGACTCCAAGTCCGGCCCTCAGGACATCGTCTATATCCTCTACCGGCGGGCGTTCGTCAACAAGGTGGCCCCCAACGCCGCTCCCCAAGAGCCGGTGCTGGCCATCTCCCGTGACGGTGGCAAGACGTTCGAGGAGCCGGTGTCGGCCATTGGCACCGTCTACCAGGACAACGCGCTGCGCCAGTTGCCGCTTACTTCGCGCACCACGGTCACCCTGGCGCCCGGTGCCACCACGACGGTCCCACCGTCGGGGTCGCTGGCGTCCACGCCGGACAACATCAAGAACTACGGGGCCTCGAGCAACGGCCAGGGCCTGACCCTGGACAGCAAGGGCAACGTGTACGTGGCCTACATGTCCGAGGTGGCCAACGTGGCCAGCCCGCCGCGGGCCATCATGGCCTCCAAGTCCACCGACCACGGCAAGACCTGGACCAGCACCATGGCCGTGCCCTTCAGCTACGAGCAGGCGCAGAACGTACGTGAGGCGTGGACGCCGGGAGGCGGCCCCAACGGCACCCTGCACCTGGTCTGGGAGTGGCGCCACCCGGGCGACCTGGCCCAGTACGCCGACGTCGGCTACGTGCGGTCCACCGACGGCGGGGCCACGTGGAGCAAGCCGCGGAGCCTGGCCGACGACGACCCCAAGAGGCTGTCGCCCAAGTACCTGCCCATGCTCTCGGTGGCGCCCAATGGCCGGATCGACGCCGCCTGGTGGGACACCCGTGACGACCCGGGCATCCAGCGGGCCCAGGACGTCTACTACTCCTACTCCGAGGACGACGGCCAGACCTGGTCCAAGAACATCCGGGTCACCGACCAGACCATCGACCGCCGCTTCGGCGTCTGGGGCAACAACTTCGACCAGAACTCCCCGCCGTCGCTGGCCTCCACCAACCAGTACGCCTTCCTCGGCTGGGACGACACCCGGTTCTCGACCGGTGACGACGGCCAGGTCCTGGTGGCCAGCCCGGTGGGCGCCAACGGCTTCGGCGGCGGCGTGCAGGACATCTTCCTGTCGGCCGTGCAGTTCGAGAAGCTGGGCGGCGGCTCGTCGACCACGGCGAAGATCGTGCTGGCCGGCGTCGTCGGCCTGCTCGCCGTCGGGCTGATCCTGTTGGGCGTGGGCATGGTCGGCAAGCAGGGCCGGGGCTCGCCGGCCGCCTCGTCGCCCAGCAAGACGCAGGCCGGAGCCAAGAAGTAGGGGTGCTCGTCCGACCGGCGCGCCGGGCTCGGCCCGGCGCGCCGGTAGGATGACCGCGGTGGCAAGAAGATCGGGGGGTCGCGGCACCTCGGCCCGTCTGGCCGGCACGGTGGCGATGGTGCTCGTCCTCGGTGCCTGCGGCAGTGGCGGCAAGGCCCGGCCCATCGCCGCGCCGGCCCCGACCACCGGCCTGGCGCCCACCACGGTCGCGCCCACCACCACGGCGCCGCCCGCCCCCGTGACCACCACCACGGAGCCGGCGCCCCTGCTGTCGACGTTGGCCACGGCCAAGCCCGCCATCCACAGCGTCGACATCTACGCCTCGCCCGTGCAGCCCGAGCCGGCCCGCGAGCTCGACAACCCCCAGCCCTCCGGCGCCGCCCCCGGCTCCACCTTCCCGCTGCGGATGCTGGTGGTCGAGGACCGGGGCGACTGGCTGAAGGTCCTCCTCCCCATCCGCCCGAACGGCAGCAGCGGGTGGGTGCAGCGCAGCGCCGTCGACCTGCAGACCAACGACTTCCGCGCCCTGGTCGAGCTGGGCGAGCACCGCATCACCGTCTGGAAGGGCAACGAGGTGTTCATGGAGGAGTCGGTGGGCGTCGGCGCCTCCGGGCGCACGCCGACCACCCAGGGGCTCTTCTTCACGACCGAGCTGTATGTGGTCACACCCAGCCAGCAGGCCGCCTACGGCCCCTACGCCTTCGCCCTGTCCGGGTTCTCCGAGGTCCACTACTCCTTCGGCGACGGGGGCACCGGTGTGCTCGGCCTCCACGGCACCAGCGACACGTCGAGCCTGGGCCGCGACGTCAGCAACGGCTGCATCCGCATGAGCAACTCCGGCATCACCAAGCTGGCCAAGGCCATGCCCCTCGGCACACCGGTGGAGGTCCGGGCCTAAGCGGCCGGTGCCGCCGGCCAACTGGTGACGGATCTGGGGCCGTCAGCCCGCGCCGGCGTCACCAGTAGGGCCATCATCGGGTCGCCGTGGGCAGGATCACGAGCCGGCGTGGCGGAGGTGCTCGGCGGAGAGGTCGAGGAGGATGCGGACGTGAGCGTCGTCGAGGCTGTAGTAGATCATCCGCCCGTCACGGCGGTTGCGGACGATGCCGGCGGTGCGCAGCAGCCGGAGGGCGTGGGACACCGAGGTCTCGGGGGCGTCGACCGTTGCCGCCAGGTCGCAGACGCACAGTTCGCCCACCTCGAGCAGGGCGTAGAGGATGCGCACTCGGGTGGGGTCGCCCAGGAGCCGGAACAGCTCGGACAGGCGCTGGGCCTCCTCGGAGGGGAGCAGGCGGAGCCGGGCTGCGTGCACCCGCTCGGGGTCGACGGCGGGCACGGCACAGGCATCGAGGCCCACGACGGTCTGGTTCCTACGTCCTCCGTTCATATGAACAGCTATTCTACTGTTGATCTGTCGTGCCCATCCACCACCGTTCCCCGCGCCTGACCCCGAGCCCCGCCGGCCGAGAAGGCCGCCTGCGAGCGGTCCTGGTCCTCAACGTCGCCATCGTCGTCGCCCAGGTGGTCTTCGGCCTCGCCGCCCACTCCCTCGGGCTGCTGGCCGACGCCGGCCACAACCTGACCGATGTGGCCGCCCTCGCCGTCTCGCTGTTCGCGGTGCGCATCGCCCGGCGGGCGCCGACCGAGCGCCGGTCCTTCGGCTTCCACCGGAGCACCATCCTGGCCGCCCAGGCCAACGCGGCCAGCATCCTGGCCGTGACGGTGTTCATCCTCTTCGAGGGGGCCCGGCGGGTGCTGCACCCGGTCCCCGTTCGCGGCGGGCTCGTCGTGGTGGTGGCCACCGTGGCCCTGGTGGCCAACGCCCTGTCGGCGCTCGTCCTGCGGGGCCACGGCCATGACCTCAACATGCGCTCGGCGTTGCTCCACATGGTCGGCGACGCCGGGGCCAGCCTGGGTGTCGCCGTGTCGGGGGCCGTCATCCTGGCCACCGGGCGCTTCTCGGCGCTCGACCCGGCCATGTCGATCGTGATCGCGCTGGTCATCGCCTGGCAGGCCTGGAAGCTGGTGATGGCGACGACCAACGTCCTGCTGGAATCGACGCCCGCCGGCGTCGACGTGGGCCAGCTCGCGCACGCCATGCGCAGCGTCAGCGGGGTCGAGGGCGTGCACGACCTCCATGTCTGGAGCCTGTCGAGCGACGTGCACGCCCTGTCGGCCCACGTGGTCCTCGGCGGTCACCCGAGCCTGGAGCAGGCCCAGTCGGTCGGCACCCAGGTGAAGGCGGCGGTCTCGGCGCCGTTCGGTGTGGCCCACGCCACCCTCGAGCTCGAGTGCGAGGGTTGCGTCGACGACGGCTCGTGGTGCGCCATGGGCGCGGTGCCGCCCGAGCCCACCGGTCACCGCCGGCGCTAGGCCTGTTCCCCCGTTTGGCCCGAGGCGACCCGCGTCCGTGACGGGAAGTGGTGGGCGGTCGTGGCGTGGTGGTCGCGGCCGTCGTGGCCGCACGGGGTCGAGTGGATGGTGGCCTCCCCGAGCCGGCGGATGTCGTGGAGAAGGCGATGGTGGGCTTCCTCGGCGATGGCGTGGGCGTCGGCGAAGCTGAGGTCGGCGTCGGAGATGATCTCGGCCTCGGCTCGGAGCTCGTGGCCGATCCAGCGGATGGAGATGCCGGCGACGGCCTGCACGCCCGGGACCGACGCCAGCACCCGGGCCACGTCGTCGACCAGCTCGGGCTCGACGCTGTCCATGAGCCGCCGGTAGATGTCCCGGCCGGCGTTCTTGAGCACGACGAGGATGGCCAGGGTGATGGCCAGGCCGATGATGGGGTCGGCCAGCTTCCAGCCGGCGGCCGCGCCCAGGGCGCCGAGCACCACCGCCAGCGAGGTCATGCCGTCGGTCCGGGCGTGGAGCCCGTCGGCCACCAGGGCCGCCGACCCGATCCGGCGCCCGACCCGGATGCGGTAGACGGCCACCAGCTCGTTGCCGGCGAAGCCGACCACGCCGGCGGCGGCCACCCACGCGATGTTGTGCACCGGTTGCGGGTCAAGCAGCCGGCGCACCGCCTCCCACCCGGCCAGCCCGGCGGAGAGGGCGATCATGACCACCACGAAGACGCCGGCCAGGTCCTCGGCCCGCCCGTAGCCGTAGGTGTAGCGCTTGGTCGGCTGGCGCCGGCCGAGGAGGAAGGCGACGCCGAGCGGCACGGCGGTGAGGGCGTCGGAGAAGTTGTGGATGGTGTCGCCCAGGAGGGCCACCGAGCCGCTGGCCACGACCACGACGACCTGGAACGCCGCGGTGGCGGCCAGGCCGGCCAGGGAGATCTTCAGGGCCCGCATCCCCTGGGCGCTGGCCGTCAGGGCCGTGTCGATCGAGTCGGCGGCGTCGTGGCTGTGGGGGGAGAAGATGCTGGCGAGGAGGCCCCGGGCCCCACCGTGGGCGTGGCCGTGCGGGTGGGGGTGCGGGTGGGGGTGGTCGTGGCCGGCGTGGTCGTCGTGCGCGTCGTGCTCGTGACCGGCGTGGTCGTGGTGACCGGTGCTCACGCCGACTTCTCCGTGCTGGCGTGGTCGTCATGGTCGGCGAGACCGCGGACGAGGTGGTCGGCATGGAACAACGCCTCTTCGACGATGCGCCGGACGTGGTCGTTCTGCGCCACGTAGAAGACGTGGGTTCCCTCCCGGCGGGCCCGGACCAGGCGGCCGAGGCGGAGCTTGGCCAGGTGCTGGGACACCGCCGCCGGCTGGGCGCCGACGTGCTCGGCCAGCAGGTTGACGGAGTGCTCCCCGTGGAGGAGCGCCCACAGGATGCGCATCCGGGTGGGATCGGCGATGAGCTTGAGGATGTCGACGGCCTCGGCCACTTCGAGGTCGGTCGGAGCTGCCCCTTCCTGCATGGTCATGCAGATAAGCATACAGGCCGGCATTCATCCGGGTACCGCAACCCGGTGACGGATCCGGGGGCCCTGCCCCCCGCCGGCGTCACCGGTTCGTCGACCTGGCCCCAGACGCGGCTCTGCCGGGCCCGAAGGCCCGGCAGAGGTCCGAACGACTAGCTACTGAAAGTTACTTGCGCACCGAAGCGGTGACGGGGACGTCACGGCGGCGGGCCTG
>JAHFUR010000069.1 GCA_023264995.1 Acidimicrobiia bacterium | reverse complement strand
TCATACTTCCCCCCTGCATAGGTTGGGCTTGGGCCCCCACGCACGGCTGCGACGAAAGATGCTGCGGCGTTGCGGTGCGGGCCCGAGCGGATACCACTGGATGTGGTCGGCACTGTATTGCCCACCGCCGCTCGGTGCAATAGGCACTCCGTCGCTCTGCGTCATATTTTCCACCACCGTTCGTGGCTTCGCCGGCGCGCGACAAGGCCCCCGCCCGTGGGCGGGGGCCTTGTCGTGGGGGCCGAGAGGGCGCTGCGGCGGGCCGCCTACCAGCCGCGGGTGCCCGGCAGGAGCCGGTAGCCGACGCCGGCCATGCTGTGCGACGGCTTGCGGGGCCGGCCCTGGCCACCGGTGACGAGCATCTCGAGGTTGTCGTCGATGGTGGCGATGTTGTTGGCGATGTCACGGATGACCGGGGCCAGGGGCTCGCACGCCTGGGCGATGGCCTTGACGCCGATGATCACGGTGCCCACGGTGAAGCTCACGTGGTTGAGGATCAGGCAGATGTTGATCAGGTACAACGCGATGGCGGCCACGATGATGGCCACGCCGATCAGCGTTACGAAGGTTGCTGCGCCCATGGTTGCCTCACTTGGTCGTTGGTACGGGCCGGACGGTGCCGGGTTGGCGGATGTGCAGAGTCACTGTCTTCGGAGGTAGCCGACGAGCGCGGTTACAGGATGCGCTGGAGGGCGGCACCGTAGCGGTCCGCCGACTGGCGCGCCGCCGCGGTCAGGTCACGGGTGCGGAACAGCTTCGGCACCGAGTCGAGCGTGCCGGTGAGCTTGACGCCGTGGTCGAGGATGTCGTCGGCGTAGGTGTAGATCTCCTTGGCCGGGCGGAGCACCCGGTTCAGGAAGAGCAGGCACACGGGCGCCACGACGGCGATGAGGACGATGTTGCCGAGCCACCACAGGACCACGTGAACCTCCTGAGACCGAACTGTCGGGCCCGCCACCCACGACGCGGAGTTCCGCGCAGCGCCTGGCGATCAGGAGCATTGTATGTCGTCGACCTATAGATGGAAAGACCCTCTAGCGACGAACTTCGCTAGAGGCAGAGAACACCCTCCGCTCAGCTCGGCCCGACGCCGACGAGGGCGTGGTCGACGAAGTCGAGGATGCGGACGACGGCCTCCCGCACCGCCAGCCCTTCGCCCGGGGCCAGCAGCTCGCCCCGCCGGTCGGCCTCGACCACGTCGACGTTGGCCGGGACGATGCCGGCCAGCGGGACGTTGTACTCGGCGCACACCTCGCGGAAGAACTCCTCGTCGCCCTCCTGGGCCTTGTTTCCCACCCCGTACACCCGGGGGATCCCCAGCTCCTCGGCCAGGACGATGGTGCGCCCGGCGGTGAGGATGGACTTGCGGCTCGGCTCCATGACGACCAGGAGCACGTCGGCGTAGGCCAGGGTGCCGCCGGAACGGCTGAGGTGCTCGAGGCCGGCCTCCATGTCGACCAGGGTCACGTCGGCCTCTTCGTCGATGGCGGCACCGAGGATGCTGCGCACGGCAGCATGGCTACCGCACGTTCAGCCGGCCCCCGCTTGGGTGATGCGCATGGCGTGGAGGAGGGTGACCGACGACGGCGTGACCGCGCCGTACTGGCTCAGCAGCTCGGCCGGCGTGAGGGATCCCTCGCCGCGGCCGACGACCACCGAACGGGGCAGCAGGGGCACATCGTCGGCCTGCTCGGTGGTGAGGCCGAGGCTGTGGGCCAGATTGGGGTTCGAGTCCGTGTCGATGGCCAGCACCCGCAGGCCCCGGGCCGCGTAGGTCTGGGCGAACAAGGCCGAGAGCGTGGTCTTGCCGACGCCGCCCTTGCCCACGATGCCGAGTTTCATCAGGATTCCCCCTGGCCGGTGTCTGTTCCTGACATCTTCCCACAGCTATGATTCAGAACGGAGAACGACCATACGGTTCGCGGTACGAAAAGGAGTCTGCAGATGGGATTGGTTCGCGACTACAGGGGCCCCAACGAGATCCACATGGAGTCCGGGGAGCTGCACGACCCCACCAACACCGTGCCCCCGTACCCGGCGGCACTGGAAGCGGCCCTGGCCCGCATCTCCCGCCAGGACTGCAGCCGCCTCAAGGGCACCGAGTTCGACATCGTCACCCGGCGCCTCATCCGTGATGGCGACATGCGCTACCCCCTCCGCTCCGACGAGCGCAAGGTCGGCATCGGCGCCACCGTCCAGGTCGTCGACTACTAGTCCGAAAACAAGAGCCGCCGGCACGACCCCGTGCCGGCGGCTCTTTCGCGTCCGGGCGTCCGTCAGACGATCTTCATGTCCCGCACCTGGTCGACGGTGATCTTCTCGACCAGGCCCGACGGCGACTCCAGCTCCAGCCGGGCGCCCCGGTCGATGCGGCGGGCCGTCCCCCGCGTCTCGCCCTTGGGGAGCAAGCGGATCATGAGCCGGTTGCCCAGCAGGGCGCAGCGCTGCTCGTAGACGGCGCCGATGGTGCCCCCGTCCAGCTCCTCCCGGGCCGTATCCATGGCCTGCATGACCGCTTCGAGCAGGTCGTCCTTGCGGCTGGCGTCGAGGCCCAGGCCGGGCAGGTCGAAGCGAAGGGTGAGGACCACGCTCTTGACCCGGCCCGGGCCGAGCTGGATCTCGGCCCGCACGGCCGACACCTGCTCGCGCGTGGTGGCGTCGACCACCGCGTCCGGCCACCACGTGGCCAGCTCCCGCCCGCTGGCCTTCTCGGCCCCCTCGGCCGCGGCCCACGCCCCCACCAGCCAGGAGCTGTCGGCGTCCTCCATCTTCAGCGCCGGCCGCAGCACCACCGAGCAGGCCAGCGTGTCGACGGCCGGTACGTTCCACATGCGGCCGTGGAGGCCGCTGGGGCGGATCTCGTGGTCGACGACCACGGTGGCGCCCGACGGCGCGTCCTCCTGGTTGGCCCAGGCCAGGGCCATGGCTTCGGCCGACACGGCCACCGGGAACAGCCGCATCGGCCGCCCGAACTTCTCGACCGTCTCGGTCTCGAGGCGGGGAAAGCCCGTCGGGCCGACGACCTGCTCCTTCGCCGGCTGCTCGCCGGCCGGCGGCGCCTCGGCCACCTCGGGAACGTCGCCCTCGCTCCCATCGGGCGCGGCGGCGTCGTCGCTCCCATCGGCCGCGGCGGCCGCGTCGTGCACGCCGTCCGACGAGGTCACGCCGGGACTGTCGCTGGAGGAGGTCACTTCGTCACCTGGGGCACCAGCCGCTGGATCCGCCATTCGGCATCGCCCTCCGTAGTCGGTTCGACGGCCAGCTCCACCGAGGCCACCGGCAGGTTACCGCCGAAGCCCACCGCCACCGGCACGGTGATCACCACCCGGGCCCGGCCCGGCTCCTGAGGGCTCTCGTCGTCCTCGTACTCCAGGGCGTCGAGGTCGGTGCCGGCCAGGTCGGCCCGCAGGCCGTTGATCAGGTCGAGGAGGAACTCGTCGCGCTCGCCGTCGGAGGCGGTGCCGTCGCGCAGGCGGGCGACGAGGGTCTCGTCCATCCCCCGGTCCGACGCCACCTTCAGCACCGTGGTCCGGGCCTCCAGGCCCATGAGGTCCCACACCTTGCGGTGCTCCCCCCACACGACGGCGTCGGCGAAGTCCTTCGCCGTCTCCAGGGGCGACATCATGGCCGCTCCCACCCTTCGCCGGCCATGAAGTCGCGCACGGCCACCCGCTGGGGACCGCCCAGCGCGTCGCCGATGGCCTGGTCGATGGCCCGGTCGGCTTCGATGCGGACCTCCTCGTCCTCGATGCTGGCGTGGCCGGCGATGATGGCCCGCAAGGACACGCTCTGGGTCTCCTGGGGCAGCTCGATCACCAGCTTCATGATGGCCTCGTAGACCTTCCGGCCGTCGTCGTAGCCGAGCAGGCCCACGGCCCGGGCCACCTCGGCCACCGTCGTGGTGCGCCGGGGCTCGGGCTGGGCCAGCAGGCGGAAGATGCGCTCCCGCACCAGCATGGTCCGCTCCTCGAGCTGGGCCACGGCCAGCAGGGCGGCGTAGTGGTCGGTGCGGGTCTTGTGGTCGCCGGCGTCGAGCGCCTTCTCCACCCGCTCCAGGCTGGCGAACGCCTGCCGCCAGGCCTCGGCGTGGAGGCGGGTGTCGAACACGGCCAGGGCGTCCTCGAAGCTGACGAGGGCCCGGCGCAGGTTGGCGGTGCCCCCCTGGGCCTCGTACGCCATCCCCAGGTTGTGCTTCACCAGGGCGTGGTAGTACGGGAACGCGGTCCGGGTGAACACTTCCAGGGAGTTGTTGAAGGCCCGGACGGCTTCCTGCAGGAAGGCCGAGCGCCCGTCGGCGGAGAGCTTGGCCAGGGCGCTGCACGTGACGCCGACGCTGTGCTCGACCATGCCGTGGTGGAGGGGGTTCTCGTCGGGGTCGATCATGCCCCGGGCCTCTTCGAAGTCGGCCAGGGCGGCCTCGAGGCCCTCCTCGGTGCCGATGCCCGTGTGGGCCTGGCCCCGGTTGTGGAGGGTGGAGATGATGCCCCGCTTGCCCTCGTCGGTGTAGCTGTCGAAGAGGGCGATGGCGGCGTCGAACGCCTCCACGCCGGCGAGGGGCTGGCCCATCTCGGTGCGGCACAGGCCCAGGTTGTTGTAGGCCGCGGCCCGCTCGTTCTCGGTGCCCCCCTCGACGAAGAGGGCGACGGCCTTCTCGAACAGCTCGGACGCCTTGGCCCGGTCGCCCAGGCCCCGGTGGGCGGCGCCGGCCGCGTTCAGGACCCGGGCGTGCTGCACCGGCTCGAAGCGGGGGTCGAAGATGCCGGCGGCCACGTCGTAGAAGGCCAACGCCTTGCGCAGCTGCTCGGCCGGGTTGCCCAGCGGCGACTCGGCGTGGGCCAGGCCGAGCCGGTAGGCCAGCACGGCGTGCTCGTGGGGCCGCGTGGCGCGCGAAGTGGCCGCCAGCTGGCGCTGGAGATCGTCGATGACCGCTTTGGGGTCGACGGTGGACTGGTCGCTCATGGTTCGGTTGGGGCTCCGGTCAGTTCGGCAAGATGGCGAAGTACCTCGCGCACGGCCACGTCGCACGCCGCGGTGACCTCGGGCGACATAGGGATACCAGGGGTCTCGGCGTCGACGGGCTGGCAGCCCACCATCAGCAGCTTGTCGGGCAGCACGCCGAGGGACTTGGACATGATCAGGGCCCGCGTCGGCGTGGCCAGGTGCACGTCGGCCAGGAAGTCGTAGCGCTCGCCCCACTCCATGTCGTCGACATGCGGGATCTCGAGCTCGATCAGCATGACGTGGCCGGGAGGCCGGCCCCGGTCGACGGCGTCGATGATCACCATGGCGTCGTAGCCCTCTTGGAGCTCCTGGACCAGGGCGATCCCGCCGATCCCGGTCTCCACCACCTTCACGCCGGCGGGCAGGTCCATGGCCATGAGCCGGTGGGCCACCACCACGCCGAAGGCGTCGTCGGCCCGGAGCAGGTTGCCCACGCCGGCGACGAGCACCCGCAGCGGCACCGGGCCGGTCGGAGCGGCCTCGTCCTCGGCGGGGATGCCGAGGGCCTGCCAGGCCGCGAACCGGTCCTCGACCATCAACGACCCAGGCCGCTCACGGCAGATCCACTCACGGCCATGCCACTCACTGCGATGCCACTCACTGCAATGCGCCGGTGACCGTCTCGGCGGCCCGCAGGGCATAGCCCTTGACCACCCACCAGGTCAGGTACTCCTCGAGCTCGTCCCACGCCGCCTGGTCGACGTCGTCCTTCCAGTGGTCGAGGCGCCGGCTGACCTCCGAGGCGATGATGCGGTCGAGGGCCTCGATGTTGCGGTCCTCGTCGCCCAGCATGTGGCCGCCGGCGCCGTCCACCCGCAGCTCGGCGGCGATGTGGGCGGTGGCCTCCTCGAGGGCGTCGAGGTCGGGCAGGCCCTCTCCGGCCGGGGCCAGGTCGAGGCCGACCTCGGCCTCCTCCACCCGGCGGAGGCAGTACCCCCCGATGGCGGCCGCGCCGGCCCAGATCCCGATCTCGGGGATGGGCTGCGAGGTGCGCTGCTCGGCCACCGACCGGTCGACGTACTGGCGGGCCAGGTTGGTGAGGGGGTGGGCCTGGGCCAGGGCGCGGGCCCGGTAGGCCATGTCCTCGGCGGAGAGCATCCCGGTCACGCCGTGGTCGGTCTGCCCGCCTTGCCCGCTGTCGGCACCGCTCACGAGGTCATCCTCACCGGGACAATCCTCATAAGGGTCATCCTCATAGGGACTTCCTCATAGCGACATGGGCTTCCGCCCGATCTTCAGCAGCACCGGCTGGGGCTCGGGCATGGCCGGGGCGGCCTCCTCGGCCAGCGGCTCGACCACTTCGAGGCGGCGGAAGTTGGGCCAGTGCCGGCGCAGCGCCTCTTCGAGGCCACCGGTGAGGGTGGCCGCCGAGCTCGGGCACCCGTCGCAGGACCCCATCATCTGGAGCTTGACCACGCCGTCCTTGATCTCCTCGACGGTGATCATCCCACCGTGGGACTCGATCATGGGCCGCAGCTCCTGCATGGCCGCGTCGACGGCCTCGGCCGCCGCCGCGGCGTCACGGTCGTCGGGGGCCTCGCCGAAGTCGTAGGCGGCCAGGAAGTAGCCAGTGATGTCGTCGTCGGCCACGTTCTCGAGGAAGATCTCGCCCCGCCAGGCCCGGATCATCTCGACCAGGCGGCCGAGGCCCTCCCGGTGGAACGTGTCGAACAGGTCCATCATCTCTTCGACCCGGTCGCGGACGGCGGCGTCGGGATGGGTCATCAGCTCGTCGTAGAGCGCGCCCACCCGGGGCATGACGTCGTCGTACGCCAGCGTCTCGATATCGACCCTCTGGTACTCAGGCATGTTCGCTGTCCTCCCTCGTGCCACCCTCGACGGCCGGCGGGCCGTCGGCGTTCGGGTGCTTGTCTAGTAATCCGGAGGCGACCTCCTCCTGGATCATTTCCAGCACGGTATCGACCACCGACTCGACCTCGTCGGAGAACCCCAGGCCGAAGGCGCGGTCACCCGGCTCCACCTCGATGACAACAGTGTCGGCCGGGAAACCCTTCCAGTACCGGACGACGGCCAAGGTGTGGTCGAGGTCGATGATGCCCCCGACGGCTTCGCCCAGGCGGTCGGCCACCTCCTCGTCGCCGGGTGGGGTGAGGTCGAGCTGGTAGCGGCGGATGGTGCCGGGCAGGTCGACGTCGCGGGGCATGGCCCCGACCAGCACCACCTTGTCCGGGGCGAAGTCCTGCAGGGTGTGCAGCACCCGGTGGGCCGAGTAGGAGAGATCCTCCATCACCACACCCTCGGGCCACTCAACGTCGGCGATGCGCTTCAGGAACTGGGTGCCGAAATCCAGGTCACGGAGCCAGGGCAGGCCGATACCACCTACCAGCACCCGGGTAGGGGGACGTTCTCCGAGGCCGTACGGCGTATCGCTCATGGTGTCGTTTCGTTCAGGGGCCCAACCGCGAACGTACCCCCCGAGGGGGGTACGTCGCACGGTGCGAACTGGCACAGCGCCAGATCGACTACTCGAGGGTGCAGCCGCAGGAGTTGATCTCCCGGGTGATGATGCCCCGCCCGGTGTCCATGTGGGTGGTGCAGGGCATGCAGGGGTCGAAGCTGCGGATGGCCCGCAGCACGTCGATG
>JAHFUR010000042.1 GCA_023264995.1 Acidimicrobiia bacterium | reverse complement strand
GAGGCCACCGGCCGGGCCCGGCGCACCGGCGACCGCGACGACGGCTCCGCCGGCGCCGGCACTGGCCCGGCCAAAGGCCTGGCCCCGGCCATGCGGGCCGTGCTGGCCCGGGCCGAGCAGGTCCTCGGCCGGCCCGTGCCCATCGTCGCCGGCACCCGGGCGCCCGAGGGGGCGTCACCGTCGGCCGCGGCCATGCACGAGCGGGGCCTGGCCGTCGACGTGGCCCCCGAGGTCGTCGCCCGCCTGGCCGAGATCGGGGCCAAGGCCGGCCTGTGCCGGCCGGCGCCGGCCGACGACCCGGCCCATTTCGAGGTCTGCCGGTAGGACCACACCGGGGACCGACTACGGTTCGCGGTCATCCCGGTATGAGTAGAAGCCCCAAAACGCAGGGACGGCGCGTCCGTCTTGTCGTCCGCCGAATCGAGCCGTGGACCGTTCTCAAGTTCTCGGTGCTGCTCTTCGCGACGTTCTACATGGTGTTCCTCGTCGCCGGGCTGGTGCTGTGGGCCGCGGCCAGCGCCACCGGCCTGCGGGGGAACATCGAGAAGTTCATCGGTGACCTCATCGCCGCCGACGACTTCCACATCCTCGGCGCCACCATGTTCCGGGCCTCCGCCATCGGCGGGTTCGTGCTCGTGGTCATGGGCACCGGGGCCAACGTCCTGTTCGCCGTGCTCTACAACCTGATCAGCGACGTGGTCGGTGGCATCGCCGTCGTGTTCGAGGAGCGCCCGACCCGCCGGCGCCAACGCGCCGCCGCCGCCCCGCCCTCGACCACGGCCACCACGGCCACCAAGCCCCTCAAGCCGTCGCGGGCCGCCCTCCGCCCGGCCGTGACCGTGGCGCCACCCCGCCCCCTCGACACCACGCCGATGCCCGACCGCCCGCCGGCCTCCACCCCGGAGCCGGCGCCGGCCGAGCCCGAACCGTTCGGCATCATGAAGCTCACCCGCCCCGGCGACTGAGCGCAGGCCGGGCCGAGGTAAACCACAGGTTTGTAACTCTCTGTGGACAACGTCGGCCCTCGGTCCTGAAAGCGCCTGGCAGGTAGCTGGCAAGGTCCCTCACGCACGCTGCTCCGGTACCCCACCGAGCAGGAGGAACCGATGTCCCGTACCCCCCACGCCCACCAGGCCCGCCACCGCGCCGTGGTCATCGGCGCCAGCATGGCCGGCCTCAGCGCCACGGCCGTCCTTGCCTCCCGGTTCGACACTGTGGTCGTCGTCGAGCGTGACGCCATGGCCGGCCACCCCGCCGATCGCAAGGGCGTCCCCCAGGGCCGCCACGCCCACGGCCTGCTCCCCTCGGGGCTGGCCCGGCTCGAAGGCTGGTTCCCCGGCCTGACCGCCGAGATGGTGGCCGCCGGCGCCCACCTCGTCGACATCGGTGAGGCCGTCTGGCACCAGGGCGGCTACCGCCGCCGCTTCCCCACCGGCATCCGGGCCCCGCTGGCCTCCCGGGCCCTGCTCGAGCACCAGGTCCGCCGGCGGGCCCTGGCATTACCCAACGTCACGCTCCGGGCCGCCGGCGTGACCGGCCTGACCACCTCAACCGACGGCGTCACCGTCACCGGCGTGACCCTCGACGACGGCTCCACCCTGGCCGCCGACCTGGTCGTCGACACCTCGGGCCGCCAGGGCCGCTCCCTGCTGTGGCTGGCTGAGCTGGGCTACGAGGCGCCGCCGGTCTCCGAGGTGCGGATCGACGTGGCCTACGCCAGCCGCGTCTACCACCGTGACCCAGCGCAGGTCACCGAGTGGGAGTTCGCGCTCGTCCTAGCCGGCCCGCCCACCGGTCGCCAAGGTGTGGCCTTCCCCCTGGAGGGCGACCGGTGGATGGTCACCCTCGCCGGCATGCACGGTGAGCGCCCGCCTACCGACGAGGCCGGCTTCCTGGCGTTCGCCCGGGCCCTGCCCTCGACCGAGATCGCCGACGTGATCGAGTCGGCTCGGCCGGCCGGCCCGATCGTGACCCACCGGCTGCCCTCCAACCAGCGCCGGCACGTCGAGCGGTTGCGCCGGGTGCCTGGCGGGCTGGTCATGCTGGGTGACGCCGTCTGCAGTTTCAACCCCACCTACGGGCAGGGCATGACGACCGCAGCGCTGCAGGCCGAGGCCCTCGGCCGGGCCCTCGACACGGTCGGCACCCTCGACAGCCGTCTCGTGAAGGCCGCCTACCGGCGCCTGGCCCGGGCGGTCTCTCCGGCCTGGCAGATGACGACCGGCGCCGACTTCTCCCTGCCCGCCACCCACGGCCCCAAGGCCCCGGGCACCGACCTGCTGAACCGGTACATGCCCCATGTGTTCCGCGCCGCCCAGATGTCCGACAAGGTCAGCCTCCGCGTCGTCGAGGTCACCACCCTCCTCCGCCCGGCGCCCACCCTCCTCACGCCGGCGATGATGGTGGCCGTGTTCCGGGGGTCGCGCCAGGTCCGCCGCCAGGCGGCCGCGCCCGTGACCGCCGAGGCCGCCGTCGGCGCCGCGCCGGTACACGTGGGCGACATTCATTGACGCCCCCCATGACTGACAGGAGAATCGTCGCCCGAGCGGTCTGAGTGGGGGAGAAGCGTGGCGCGTCGAGGTTGGTTCCTGGTACCGGCAACCCTGGTCGCGGTTTTCACGGCGCTGAGCGGGCCGGGTGGCGCCGGCGCCCAGACCCCGGCGCCGCCGGTACCGGGGGCGCCGGTCGTCCTCCCCGCCCGCCAGGTGTCCACCGACCTGCGCCCCGGCCGGGCCTACAACCAGCCCCAGCTCCTCGTCGACCCCACCGACGACCAGACGCTGGTGGTCGCCGGCGCCAACTACAACGCCGGCGAGTGCCTCGACTTCCTGAGCCACGACGGCGGCGCCACCTGGCGGCCGGGCAAGGCCCTGGCCCGCCCGCCCCAGTACAAGACGTGCGTGCGCCCCGACCTGGGCCCGTACCTGGGCGCCAAGTTCGGCCCCACCGGCACCCTCTACCTCACGTCGGTGGGCGACAACGCCGGCGGCCAGCAGGTGGTCAACGACCTGTACATCGCCCGCAGCGAGGACCTTGGCGACTCCTGGGACTTCACCGTGGCCCACAAGGGCCTCGACAGCGTGGAGTGGACCCTGCAGGACGGCACCAAGAAGATGGGCGGGGAGCACATGAGCCTGGTCCGCATGGGCACCGACCCCAAGGACCCCCGCTACGTCTACGCCGGCGTCCGCTACCAGCAGGCCGACCGCACCCCGCCGTTCGGCACCTTCGGGGTCATCCCCATCCGCAACATGATCGCCGCCTCCTCCGACGGCGGGAAGACCTTCACCGACCTCGTCGACCCCATGGCCGGCGTGCCCCGGAGCGACATCTGGGGCGCGTACGTCCCCTCCATCTCGGTCGGCCCCGACGGCACCGTCTACGCCTTCACCCGGGAGCGCACGCCCCCGGTCGACGCCAACGCCCCGGCGCCGACGACCCTCCTGCCCGGGAAGGCCGGCGCCGGCGGCCGGCTGCTGATGAGCACGTCGAAGGACCACGGCAAGACGTGGACGGTGAAGCCCATCGACGACAGCCCGGTCACCTGCGGCTCCCGTGACCGCTGCCAGTGGATCCCCGAGGGCACCGTCGACCCGAACAGCGGCCGCATCTACGTGGTCTTCGCCCAGGCCGACACGGCGACGAGCGACACCAACATCTGGTTCAAGAGCTCGGGCGACGGCGGGGCCACCTGGAGCGACCGCAAGAAGCTCAACGACGACACCACCAACCTCGACCAGTACTTCCCGGGCGTGAGCGTGGCCCCCAACGGCCGGGTCGACGTGGCCTGGCACGACTTCCGCAACGACCGCCAGTACCAGCCCGCCGGCGACTTCAACACCGAGCTGTACTGGGACGCCTACCTGTCCTCGTCGAGCGACGGTGGCGCCACCTGGACGCCGAACGTCCGGGTCAGCGACCGCTCGATGAACAAGAACGAGGGCTACACCCTCAGCTCGAGCTACGGCCTGATGGGCCCCATCGGCGTGGCCTCCACGACCAAGGCGGCCTACGTGGCCTGGGGCGACTCCCGCCGGGGCAGCATCCAGACGCCCACCGAGGACTACTACTTCACCTCGGTGGTCTACGACACGTCCACCGAAAAGTCCGGCGGCTCGGACAACGCGGTCGCCCACGTCCTGCTCGGCGCCGGCCTGATGCTCGGCGTGGTCGGTGCCGTGCTCCTGGTCGTCTCCCGGAGGCTGCGGCCGGTCGTCACAGGATAGGGAGCCGATTCCGGGCCGTTTCCCAGGCCCGGTTCACTCGACCCTCATGTCGCCGGGGGAGGGTGGTCCTGCACCCCAGACCGGGCGTGCATGCACCACGAGGAGGCTCCATGAGCATGAGGACCACCCTGCGCCGTACCGTCGTCAGCGCCGCCATCGTCGCGGCCGCCGCCCTGCCCTTCCAGGCCGGCGCGGCCCACGCCGATACCCCCAACGACGGCCTGTCGACCTGCATCGACGGCGCCAGCACCACCTACCGGGCTGCCCTGATGAGCGGGACCGACTTCGACGTGGCCTCCGCGGTCGACGACTGCGTGAACGCCTACCTGGTCGACATCGGCATCGACCCGGCTACCGGGATGGTGGAGAACCCCGACCCCAGCACCGTGATCAACGCCGGCATCCTCGGGACGATCGACGACGGCAGCACCGCCGACGCCGACGCCGGCGCCGGCGCCGGCGCCGCCTAGCCCTCCCGCGTAACGTGAGCGCCATCCCGGGAGACGGAGATGGCGATGGCACAAACAGAGCGGGAGCGGCTGGCCGACACCGGCGCTGGCTGGAAGCAGTGGGGCCCCTACCTGAGCGAGCGGGCATGGGGCACCGTCCGGGAGGACTACAGCGCCGGCGGTGACGCGTGGGACTTCTTCCCCCACGACCACGCCCAGTCCCGCACCTACCGCTGGAACGAGGACGGCCTGGGCGGCATCAGCGACGACGCCCAGGCCCTCTGCCTGGCCTTCGCCTTCTGGAACGGGCGCGACCCCATCCTCAAGGAGCGCATCTTCGGCCTCACCGGCAACGAGGGCAACCACGGGGAGGACGCCAAGGAGTACTGGTGGTACCTGGACTCCACGCCCACCCACTCGTGGATGCGCTGGCGCTACCTGTACCCCCAGGCCGCGTTCCCCTACGCCGACCTGATCGCCGAGAACCGCCGGCGCGACAAGCTCACCGCCGAGTACGAGCTGGTCGACACCGGCATCCTCGACGGCGACCGCTACTGGGACATCACCGCCGACTACGCCAAGGCCGGCCCCGACGACATCTGCATCCGCCTGCAGGTCCGCAACGCCGGGCCCGACGAGGCCACCATCGACGTGCTCCCCACCCTGTGGTTCCGCAACACCTGGTCGTGGGGCCTCGACGACCGCCGGCCCGTCCTCACCGCCAAGGACGGGGCGGTCATCGCCGAGCACCACGGCCTGGGCCGCATGACCCTCGGCGGCGACGGGGCGCCCGAGCTGCTGTTCTGCGAGAACGAGTCGAACGCGCCCCGCCTGTGGGGCGCGCCACCGACCACGCCGTACCCCAAGGACGGCATCGCCCGCCACGTCCTGGCCAGCGAGGCCACCGTCAACCCCGACCAGACCGGCACCAAGGCCGCCCTGCGCTACCGGCTCACCGTCGCCGGCGGGGCTGCCGCCGAGGTCCACCTCCGGCTCAGCGGGGCCACCAAGAAGGCCCCCAAGTGGGAGGCGGTGATGACCGCCCGCCAGAAGGAGGCCGACGAGTTCTACGCCGCCCTCACCCCGGCCACCGCCACCGCGGACGAGGCCGACGTCATGCGCCAGGCCTTCGCCGGCATGCTGTGGTCGAAGCAGTTCTTCCACTACGACGTCGAGCGCTGGCTCCAAGGCGACCCCGCCGGCCCCCCGCCACCGGAGAGCCGCAAGACCGCCCGCAACGCCGAGTGGCGCCACCTGAACAACGCCGACGTGATCTCCATGCCCGACCCGTGGGAGTACCCGTGGTTCGCGGCGTGGGACCTGGCCTTCCACTGCGTGACCCTGGCCCACGTCGACCCCGACTTCGCCAAGGCCCAGCTCCTCCTGATGTGCCGCGAGTGGTACATGCACCCCAACGGCCAGCTCCCGGCCTACGAGTGGAACTTCAGCGACGTCAACCCGCCGGTCCACGCCTGGGCCGCGCTCCGGGTCTTCGAGATCAGCGGCTCCACCGACTGGCACTTCCTCGAGCGCATCCTGCACAAGCTCCTGTTGAACTTCACCTGGTGGGTCAACCGCAAGGACGCGGCCGGCAACAACGTGTTCGAGGGCGGCTTCCTCGGCCTCGACAACATCGGCCCCATCGACCGGTCCGCGGCCCTGCCCATCGACGGCCGCCTGGAGCAGTCCGACGGCACGTCGTGGATGGCCATGTACTGCCTCAACCTGCTCGAGATCGCCCTGGCCCTCACCGAGCACGACCCGGCCTACGAGGACATGGCCACCAAGTTCTTCGAGCACTTCACCTACATCGCCACCGCCATCCACGACCGCGGCCTGTGGAACGAGGAGGACGGCTTCTACTACGACGTCCTGGCCTTCGAGTCGGGGGAGCGGGTGCCGCTGCGGGTGCGGTCGATGGTCGGCCTCCTGCCCTTGTGCGCCACCACCACCCTGGGCCAGGCCACCATGGACCGCCTCCCGTACTTCGCCGGCCACTTCCGGTGGTTCGAGGCCAACAAGCCCCAGTTCGTCGGCAACGTGGTCCACGCCCACCGCCTGGGCGAGAACGAGGGCCGGCTGCTGTCGATCGTCGGGCCCGAGCGCCTGGCCCGCATCCTGGCCACCATGCTCGACACCAGCGAGTTCCTGTCGCCCCACGGCCTGCGGGCCGTGGCCGCCAGCCACCGGGAGCACCCGTTCGAGACGGTGATCGCCGGCGTGCGCTGCAGCGTCGACTACGAGCCCGAGGAGTCCACCAGCGGCCTCTTCGGCGGCAACTCCAACTGGCGGGGCCCCATCTGGATGCCGGTCAACTACCTCCTGGTCGAGGCCCTGCGCCGCTTCGCCCGCTACTTCGGCGACGACATGACTGTCGAGCACCCCGCCGGCTCGGGCTCCATGATGACCCTGGCCGCGGTGGCCGACGAGCTCAGCGCCCGCCTCATCTCCATCTTCCTCGACGACGCCGCCGGCCGCCGGCCCGTCTTCGGCGACATCGAGCGCTTTCAGACCGACCCCGCTCTCCACGGCATGATCCCCTTCCACGAGTACTTCTCCGGCGACACCGGCAAGGGCCTGGGCGCCTCCCACCAGACCGGCTGGACCGGCCTGGTCGCCGACCTCATCGCCCGCAAGGGAGCCCAATGACCGCAACTGGTGACGATCGGACAGGTCCTGGGGTGTCGAACCGTCACCAGTTCGACGTGATCGTGGTCGGCGCCGGCCCCGCCGGCGAGAACGTGGCCGGCCGCTGCGCCGACGGCGGGCTGGCCACGGCCATCGTCGAGCGCGAGCTGATCGGCGGGGAGTGCTCGTTCTGGGGGTGCGTGCCGTCCAAGGCCCTGCTCCGGCCGGGCGACGTGATCGCCGCCGCCCGCCGCGTGCCCGGGGCGGCCGAGGCTGTCACCGGCACCATCGACGTGGCCAAGGCCCTGGCCCAGCGCGACTACATGACCAGCAACTGGGACGACAGCGGCGCCCTGGGCTGGCTGGAGTCGGAGAAGATCGAGCTGTACCGGGGGTCCGGCCGCCTGGCCGGCGAGCGCACGGTGGAGGTCACCTCGGCCGCGGGCGAGGTCACACGGCTGACGGCCAACGTGGCCGTCGTCCTGGCCACCGGCACCGGCGCTGCCATCCCGCCCATCCCCGGCCTGCGCGAGTCGTCGCCCTGGGACAACCGCTCGGTCACCGGGGCCAAGGCCATCCCTCGCCGGCTGCTCGTGCTCGGCGGCGGCGCCATCGGCGCCGAGATGGCCCAGGCCTTCCGCCGGCTCGGCGCCGAGGAGGTCACCGTCGTCGAGGCGGCCGACCGGCTGCTGCCCAACGAGGAGCCCTTCGCCGGCGCCGAGGTCAAGGCCGGCCTGGAGGCCGACGGGATCACCGTCATCACCGGCGTCAAGCTGGTGGCCGCCCACCGGGAGGGCGCGGTGACCGGCACGCTGGAGGACGGCCGGGAGATCGTCGCCGACGAGATCCTCGTGGCCGTCGGCCGCCGCCCCTCCACCGCCGACCTCGGCCTCGACACCGTCGGCCTCGAACCCGGGCGCTTCGTCGCCGTCGACGACCAGCTCCGGGCCACCGGCGTCGCCGGCGGCTGGCTGTACGCGGTGGGGGACTGCAACGGCCGGGCGCTGCTCACCCACATGGGCAAGTACCAGGCCCGCCTGGCCGGCGACGTCATCGTCGGCAAGACCGACGCGCTCGGGAACCCGCCGGCCGCCACCGCGCCGGTCCCCAGGGTCACCTTCACCGACCCCCAGGTGTGCGCCGTCGGCCTCACCGAGGCCCAGGCCCGCGCCGCCGGCATCGACGTCCGGGTCGTGTCCTACCCCACCGGCAACGTCTCCGGCGCCTACCTCCTCGGCAACGGCGTCGCCGGCACCAGCCAGATCGTGGTCGACGAGGCCCGGCGGGTCATCGTCGGCGCCACCTTCACCGGCCCAGGCATGGCCGAGCTGCTCCATTCCGCCACCATCGCCGTCGTGGGCCAGGTCACCCTCGACACCCTGTGGCATGCCGTCCCCTCGTTCCCCACGGTCAGCGAAGTCTGGCTCCGACTCATGGAGGCCTACGGCCTGTGAAAGCCCTTGTCGTCACCCCCCGGGTCCCCCACAGCGCCTGCGTGCGCGACAACATCCCCGAGCCCATGCTCGACGCCGTGCCCGGCGGCCGCGGCGTCAAGGTCCAGGTCCTGCGGGTCGGCCTCGACGGCACCGACAAGGAGATCAACGCCGGCGAGTACGGGGCCCCGCCGCCGGGGTTCGAGTACCTCATCCTCGGCCACGAGGGCTTCGGCGTAGTCACCGACGTCGGCCCCAACGTCACCGAGTTCGCCCCGGGCGACTATGTGGTGGCCATCGTGCGCCAGCCCGGCACCAGCGCCTACGACGCCATCGGCACGCCCGACTTCACCACCGACTCCAGCTACCACGAGCACGGGATCAACCTGGTGCACGGCTTCCTCACCGAGTCCTACGTGGAGGACGCCGGCCGCTTGGTCCTCATCCCCGGCGGCCTGCGCGACGTCGGCGTGCTCCTCGAGCCCACCACCGTGGTCGAGAAGGGCATCGCCCAGGCCTTCGAGATCCAGCGCCGGCTCAAGATCTGGCAGCCCCGGCGGGCCGCCGTGCTCGGCGCCGGCACCATCGGCCTGCTGGCCACGGTGGTCCTGCGCCTCCGGGGCCTCGACGTCACCGTGTTCGGCCGCGACCTCCCGCCCTACTTCAACTCCGACCTCATCGAGGCCCTGGGCGCCCGCTACGTGAGCACCCAGGAGTCCGACCTGGCCGCCGGCGCCCGGGCCCACGGCCCCTTCGACCTCATGTTCGAGGCCACCGGCTTCTCCCCGCTGGTGTTCGAGGCCATGGGCGTGCTCGGGAAGAACGGCGTGCTCGTCCTCTCCAGCGTCACCGGCGGCAACCGCACGGTGGAGGTCCCCTCCGACGCCCTGAACCTGGGCTTCGTCCTCGGCAACAAGGTCATGGTCGGCACGGTCAACGCCAGCCGGGCCGACTTCGAGTCCGGCGTCCGCGACCTGGCCATGGCCCAGGCCCGCTGGCCCGGCTGGCTCGGCCAGCTCCTCACCCACCCCGTCCACGGGCTCGAGAACGCGCCCAAGGCCCTCGAGCTCCTGGGCACCCCGGGGGCCATCAAGGTCTTCGTCGAGGTCAACCCGCTGCCCTGACGCCGCGTGTGGTCAATCGGGCGTGCAATAGCACCACCGGTTGACCAAACGGTCGGGTATCACGCCCGCCCCGCCGCGCTCAGAGGGGCATGACCCTCACCACCAGTCCCGCCACGGCCACGGCCACCACCTTCGTCGGCCGGTCCCTCGAGCTGATCAACCAGGCCCGGGCCGCCAACGGCGCCGCCGCCCTCGCCGTCTCGCCAGCCCTGGCCGCCATCGCCCAGGACGCGCCGTTCACCGGTTGCGGTGGCCTGGTGGTCACGGGCCGGTCGGCCGACATGGGGGCGCGCAACTACTTCAGCCACGCCATCAAGGACTGCGGGAACGAGAGCGTCTTCGACATGCTGGTGGCCGGCGGCATCGTCCACTCGGGCGCCGGCGAGAACCTGGCCTTCATGAGCGGCACCGACGACGAGGTGCTGGCCGCCGAGAACATCCACAACCAGCTCATGGCCGACCTCGATCACCGGGCCAACCTGCTCAACCCGAACTTCACCCACGTCGGGATCGGCCTGTTCCGCTCCTTCGCCCAGCCGTGGACGGGGTCGCCCGGCAACCAACCGCTGACCCGGGTGTTCCTCACCAGCCAGGTCTTCGCCCGCAACCCGTCCTCGCCGCCACCCACCGTCGCCGGTGACGCCTACCACGTGCTCACGCCGGCCCGGCTGCTCGACACCCGGGCCGGCGGGGCCAAGCTCGGCGCCGGCGCCACCCTCAACGTCCCGGTCGCCGGTGCCGGCGGTGTGCCGGCGACGGGCGTGACCGCCGTCGTGCTCAACGTCACCGTCACCGGGCCCAGCGCGGCCAGCTTCCTCACCGTGTTCCCGTCCGGCGAGGCCCTGCCCCCCACCTCCAACGTCACCTTCACCGCCGGCTCCACCGTGGCCAACCTGGTCGCCTGCCGGCTCGGCGCCGGCGGCCAGGTGACGCTCTTCAACCTGGCCGGCGCCACCCACGTGATCGTCGACGTTGCCGGCTGGTTCGGTCCTGGCGCCGGCTCCCGGTTCCACCCGGTGGCGCCCAGCCGCATCCTCGACACCAGGGCCGCGCTCAACGCGCCCGGCCCGATCGGGCCCGACGCCATCCTGAACGTCCCCGTCCTCAACCGGGGTGGCCTCCCCGCCACCGGCGTCGCCGCCGTGGTCCTCACCCTCACGGCGGTGGCACCCACCGCGGCCACCTTCCTCACCGCGTTCGCCTCGGGAGCGAACCGCCCGCCGACGTCGAACCTGAACGTCGCCGCCGGGGGCGTGGTGGCCAACCTGGTGGTGGCGCCGGTCGGCGCCGGCGGCGCGATCGCCATCGCCAACGGGGCGGGTACCACCCATGTGGTCGCCGACGTCGCCGGCTGGTTCGACCAGGGTGACGGCGCCGGCGGCCTGCGCTACCACCCCCTCTCACCGGCCCGCATCCTCGACACCCGCAGCGGCCTCGGGGCCCCGGCCGGCGCGGTCGGGCCCGGCGGGGCGGTGGCGCTCCAGGTGGCCGGCGCCGGCGGCGTGCCGGCGTCAGGGGCGGTCGCCGCCCTGGTCAACCTCACGGTCACCGAACCCACGGCGCCGAGCTTCCTGACCGCGTTCCCCACCGGCACCCCCCGCCCGGCCACGTCGAACGTCAACGTCGCCGGCGGGCAGACCGTGCCCGGCCTGGTGGCGGCCGCGCTCGGCGACGCCGGCCGGCTGTCCCTCGTCAACGCCGCCGGGTCGTGCCACCTGATCGCCGACGTGGCCGGGTGGTTCGGGTTGGACTAGGGCTTGCGCCCCGAGAGGCCGAGGAGCTGGGCCTGCCGGTCGGCGCCGGCCGGGACCTCCACGGGCGGCCCGAACACGCCGGCGGCCCGCCACCCCTCGACCTGGGGGAGGAGGAAGTCGTAGGCGAACTCCACCAGGTCGGGGTCGATCCGCTCGTCGGCGCCGAGGGCCCGGGCCAGGTCCCAGCCGTGGATGGCGTGGTCACAGACGAGCTGGGAGACGTACTCCTGCCCCGGGATGTCGCCGAAGGACACATGGACCGTCCGGGCCAATGCCCCCTCCTCGGCCACCGCGGCGACAGAGGCGGCCGTCGCCGCCGCCCAGGCCGCCACCGGGTCGTCGCCGAGCTGGTCGCCGTCGAAGCGGTCCCCGACCTCGGCGATCGTGCTGCCGGCTAGCAGAGGGGGCGCCCACAGGTTCTCGCCCAGGACGTGGTTGACGAGCGTCCGCACGTCCCACTCGGTGTCGGGGGTGGCGCCGGCCCACCGGTCGCCCACGGCGGCGAGCAACGCCCCAAAGTGCGTGACCCCCCGCTCGAACAGCTCGACCAGGTCGGTCATCGGCTGTAGAGCCAGGGCTCGTTGAGGTCGAGGTAGCGGTCGACCTTCATGAGGGCCAGCAGCTCCTCCATCTCGGCCGCCTCCGCGTCGGTCATGGGCGGGGCGCTCTCGTTGGCCCGGGCCTCGGACTCGCTGGTGAAGTACACCGTCTGGACGAACGAGCCGTCGCCCGGCCAGGCCGCGGTGCCGCCGATCACGTCGGGGCGCATGCGGCGCAGGACGGCGTCGAGCTCGGCGGCGCGGGGCATGATGGCCGCCCGGTCGCCGTGGCCGATCATGATCTGCACGAAGCCGGCCTCATCGGAGCCGCCGGCGCCGAAGGTGTCCACGTCCGGGCAGTTGGTGAAGGTCGCCTCGCCGTCGAGGGTGGCTGCGAAGGCGGTCCACCATTCGCCCTGCTCGGGCCGGTCGCTGTTGGCCTGGGCCGCGGCCTCGGACTCGAAGCGGGTCACGCCGATGAACGTCCCGTCGGCCGTCACGCCGGCAGTGGTGCCGAGCCACCCGTCGGCGCCCGGTTGCAGGTCGGTCAACCACGCCGCCATCTGCGCCTTCATGGCATCCAGGTCGCCGACCCGGGCCTCCATCACCTGTACGAACATCTCGTTCCTCCTCTTCGGCACGACACCGTTCAGTCCCCCGTCAGCGGCTGACGTTACGACCATCCGGTGGGCGTGTGCTGGCCGATGTTCGCCGGCCCCCAGAGTTCGCTTCCACGACACGCGCCCGTCGCCGGTTGGCTACTCGCCCGTTGTCGTCGGCTGATTGGCTGCCCACGTCAACCCACGGAGGGAAACGCACATGTCCTCAGTACTCGCTCGCAGGGGCCCGGCCGCGATCGCTCTTGCCGGGCTCGCCATCGGGGCGTTGGCGGCCCCGACCTTGGCGGCGCCCAGCGACACCGGGCCGAGCTCCTCGCAATCGCCCTACGTCCTCCCCGTTGCCGCCGGCGTGCGGTTCCAGAGCGTCCTGACCGCCCATGATGTCGTCCCCCGCCCCGGCGCCGCTCCCGGTACGCCCTTCACCTTCGCCGGCATCCCCGACGGGATGGGTGCCTTCGACAACTACGACGGCACCTACACCGAGCTCGTGAACCACGAGATCGGCTCGACCCTCGGCATCGACCGCTCGACGGTCGGTGGCGGCACCAAGAAGGGGGCCTTCGTCTCCCGCCTGATCGTGGACAAGCGGACGAACAAGGTCCTGTCGGGGAGCGACCTCGACAAGACGGTCGTCCTCGCCCCTGGCGACACCGTGCTGGACATGAACCGCTTCTGCTCGGCCGACCTCCCCAAGCTCTCGGCCTTCTTCGATCCGACCACGTTGAAGGGCACCCTCGCCCGCATCTTCATGAACGGCGAGGAAGGCGGGCTCGGGCGCTCCTTCGCCCATGTGGTCACCGGCCCGTACGCCGGCACCTCCTACGAGCTTCCCCGCCTCGGCAAGCAGGCGTGGGAGAACGCGCGGGCCAACCCGGCCATGGGCGACAAGACGCTGGTGGCCCTGAACGACGACACGACGCCGAGCGCCACGGCCGCCGGCAACGTGTTCATGTACATGGGCACGAAGACGCGCTCAGGGACACCGGTGGACAAGGCCGGCCTCACCAACGGCAACCTCTTCGTGATGAAGGTGGACGGCGTCACCGCCGAGGACCGGGCCAACGCGCTGGGCTCGGGGTCCCCCAACTTCTCCGGCACCGTTTCCTTCGCCGACCTGGGCGACGTGTCCAACCTCTCCATGGCCCAGCTCGAGGCGCTCGCCGTCGCCCAGGGCACCTCGATGCTGCGACCGGAGGACGGTGTCTGGGACCCGCAGGACCCGAACGTCTACTACTTCGTCACCACCGACCGCTACGACCAGGCCAAGGACGCCGCCGGCAGCCAGGTCGGGCGTACGCGGCTCTGGAAGGTCCAGCTGAACGACCGTCGCGACCTCGCCGCCGGCGGGACGATCACCGCCCTCCTCGACGGCAGCGAGCCGGTGCAGATGCTCGACAACGTGACCGCCGACGGTGAGGGCCACCTGGTGCTCCTCGAGGACGTCGGCGGCAACGCCCACAACGGCAAGATCTGGAAGTACGACCTGGCCACGGACGCGCTCACGCTGGTGGGCAAGCACGACCCGGCTCGCTTCGGCGACATCGGTGTGGCGCCGACCGCGCCGTTCAACAACGACGAGGAGACATCGGGGGTCATCCCCGTCTTCGGCATCCTCGGCCGGGGCTGGTACCTCATCGACGACCAGGCCCACAACGCCACCGGCCCGAGGGTCGACGCCGAGACGGTGGAGGACGGCCAGTTGCTGGCCATGTACATCCCGCCGACGGGCCGCGCTGCGCTGCCGGTGCCGCTCGACCTCCAACTCGAGATCCTCGCCGGGTTCGATGTCCTCTTGACTCTCTTCTAGTCAGACCGCCCGCAGTGCCGGCGTGAGGGCCTCCCGCTCCGGCTCGGCGAGGACGGCTCCGCTGGATCCACCGGACATTCATCCCTGCGCAACTCCCCGTTTACCGGGGGCGGCACACGGTCCGACCGGGTGGACGAAGATGGCCGCGGTGCCTGTACCTAGCGCTCGACCGGAGGGACTACACCGCCGATGGACACCGTGACCTACAGCGGTGGGACCCCACCGGCGCCGCACTTGGCCTCGGCGCTGGAGGGCGCCGGTTTCGAGGTCGGCCCGTTCCGTGCCGTCGAGCGGACCCTGCTCGACACGTTCGACGGTCGTCTCCACGCCGGCGGCGTCCGACTCGAGGTTCGCGGCGGCGCCGGCGGGCCCACCTTGATCCTCACGGGGGGCGGCCCTGCGCCGGCGCAGGTGGTGGTTGCGCGTGCGCCCCGAGTCGCGGGCGACCTCCCCGCCGGCCCCGTGCGCGACCGGCTGGCGGCGCTGCTCGATATCCGCGCTCTCGTCCCGATCGTGGGCGTCCGGGCCCGCCACGCCGAGGCCGTGCGGCGTGACGCCACCGGCAAGGCCATCGTCGGCGTCGTCCTGTACGAGGAGGTGGTGACCTCGCGGCCTTGCGCCGCCGAGGTCATCCCCTTCGAGGGGTACCCGCGCGCCGTCCGCCAGGCGGAGGATCTCCTGGCCTCGGTCGGCCTGGTCCGGACGGAAGGCGATGTCCTCGATCTGGCGGCCGCGGAGGCGGGGGTCGACCTGCGGGGGTTCATCGACTCGCCGTCGGTGGCCCTCGACCCGGCCGAGCCGGTCAGCGCCGGCTTCCGGCGGGTCCTGTCGAACCTCGCGGTCACGGTGGACGCCAACCGCCAGGGCACGATCGACGACATCGACCCCGAGTTCCTCCACGACCTACGCATCGCCGTCCGCCGGTCTCGTTCGGTCCTCTCCCACGCCAAGCAAGTGCTGCCGTCGGCCGGGCGTGACCACTTCCGGGCCGAATTGCGGTGGCTCGGCACGATCACCAGCCCGTTGCGTGACCTCGATGTCTACCTGATCGAGTGGCCGGGCTATGTCGCGCCGCTCGACCCGGAGTCGGTGCGCGCGCTGGCGCCGGTCGTCGCCCACATCGCCAGCCAGCGGGCCGCCGAACATCTTGCCCTTGCCGAGCACCTCCAGTCGCCTCGGTACCTCGGGCTCATGACCGCCTGGCGAGCGTGGCTCGACGGCCCGAAGGCGAAGACCGGACGGAAAGCGGCGAGTGCCATCGCCACGAAGGGCGACCGGGCGCTCGGCCCGGTGGTGGTCGCAACTATCAACGGGGCTCAGGACCGGTTGCTCATGCACGGCCGAGGGATCGGGCCGGCAAGCCCGGCCGAGGAGCTGCACGAGCTCCGCAAGGATGCCAAGCGCCTTCGCTACCTTCTCGAGTGCTTCGGTGGCTTGCTCCCCCCGGCGACCAGGAAGCCGTTCGTCCAACGCCTGAAGATGTTGCAGGACAACCTGGGGGAGTTCCAGGACACGGAGGTCCACACCACGCAGCTCACCGCCATGAGCCACGAGCTGCTCGCGTCCAGCGGGGTCACGGCCGACACCCTGGTGGCCATGGGCCGACTGACCGAGGTCTTTGACCGCCGGCGAAGGGCGGCGCGCGCCGCCTTCGCCGACCGGTTCGCGGCCTATGACACCAAGCAGACGGCGCGGGCCTTTGGCGAGATGATCAAGGCCGTGCGGTGAGGATCCTGGCGACCTACAGCATCAAGGGAGGCGTCGGGAAGACGACCTCCGCGGTGAACCTGGCCCGCGAAGCTGCGGCCTCCGGCGGTCGCGTCCTGGTCTGGGACCTCGACCCACAGGGGGCGGCGACCTACTTCTTCCGCATCCGGCCCAAGGTCAAGGGTGGGACGCAGCGCCTGGTGAGCGCCAAGGGCGACCTCGTCGAGCACATCCGGGCCAGCGACCTCCCAGGTGTCCATGTCGTCCCGGCCGACTTCTCCCTTCGCAACCTGGACCTTCACCTCGATGGGAGCAAGCGCCCCATCGAGCGTCTGGCCGCGCTGCTCGCCGGCGTCGCCGACCGCTACGACGTGGCCCTCCTCGACTGCCCACCGAGCATCTCGCTGGCCAGCGAGAGCGTGTTCGGCGCTGCCGGGTCGCTGCTGGTGCCGGTGATCCCGACCACACTGTCGTCACGGACCCTGCTGCAGCTCTCGACCTTTCTCGCCACCCAGGAGCACCCGCCGGCGCTCCTGCCCTATTTCTCGATGGTTGACGGTCGGAAGCGGCTCCACCGGGAGACCATGGCTGAGCTGCGGGCCGAGTGGCCGGATCTGCTCCCCACCGCCATCCCCGCGGCCAGCACCATCGAGCGCATGGGGCCCGAGCGCGCGCCCGTGGCGTCCTACGACCCGACGTCGAACGCGGCGGCGGCGTTCAAGCAGCTCTGGGCGGACATCGCCGCGAGATTGTGGACATAACGGTTCTTCGTTCGGCTACCCGGCGGCAAGCTCACGGTCGGCTGGCCGACATCTTCGGGCCGTACCGTCGGCCGGGCATGGTCATCAATGATCTTCGACGCCTGTCCCTCTGCCCGGCCTGCGCTGGCCCGACTCGTGCCCCCGCGCTGTGTGTCGAGTGCGCAGAAGCGTTCGCCATGGCCCGGCGCGCCCATCCCGCCGCCCCGGCGCCCCTCCGGATCGTCGTCGGCGACGACTTGGACCTGTGGGACGCCTGCTCGCTCCTCGGGGACGGGGGAGGCCCCGCCATGAAGTTCTCGTGATGGGTGCCGATCGCAAGATGCGGAGGTGGAGGAAATCCGCAAGCGCCGCATGAAGCGCCGGCTCGACGACGCCGTCCGCCAGGCCCGCCGCGCCAAGGATGACGCGACGGTGACGTGGAGATCGTGGTCCGCGACAGCGGCATCGGTATCCCCCGCGACGACCTGGAGCGGATCTTCGAGCGCTTCTACCGGGTCGACCGGGCCCGCAGCCGCGACACCGGAGGCACTGGACTGGGGCTGTCGATCGTCCGCCACGTGGCCACCAACCATGGCGGCGATGTGTCCGTCGAGTCGCACGAGGGGGAGGGCTCGACTTTCACCCTCCGTCTCCCCCGGGCTGTCCCCCGAGCCGGTTCGCAAGCTTCGCCCACCCGACAGGAGGTGGCCACCTGGCGTTCACCGGGCGGCCATTGGCGGACCGTAGGTTCCCCGTCTCCGGCGTTCGGCGCGCCCGCGTGCGACGGCGCCCGCCACCGGGCCACGGACGACCACCTCTGGAGGAAACGCTTGAAGAAGACGCTCGTATTCGCGGCCGCAGCCATGGCGCTGTTGCCCACCGTGCCGGCGCTCGCCGCCGACGGGAACCCCCTCAACGCCGACGCCGCCAACACGTTCACGATGGCGGTCTACGGCGACGCGCCCTACGGGACGACGCCGACGGACACCGCCCAGTTCCAGGCCCTGCCTGGGTTCATCGACTCGATCAACGCCGACCCGAAGGTCCGCCTCGTCCTACACGTGGGCGACATCCACTCGGGCAAGCAGTACTGCACGCAGGCGTACGACCAGGGCGTGTTCGACCTGTGGACCGAGTACAAGGACCCGGTGGTCTACACACCGGGCGACAACGAGTGGACCGACTGCAACAAGGCCGGCGAGGGCGGTGGTGCCTACAACGCCGCCACCCAGCAGATCGACTACGTCGTGGACGGCAGCGGGAACCCCGTCGACTACGCCAAGGGCGACCCGGTTGCCAACCTGGCCCTCATCCGGTCGATCTTCTTCCCGGTCCCGGGCGTGACCCTCGGCGAGCGGAAGCGCCAGGTCATCTCTCAGGCCCGTCACCCCGACCGGGCTCACCCGGCCGACGCCAAGTACGTCGAGAACGTGATGTGGGAGCAGTCCAAGGTCTTGTTCGTCACCATCAACCTTCCCGGCGGGTCGAACAACGACAACGACGTCTGGTACGGCGCGCCGACCAAGTCGGCGGCGCAGATCCAGGAGATCAACGAGCGGACGGCGGCCGACCTGCGCTGGCTCGACATCGCCTTCGCCCGGGCCGCCGCCGACGGGGTCGACGCGGTGGTCATCGGCGCCCAGGCCGACATGTGGGACAACGAGAAGGGCCCGGCTCACCAGGCCGCCTTCGAGCCGTTCGTCCAGAGTGTGGCCTCGCACACGTCGGCGTTGGCCAAGCCGGTGCTGATGTTCAACGGCGACTCCCACGTCTACCGCTCGGACAACCCGCTGGCCGCCTCCGACCCGCTCAACTTCGTCCACCCTGGCTACGACGTGGCCAACTTCCACCGCATCGTCGTCCATGGCAGCACTTTCCCGCTCGAGTGGCTCCGCCTGACGATCAGCCCGGGGGCCCACCTGGCCACGACTGACACGTCGTTCGGACCGTTCAGCTGGGAGCGCATGGTCCAGCCCTAACCCTGCCCTGCTGCCTCTCAAACTGGTGACGCGAACGGCGGCCCTGGCCCCCGGATCCGTCACCAGTTCGGGAGGGGCGCTAGCGGACGGTGAAGCGCCGGGCGATCAGACGGGCGACGGCCGTGAGCACGAAGACGAGCACGATGAGGGTGAGCGCCGCCCCCCACGCCCGGGCGATCGCCCCTTCGTAGGGCTGGCCGGCGTTGCCGAAGATCTGCGCCGACAGGGCGGTGTTGGTGCCGCTGAAGATGTGGCGGTTCACCGAGGTCACGGTGCCGATGGTGAACAGCAGGGGCGCCGTCTCGCCGGCGGCGCGGGCCACGGCCAGCAGGACGCCGCTGACGATGCCGGACAGGGCGGCCGGGATGACCACGGTCAGGATGGTCCGCGACCGGCGGGCGCCGAGGGCGGCGCTGGCTTCGCGCAGCTCGTTCGGCACCAAGGTCAGGGCCGTCTCCGCCGAGCGGATCACGATCGGCAGCATCAGGCAGCCCAGGGCCAGGCCGCCGGCGAACGCGCTGTAGCCGAAGCGCAGGACCCAGAGGGTATAGATGAACAGGCCCATGACGATGGACGGCACGCCGGTCATGATGTCGGAGAGGAACCGGATGACCGCCGGGAGCCGCCCGCTGCGGCCGTACTCGTTGAGGTAGACGGCGGCCAGCACGCCGAGGGGGACGGCCATGAGCGTGGCCGCGCCCGTGGCCAGCAGGGTCCCGACCACCGCCGGCCCCATGCCCGGCCCCCGGACGCGAGAGCTGATCGGGATGTCCTTGGTCAGGAAGTCCCAGCTGATGACGCCGGCGCCCTTCTGCACCAGGTACGTCATGACGAAGATGAGGGGCACCGCGGCCACCACGACGCACAGCCAGATCGAACCGAGGGCCGCCCGGTTGCGGAACCGGCGAGCGGGGCTGATCGAGCCCTGGAGGGCGCTCATGCTCGGCGCTTGTTCCGGGCGATGACAAGGCGGGCCACGATGTTGACCACGATGGTCAGGGCGAACAGCTCGACGCCGAGGCCGATGAGGGCCGACCGGTGGAGGCCATCGGACTCCCCGAACTGGTTGGCGATGACCGCGGCCATCGAATCGCCCGACCCGAACAGCTTGGCCGAGATCTGCGGGCTGGATCCGATGACCAGGGCGGCGGCGATGGTCTCGCCCATGGCCCGACCGAGGCCGAGCATCACCGCCCCGATCATGCCGGCCTGGCTGTGGGGGAAGATCGACGCCCGCACCATCTCCCACCGGGTGGAGCCCAGGGCGTAGGCGGCCTCCTTGGCCGAGGCAGGCACGGTGTCGAACACCTCACGGGTGATCGAGGTGATGATGGGGACCACCATCAGGGCCAGGATGATCCCGGCGGTGAACAGCCCTCGGCCCGTCGAGGGGCCGGCGAAGAGGCGCGACAGGACCGGGATGGGGGAGGTCAGGTCGCCGATGCGGCGGTAGACGCCCATGAGCCACGGGGCCAGGACGAGCACCCCCCACAGGCCGTAGACCACCGACGGGACGGCGGCGAGGAGGTCGACGAGGGAACCGACCGGCCGGCGCAGCCGCGGGGGAGCGATGTCGGAGAGGAACAGGGCCAGCCCGATGCTGACCGGGACGGCCAGGACCAGGGCGATCACCGCGGTGATGACGGTGCCGTACAGGAACGGCAACGAGCCGAACACGCCGGCGCTCGGGGCCCACCTGGTGGAGGTGAAGAACTCGAAGCCATTGTGGGTGAAGGCGGCCCATGCCTTACTCGTCGTCGAGACGGCGATCAGCGTGAGGATGACGAGCACCACCAGCCCGCAGCCGCAGGTCAGGGCGCGGAACGCCCGGTCCGCCCGGCCCGCCCGCTGGGGGCTGGCGAGCGGGCCGGGGGCCGGCGGGCGGGGCGGGGCGGTGGTGAGCGTCATCCGATGGCTATGCCCCCACCGTGATGCTGTCGATCAGGCTGATGGCCTTCTGCTGGAACGCCGCCGGGAGCGTGGCGTAGTCGACGTCGTTGGCCAGCTTCTGGCCGTCGGTCAGCATGTACCGCAGGAAGGACTTGATGGCCGCGCCCTTGGCCTTGTCGGTCTGCGACTTGTAGACGAGGATCCAGGTCGGCGACGTGATCGGGTAGGCGTCGGCACCGTCGGCGTTCAGCGGGTTGTAGGTGAGGTCGGCGTTCAACGGCGTGCCGGCCAGTGCCGCGGTGGCGCCGGCCAGGTTGGCCACGATGGCCTTGCCGGCCTTGTTCTTGACCTTGGCGAACTGGAGACCCGAAGCCTTGGCGTCGGACAGGTCGACGTAGCCGATGGCGCCGGCCGTGCCCTTGACGATCTGGGCCACGCCGGCGTTGCCGTTGCCGGCCTGGGTGTCCGCCGGCCACTCGACGGTGGAGCCGGACTTGAGCGTCCAGGTCGTCGGGGCCGCGGCGACGAGGAACTTGGTGAAGTTGTCGGTGGTGCCGGAGCCGTCGGAGCGGTGGGCGACGGCGATGTCGGTGCTCGGGAGCTTGACGCCGGGGTTGAGAGCAGCGATGGCCGGGTCGTCCCACTTCTTGACCTGGCGCTGGAAGATCTTGGCGATGGTGTCGGCGTCGAGGGTGAGGTCCTTCACGTCGCTCAGGTTGTACGACACCGTGATCGGGGCGGCCACCGTCGGGACATAGACCACCTCACCCTTGTACTTCGGCTTGTCGGCGTCAGCGATGGCGCTGTCCGAGCCGGCGTAGTCGACCACGCCGTCCTGCAGGTTGGTGCGGCCGGTGCCCGACCCGCCGCCGGCGTAGTTGATGGTGACACCCGGCTGCACCTTCTTGTAGCCGGCGATCGCTACCTCGACGAAGCCCTTCATGAACGTCGAGCCCGACCCGTTCAACGTGGCGGAGAGGGGTGCCTCCTTGACCGTGGTCGGGCTGTCGGCCAGGGTCGTCGCGGTCGAGGCCGCCGGGGTGTCGCTCCCCCCACACGCCCCGGAGAGCATGGCGACCGCGGCCAGGGCGGCGGTGAGACCTGCGGAACGGGTGGACCAGCGGTGCATGCGACGTGCCTCCTTGGAGATGAACAAGGCGGACCGTAGAGAGCGTGTCTTGCGACGTGGTAGCCGACAGGTGGCCGGGAGATGAACGGGCCATGAAACGCACGCGTGTCCACGAGGATGACGTCCGGCGTTCACCTCCCGTCCACCCGGCGTACGGGTGGTGGCCATCCAGGCTCGGTACGTTCGCCCCGATACCCATGACCGACTCCTCAGCCCTAGGTAGTGAGGTCTTGACTGAAGGCCCCGAACCGCCCGAACATCCGCCCGTCCTGGCCCGGGTCGCGCCGGTGGTCCGAACGGAGACTTCCACCGCGGGAGCACCCGTCTTCGAGCTGGAGGAGCTGAGCATCTTCTACGGCGCGTTCCGTGCCGTGCGCGACGTCACCCTCACCATGCGCAAGGGCCAGATCACCGCGTTCATCGGCCCGTCGGGCTGCGGGAAGACCACGCTGCTGCGGAGCCTGAACCGCATGCACGACCTGATCCCCGGTGTCCGGGTCGAGGGCCGCCTGCGCTTCGAAGGCGAGGACCTCTACGGTCCCGGCGTCGACCCGGTGGTCGTCCGCCGGCTCATCGGGATGGTGTTCCAGCGCCCCAACCCGTTCCCGAAGTCGATCTACGACAACGTGGCGTTCGGCCCTCGGATCGCAAAGTTGAAGGTCGACATGGACGACTGCGTGGAGCAGGCCCTGCGCCGGGCCGCCCTGTGGGACGAAGTAAAGGACCGGCTGAGGACGCCGGCCACCCAGATGTCGGGGGGCCAGCAGCAGCGCCTCTGCATCGCCCGGGCCATCGCCGCCCAGCCCGACGTGATCCTGATGGACGAGCCGTGCTCGGCCCTCGACCCGGTGGCCACGCTGCGCATCGAGGACCTGATGCAGGAGCTGAAGGACGACTACACGATCGTCATCGTCACCCACAACATGCAGCAGGCGGCCCGGGTGAGCGACATGACGGCGTTCTTCACCGCCGAGGTCGACGCCACGGCCGACCGGCGGGCCGGCCTGCTGGTGGAGTTCGACCGGACGGAGAAGATGTTCACCAACCCCTCCGATCCCCGTACGGAGGCCTACGTGAGCGGACGGTTCGGATGATGCCGGTCCGGGGCCAGTTCCAGGAGGCGCTGGACTTGCTCCGGGTCGACGTCGACGCCCTCGGGCGCCTGGGCGAGCAGGCGGTGGCCAACGCCATGCGAGCCCTGCTGGGCGACGATGCGTCGGCCGCGGCCGCCGTCATCGCCGGCGACGACGCCATCGACAATCAGTTCGTCGCCCTCGAGGAACGGGCCTACGCCCTGGTGGCCCAGCAGGCGCCGGTGGCCACCGACCTCCGCTTCCTGATGTCGGCCCTGCGGGTCATGGCCGACTACGAGAAGACCGGTGACCGGGCCGTGGCCGTGGCCAAGTCGTCACTGGCCGACTGGGAGCGCGAACCGGTCACCATCGGCCTCCTCGGCCGGATGGGGGACCTGGCCCTCACGTTGCTGCAGTCGGCCCGGGCCGCTTGGGTGGACCAGGACCTCGTGGCCGCGTCGGATCTGAAGAGCCGCGACGGCGTGCTCGACGCCACCCTGCGCCAGCTGGTGGCCCACCTCCTCAGCCAGACCGGCCCGGGTGCGCCCAGCCTTGTGCTCCACGCCCATGCCGCCGGCCGGAACCTCGAACGCATCGCCGACCACGCGGTGATCATCGGCGAGCGGGTCAGCTACCTGGTCACCGGCGACCCCAGCGCGCTGGCGGCCGAGGCCCGATGAGCCTGGTGCGCGAGCCGACGACGACCGTGTTGGTGGTCGAGGACGAGGAGTCCTTCGTCGAGGCCCTGTCCATCGGGCTGAAGCGTGAGGGGTTCCGGGTGGAGGTGGCCCGCGACGGCGTCGAGGCCATGAAGCGGTTCGACGCTGTCCACCCCGACCTGGTCCTGCTCGACGTCATGCTGCCGTCGGTGTCGGGCATCGAGGTCTGCCGCCAGATCCGCACCCACTCCCGGGTCCCGATCATCATGGTGTCGGCCCGGACCTCGGAGATCGATGTCGTCGTTGGCCTGGAGGTCGGCGCCGATGACTACGTCTCCAAGCCCTACCGGATGCGCGAGCTGGTGGCCCGCATCCGGGCCACCCTCCGCCGGGCGCCCAGCCCCGAACCGGCCGGCAGCGTGGCCATCGTCGAGGTCGGCCCGGTCCGTCTCGACGTCGAACGCCACGAGGTCTTCGTGCGCAACGAGCTCGTCAAGCTCCCGCTCAAGGAGTTCGAGCTGCTCGAGGCGCTGGTCAGCAACGCCGGCCGGGTCCTGACCCGGGAGCTCCTGATCGACCGCATCTGGGGCCCGTCCTACGTCGGCGACACCAAGACGCTCGACGTGCACATCAAGCGCCTGCGTTCGAAGGTGGAAGCCGACCCGGCCGTACCGGTCTCGATCGTCACCATCCGCGGCCTGGGGTACAAGTTCGAACCGCCGGCCCGGGCCCACACGAGCGCATAGGCCGGGTCCAGCAGGCAGGTCGGCCGGATCAGGGCCGGTAGGCGTCGCTTCGGTGTTTGACGGCGGTCACGACGACGGTCCGCGAGGCGTCGTCGATCAGGTAGACGACGCGATAGGCGCCCCGCCGCGCTGACCACGCCGGCGCAAGGGGGGCATCGAGTGGTTTTCCAACCCGCCGGGGGTTCTCGAGCAGCGGCCCGGTGATGAAGGCATAGGCGGCCGCGGCGATCTTTGGTGGTAGTGGTCCGGCCAGGGCTCGGGCAGCCGGGCCAGCGATGCGGAGGCCGTACGGCTCCCCGCTCACGCCGAGGGTGCCAGCCGCCCAGCTGCACGCATGGCGCCGGCAAGACCCTCGGCATCGAGGCTGTCCCCGGCTTGGAGTGCGGCCATACCCTCGGTATGGGCGCGCAGGAGCTCGACGTCGGCAAGGACGGCGATCGTTTCGCGCAGCGCGTCGTAGTCGTCCGCACCGAGGAGCACCGCCACCCGCTGGCCGCTGCGCGTGATCTCAAAGCGGGCGTGCGTGCTCGAGGCCTCCTCGACCAACCGAGAGAGCTTGGCCCGAGCTTCAGCGACAGGGAGGGTCGTCATGTACAGAATTCTAGCGTTCGATGCCCCGTCGCACCCGGGTTGCTCTCAAAGGTCAGGTTCTGCGGTAGACGTCACGCCGGTGATCGACTCGAAGCACGACGACCTCGTGGTTCTCGTCGTCAATGCGGTACACCACGCGAAAGGTGCCTCGACGGGCGATCCAGAGCCCCTCGAGTTCCCGCCGCAACGGCTTGCCAACGCGGCGCGGAGCGGTGACGAGATCGCCGGTGACCAGTGCGACGGCAGCAACAGCGACCGCCTCGGGCAGAGCCTTCGCGATTGCTCGCGCCGCAGGCCCGGCTACGACGAGCCCGTACGGAGCGGCATCAGCCACCACGCCGTCCGCGCACCGCGTCCACACCATGGACGACGTCGCCGGCGGCGACGGCGAGCTCGGCGTCCCGCAGTTCCTTGATGGCCTTGCGGTCGGAAAGGAGGTCGAGTCGCTCGTCCGATTGCCGGCCCGTAGACTGCTCTCGAATGAGTCGATCAGGTCGTCCAGCGTCACCATCGCACCTCGGTTCCCCCGGTCGGGTAGCCCAGGTTCAGGGTGCGCGCTCCCGCGCGCCCCTCTACACTGCGGCGCGGGTCGCCAGAGGTCAGGGTGTGTGCTGTAACAACGCTGTGCGAAGCGACTTTTCCACCGAAAAGTGCTTTGACCAGCACTTTTGCGGGGCTATAGCTCAGTCGGTTAGAGCGCACCCCTGATAAGGGTGAGGTCGCTGGTTCGATTCCAGCTAGCCCCACGGGCCGGGTCCGCGGGATGAAGGCGCTTCGGCGCGGGGCGTTGGCCTTGGTCCTGGCCGGCATCGCCGCCGCCGGCGTGCGGTTCAAGCGGGGCGGGCCCGTCCCCCTCCAGCAGGGCGGTTGGCGGGAGCTCACCGGACCGGAACTGAAGTAACGGTGCGCGCCGTGGTGGTCGGGGCGGGCGCGGTGGGCATGCGCGCCGCCCGCCAGCTGCTCTTCATGGGCACCGTCGACAGCCTGGGCATCGTCGAGCCCAGGGCGGCGCGCCTGCACGCCGTGGTCGAGTCGCTGGGCGAGCCCGCCTTTGCCGTGGCCGACGTGGCCATCGCCGCCGAGGGCGCAGGCGTGGTCATCCTGGCCGGGCCACGAGGCCACCGGGAGGCGGCCGAAGCCGCCCTCGACAGCGGGGCGTCGGTGGTGTCGGTGTCCGACGACGTCGACGACGTCCGTGACCTGCTGGCCCTCGACGCCGAGGCCGTCGAGCGGGGGGTGCACGTGGTCGTCGGCGCCGGCTTCTCGCCCGGCCTCTCCTGCTTGCTGGCCGCCCTGGCTGCCCGCACCTTCGAGCACGTGGAGGAGATCCACGTCGCCAAGGTGGGCGCCGGCGGCCCGGCGTGCGCCCGCCAGCACCACCTCGCCCTGCGGGGCCCGGCGGTCGACGGCACGCAGGGGGTCTGGCAGCGCCGGCGGGGCGGGTCGGGCCGGAGCCTGATCTGGTTCCCCGACCCGGTCTGCGGGGTCGACTGCTACCGCGCCGCCCTTCCCGAACCGTTGCTCCTGACGCCGGCGTTCCCCGACGCGGAGCGGATCACCTCTCGGGTGGGTGCCAACCGGCGCGACCGGCTCACCGCCCACCTGCCCATGCTGCGCCGGCCCCACCCCGAGGGCAGCCTGGGCGGGGTGCGGGTGGAGGTCCGGGGCCGCCAGGGCGACGTCCGCAGCGACCGGGTGCTCGGCGCCGTCGACCGGCCGGCGGTGGCCGCCGGCGCGGTGGCCGCCCTCGCCGCCCGGTGGGCGGTCGACGGCCGACTGGCCCGCACCGGCGCCGGCGGCCTGGCCACCATGGCCGAGCCCGGCCCCTTCCTGGCCGCCCTGGCCGACCGAGGGGTCAAGGCCGCCATCTTCGAGGGTGCGGGGGCGTCAGCGAACCAGGCGTGACATCCGGCGGTCGGCCAGGATCTTTCCCCCGGTCTGGCACGCCGGGCAGTAGGTGACCTCGTAGGACTCGTAGGACACCCGGCGCAGGCCGTCGCCGCACACCGGGCACGGGGTGCCGTGGCGGTTGTGCACCACCCAGTGGTCGCCGACCTTGGTCGGGAGGCCGCCGGTGCGGTCCCGCTCGACCTCGAGCCCCTCGGTCAGCACCGCCCGCACCGAGTCGACCAGGCGCCGGCGCTCCTCGGCCGTGAGCGACGTGAGCGACGCGTAGGGCGACAGCCGGGCCCGGTGCAGGCTGTCGTCGGTGTAGCCCCGCCCGATCCCCGCCACCGTCGACTGCTTGCGCAGCAGGGTGTGGACCCGCCGGCCGTCGGTGCCGTGGAGGACCAGCTCCTCGAACTCGTCGGAGAACGGCTCCGGCCCGAGGCCGCTGAGCGGGCCGTCGTCGCCCTCGGCCAGCACCCACCAGCCCGCTTTGCGCTCGGTGCCGAACTCCTTGACCAGCACCGAGGGCCGACCGTCGAACAGGAAGCGGACGACCCCGAACTTCGGCCGCGTGCTCTTGGGCGGGCTTTCCACGTCGACCCGGCCTCCCTGGGAGAGGTGGACGAGGATGCGGGGACCGTCGAAGTCGATGGCGAGGTACTTCCCCCGGCGACCGACAGTGGCCACCTGGCGCCCGGCCAGGCTCTCGGCCGTCGGCGCGTACGTCTTCAACGCCGAGAACGACAGGGGTGTGGCCCCCTCGAACGTCGCCCCGCCGACGGCAGCCTCCAACCGCTCGGCCAGGGCCTGCATCTCGGGCATCTCGGGCACGCGGGAAGCGTAGGTCGACCGGGCCCCGGTTCGACGTGGTCGGGCGCCGGCCGTAAAATCCGGTCGACACGTTCGGAAGAGAGGGTGGATGCCATGAGCGCACTGCGATCGGAAGAACCCGTCGATCTTCGGAGCCCCGAGCCCGGCACGGACCAGGAACAGCTGGCCCGGCGGGCCACCCAGCTCTGCCTCCGGGCCGAGCCCCACACCAACGCCGCCCCGTGCGCCATGCACCTGGGTGAGGCCTCCCGGCAACTGGTGGAGATCACCGTCTAGGCGCACTTCACGCGATCGTCACCCCTGCGGACATGTCCCGTTCACGAAGGGCGGGCAGGATCACCGGGTGCAGGTGCGCGTGGGCTGTGAGTTCCGCTACCGCGCTCCCGCGCCCACGCCCACCATCTGGCAGGTCCGCCCCCGCCCGGAGGGGCCGCACTGGCTGCTGTCGCACGCGTGGAGCACGACGCCGGCGCTGCCGGTCTCGACCTACCTCGACGCCTACGGCAACGTCTGTGACCGCCTGAGCCTGGTCGAGGGCCAGAACCTGGTCCGCTACGACGCCATGGTCGACGTCCCCGCCGGGACCGACCCGGCTGAGCCCGGTGCGGCCCAGCTCCTGATCGAGGATCTGCCCAACGAGGCCCTCGTCTACCTCCTGCCCAGCCGGTTCTGCCTGTCGGACCTGCTCCACGACCAGGCCTGGGAGCTGTTCGGCTCGACCGAGCCGGGGTGGGCCCGCGTCCAGGCCATCGCCGACTGGGTGCACGAGCACGTCACCTTCCAGGCCGGCGCCAGCACGCCGACGACCACGGCGGTCGACATCTGGGAGAAGCGGGTCGGGGTCTGCCGCGACTTCGCCCAGCTCGGGCTCACCTTCTGCCGGTGCATGAACATCCCGGCCCGCTACGTCTTCGGCTACCTCCCCGACATCGGCGTCGAGCCCACCGGCGCGCCGATGGACTTCTGCGCCTGGTTCGAGGCCTACCTGGGGGACCGGTGGTGGACCTTCGACCCCCGCAACAACATCCCCCGCACCGGCCGGGTCGTCATCGGCCGGGGCCGTGACGCCCTGGACGTGGCCATGGTCACGACCTACGGCGGCGCCGTGCTGGAAACCATCGAGGTCTGGGCCGAGCAGGCCTGAGCTCCTCTCCAGCCAAACGGGCCCCCGAACGGAGCGAGGCCCGAGGAACCGTGGGGGTGGTTCGTCGGGCCTCGCTTCCGCCTTGCGGACTTCGCATGCTACGGCACGGTCAGACCTTGGCCCCCGCCTTCGAGCCGGTGGTCTTGGTGGTGGTGGCCGGTGGGTTGCGCCGGCGGGCGGCCATGGCCGCGATCACCAGCACGATGCCGACCACCACGATGCCGACGACGGCAGCCAGGGCCATCTTGGCGGCGTTGGACGTGCCGCCCCCGCCCAGGGCTTCGAACTGCACGGCCGCGGTGTACACGTCCTGGAGGCCGGTGCCGAGCTCGGCGTTGAACCCGGTGGGCGCCGGCCCGCTGTTGCGGGTGTCGTCCCAGCCCACGAGGGCGTACTGGTCGGTGGAGGCCACGCCCGGGGGAGCGGCGATGTCGTAGCCCAGGCCGTAGACGCCGAGGCGGCGGTCGACGCTCTGGTCGGTGATGCGCTGGTTCTTGCTCCAGGTCTTGCCGTCGTCGTTGGAGTAGGCGTAGTAGACGTCGTTGGAGCGGATGCCCGGGTCGTCACGGGTGTCCCACCAGACCGCGTCGACGCGGCCGTTGGGGGCCACGCTCACGTTCGGGAAGAACTGGGCGGCCAGGTTCTTGGGGTCGTCGTCGCTCAGGTCCTTGAGGGCGGTGAAGGTCTTGCCCCCGTCGTAGGACGCCCGGTAGTAGACCTCGCCGTAGGCGGCCAGCTCGGGCTTGGGGTTGAACCCGTAGACGATGTGGATGGTGCCGTTCTTGCTGACGGCCATCTGCTGGCCGGCGAAGGCGGGACCGCCCGTGGGGTTGTCGTAGCCGTAGGGCGTGGCCTGGGTCGTGGTCCAGGTCTTGCCCGCGTCAGACGACTTGGACAGGAACAGGGCGCCCGGGGGGGACGGCGTGATGTTGGCCGTGCCGGCGCCCCAGATGACGTAGGCGTTGCCCTTGCCGTCGGTGGCGACGGTGTGGCCGTTGCGCCCGCCCCGGCTGCCGAAGTTGGCGGCCTGGTTGGGCGTGGCCGCCTTGGAACCGGCCGGCGGGGCGGCCACGGTGGTGGTGGTGACGCCGGGAGCGGGCACCGTGGTGGTCACTGCGGCGATGGCCCGGTCACGGATGGCCTGGTCGTCGAAGACCTTGTCGGCCAGGTTGGTGCCCTGGTCGAAGGTGCGGCCGCCGTCACGGGACACGGCCACCATGGGCAGGCCGGGCGCGGCGTTGGGGGCGACGAAGCCCGGGCGGGCCATGGCGAAGGTGAGGTAGACGACGTCGTCGACACCCTTCTGGGGGAAGACGGCGATGTCTTGCACCGGCCGGTAGTCCTCGTCCTGCTCGCCGGTCTTGCCCCGGTCGGAGCGCACGACCGTGGTCTCCCACGAGTCGCCCAGGTTCGACGAGCGGGCCACCATGACGGCGCCGGAGCTACGGCCGATGTCCTCGGGGCCCCAGCCGGCGAGGGCCATGTAGAGCATGCCCTTGCCGCCGAAGGCGATCGGGGCCTGGATGACACCGCCCTGCTGCTGGATGCAGAACGGGAAGGTGGAGGTGTCGGGCGAGGCGTCGGGCCGGGTCCAGGTCACGCCACCGTCGGTGGAGCGCAGGACGCCGCAGCGCCGGCTGCGCAGGTCACCCCAGCCGGCCACCATGTGCATGGGGTTCTCGGGGTCGACCGCCAGCGAGGGGCTGCCGTAGAGGCGGGCCGGGTCCTGGTCGGCCTTGGAGGCCTGGGTGGGCTTGGTCAATCCGGTCGGGTTGGCCGCCGGGGCGGGCCCAGCCAGCATGACGGCGCCGATGGCGCCGGCGGCGAGGGCGACAAAGGCCCGCTGGGGACGTCTCTTCACATCTGCTCCTGATCTTGGGGGAACACGACGGCGGCCTCCCTTCCACGAAGAAAGGGAGGCCGCCCCGACAACTGGTGGTGCGGGAACCTGGTGTTAGCTGCGGGCCTTGGCCGCGACCGGGGCGTTGCTCCGGCGGCTGGTCATCAGGGTGGCGATGCCGGCCAGGAACAGGGCGATCCCGCCCACGCCCATGGCGACCAGGGCCAGGGTGCCGCCGCTGACGGAGTCGCTGTGGGCGGTGACCAGGCTGTCGATGCGGGCACTGGACGCCGGCGTGGCGCCGAGCACGGGCTGGGTGCCCGAGTCACCGGTGACCTGGATCAGCGAGCGGGCCGGCACCTGGGACGGCTTGCCGTCGGCGGAGGTCTGGGTGAAGAGCAGCACGTAGGAGCCGGGCTTGGTGGTGGCCGGGATGGTCACGTTGCCCTCGAGGGCGCCGTTCTTCGGGGCGCCCAGGTCGGCCAGGACGGCGCCGTCGAGAGCGTTGAAACGGACGATGACGTTCTCGGGCTTCGTGAAGTTGGTGGCCTTGATCTGGATCGTGTCGCCGGCCTTGATCGTGGAGTTGTTCATCAGCACCGCGGGGCCGGACACGCAGGCCCAGGCCGTGGCTGCCGTGACCACGCCCACTGCTGCGGCGGCCAGCCCTGCGCCCGCCAGCTTCCGAAGAGACCTCATTGTCACGCCTTCCTTGATCGTCGTGGGCCGTACAGGACCCAGATGGGTTACCGGCCTATCCTGCTGGGTAGATGTCGCCGTCGCAATAAGGACAAATCGCATAGAGCGGCCCCAGATGATTGAAATTGGCGATGGTTGCCATCGCCAGGACCAATCAGTCCGCCGGTCTCACGCAAAGAACGCGTCGATGGCGTGCTGGTCGGGCCGGTGGTAGGTGCGGACGATCTTGCCCGCGGCCATCTCGTGGGCCAGGACCTCGACGCAGTCGAGCGTGCGCCCGCCGTGCTCGGCGGTGACCCGCTGGACCTGCACCGCGCCCCAGTCGTTGCCCAGGATGTCGAACACGTCGAGCTTCAGCGTGCCGCCGGAGCGCTCGTAGGCGGTGGCCAGGAAGCCGATGATGGCGTCGGGGCCGACGTAGCGGCCGGCGACGGTGCCCCGGCCTGGCAGGTCCCAGACGGCGTCGGACGCGAAGGCGGCGGCCACGGTGGCCAGGTCGCCCCGGCTGAAGGCGTCCACCATGGTGCGGGCCAGGACGGTGTTGGGGTGCTCGTTCATCAAAGGTTCCTCCGTTTGGTTGGGTCGGTGTCCTCTGAGCATGCGCCCCGGCGACCGGGAGCGGACCGGCCGTCTGACCGGTTTAGGCCGCCGGCCCGGCCAAGGCGGCGAGCTGGGTGCGGTTCGCCGACCCGGTCTTGGCCAGCAGGCTCTCGACGTGGCCCTTCACCGTCCGTAGAGAGAGGTAGAGGCGCTCGGCCACCTCCTTATTGGTGCACCCCTCCGCCACAAGCTGCAGCACGTCGACCTCCCGGCCGGTGACGCCGAGGCGGGCGAGGTGAGCGGGGACCGGTGTCTCGCCCCGGCCCGGTCGCCGCTGGCGGACGCCGGCCCGCCGGGCCAGGGCGGCGCAGGCCCGGCCGATCCCGGTGAGGTGGCGCGGGGCGGCCCAGGCCGACGCCTCGGCCAGCCAGCGGGCCGGCTCACCCCACCGGTCGGCGATGGCCGCCTCGGCCGCCACCCGGTGGCCGAGGTGGGCGTAGCCGGCGAACGCCGGGCAGAGGGCGAAGCGCTCGTCGGCGGCGGCGACGGCTCGCGCCGCACCCTCGGTGTCGCCCCGCCGGCCGGCGGCGACGGCTTCGGCCAGGTGCCACAGGCCGTCGGGCCCGGTGGCGGTCCGCAGCTCGGGCACGTCGGTCTCAGCCCGGGCCCTCGTGCCGCCGTCGCCCTCGAGGTCGTACACCGTCGCCAAGAGGGCCCACAGGTACCAGGGCGGGAGGGGGGCGGGTGCAGGCAGGGACCGGAGGGCGGCGATGGCCTCCCGCCACCGACTGAGAGCCGTGCCCATGTCGTCGGCGATCAGGGCGGCCAAGCCGTAGCCCGTCCCGAGGGCCACGCCGACGATCTCCGGGTCGCCTCCGCCCATCCGCAACGCCTCGTCGGCCGCGGCCCGCGCCCGCTCGCGCTCCCCACCGGACGCGTGGGCCTGGGCGATGAGGTTCCACGCCCACGCCTCCTGGCGCTCGGCGCCCAGCCGGCTGGCGGCGTCAAGACAGCGACGAGCGGCGGCGAGGGCTTCGGCAATCTCGAAGCGCACGCCGTGGAGCGCGGCGACGTGGAACTCCACGGCGGCGAGGAGCCCGGGAGCGCCGGCCACGATCGCCGCGTCGCGGGCGTCGAGCAGGCCGGCCACGGCGCAGGTGCGGAGCTGGTCGATGGTCGCCAGCTCGTGGAGGGCGCGGGCCCGCCACAGGCTCAAGCCGTGGAGCTCGGCGGTCCCCACCGCGTGCTCGAACCACTGGCGGGCCTCGGCCAGGTCGGACCGCCGGGCTAGCCGCCCCATCACCTCGGCCGCCTCGCAGACCGCGGCGGGTGGGGCGGCCGGGTCAGCCAGCACCAGCGACGCCGACTGCGCCGCGTCGTCGAAGCGGTTGAGGGCCATGAACACCGAGCCGTGCAGCGCCTGGGCGCCGGGCGGGCGGGCGCCGGCGGGCACGGCGCGCAGGAGCTGGTCGGCTTCCTCCCACCGGCCGGCGTTGGCCGTCGCCTTGGCCATGGCCACGGTGGCCTCGACCTGGCGGCTCCCGCCGACGCCGGCCGCCGCCAACTGGCGGCGCACCGTGGCCCCGACCTGCAGCGCCCGCGTGGCGTCGCCCGCCGCGGCCAGGGCGTGGAGCAGGGCCTCGTGGAGGGGGAGCGCCGGCCGGTCGGAGGGGAGCACCTCGATGGCCCGCTCGAAGTAGCCGGCGGCGTCGGCGGGGAGCCCGTGGCGCGCCGCCCGCCGGCCGGCCTGCTCATAGAGCCCGGCGGCCCGCCCCGCGTCGCCGGCGGCCAGGGCCAGCCGGGCGCCGAGGTCGATGTCGGGCCCGCCGGCGGCC
>JAHFUR010000009.1 GCA_023264995.1 Acidimicrobiia bacterium | reverse complement strand
CGGCGCGGCGCCGGCGGGCCCGGCCGGGGCTTCCGCCGCCGGCGCCGGGGCGGCTTCGGGATGTTCGACGACCAGGCGGATCCGGTGCTCGAGGGCCTCGGCCGCCGCCGACTGGTCCTCGCCGGCCAGGACGGCGGGGATCATCACCACCAGGCCGTCGGTGGCGGCGAGGAGCACGTCGACCACGCCCGGGGTGACCAGGCGCTCCTTGCTGCGCAGCCGTTCGAGCAGGTCCTCCATGGCGTGGGCCACGCGGGCCACATCGTCGAGCCCGACGACCGCGGCCACCCCCTTGAGGTTGTGGGCGTCGCGGAACACCGAGGCGATCAGCTCGTCGTCGCCGCTCGCCTCCTCGAGAGCCAGGAGATGGCGGCTGAGGCTAGCCAGGCGCTGGTCGGCCTCCTGGGCGAACATGGCCCGGAACTGCTCCTCATGCCCGGCGGGGATCATCGCCGCCGGTCCGCGGTGCGTCGCTGGGGGGTCATCCGTCCAGCCCTCGGACCGCCTCACCCGTCAGCAGATCCTCGACGTCGACCAGGGTGGCCAGCCGTGTACCCAGGGCGTAGGTGGCCAGGCCCACGACGGAGTCCATCGGCTCGGGCTCCCCGAGCTCGACCGACTCCGGGACCCCGGAGACCGAGAGCCCGGCCGAGCCATGCGTGGTGTGGACGATGGCGGCGAACGGGCCGGTGGCCATCTGTCCGAGGCGGAGAAGGGTGGCGGTGTCGAACAGCGGCACGATCTCCCCGCGGAGGTTGAACAGGCCAAGGAGCGACAGTGGGCCGCTGGGCACGGCGGTGACGACCGGCCGGGCCACGACCTCGCGCACCGACCCCAGGTCGAGGGCGTACCAGTCGGTCCCGACCGGCACCAGCAGGGCGCGCACGCTCAGCGGTCGGCCCTCCCGCCCTGGTGCTCCGCCGTGGCCCGCAGGTCGGCGGACAGCGAGGCGAGGAGGGCGGCGGCGCCGGCGATCTGCTGGGCGGTGGCGGAGACCTGGCGGCTGGCGTCGGTGAGCTGTTCCATGGTCTCGACGACCTGGGCGGTGGCCGAGTGCTGCTGCTGGGTGGTGAGGCGCACCTGGGCGGTGGCGTCGGTGACTCCCTCGAGCAGGCGCAGGCCCCGCTGCATCTGCGAGGCCCCCTTCTCCATGGCCATCACCGTGGCCGCCGTCTCGGCGTGGACGCCCTCGACAATGATGGCGATCTCCGCCGCCGAGGCCTTGGACCGCTCGGCCAGCCGGCGGACCTCCTCGGCCACCACGGCGAAGCCCCGACCGCTGTCGCCGGCCCGGGCGGCCTCGATCGCCGCGTTGAGGGCCAGGAGGTTGGTCTGGTCGGCGATCTCGTTGATGAGGGTGAGGATGGCGCCGATCTCGCCGACCCGGTCGGCGAGGGCCAGGGTCCGCTCGCTCGACGCCATGATGTCGGACTCGGCCTGCTCCAGGTTGTCACGGGTCTCCGCCGACTGGGCGGCCACCTCGTCGACGGTGTCGGCGATGGAGCCCGACGCCCGGGCCAGCTCCTCGGTGGTGGCCGACACCTCGGTCACCGCCGCGCTCTGCTCGGTGGTCGTGGCCGCCAGCTCCTCCGACGATGCCGACAGCTCGGCCGCCGCCGAGCTCACGTCGGCGCTGGCCGATCGGAGCTGGGCGACCAGGCTGCGCAGGCCGGCGACCATGGCGTTGAAGGTCACGGCCAGACGCCGGAGCTCGTCGGACCCGCCCGGGTCGACGACCACGGTCAGGTCGCCCCTTGCCACCGCCGCCGCCCCGTTGGCCAGGGCCACGATCGGCCGCGTCGTCCGGCGGGCGAAGACGACCGAGAAACCGATGGCCAGCGCGGTGCCGAGGACCGTGACCACGATCGCCAGGTCGCGGGCACGGCGGACCGGCGCCAGCAGCCGGCGGTCCGGCTGTTCGACGACGATGACCAGGTCGGCCGCGGCCACGTGGTCGAACCCGGCCACGACCTTGGTGCCCCGGTCGCTGAAGATGGCCGACCCCGACTCGCCGGCCACGGCCCGGGTCACGGCGACGTTGTCGAGCGACGTCCGCAGTGCGCCCTTGGCCAGGAGCGCCGGCCCGTCGAGGCTCCCCATGGAGGTGTCGTAGACGAGGTGGCGCTCCTTGTCGGCGATGAGGACATGGGTCCCCTGGTCGTCGTGCTCGTCCTTCAGCAGGTCGCTCAGCACCGCCTCGTCGATGTCGCCGACCACGACGCCGAGGGGGCGACCGCTGGGGTCGAGCACCGCGGTGGCGAGGTACCACCGGAAGTCGCCCGCCAGCTCGATGGGCGAACTGACGACCGACTGGCCGCCGGCCACGGCGCGGAACCACGGCTGCCCGCTGGGGTCGAAGCCGCCGTCGCTGCGGCTGGAGGCGACCACCCGCCCCGTGAGGTCGGTGACCTCCACCAGGTCGAAGTTGGTGGACAGCTTGGCCACCCGGCTCACGATGCTGGCCACGCCGGGGTCGGCCAGCCCGGCCGAGGCCTGGGCACCGATCAGGTCGAGATCCTGGCGCCGCTCGGCCAGGAAGTCGCCCACGTTGGTCGTGATCGTGCGGGCCAGGAGCTCACTGTTCGACCGGGCGCCGGCGGTGAGGCTGTTCGAGGACTCCCGCGTGAGGATGACCGCCACCGCCACCGTGACCGGGACCGATGCGACGAGGAACCCGGCCACGAGCCGGACCACGAACTGGCCCCGTAGGGCCCGCCACCTCGGCCGGAGCCCCACCTGTCAGTACCTGCTCTTGGCGGCGTCCGCCGTGGCCCGCAGGTCGGCCGACAGCGAGGCGAGGAGGGCGGCGGCATCGGCGATCTGCTGGGCGGTGGCGGAGACCTGGCGGCTGGCGTCGGTGAGCTGTTCCATGGTCTCGACGACCTGGGCGGTGGCCGAGTGCTGCTGCTGGGTGGTGAGGCGCACCTGGGCGGTGGCGTCGGTGACTCCCTCGAGCAGGCGCAGGCCCCGCTGCATCTGCGAGGCCCCCTTCTCCATGGCCATCACCGTGGCCGCCGTCTCGGCGTGGACGCCCTCGACAATGATGGCGATCTCCGCCGCCGAGGCCTTGGACCGCTCGGCCAGCCGGCGGACCTCCTCGGCCACCACGGCGAAGCCCCGACCGCTGTCGCCGGCCCGGGCGGCCTCGATCGCCGCGTTGAGGGCCAGGAGGTTGGTCTGGTCGGCGATCTCGTTGATGAGGGTGAGGATGGCGCCGATCTCGCCGACCCGGTCGGCGAGGGCCAGGGTCCGCTCGCTCGACGCCATGATGTCGGACTCGGCCTGCTCCAGGTTGTCACGGGTCTCCGCCGACTGGGCGGCCACCTCGTCGACGGTGTCGGCGATGGAGCCCGACGCCCGGGCCAGCTCCTCGGTGGTGGCCGACACCTCGGTCACCGCCGCGCTCTGCTCGGTGGTCGTGGCCGCCAGCTCCTCCGACGATGCCGACAGCTCGGCCGCCGCCGAGCTCACGTCGGCGCTGGCGGCATGGGACTCGTCGGCCAGCCGGACAAGGAAGCGGGCCTCCCGCCGGGCGAACACGAGGGCGAGCAGCGTCGCCACCACGGCGGCGGCGATGGCGAACAGCACCGCTTCCCTGCGCTCGTTGCGGACGGGTGCCAGCACCGCCGACGACCGTTGCTCGACCACCAGCGCCCAGCCGAGGCTCTCGACGTGGTCGTACCCGGCGACCAGCTCATTGCCGTTCTGCCGGAAGCGGGCCCAACCCGAACGGCCGTCGAGGGCGGCGAGGACGGCCGGGTTCGTGACCGTGGTGCGCAGGCCCCCTTTGGCCAGGAGGCCGGCACCGTCGACCGTACCGAAGCTCGTGTCGTAGACCACGTGGTGCGCCCCGTCGATGGCCACGACCTGACCGGTGCCATCCACCAGCTCGGCGTTCAGGAGCCCGTGGAGCGCGGCCTCGTCGAGATCACCGACCACCACGCCCGAGGGGCGGCCCGAACTGTCGAGCACCGGAGCTGCGATCAGCCAGCGGAAGTCGCCGCCGACCTCGGCGGGGGTGGTCACCACGCTCTGACCGCTCGCCGCCATCCGGAACCAGGGCTCACCGCTGGGGTCGAAGGACGCTTCGGGCCGGCTGCTCGCCGCCACCCGGCCGGTGAGGTCGACGACCTCCAACAGGTCGAACGCGCCGGAGGCCTTGTCGCTGCGCACGAGCGCCGGCGCCAGCAGGGGATCGGTGAGCGACGCCGACGCGGTGCCGGCCAGCACCCGCAGGTCAGCCTTCCGCTCGTTCACGAACGCCTCGACGTTGAGGGCCACCGCCCGGGCGACGACCTCGCCACTGTGGCCGGCGGCCGCCGTCAGGCTCCGAGAGGCCTTGGTGGTCAAGAGGGCGGTGAGCACGGCCACGATCGGCAGGCAGACGACGAGCAGCCCGGCGACGACGCGGTGGCGGTACCGGCTCCCCAGCCGGTTGACGAACGACCGCACGCTCACCACCAGCTCCTCTCAGGGCAACCGGAACACCTGGGCCGCCTGGCTTGGTCGAGACCGTGACACGGTCCCCTCGCCGACGACCCGACCCTAGCAAGCACCGGCTCGCGGCCCGGTGCCACCGGCTCGGGCCACCCGCCTCCCACCGGGGACCTATTCGGTCGCGGCGCGGTGGATGGCCGCGGCAAGCCCGTCGGTACCCTGCTTAGAGACCCGGGCAAACACCTCACTGGACGCATCGGCCTCCGGTTCGCGGCCCGAGAACAGGATGATCCGGCAGGCCGGGGCCGCGGCCTTGATCACGGCGATCAGCTCCTCGCCCGATGCATCGGGAAGTTCCTGGTCGAGGACCACGAGATCCGGCGGCCCGACGGCCAGCTCGCTGGCCAGCTCGGCTGCCGAGCCCACGGTGGTCACCTCGAAGCCCTCGCTCTTGAGCAGCATGGAGGCGATCATGGCGATCATCGGGTCGTCGTCGCATACCACGGAGCGCATGTCCCGCATTGTGCTCCATTGTCCCACCCGTGGTGGGAAAGCGGGACAGTCCCACCCGTCGTGGGCAAGCCGGACGGCCGGCACGCATCAGGCCCGGCCCGGTCGCCGGAGCATCGGGCTACCGTGAGCGCCCATGACCACGGCAACCGATTTCGAAGCCCGGCGGCAGGCCATCGCCGCCGCCCATCTGAAGCCGGCGGAGGAGCGGCCGGCGTCGAGCGCCCGGGGCGTGCACCACCTGGCCATGATCTGCAGCGACGTGGAGACGACGGTGCGGTTCTACCAGGACGTGCTCGGCTTCCCGCTCGTCGACGTCATGGAGAACCGCGACTACCCGGGCTCGACCCACTTCTTCCACGACATCGGCCACGACAACCTGCTGGCGTTCTTCGACTTCCCCGGGCTGGGCTTGGCCCAGGCGGTCGAGGCCATCGGGGCCGTCCAGCACCTGGCCATCTCCGTCGACCGGCCCAGCTTCGAGGCCATCCGTGACCGGGTGGACGCCGCCGGCCTCCCCTACCTCGGCCCCGACCGCGGCCTCACCGACTCGATCTACCTGAAGGACCCCGACGGCGTACAGATCGAGCTCATCGCCGAGCCCCTCCGGGTCATGGACGGCCGCCACCTCGGCTGAGGTTCAGCAACCCTCCAGCACGACCGCGATGCCCTGGCCGACGCCGATGCACATGGCGGCCAGCCCGAAGCCCCCGCCCCGCCGGCGCAGCTCGTGGGCCAGGGCGCCGACGATGCGGGCGCCCGAGCAGCCGATGGGGTGCCCGAGGGCGATGGCCCCGCCGTTGGGGTTCACGAGCGACGGGTCGAGCGCCGGCCACTCGCCCAGGCAGGCCAGGGCCTGGGCCGCGAACGCCTCGTTCAGCTCGACGGCCACCAGGTCGGCCCAGCCCACGCCGGCCCTGGCCAGCGCCGTCCGGGCCGCCTCCACCGGGCCGATGCCGTAGAAGGGGGGCTCGACCGCGCTGACCGCCCGGGCCACGACGCGCGCCAGCGGCCGGCGGCCGGTGGCGGCCACGACGTTGCCGTCGGCCAGGAGGAGGGCGGCGGCCCCGTCGGCCAAGGGCGATGCGTTCCCGGCCGTCACGGTCCCGCCCTCCGGCCGGAACGCCGGCGGGAGGGCGGCCAGCGCCGGCGCCGAGGTGTCCCGCCGCAAGCACTCGTCGGTCACCAACCCCACCCCGGCGACGGGCACGACCTCGCCGGCGAAGCGCCCGGCATCCCAGGCCGCCGCCGCCTTCCGGTGGCTGGCCAGGGCGAAGGCGTCCTGGTCCTCCCGGGAGATGCCCGACCGGTCGGCCAGCAGCTCGGCGCCCTCGCCCAGGGGCACCGTCCACGCCGGCGGCATGCGGGGGTTGACCAGCCGCCAGCCCAGCGCCGTCGAGACCAGGCCCGCCCCGGCAGGGTCGAGCGTGACCCACGGCGCCCGGCTCATGGACTCGACGCCGCCGGCCACCACCACCCGGGCGTCGCCGGCCAGGATGGCGCGGCTGGCCTGGGCCACCGCCTCCATGCCCGACCCGCACAGGCGGTTCACGGTCACGCCCGGCACGGTCACGGGCAGGCCCGCCAGCAGGGCGGCCATGCGGGCGACGTTGCGGTTGTCCTCCCCCGCCCCGTTGGCCGCACCGAGCACCACGTCGTCGACCGTCGCCGCCCCGATCCCGGGGGCACGGTCGAGCAGGGCCTGCACCACGCCGGCGGCCAGGTCGTCGGGCCGCACGCCCGCCAGTGCGCCCCGGTAGCGGCCGATCGGCGTGCGCACCGCGTCCAGGACGTAGACGCCCGCGCTCACCCCGGCCCGTCGCCCTCCCACGCCGCCCGCAGGACCGAGCGCAACCCGGCTTCGTCGACCGGGCGCGGGTTGGCGGGCGGGGCGGCGGCCACCTCGGCGGCCACCTCGTCGATGGCCGACTCGGGCATCCCCAGCTCCGACAGCGCCGGCGTCAGGCCCATGCGCACGGCCAGGTCGTGCACCCCCGTCGACGCCCGGCCGGCGCCGACGGCCACCGCCATCTTGGCGGCCAGCGACCCGAGGGCGGGCTCGTTGAAGGCCACCACATGCGGGAGCAGGGCGGCGTGGGTCTGGGCGTGGTCCAGGTCGTAGCGCCCGCCGAGGACGTGGCACAGCTTGTGGTGCAGGCCGGCGCCGGCGGTGGCCAGCGCCAGGCCAGCCTGGCACGCTCCGACCAGCGCCCGGCTCCGCGCCTTGGGATCCTGCGGGTGGGCCAGGGCCGCGGGCAATGCTTCGCACAGGGTGCGGGCGCCGTCGAGGGCGATCGGGCCCGAGAGCGGGCTGGCGCCCTCGGCCCACAGGGCCTCGAGGCAGTGGGCCAGGGCGTTCAGCCCGCTGGCCGCGGTCACCAGCGGAGGCAGCCCGTAGGTGAGCTCGGGGTCGTAGACGACCGTCCTCGGCACGACCTGCGGGTCGCGCCCCGTCTCCTTCCGGCCGCCGGTGGTCAGGCCCCAGACCGGCGTCATCTCCGAGCCGGCGTAGGTGGTCGGGACGGCCACCAGCGGGAGGCCTGACAACGCCAGCACCTTGCCCAGGCCCGTCGCCGACCCGCCGCCGAGGGTGACGACCCCGTCGGCGCCGACGCGGACGGCATCGGCGGTGACGGCCTGCGCCAGCTCGGCCGGGACGTGCTGGCGGACCCCGTCGACCCGCCAGGTCAGCCGGTGGTCGAGGCGAGCGACCATGGCATCGGCCTCGGCCCGCGACGACCCCGACGCGATCAGGACCACCTGGGAGAGGCCCAACCGGTCGAGCTCCTCGGCCAAGCCGTGCCGGGCACCGAGGCCGAACACCACCCGCGTCGGCACGCCCTCGTAGGTGAAGCCGCCGGCCGTCACGCCGTGAACGCCCGCAGGGTGTCGAGCTCGAGGGTGGTCGGCGCCGGCGTGACCGGCACGGTGGCCGAGATGCGCAGGTCCCAGCCCGTCGCGGCCCGCACCGCGTCGATGGCCACACCGGGATGGACCGACACGAGCTCCAGCTCCCCGTCGGTCGAGCCCGCCTCCAGCACCCCCAGGTCGGTGATCACCGCGGTCGGGCCGCGACCGGGCACCGACGTGACGAAGTCCAGCCGGTCGACGAACGCCCGCCGCGAATGGCGGAGCACCACGATTACCCGCCGGGCCGAGGAGGCGATCTCGGGCGCGCCCCCCGCCCCGGGCAGCCGCACCTCCGGCGCCTCGTACGGGCCGATGACGGTGGTGTTCAGCCGGGCGTGGCGGTCGATCTGGGCCGCGCCAAGGAAACCGACGTCGATGCGGCCGGCCTGGAGCCAGTCGTTGAAGATCTCAGGAACGGGTACGACCGTATCGGCCGTGTCGGCCAGCTCGCCGTCGCCGATCGACAGTGGCGGCACCCAGGGCTTCGAGCCGATGGTGCCGGACTCGTAGACCAGCACGCACGCCGGCGCGTGGAGGCGCCGGGCCAGGTTGGCGGCCAGGCTCGGGAGGCCGATGCCGACCATGCAGACGTCGCCGTCGGCCAGGCGGCGGGCGGCGGCGACCGTCATCATCTCGTCGGAGGTGTACCCGTCACCCAACGACGTGCTCCGCCATCCACGCGGTGAAGCGGTCGCGGTCGCGGCTGATGGCGTCCCACGCCCGGTAGAAGTCGTTGTCCCGGACGCTGTAGCCGGAGGCGTAGGACGGGTGGGCGCCACCGGGCACTTCGGCGACCGCCGTGATCGCCCACCCCGGGAGCACGAACCCGCCGGGCCGGGGCGCCAGCACGTCCACCAGCTCCTCGACGGTCACCAGAGACCGCCGGGCGGCCAGGACGGCCTGGCGCTGGACGCCCGTGATGCCCCACACGGCCACGTTCCCCCGGCGGTCGGCCTGCTGGGCGTGGACCACGGTGACGTCGGGGTTCAAGGCGGCGACCGCCGTCAGCTCCTCGCCGGTGAACGGGCAGGTCACCGTGGCCACCGAGGCCGTCACCCGCCCGAGGTCGGTCCCGGTGTAGCCCCGCAGCACGGCCATGGGCAGGCCGGCGGCGCCGGCGACGTAGCGGTTGGCCATGCCGGCGTGGCTGTGCTCCTCCAGGGCCAGCGGCACCGGCCAGTCGTGCTCCACCGCGTCGCGGAGGCGATGGAGCGACCCGACGCCCGGGTTCCCGCCCCAGGAGAAGATCAAGCGCTCGGCGCAGCCCATGCCGATGAGCTGGTCGTAGACCACATCGGGCGTCATCCGGGCCAGGGTGAGCCGGCGCCGGCCCTGGCGGATGATCTCGTGGCCGGCGGCAAACGGGATGAGGTGGGTGAAGCCCTCGAGGGCCACGAGGTCCCCGTCATGGACCAGATCGGCGACCGCGTCTGCCAGCGTCGTCAGCTTGGCCATGAGGACGCAGTCTTGCGCGGCGAAGGAGGGATAGATTCGCGACATGCGCGGTCTGGGCAGGCGATGGTCGGCGGCGGTCCTGGTGTCGATCGGCCTGCTGGCCGCCGGGTGCTCGGGAGGGGGTGGCACCAGCAACGACATCGCCGACCTGCGCCTCGGCCAGGGCGAGACCATCCTGCAGTTCGACGGGGCGGCCAAGCTGCACATGGGCGGCACCCTGGCCATGCCGGAAGCCACGGGCGGGCGGCCGGTCGGGGCCGTGCTGATCGTGCCGACGGTGGCCCGCAACGACCGCAACGGGTACCTCGACATCGTCCCGGGTGACGCGGTGTACCAGGACCTGAGCAAGTCCATCACCGCCGCCGGCATGGCCGCCTTCCGCTACGACCGGCGGAGCATGGGCGTCAGCAAGATGGAGGCCGGCGAGCAGCTCACCTTCGAGGACATGGTCACCGACGCCCGGCTGGCCCTCCAGTTCCTCTCCCAGCGCACCGGCATCGACGCGGCCAACATGGCCGTCGTCGGCCACGACATCGGCGGCGTGATCGCCATGCGGCTGGCGGCCACCGACGACAAGGTCAAAAGCCTGGTCCTCCTGTCCACGCCGGGCCGCCCCCTGGTCGACGTCATGGCCGGCAACTTCGAGGCCACCGTCAGCCGGGACTCGGCCGACGCCTTCCGGGGCGTCATCTCGACGCTGCTGGCCACGGGGTCGTTCCCCGACCGGTCGGGCATCCTGCCCGAGCACCAGACCGTCCTGCCCGTCGGCCAGGATGCCCTGCAGCGGGCCATCTACGGGCTCGACCCGGTGGCCGAGGCGGCCAAGGTCAAGGTTCCCACCCTGGTGGTCACCGGCAAGCAGTCCACCCTGGTCAACCCGGCCGACGGTACCAAGCTGGCGGCGGCCCTGACCTCGGCCCAAACCTTCACCGCCGAGTCCACCGCCACCCTCCAGAAGATCACCGCCGCCCTGCCCCAGGCCTTCGACCCGAACGACCACCGGGCCCACGGCGGGGGCCGCCCGCCCGACACCGCCGACCGCGACCAGCCGGCCGTCGCCGCCATCACCGCGTACCTCAGCGCCAAGATCGCCGCGCCCCGCCAGTAACGTCGGCGGCCTGAGAACCTTCGACGTCCTGATCGTCGGTGGCGGCTTCGGCGGCGCCACCGTCGCCCGCCACCTCCAGCACCTCCTCGCCGGCCGCGACCGCCCCGGCGGGCCGCGGGTGCTGCTCGTCGCCCCGGAGAACTTCTTCCTTTTCGCGCCCCTCCTCCCCGAGGCCGCCTCGGGCACCATCGAGCCCCGCCACGCGGTGATCCCGCTTCGGGAGATGCTGCGACGCACCCAGCTCCTCGTCGGCGACGTGACCAGCATCGACCTGGCCGCCCACACGGCCGTCGCACGCGACCTCACGGGCGCCGAGCACGAGATCTCCTGGCAACAGCTCGTCCTCTCCCCCGGCTCGGTGCCCAGCGTGGTCGCCGTACCCGGCCTGGACGAGCACGCCGTGGGGTTCAAGACGCTGGCCGACGCCATCTGGCTCCGCAACCAGGTGCTGCGCCAGCTCGAGACCGCCGACGCCACGCTCGACCCGGTGCGCCGGCGTGAGCTGCTCACCTTCACCTTCGTCGGTGGCGGGTACGCCGGCGTCGAGGCCCTGGCCGAGATGGAGTCGCTGGTCACCGACGCCCTCCACACCTACCCCCGGCTCGGCCGCAACGACCTGCGGTGGGTGCTGGTCGAGGCCCGCGACTCGTTGCTCCCCGGGCTCGACCCCAAGCTGGCCCGCTACTGCGAGGAACGCCTCCGCCGGCGGGGCGTCGAGATCCGCCTGAACACGTGGCTCGAGAGCTGCGTCGACCAGACGGTCGTCCTCTCCGACCCGGCGGTGGCGCCCTACGTGTCGGCCACCATCGTGTGGGCCACCGGCCAGCGGCCGTCGCCCCTCGGCTCGGGGCTGGGCCTGGAGACCGACGAGGCCGGCCGGCTGATCGTGGACGACGGCATCCGGGCCGTGGGGCGGTCCGACGTGTTCGCCCTGGGCGATGCCGCCGCCGTCCCCGACCCTGACGGCGGCGTCTGCCCGGGGACGGCCCAGCACGCCGTGCGCCAGGCCAAGGTATGCGCCCAGAACGTGGCCGCCGCCCTGGGCGTGGGGCAGCCGACCACGTTCACCTACCGGAACCGGGGCTTGGCCGTCACCCTCGGCCGCAACCAGGGCACGGCCCAGGTCCTGCGGTTCACCTTCACCGGCCTGCCGGCGTGGCTCATGGGCCGCTCGTACCACCTGCTGATGATGCCGGGGCTGGCCCGCAAGGTCCGGGTCGTCGCCGACTGGACCACCTCCATGCTGTTCCCCCGCGACCTGTCCCAGCTCGGTTCGCTGGGGCGCCGGGCGCCGCTCGCGTAAGCGCCGGCGCCGGCGTGGCCCACCGGGCGCGGAGTGGCCCCGATGCAGCCGGACACGGCGGACGTCCGCTGGCATCGGGGCCAGCCGTGACAGTACGCGCCGCGCCGGGCCGGTCGCAACCCGAGGGCTCCCCGTACCGGCGGGGCCTCGACGCCGGCCGTGGGCACGGCGGGCGGCCGCGCCCGAGCCGTCCGGCCCGGCACGCCCGGCGCTACTGTCGGCACGGGCATGCACCCGGCGAGGGGGACCGATGGACCTGGTGACGGTGGCCGCCGAGGCGGCGCAGTTGGTGTGGGCACTCCTGCGGGGGGCGGCATCCTCTGCCGGTGAGGCCGCCGGTGAGGCGGGCACCGAGATCGTCTCCGAGGAGGCCCGGGGGGTGGTCGGCCGCCTGTGGGACCGCCTGCGAGGCCACCGGGCGATCGAAGCGGCCGCCGACGATCCTGGCTCGCCCGACGCCCTGGAGGAGCTGGCCCGCCAGATCGACCGGGCGATGGCCCGCGACGAGGCCCTCGCCACCGAGGTCGCCGCCCTGGTCTCCGAAGCCAAGGCGGCCGGCCAGGTGGTCGACGGCCACGCCCTGGTCGAGGGCGTCCGCGCCGGGCGCGACATCTGGGCCGAGGGCCGGTCGGCCACCGTCCGGGGCTCCTCCGCCGGCCAGGACGTGGTGGCCCGGGCCCAGGGGGCACCCGAGCGCCCACGAGGTTGACGGCCACCGGGCCGTCGGCCGGCGCGCTGAGCGCCGGCAACACCGCCGGGCGCGACGTCGTCACCGTCAACCTGGCCCAGGGCCTGGCCGCCCTGGGGGGCCGCTTCGCCCTGGCCCCGCCCGCCCCCGGGGAGTGGCCCCTGGTGGGCCGCAGCGACGAGCTGGCCCGCCTGCACGAGCACCTGGCCCGGCACGGCCAGGCCACCGTCGTGCCGGTGGCGGGGACAGGGGGCATCGGCAAGACCGCCCTGGCCATGGGTTACGTCGCCGCCCACGGCGAGGGCTATGACGTGATCGCGTGGGTCGACGCCGAGCGCCCCGAGCTCATCGCCGGCCAGTACCGGACGCTGGTGCGCAACGCCACCACCCACGACGTCACCGAGGCCGATGCCGTGGCCGCGGCCCGGACTCTGCTGGCCAGCCGAACGCCGGCCCTGGTGGTCTTCGACAACGCCACCACCGCCGCCGCCCTCCACCCCTACCTGCCGTCCGGCGGCGTCACGGTGCTGGTCACCACCCGCAACGAGACCTGGACGGCGCGCCGGGAGGTGGCCTTCGAGCTCGAGTACCTCGCCCCCGAGGTGGTGGTGGGCTGGCTCGGCCGGGAGCTGGCCACCTCGGCGCCCGCCGACATCGCCGCCCTGGCCAAGCGGCTGGGGGGCCTGCCCCTGGCCGTGGTCCAGGCCCTGGCCTACCTGGCCGCCCGCCCCGGCACCACCGCCGGTGGCTATGTCGCCCTGCTGACCACCAAGGACGGCCAGCGCAAAGCCTACGGCAGCGAGGCGCCCCCCGGCTACCCCCTGCCCGTCGCTGCCACCTGGGACCTGGCCATCCAGGCCCTGGCCACCGAGGCACCCGCCGCCGTCGAGCTGCTCGGCGCCCTGGCCTTCGTCGCCCCCGACCGCGTCCCCATCGCCGTACTGGACGGGCTGCTGGGCGGCACCGACGTCGCCGACGCCCTGGCCGCCCTGCGCCGCTACGGCCTGGTGCGAGCCGCCGGCGCCCACCTGCGCCTGCACCGCCTCGTGCAGGACATCACCCGGTGGTCCCTCGACGCCGACCGCGAAGCCGCCCTGGTGGCGGCGTGGGCCGCCCACCTCGAAGCCTCGGCCCCCGACGCCGAGGACCACCGAAACTTCGCCTGGTTCGCCGACGTGGCCCCCCACGTCCTGGCCCTCATGGACCACGCCGAGGCGCTCGGTGCCGACGCCGGCGCCCTGGCCCGCGCGGCCAACCAGACGGGCATCTCCCTGCGCCTTCAGGCCTCGTTCCGGCCGGCGGACGACCTGCTGGTTCGCGCCCTGGCCATCAAGGAGGCCGCTTATGGGCCCGACCACCCCTCGGTCGCCGTCACCCTCACCAACCTGGGCCTCGTCCGCCAAGACCTCGGCGACCACGCCGGCGCCGTCGAGGCCCACCAGCGGGCGCTCGCCATCAAGGAGGCGGCCTACAGGCCCGACCACCCCTCGGTCGCCATCACCCTCGCCAGCCTGGGCCTCGTCCGGCGGGAGCTCGGCGACCAGGCCGGCGCCGTCGAGGCCTACGAGCGGGCGCTGGCCATCTTCGAGGCCGCCTATGGACCCCAACACCCCCAGGTCGCCATCACCCTCGCCAACCTGGGCATCGTCCGCCAGGATCTCGGCGACCACGCCGGCGCCGTCGAGGCCTACGAGCGGGCGCTGGCCATCTTCGAGGCCGCCTATGGGCCCCAACACCCCCAGGTCGCCATCACCCTCGCCAACCTGGGCATCGTCCGCCAAGATCTCGGCGACCCCGCCGCCGCCGTCGATGCCCACGAGCGGGCGCTGGCCATCTTCGAGGCCGCCTATGGGCCCCCACACCCCCACGTCGCCATGACCCTGACCAACCTGGGCAACGTCCGCCAGGATCTCGGCGACCACGCTGGTGCCGTCGAGGCCTACGAGCGGGCACTGGTTATAAAGGAGGCCACCTACGGGCCCGACCACCCCCAGGTCGCCATCACCCTCACCAACCTGGGCTTCGTCCGCCGGGACCTCGGCGACCCCGCCGGCGCCGTCGATGCCCACGAGCGGGCGCTGGTCATCTTCGAGGCCACCTACGGGCCTGACCACGGCCACACGCGTTACGTCCGCCGAGCCCTCGGGCGTGACGATGCCCCACCCGGAGCGGGGCCGGGACCGTCCTGAGGGCACCGTGGGGCCGGTCAGGAGCGGCGGGTTAATCCGGTGTTAATCGCCATAGCGCATGGTTGGCATCACTTCGGTCGATCAATGTGCCGGGGGACGAACGTTGACAGGCACGGTCTGTGCGGGGCTCGTACGACGGCGGGTCCCGAACATTCCCCGTCATCGCCGCTCCGGTCCGCCGGCCTCTGGCAGGCGCGCCCCTGCGGCCATGGCGCGATCGAGGTAGAGGGCGGCGCCCTGCTCGCTCGCCAATCGTGCCGCCTCGTCGAGATCGGCCTGGGCCTCGGGTAATCGGGCCGGCGCCATCGCCCGGGTGAGTTCACCGCGGAGGCGCAGTACCTCGGCAACAGAGAACGACGCGCCCATGGCGTCGATCTCGGCCATGGCGTCGCCGACGAGCCGCAAGGCCTCGGCCGGGCGACCGAGGCCCTGCCACACCTCGGCAGTGAGGGCCAGCCAGAACGGGTGCCAGGGCCGGATCCCCGCGGCCAGCGCCGGCGGCAAGTCGTCGAGCAGGGCCACGACCTCGTCCTCGGGCGCACCCATGTGGGCCATGGCCCACGCCCGGACCACCCGCCCGTGGTAGGTGAAGTCGGCCACCTGGAGGCGGTCGGCCAGGTCGATGAGCTCCTCGGCCAGGCGCCGGCCGTCGGCCGGCTCGGCGCTCAGCACCCGGCCGACGACGGCGAAGGAGAGCCCCGTGGCCATGGTGAAGGGGCCTCCAGTGGTACCGGCCCGTTTCACCGCGCCGTCAGCCAGGCGCCGGCCCCCGGCGTGGTCGCCCCGGAGGTGGCAGGCCATGCTCAGCCAGCTGTCGACCTGCACCCGCAGGTCGGCGAAGGTCACGTCGACCAGCAGGTGGTCGTCGAGGGCGTCGACCACCTCCTTGGCCGCGGCCAGGTGGGCCGTCCCGCCGGCCAGGTCGCCGCAGCTCAGGGCGACGAGGCCCAGGCCGAGCTGCGCCGTGGTGGTGACGACCGGGTCGGCCGACGACCGTTCGAGCTGGAGCATGTGGTCGGCGAGCGACCGGGCCCCGTCGAGGTCGCCGCTGGCCCACGCGAAGGTGAGCAGTCCCCAGAGGGAGAGCAGGAGCCGGCGCTGGTCCTCGACGGCCAGGCACAGCTCGGTGGCCCGCTCCCACGCCGCCGCCGTCTCCGGCACCGCCACCCCCTTCACGACGGTCAGCAGCACGGCCAGCTGGACCTGCACGTCAAGCTCGTACCCGTCGCGCTCGGGGCCCTCGGCCATCGCCGTCACCAGGGCCAGGGCCCGGCGGAGGTGGTCCTCGGCCACCTCGTAGGCCAGCGCGCCCTGGGCGGCGGCCGACGCCCGCCCAGCCGCGGCGATGGCCCGTTCCGGGCCGAGGACGGGGGCGGCCTCGTAGAGGTGGTGGACGATCTCGATGGCCCGGCCCGTGCCCCCCGCCTCTTCGAGGGCGTCGGCGACCGACCCGTGCAGGCCGGCCCGGCGCAGCCCGGCCAGGTCGCCGTAGATCGTCTCCTGGACGATGGCGTGGGAGAACCCGAACCGGCCCACCTCGCCCGGCACCTCGGCGACCAGCCCGGCGGCCACGGCCACGTCGACCAGGTCGAGGGCCTGGTCGAGGGACACGCCGGCGGCGCGGGCGACCACCCGCAGGTCGAAGTCCGTGCCGGCGACTGCGGCGACCACAAGGAGCTGCTGCGTCGGCTCGGGGAGCCGTTCCATGCGCCGGCCGACGACCTGGCGGACGGCCCAGGGCACGCCCGCGGTCGTCGGCGACGGGACGGTGAGCGTCCGCTCGGCCACCAGGAGGCGGGTCAGCTCGCCCACGAAGAACGGGTTCCCACCCGAGCGGTCCCATACCGCGGCCAGCACGCCGGCGGACGGCGCCACGCCGGCCTCGTGGGCGACGAACTCGGCCACCTCCTCGTGGCTGAGGCCGGTGAGCGACAGGTCGACGCGGCCGGGCTGGCGGGCGAGCGACGCCAGGAGGTCGCGGAGGCCGGCGTTGGGCGCCGGGTCGACATCGCGGTAGGTGATGACGAGGTGGGCGGGCTGGCCGGCCAGCCGCCGGGCCAGGTGCCCGGCGAGCTGGAGCGACGGCGGGTCGGCCCAGTGGAGGTCGTCGAGCACGACGACCACGCCGAGCTGGTGGGCCAGGCGGGCCAGGAAGTCCCCCACCGCCTCGAACTGGCGGAACCGGGCCGACGCCTGGTCGAGCGGCGGTGGCGGCGCCAGCTCGCCGACGAGCTCCTTCACCTCGGGGACCAGTTGGCCGATCTCCGCCGCCGAGGGGGCGACGGCGGCCCGGACCACGCCGGTGTCGGGGTGGGCCAGGAGAGCCCGGATGACCTGGATCCACGGCCCGAACGGTGGGGCCACGTCGACTTCGTCGCACCGGCCCCACGCCACGGCCCACCCGCGGTCGGCTGCCGCGGTCAGCGCCTCCCGGACCAGGCGGGTCTTGCCGATCCCCGGCTCGCCGGCCACGAGGACGACGGCGCCCGGCCCGCCGTCGGGGCCCCCGAGGGCCCCCCGGATGGCAGCCAGCTCGGCGGCCCGGCCGACGAAGGGGTCGGCCGGGGCCGGCGGTGGCCCCGTGTCCACCGGCGCGGCCACGCCCTCGGGGGCCGGCGGGTGCCAGTCGAGGGCCGGCGACTGGGCCAGGATCTCGGCCTCGAGCCGGCGCAGGTCCGGGCCGGGCTCGAGGCCCAGCTCCTCGCGGAGACGGTCCCGGGCCGTGGCATAGGCCCGCAGCGCGTCGCTCTGGCGGCCCGAGCGGTACAGGGCCAGCATCAGCAGCTCCACCAGGCGCTCCCGGAGCCCGTGCTCGCCGATGAGGTGCTCCAGCTCCCCGATGACGGCCAGATGGGCGCCGAGGACCAGGTCGGCGGCGATGCGGTCCTCGGTGGCCGCCACCCGGGCCCCGTCGAGGCGGGCCGCCTCCATCTCGGCGAACGGGAACTCCTCCATGGCCCGCCCCCGCCAGAGGGCCAGACCGTCGGCCAGCGCCCGGCGGGCGGCCCGGGGCCGGCTCTCGACCAGGTGGCGGCTGCCCTCGGCCCTGAGCCGCTCGAAGTCGGCGACGTCGTACTCGCCGGCCCCGACCCGCACGAGGTAGCCGGGCGCCCGGGTCAGGATGCGCTGGGGCGCGGTGCGAGCCGGGCGCTCCGGCTCGATCAGGCGCCGGAGGTTGGCGATGTACACCGGGAGGTTGCCGGTGGAGCGCGGCGGCGGGCCGTCCGGCCAGAGCACATCGGTGAACCGGTCGACGGATACCACGGTGTTGGCGTGGAGGAGGAGGTTGGCCAGGACGGCGCGCTGCTTCGGCCGGCCGATGTCGAGCAGCCGGCCGTCGAGCGCGACCTCGAAGGGGCCGAGGAGACGGAACTGCAGCGCCCTCCCGTCGGGCTGTCCTGCGCTCGGTGGGTGCACGGCTACCCGGCCACGGCCAGTGTCGCCCACGTCTGGTTGATGGCCGACGGGTGGGGTTCGCCGAAGTCCACGCCGGCCCGCATGGCGTAGGTCTGGGCCACGCCGGCGAGGGGCACGACCGTGAAGTCCCGGCTGACCGCCAACGCGGTCATGGCCGAGGCCGCCCGCTGCACTTCCTCACGGCTCGGGGCGGCGACGGACTGGGCGGCCAGCGCCGTGTAGTCGGCCTCGGGCGAGGTGCGCGACGCCAGCAGGAACGCGGGGTTGGCGTCGTTCTGGTTCGGTATGGCCAGCTCCACGTCGTAGCCGCGGTCGCGGTTCTGCTCCGACGTGCGGATGTCGACCGCCTTCTTCACCACGACGTCCATACCCACGTCCTTCAGCGCCGCCGCCACCAGCCGCATGCCCGCCTCGGGCACGGTCGGCCCGCCGATCATCGTCAGGGCCAGCCGGCGGGCGCCGAGCAGGCGCACACCGTCGGGGCCGGGCTTCCAGCCGGCGTCGTCGAGGAGCTGGCGGGCCCGGGCCGGGTCGAACGCCGGCGCCGGCACCGCCTGGGCCGCGGCCCCGAGCACAGCCGGCGGCGACGTCCACCGCCCCGGCTCCCCGTTGCCGGCCAGGACGTCGGCCACGTAGCGGGAGCGGTCGACGGCCAGAGCCACGGCCTGGCGCACGACCCGGTCGGTCCCGAACGGGCTGGCCGCGTTGAAGGTCAGGATCTGGGTGGCGCCGGCGGGTGCCCGGACGACGTGGAACCGCCGGTCGGCCTCGAGGGCGGCCACCGCCGGGCCGGGGACGCCGGTGGCGGCGTCGATCTCGCCCCGGCGCAGGGCATCGAGACGCACGTCGGCGTCAGGCATGAACCGGAAGGTGAGCCGCCCGGCGCGCGCCTTGGCGCCCCAATAGCCGTCGAAGCGCTCGACGACGACCTCCCGGCGGGGCTGGTAGTCGACGACCTTGAACGGTCCGGTCCCCACCGGCGGCGTGGCGTCGTTGTGGGAGCCCTTGGGGACGATCGGTCCCTCGGGGTGCACCAACTGCTCCGGGAGCCGCAGGTTGGGCGCCGTCGACACGAAGTCCACCGTCAGGTCGTCGACCTTGACCACCTTGTCGAGCGTGGCGGTGACGGAGCGGGGCATGAACTCCCGGCCCGTCCACGACCACACGACGTCGTCGGCGCCGAACGGCCGGCCGTCGTGGAACGTCACGTTGGGGCGGAGGTGGAAGCGCCAGGTGGCCGGCCCGACCAGCTCCCACCGCTCGGCCAGGCCGGGACGGACGGTGAAGTCGGGCGCCATCGACACCAGGGGCTCGTAGACGCCGACGTTGAGCTCGCCAGCGGCGAAGTGCTTCGAGCTCGGCCCGACCCCGGTGAGGGGCCAGATGTCCTCGCCGACGCCGATGCGGATCTCCCCCGGGCGTGCCGGCGGGCCGGCGGCCGGCGGGCCGGCGCCGCCGCCACCCGAGCAGGCCGCGCCGAGGCAGGCGAGAACAAGCGTCAGGACAACCGTCCTGCGCGGCAACCCTCCCCTGCGCCGTGCCCACGTGATGGCGGGATCGTAGAGGAACGGCCGGTAGGTTGGGGGGTGTCGATCCTTGGCCGGGCGCGAGAGCTGCTCACCGACGTCGTCGGGCCCGCCGTGCTCGGCTCGCGGGCCCCCCTCGAGGTCGCCGCCCGCCACCTGCCCGGCGAGCCGCTCACCTACGAGGAGGCCGTCGCCGGCGCCTTCGAGCCGTTCGACGTCGGGGGCTGGTGGGGGCCCCAGTGGGGAACGACCTGGTTCCGGCTCCGGGGGACGGTCCCGCCTGGGTGGGCGGGAGAGGAGGTGGCGCTCCGGTTCGAGATGACCGCGCCCGCCGAGGGGCTGCTCTGGCAGGACGGTGCCCCTGCCGTCGGCCTGTCCTGGCTCCGGCGCGACGCCGTCCTCCGCCGGCGGGCCGAGGCCCAGGATGCCATTGAGCTGTACGTCGAGGCCGCGGCCAACCCGGCCGTGCCGGCCCACGACGCCGGGGTCGACTGGCCCCTGCTCCTCGCCGACCCGGGCGGGCCGCCGTTGCACCGCCTGGTGGCCTGCGAGCTGGCGGTGCGCCGGCGCGAGGTCCACGGCCTGGCCTGCGACCTGCGTACCGTGCTCGAGCTGGCCGAGGCGGCCGAGGCCACAGGGACTGACTTCTCCCTGCTCGAACCGCTGGCCGCCGTGCTGGGCGCCGTCGACCCTGAGGACGTGGCCGCCACGGCGCCGGCGGGACGCCAGGCGCTGGCCCACGTGCTGGGCCGGCCGGCGCCGGCCGGGGCCCACCGCATCACCGCGGTCGGCCACGCCCACATCGACACGGCCTGGCTGTGGCCGGCACGGGAAGCGGCGCGGAAATGCGCCCGGAGCTTCGCCAACGCGGTGACCCTCATGGAGGAGTACCCCGGCTTCGAGCTGGTGTGCTCGGCCGCCCGCCACCTGGCGTGGGTCGAGGAGCGCTACCCGGCGCTGTTCGCCCGCATCGCCGACCGGGTGGCCGCCGGCCAGTTCCGGCCGGCCGGGGGCATGTGGGTCGAGGCCGACTGCAACATGCCGTCCGGAGAGTCCCTCGTCCGCCAGATCGTCCACGGCCAGCGCTGGTACCTCAGCCGCTTCGGCCACGAATGCCGCGAGATGTGGCTGCCCGACGGGTTCGGGTTCCCGGCCACCCTCCCCCAGATCCTGGCCCAGGCCGGGATGGGCTGGTTCGTCACCCAGAAGCTCTCGTGGAACGAGGTGAACCGCTTCCCCCACCACACCTTCTGGTGGGAAGGCCTCGACGGGACCCGTGTGCGGGCGCATTTCCCGCCGGCTGACACCTACAACGGCGACATGTCGCTGCCCGAGCTGCTCCGCGCCCCGGCCGTCCCCGCCGCCGGCGCCCGCTCGCTGTACCCGTTCGGGTACGGCGACGGCGGTGGCGGGCCAACCCGCGACATGGTCGAGGCCGCACTGCGGGCCGCCGACCTGGCCGGCGCCCCCCGGGTCGACCTGGGGTCGCCGGGCGACTTCTTCGCCGCCGTCGAGGCCGACCCCGCGCCGCTGCCCGTCTGGTCGGGCGACCTGTACCTGGAGAAGCACCGCGGTACCTTCACCAGCCAGGCGGCGGTGAAGCTCGGGAACCGGCGGGGGGAGCTGGCCCTCGCCGCGGCCGAGCTGTGGTCGACGGTCCGCCCCGACGGCGCGCCGTGGCCGGCGTCCGACCTCGACCGGGCGTGGAAGCTCCTCCTGGTCAACCAGTTCCACGACATCCTCCCCGGCTCCTCCATCAACTGGGTCTACCGGGACACCGCCGCCGAGCACGCCGAGGTCCAGGCGGTCGCCGGCCGCCTGTCCGGTGACGCCCTCGCCGCCATTGCCGCCGCGGTCGACACCTCGGGTGCGGCCTCGCCGGCGGTCGTCTTCAACCCAACGGCCCACCGCCGGCGGGAGCGAGTCGGGCCGGTCGTCGCCGACATCCCGGCGATGGGCTACTCGGTCGTCGACCTCGACGGCCCGCCGGCGGCGCTGGCGCCCGTCGAGGCCGGCGACGCCTGGATGTCGAACGGCCTCCTCCGGGTGGCGTGGGACGGCGCCGGCCGGCTCACCTCGGTGTACGACCTGGAACACCAGCGCGAGGTCCTGGCCCCCGGCCGGCTGGGCAACGTGTTCCACCTGCACCGCGACCGGCCGGCCGAGTACGACGCATGGGACGTCGACCGGGCCTACCTGGACGACTACGAGGAGCTGGCCGGCCCGGTCGTGATCGACGTCGGCGCCGGCGGCACGCGCGGCCAGGTCCGGTTCACCCGGCGCTTCGCGTCGTCGTCGATCGACCAACGGCTGGTGCTGGAGGCCGGTTCGCGGCGCCTCGACTTCGTCACCGAGGTCGACTGGCACGAGCGCCACCGGTTCCTGAAGGTCGCCTTCCCGGTGGCCGTCCACACCGACCGGGCCACCTTCGAGATCCAGTTCGGCCACATCAGCCGGCCCACGCACGAGAACACCTCATGGGAGCGCGCCCGCTTCGAGGTGTGCGCCCACCGGTGGGCCGACCTTTCCGAAGCCGGCTACGGCGTCGCCCTCCTGAACGACTGCAAGTACGGCTACGACGTGCGGGGCAACGTCCTGCGCCTGTCGCTCCTGCGGGCTCCCACCGCCCCAGACCCCGAGTGCGACCAGGGCCGGCACCGGTTCACCTACGCCCTGTTCCCCCACGCCGGCGACCCTCTGGCTGGCGGCGTGCTCGACGCCGCGGCCGCCCTCAACTCGCCCGTGACCGTGCTGCCGACCGAGCGCCGGCCCGGCCCGTTGCCCGCCACCGCGTCGTTCGTGTCGGTTGACAACCCCGGCTTCGTCGTGACCGCCGTCAAGCGGGCCGACGACGGCAGCGGCGACATCGTCGTCCGCGGCTACGAGGCCTACGGCGGCCACCGCCGGGCCCGGCTGCGCCTGGCCATGCCCTTGGGGCGCGCCTGGCTGACCGACCTCCTGGAGCGCCCCGGCGCCGACCTCGAGGTCGACGCCGGGGCCGTCCTGCTGGCCCTCAGGCCGTTCCAGCTGGTCACGGTGCGCGTCACCCCGTGACCAGCCGGCGGCCCGTCACGGGGCGGCTACGAGGCGATCACGAACTGGAGCAGCGCCGCCACCGGCGCGGTGATCCGCGTCCCATGGTTGAAGGGCGGGAGCTGCGACCCGGTCGTGTGGATGGCGACTGCGCAGATCCCGCAGCGGCCAACGTTGCGCCAGACCGGTGAGCCGCTCTGGCCACCGATCGTGTCGTTGTCGTAGAAGAGCAGGGCCGGCGTGCTGTCGGTCACCCGGCCCTGGCTGAACCAGTGGGTCTGCCCCTTGTCGCCCGGGTACCCGTCTGTGTAGACGGTGGTACCGAGCGCGGACTCCACCCCGGTGATGCCGAACCAGCCGGTGGTGTTCCCCACCTGGCAGTTCAGCTTGATCGCCCCGTAGTCCGCCGTCGTCACTCCCGAGGTGAACCACGCGCCCGAGACAGTGAGCGACACGACCCGGCAGGTGCCGTAGGGCCGGTTGGCGCCGTCGGCGCCGGCGGAGATCCGGTAGGTCGACGGCGGGTAGAACGTGCTGGTCCCGCCGGGGGCCACGCAGTGGCCCGCCGTGGCCACGGTGTCGGCGCTGACCAGGAAGCCGGTGCACTGGAACGAGCTGCCCATGCCGTCCCCGAAGGAGATGAGCGTGGTGGCCCGGAAGGGGAACGTGCGCGTCCCCCGGAGAGGGATCCGGTCGTCGGTGCCGATGATCTCCGCCGGCGTGTCCGGCACCGGGCCGGTCTCGGGCGCCACCGCGTGCAGGGCCGCCTCCGGCATGTCGTCGCTCGTCACGATCCCGTCCGGCCTCGGAGCGTCGGCGGCGATCGCCGGCGCCATCCCGGTGACCAAGGCCGCCGCCACCCCGAACAGCACCATGACGCGTCTCATCCTCATCTTCGTTCCCCTCCGCTCCGGGGCGCCGTCAACGCAGGCTACGCTGACGATCCCGCCAGCCGTGACCCTAGACCGCCGGCCGCGGGAGGTCAACGACCCTGCACGGTGCGAGCTGGCTCAAGCCGTGGCCACCCTGTGCCGAAAAACCATCCGACACGCTGACCGATTGGCGCAATGTGCAGATGCCTGGCGAAGACTGGCTTGAGGTACTGCCGGAGGCGGCCGTGCTGGTCGACAACCGCGGCGCCGTCCTGGCCCGGAACGCCGCGGCCGGCGCCCTCTACGGCCCCGACGGACCGCCGCTGTCGGGGATCCCGGGGTTCGCGGCATGGCTGGCTGCACCCGGCCCGGCGGTCTTCCGCGGCCGGCTCAAGGTCGAGCGCCCCAGCAGCGTCCCGGTCACGGTCGACCTCAGCGCCCGCCGGCTCGAGTCGGGCGCGCTGTGCCTGGTCCAGGAGCCCGACAGGGAGCGCGTCGCCTACGAGGCCCAGCGCTACTTCGACATCGCCTTCGACGCCGCGCCGATCGGCATGGCCCTGTTCAACACCGACGGCGAGTACGTGCGGGTCAACGCTGCGCTGTGCCAGCTCCTCGGCCGGAGCGAGGCCGAGCTCCTGGGGTCGCGCGACCAGGAGTACACCCATCCCGACGACCGCCAGCGGGACATCGATGCCGCGTGGCGCATCCTCCGGGGCGAGATCCACGTCTGGCAGTGCGAGAAGCGCTTCCTGCGACCGGACGGCACCGTGGTGTGGGCCATCGCCAACCTCACGTTCCTGCGGGACGACGCCGGCAACCCGGTCAGTTGGGTCGGCCAGTTCCAGGACATCAGCACCCGCAAGCGCGACGAGAAGGCGCTCCAGGAAGCCCTGTCCCTGCTGGCCGCCACCCTTGACGCCACCGCCGACGGCATCCTCGTCGTCGACCCGTTCGGCCGCATCACCAGCTTCAACCGGCGGTTCGCCGAGATGTGGGACCTCCCCCAGGCCCTCCTGGAAACTGGCGACGACGCGGCGGCGCTCTCCATCGCGGTCAACCAGCTCACCGACCCCGCCGCGTTCTCGGCCCGGGTCGAGGAGCTCTACCGCCATCCCGAGGCCGAGAGCTACGACGTCCTCCACTTCGCCGACGGCCGGGTGTTCGAACGGACGTCGAAACCACAGTCCGTCGGCGGCGAGATCGTCGGCCGGGTCTGGAGCTTCAGCGACGCCACCGAGCGCCACCGGCTCGAGGCCGAGGTGGCGTCGGCGCTGGCCCAGGCCCGTGAGGCGTCGCGGCTGAAGTCGGCGTTCCTCGCCAACATGAGCCACGAGATCCGGACCCCGATGAACGGGGTGCTCGGGCTGGCCGAACTGCTCCTCGACAGCGACCTCGACGCCACCCAACGCTTCCAACTGACCGCGCTCCAAGAGTCGGGCGAGACCCTCCTGGCCCTCATCAACGACATCCTGGACTTCTCCAAGATCGAAGCCGGCAAGCTCGACCTCGAGGCCGTCGAGTTCGACCTCGGCGGTGCCGTGCGCAGCGTGGCCCGGGTCATCTCGGCCCAAGCCCAGGACAAGCGGCTCGTCCTCCGGCTGGACATCGCCGACGACGTCCCGGCATGGGTGACGGGCGACCCGTTGCGGCTGCGCCAGGTGCTCCTCAACCTGGCCAGCAACGCGGTGAAGTTCACCGACCGGGGCACGGTCACCCTGGCCGTGCGCGCCCGTCCCGGCGGCCTGCGCTTCACGGTGTCCGACACGGGCATCGGCATCGACCCGTCGGTCCGCCACCTCCTGCTCGACCCTTTCTCCCAGGCCGACAGTTCCACCACCCGTCGCTTCGGTGGCACCGGGCTGGGCCTGGCCATCTGCGCACAGCTGGTCGACCTGATGGGCGGGACCCTCGACTTCGAGAGCCGCCTCGGTGAGGGCAGCGTCTTCTGGTTCGACATCCCCCTGGTGCCTTCCACGTCGCCGGCGGCCATCCTCGACGCCCCGTCCGGCCCTTCCCCTTCGGTCCCCGCCTCAGCGGGTGCCGACAGCCAGCCTGGAGGGCGGGTGCTCCTCGCCGACGACGCCTACATCAACCGCCTCGTCGGCGTCGCTCTGCTCGAGCGCCTCGGCTACGTCGTCGACGTGGTGACGAACGGCGCCGAGGCAGTCGATGCCGTGCGCCAACACCGCTACGACGCGGTCCTCATGGACTGCCTGATGCCCGTCATGGACGGCTACGAGGCGACGCGGCGCATCCGAGACCTCGCCGGCGCGGCCGGCCGGACCCCGATCATCGCCCTCACCGCGTCGGCCATGGTCGGCGACCGGGAGAAGTGCCTGGCCGCCGGCATGGACGACTACCTCCCCAAGCCGCTCGACCAGGGCACGCTGGCCGTCGTCCTGGCCCGCTCCTGCGCCCGCACCTGAGGCCGCCACCTCTTCCCGCGGCTACGCCGGCTTCTCGATGTGGCCCCCGAACTCCTTGCGCATCGCCGACAGCACTTTGTCGGCGAAGTCACCCTCGCCTCGCGAGCTGAACCGCTCGAGGAGGGCGGTGGTGAGCACGTACGCCGGCACCCCCTCGTCGATGGCGGCCAGTGCCGTCCACCGGCCCTCGCCGGAGTCGGAGACCCGGCCGCTGAAGCCGGCCACGTCGGGGTCCTTGAACAGCGCCGACGCAGTGAGGTCCAGCAGCCAGGAGCCCACCACGCTCCCCCGGCGCCAGACCTCGGCCACCTCGGTGGTGTCGATGTCGTACTGGTAGGCCTCCGGGTTGGTGAGCGGCGCCGTCTCGGCGTCGGCGGCATGGGTGGCCTTCCCGATATTGGCCTTGCGCAGGATGGCCAGCCCCTCGGCATAGGCGGCCATGAGCCCGTACTCGATCCCGTTGTGGACCATCTTCACGAAGTGCCCGGCGCCGTTCGGGCCGCAATGGAGCCACCCCTGCTCGGCGGGCGACGGCTCCCCCACCCGGCCCGGGGTACGGGGGGCCGAGCCCACGCCAGGGGCGATGGTGGCGAAGAGCGGCTCGAGATGGCCCACGACGTCGGTCTCGCCGCCGATCATGAGGCAGAAACCCCGCTCCAGGCCGAATACCCCGCCGCTGGTGCCCACGTCGACGTAATGGATGCCGCGGGGGGCCAGCGCCGCGGCCCGCTCGATGTCGAGGCGGTAGTACGAGTTCCCACCGTCGATGATGATGTCGCCCGCCTCGAAGTACTGGGCCAGGTCCATCACTGTGGCGCCGGCGAAGGCGGCCGGCACCATCACCCACGCGGCGCGAGGCGTGCTGAGCTTGGACGCCAGGTCGGCGAGCGTGCTGGCCGCCACCGCGCCCTCGGCCGCCATCGCCTCGACCGACGCAGGGTTGACGTCGTACACCACGCACTCGTGGCCGTCGCGCATGAGGCGCCGGACCAGGTTGGCACCCATCCGGCCGAGACCGATCATTGCCAGTTGCATCAGCGGTCCTCCCGTTGGTCGAGGCCTCAGGCTACGGCCATGTCCCGCCTTGGGGCACCCACCACGTAGAATGGCCCGGCTGGCGGCCCTATCGCCGCGGCAGCCCTACCGAAAGGCCGTTCATGCCCGCGCGCCAAGACCTGCGCAACCTCGCCATCGTGGCCCACGTGGACCACGGAAAAACCACGCTCGTCGACGCCATGCTGTGGCAATCCGGCATCTTCCGTGAGAACCAGGACGTCAACGAACGGGTCATGGACTCGATGGACCTGGAGCGGGAGAAGGGCATCACCATCCTGGCCAAGAACACCGCCGTCCACTTCCCCACCGAGAAGCTGGGCGATGTGAAGCTCAACATCGTCGACACCCCCGGCCACGCCGACTTCGGCGGTGAGGTGGAACGAGCCCTCACCATGGTCGACGGTGTGCTCCTCCTGGTCGACGCGGCCGAGGGCCCCCAGCCCCAGACCCGCTTCGTCCTGCGCAAGGCCCTGGAGGCCAAGCTCCCGGTAATCCTGGTGATCAACAAGGTCGACCGCCCCGACGCCCGCATCAAGGAGGTGGTCGACGAGGTCTACGAGCTGTTCCTCGACCTCGACGCCGACTTCGAGCAGATCGAGTTCCCGATCGTCTATGCCAACGCCAAGGCCGGCTGGGCCACCATGGAGCAGGGCGGCACGGGCACGAACCTGCAGCCGCTCTTCGAGCTCCTGATCGAGCGCATCCCCGCCCCCACCTACGACGAGGATGAGACCGGCCACCCCCTGCAGGCCCTGGTCACCAACCTCGACCGGTCGCCGTACCTGGGCCGGCTGGCCATCTGCCGGGTGCGGGAAGGCGTCATCCACAAGGGCGAGACCGTGGCCTGGTGCAAGGCCGACGGCTCCATTGAGAAGACCAAGATCGTCGAGCTCTACGTCACCGAGGGCCTCGAGCGGGTCGAGGCGGCCGAGGCCGGCCCGGGCGAGATCATCGCCGTCGCCGGGCTCGACAACGTGACCATCGGCGAGACCCTGGCTGACGCCTCCGACCCCCGGCCTCTGCCCGTCATGCTGATCGACGAGCCCAGCCTGGCCGTGACCATCGGCATCAACACCTCGCCGCTCGCCGGCCAGGACGGCTCCAAGATGACGGCCCGCCAGGTCAAGAACCGGCTCGACACCGAGCTGGTCGGCAACGTGTCCCTGCGGGTCTTCCCCACCGACCGGCCCGACACCTGGGAGGTGCAGGGCCGGGGTGAGCTGCAGCTGGCCATCCTGGTGGAGATCATGCGCCGGGAGGGCTTCGAGCTCACCGTGGGCAAGCCCCAGGTCGTGACCCGGGAGGTCGAGGGCAAGGTCCACGAGCCGGTCGACCGCCTTTCCGTCGACGTTCCCGAGGAGCACCTTGGCACCGTCACCCGCCTGCTGGCCACCCGCAAGGGCCGCCTGCAGCAGATGGTCAACCACGGCACCGGCTGGATCCGCATGGAGTACCTGATCCCGGCCCGGGGCCTGATCGGCTTCCGCACCGAGTTCATGACCGAGACCCGGGGCACCGGCATCCTCCACCACGTGTTCGAGGGCTACGAGCCCTGGCACGGCGAGCTGCGCACCCGCGACCGCGGCAGCATCGTGGCCGACCGCCGCGGCGTCACCAACACCTTCGCCCTGATGAACCTCCAGGACCGGGGGGAGCTCATGGTCGGCCCCGGCGTGGACATCTACGAGGGCATGATCGTCGGCGAGAACTCCCGCTCCGACGAGATGGACGTCAACGCGTGCAAGGAGAAGAAGCTCACCAACATCCGGTCCTCCACGGCCGACGAGCTGGTCCGGCTGACGCCCCCCCGCACCATGTCGCTCGAGCAGGCCCTCGAGTTCATCGCCGACGACGAGTGCGTGGAGGTGACGCCGTCGGCGGTCCGCCTCCGGAAGGTGACCCTCCCGGCCAACGAGCGGGCCCGGATGCGCCGCCCGTCCCGGGCGCGGCCGGCATAGCCCGTCCCGGGCGCGGCCGGCATAGCCCGTCGAGGGCGCGGCCGGCGTAGCCCCTCCCCCTGTCACCTCGCGTTCCGGGTAGAGGGAAGAAAACTTCTAGATGTGCCTTGCATTTACCATTCTGATCTGTCACATTGTGTGTGGCGCCCTCGCCCGCCTGGTCCGCCGTCAGGCGGTCGGGGCGCCACTCTTTAACCCCTCCCACAGTTGAGCCATCCTCGGCACCAGCCGGTCGAGCTCCTGTAGGTGGGCCTCGGAGAGGGCGGCGAGCATTGATGCGCCGGCCGGCGTCAGGCGCACCCGCACCACCCGGGCGTCATCAGGATCGACGGACCGCTCCACCAAGCCGGCCCCTGTCGCCCGGTCGACCAGCTCCACGGTGCTGTGATGGCGTAGGAGCAGGTGGTCGGCGACCTCACCGATCGTCGGATCCTTGCCGCCGCCGTGGCCCCGCACCGCCAACAGCAGCTGGTGGTGCGCCGGCGTCACGCCCAGCGCCGTCGCCGCTTCCTCGCTCCACCGGAGGAACCGGCGCAGCCCGGTGCGGAACTCCAACAAGCGCCGGTACTCGGCGTCGGACGGCTCGGACGTCGTCAGCGGGGCCACCTGGACATCATAGGACCAGATACATCGTGTCACGATATAGTTGGCCCATGACCGAAGCCTCGAGGACCTCCTCCCGCCGCCTGCTCCTGCTCTGCGCGCTCGCCGCCGGGCTGGGGTTGGCCGGCGGCGGAGCGGCATGGGTGCTCATCCACCTCATCGCCCTGATCACCAACCTGGCGCTCTTCCACCGCGTCGGCTGGCGCCTGCCATCGTTCCGGGACCTCGCCCCCGGGCCGGGCCTGGTCATCGCGGCCGTCCTCGGGGCGACAGCGGTGTCGGTCCTGGCCCGGTGGGCGCCGATGATCCGGGGCCACGGCCTCCCCGAGGCCATGGAGGCGGTCCTCACCAGGCAGAGCCGCATCTCACCTCGGGCCGCCATCGCCAAGCCGCTGTCGGCCGCGGTGGCCATCGGCACAGGTGGCCCCTTTGGCGCCGAAGGGCCGATCATCGTCACCGGCGGCGCCCTCGGGTCTCTCGTCGGCCAGCTCCTCCCCGTCTCCGCATCGGAGCGAAAGATCCTGGTCGCAGCCGGCGCGGCCGCGGGGATGGCGGCCACCTTCGGCGCCCCCCTGGCCGCGGTCGTCCTGGCCATCGAGCTCCTCCTGTTCGAGTTCTCCACCCGGGCGTTCATCCCCCTGGTCGTGGCCGCCAGCGTCGCCGGCGCGGCCCACATCGCCCTGTTCGGCCCGGGGCCGCTGTTCGCCGTCCCACCGCACGACTTCACCGGTCTTGGCCGTTTGCCCCTCTACGCCCTCCTGGGCGTCGGGTGCGGGCTGCTGGCCGTCGTCCTGAGCAAGGGCCTGTTCCTTCTCGAGGACGGCTTCCGCCGCCTCCCGATCGACGAGTTCTGGCACCCGGTGATCGGCGCCGTCGGCTTCTCGCTGGTCGGCCTGGCCGTGCCGCGCGCCCTCGGCGTCGGCTACGACGCCATCAGCGATGCCCTCCTCGGCCGCATCGCCCTCGGCGCCCTGGCCGTCCTCGGCCTCGCCAAGCTCATCGCCTGGTGGGTCGCCCTGGCGTCGGGCACCTCCGGGGGGACCCTCGCCCCGATCCTGCTGATCGGGGCGTCGTTCGGCGCGCTGGTGGGCCATGCCGCCAATGCCATGGCGCCCGGCATGCATATCGACCCCGGCGCCTTCGCCCTGGTCGCCATGGCCGCGACCTTCGGCTCGGCCACGAGGGCGACCTTCACCTCGATCGTCTTCGTGTTCGAGCTGACCGGCGATTACCACGTCATGGTGCCGCTCATGCTGGCCAGCGTGGTCGCCGACCTCGTTGCCTCATCTCTCATGACCGAGAGCCTCATGACCGAGAAGCTGGCCCGGCGCGGCATGACCGTGCGCGGTGACTACGAGGTGGATGTGCTCCGCACCACGTCGGTGGGCACGATCATGACCAGCGCGGTCCAGGTGCTCGGCACCGACGCCACGATCGGGGACGCGCTCCGGTCGTTCGGGGCCACCGGGCATGGGGGCTACCCCGTCGTCGACGCCGCCGGCGCCTGCGTGGGCATCGTGACCCGGACCGACCTCCTCCAGCCCGACCTCGACGGTGGCGCGCCCCTCGCGACCATCACCTCGCCCGACCCCAGCGTCGTCACCCCGACCACGCTCGCTTTCGACGCGCTCCACCTCATGCTGCGAAGGGGCGTGGAACACCTGCCCGTGGTCGCCGACGGGAGGCTGGTCGGCATCTGCACCCGCACCGATCTCCTGCGTACCCGCCTGGCCCAGCTCGACCACGAGCGCCTCCAGCCCGGCTGGCACCTGCCCACGGCGTTGCGGCATAGGCGTAGATTGGTGGGCGAGGGGATGAACAGGCTGCCGTGAGACCGATCATCGCTCCTGGTGCGGCGCCTTGAACGGGCCGGCCAAAGCGGGCTGGGCCTTCCTCGACTGGGAGGGCCCGATCGCGGTCGCCCACCGTGGCGGCGCGGCCGAGCAACCGGAGAACACCATGGCGGCCTTCGCCGCCTCCGTGTCCTTGGGCTACCACTATGTCGAGACTGACGTGCACGCCACCGCCGACGGCGAGCTCCTTGTCTTCCACGATCACACCCTCGACCGGGTCACCGATATGACCGGTGAGATCGCCACCATGCCGTACGCCGCCCTGCGCGACGCCCGAGTCGGTGGTGCGCCCATTCCCCGGCTCGAGGACCTGCTCGGGGCGTGGCCCGACCTGCGGGTCCATATCGACGCCAAGCACTTGCAGGCGGCGGCGCCTCTTGTCGCCGCCATCGACCGGACCGCGGCCCATGACCGGGTCTGCATCGGCGCCTTCTCCGACCGCACCGTTGCCGCCCTGCGCCGGCTCAGCCGCGGTCGGATCTGCACGTGGATGGGACGGGCGGAGATCCTCTCCCTCCGGTTGGCCAGCCTCGGCCTGCCTGCGCCCCGTTCCGTCGCCGGCTGCACCCAGGTCCCGGTGCGCCAGGGCCGGCTGCCCCTTCTCGACCGCCGGTTCGTGGCCACGGCCCACCGTCGCGGCGTCGGCGTCCACGCCTGGACCATCAATGACCGACCCGAGATGGAGCGCCTCCTCGGGCTCGGCGTCGACGCCATCCTCTCCGACCGGCCGACGCTCCTGAAGCAGGTCCTGATGGAACGGGGCCAGTGGACTTGAGCTGAATGCCCGTTGCACCTGTCGTGGCGATCAATCGCCCCCCGGGCGCGCCGGCTGAGAAACCTCGCATCGACGGCTCCGTTACCAGCCAGATTGGCGGAATGGAGGTCCCAGGATTGCCTCATCAGCGCTGCTATTCTCAGATCAGCTCACCCACAGCCGGCGGGGAAAGCGAGATATTGCGTGGCTAAAAAGTCCGCTGCACCGGTCGAGAAGGCACCTCGATCGATGTCCGACGCCCATAAGGAAGCTCTTGCCGAAGGCCGGGAGCAAGGGAGAGCGGTCCGCCGCTATCTCGAGGCTCTCGAAGCGAACAAGCCGCGGCGGGGGCGGAAGCGGACGGCCGAGGGCATCTCACGCCGGCTGGTCGCCATCGAGGAGCGGCTGGCCACGGCCGACGCGCTCAGCCGCCTCCACCTGGCCCAGGAGCGGATGGACCTCCAGGCCGAGCTGGCGTCGTCGTCCGACGGTGTCGACCTCGGCGCGCTCGAGGCCGCCTTCACCAAGGCCGCCGGCCCGTACAGCCAGCGCAAGGGCATCGGCTACGAGGCCTGGCGAGCCGCCGGTGTCGAGCCTCGGGTCCTCAAGGCCGCCGGCATCGGCCGAGGGCAGTAAGCCCGGGAGCCCGAGGGCTCCCTTCACCCGATCGCCCGTCGCACGGCGCGCGTGGCCACCGCCACCGCGTCGAGCGACGGTTGCGGTTCGCTCTCGATCTCCCGGAGCAGTCGAGTGATCTCGCCGACCTGGCTGGCCCGGTCGACGAGGAAGGCGAGGACCGCGTCAGGCTCGCTGTGCCCGGGATGTTCGCTCAGCGCCCGTCTCGCTGCCGCCCGACGCACGTGGTCGAGGTCGTCGACCAGACCTCGCCAGGCGGCGCGGCCCCATCGGCCCGCCGGCGCTGCCTGGCGGAGCCGCTCCCCCAGGCGGTCGATGCCGAGGGACTCCCCGAGCTGCAGGACGGCCTCGGCCACGGCGGTCACCGGACGACCGGTCTCGCGGGCCAGGGCGGCCGCGTCCGGGCCGACCTCCAGGTCGGCGAGCGCGGCCCAGGCCGTGGCCAGGTGCTGGTCGAGGCCACCGTCGACGAGGGCCTCGGCGCGGCGGGCCCGGAGGCGGAGGCGGTACGGCGTGCCGACCCGCACGATCTCGGCGGCCAGCACGGCCAGCGGCGGCCCGTCACGGGCGATGCTCCCGGCGATGTCCACCGTGTCGAGGCGCCGGAGGTAGTCACGGGTCAGAGCCTCCAGAAGGTCGGCCATCACCGGGGCGGCGGCAAGGAGCGCACCCGGGGCGGGGAGGCCTTCGGCACCGTCGAGCTCGGCCCAGCGCGCCGGCGCCGAGACCACGCTGCGGGCGATCCAGTACGCGGCGGCGATCGCCGCCGGCGCGGCGCCGGTGTCGCCCGCCAGCCGGGTGACGAAGGTGGCGCCCATGCGGTTGACCACGTCATTGGCCACGACCGATGCCACCAGCTCCCGCCGCAGCCGGTGGCCGTCGAGCAGGTCGGCAAAGCGCTCCGACAGTCGCGGCGGGAAGTACCCGGCCAGCGCGGCCCGCAGCGCCGGCTGGTCGGGCACGTTCGACGCCAGCAGCCGGGCGGCCAGGCTCCGCTTGCCGCCGGCGAGGAGGACGGCCAGTTCCGGACGGGTGAGGCCGGCCCCCGCCTCCTCCCTGGCCCGCATCTCGGCCGGGCTGGGGAGTCCCTCGACGGCCCGGTCGACCACCCCGGTGGCCTCCAGCTCCTCCATCAGGGACTCGGTGGCGGCCATTCCCGTCGGGCTGGCGGCCGCCGCCCGGGCCAGGGCCGCGCTCTGGAGGGCGCAATCGGTCAGCACGGCGGCGACGACATCGCTGCAGACCTCGTCGAGGATGGCGTCGCGCTCGGCCCGGTCGAGGCGTCCGGCATCGACGGCCATCCCCAGGAGGACTTTGATGTTGACCTCGTGGTCGGAGATGTCGACGCCGGCGGCGTTGTCGATGGCATCGGTGTTGACATGGCCCCCGCGCCGGGCGTACTCGATGCGAGCCCGCTGGGTGAATGCCAGGTTGGCCCCCTCCCCGACCACCCGGGCGCGCACCGACGACCCCTCGACCCGGAGGTCGGCGTTGGCCCGGTCGTCGATCTCCTGGTCGGGCTCGGTGCTCGCCCGCACAAAGGTGCCGACGCCCCCGGTGAAGAGCAGGCCGACCGGGGCCTGGAGGATGGCCCGGATCAGCTCCGGCGCCGTCACCTCGACGGCGTCGACGCGTAGGACGGCGCGCGCCGTGTCGCTCAGGGCGATGCGCTTCTCCATCCGCGACCACACGCCGCCGCCCGCGCTCAGCAGGGACCGGTCGTAGTCCTGCCACGAGGACCGGGGCAGCGCGAACAGGCGGGCGCGCTCGCGGTAGGACGCCGCCGGGTCGGGGTCGGGGTCGACGAAGATGTCCCGGTGGTCGAAGGCGGCCACCAGGCGGATCTGGTCGGAGCGCAGCATGGCGTTGCCGAACACGTCGCCGGACATGTCCCCGATGCCGACGACGGTGACGGGCTCGGACTGCACGTCGATGTCGAGCTCGGCGAAGTGGTGGCGTACCGCCACCCATGCGCCCCGGGCGGTGATGCCCAGGCCCTTGTGGTCGTAGCCGCTCGACCCGCCTGATGCGAAGGCGTCGCCCAGCCAGAATCTCCGGTCGGCGCTGACCCGGTTGGCCAGGTCCGAGAAGGAGGCCGTCCCCCGGTCGGCCGCCACGACCAGGTAGGTGTCGTCGCCATCACGCCGGCACGGCACCCCGACGACTTCGTCGCCGACCACGTTGTCGGTCACCTCGAGCAGGCAGGCGACGAAGATCTCGTAGGCCTGGGCCACGTCGGCCGCGCCGGCCTGCGTCCCGGGCCGGCGCTTGGCCACGAAGCCGCCCTTGGCGCCGGTCGGGACGATGACTGCGTTCTTGAGCACCTGCGCCCGCATGAGGTCGAGGACCTCGGTGCGGTAGTCGTCGGCCCGGTCGCTCCAGCGGATGCCGCCCCGGGCCACCGGCCCCCACCGCAGATGGACGCCCTCCACCGCCGGCCCGTGCACGAAGATCTCCCGGAACGGCACGGGCCGGGGGGCACCGGGCACCGCGGCGCTGTCGAACTTCAGGGCCAGGTGGTCGCCCGTGCCCGAGCGCAGCTCCGGGTCGAGGTACCGGTTGGTGCGGAGGGTGGCGTCGACCAGGGCCAGGAACCCGCGGAGGATCCGGTCGTGGTCGAGGCGGGCCACGCCGTCGCACGCCGAGACGACCCGCTGGTGGAGATCGGCGACGAGGTCGGGGCCGCCGGCGCCGTGGCGCGGGTCGAACATCGCCGCGAACAGCTCGACCAGGGCCGCGGCGATCGGTGCATTGTCGACCAGGACCTGGTCCACGTACGCGGTGGTGAAGGTGGTGCCGACCTGGCTCCGGTAGCGCCGGTAGGCCCGCAGGAGGGCGACGTCGTCCCACTCCAGCCCCGACCGGAGGACCAACCGGTTCAGGGGGTCGACCTCGGCCCGGCCGTGCCACAGCGCCAGGGCGGCCGACGCCAGCCGCGGGCCGTCCCGCCCCACATCGAGAGCCCCACCGGGGTCCGTGACCCCGAAGTCGTGGAGGTGCGCCCGCCCGCCGTCGCCACCGAGCGAGTAGGGCTGGTCCTCGACCGCCCACAGGCCGAGGCTCTCCAGGATAGGCAAGAACCCCGACAGCTCCACGGCTGGGCCGGAAGTGAACACCTTCAGCCGCACAGGCGGGCCGCCGACGGGGCCCGGCGCCAGGACGACGCGCACCGGCGCGTCGCCGGCGAACAGTTCCTCGAGCTGGACGACGTCGTCGACGGCCAGCTCGGCGGGCACGGCGTCGCGGTAGGCCGGCGGGAACCAGTCGGCCCAGGCGCGGGCCAGGCGCCGGCCGGCCGTCTCGCCGATGGCCCGCTCCAGCGCCTCCGTCAGCTGCTGGTCCCAGGTGCGGCAGACGAGACGGAGCTCCCGGCGGAGGGTGTCGAGGGGCGGCTCGGGCAGTGGCCCCGGCACGTGGACCACCAACCGGACGATGGCCTCCGGCCGGTCCCCCAGGGCCACGTCGGCGTCAACCCGGTCACCGTCGAGCCGGGCCATCAGGAAGCGTTCCAGCCGGCGCCGCAGCGCCGGGTTGTACACGTCGGCCGGTACCGACAGCAGGGCCGACACCGTGTGGTTCTCCCGGTCCACCCGCACCAGGACCCGCACGTCGTGCTCGTCCTCGGCGGCCAGCAGCTCCACCAGCAGGCGCCGCAGCGAGGGGATGTCGGATTCAAAGAGCTGGTCCTTCGGCACGACCTGGAACAGCGAGTACAAGGCGGCCTCGTCCTGGCTGCGCTCGACGACGTCCTCGAGCTCGAGGATGCGCCGGAGCTTGTAGCGCAGCACCGGTGTGATCGCCGACGGCTCTGCCGCGGCCTTGGCCGTGAAGACGCCGACCACGCGGAAGACGCCTCCGTGCGCCGCCACGTCGATGCTGTGCATCGGCACCTGGCGATGGACGGTGCTGGCCTCCGCCGTGCGCACGATCCGCAGCACGCCGGCGTCGGCGGCGAGCGGGCGCTGGGCCAGCAGACCAGCCCCCGGACGGGCCAGGACCCCGAGGGCATCAGCCACCGCGACCCGGCCCGGCGTGCCATCGCCCCCGAACTGGCAGCAACCGGACAGCACGAAGTTCCCCTCCAGGAGCCACTCCAGCAGGTCGGCCGCCTCCTCGGCCTCGTCGGACGGGACGGGGCCGACCTCGGCCCGCAGGGCAGCCGCGGCATCGACCACACGGGCCCGCATGGCGAGGTAATCGCCGGTGGCGGCGAAGACGTCGGCCAGGACCGCCTCCAGCGCCCCGACCAGGGCCTGGCGGCCTTCGGCAGGGACGCGGTCTGCGAGTTCGAGCTGCACGAAGGACTCCCGCCAGGCCGCCGGGCGGGCCGGCAGGACCCTGACCAGCCGCCCCGCACCGTCGCGCTCGCAGCCGTAGACCGGGTGCAGCTCCCGGACGACGCGATGGCCGAGCCGGCGCAGCTCCTCGGTGACGCTCGAGACGATGAACGGGCGGTCCTGGCAGCTCACCTGGACGACCGAGCCGGCCGGGCGCCCGCCGTCGAGGGCGATGACGGGGTCGAGTACCCGGATGCTGACCTCGTCGGGCTCCCGGGTGTCGACGAACCGGAACGAGTCGGCCACCGCCGCCGCGATCGCCTCGGCGTCGCCCACGGCGAGCTGTTGGCGCGGGACACGCCGCAGGACAGCCCCGGCGAACTCCGTCACGAGCGGGGCCCTGGGGCCGGCGAGCCCGAGCACGGCGAGGACCGAGGTGAGGACGCCGGCGCCCTCCGGGTCGTCCGCCTCCGGGTCGTCCTCGCCGGCTGTTTCGCCCACGGGCCCTCCCGTCGATGCCTGTCCCGATCGTACCGCCGAGCGGTGGGCGAGCGACGCCCGACCCCGGGGATGACGGGTTCCAGGGGTCACCGCCCGCTAGGATTGGCCCGTGGCTCACCCGGCCGAACCGCCGCGCGCCGGCTTGCCGCCCAGCCCGTGGCGTGCACGCTTGCGCGCTTCGCTCATCGTTTTCCTGGCGCTCTGCGTGCTCCTCGTCGGGAGCAGCTACTTCTATTTCCGCCACCAGCTGGGCCGGCTGACCCGGCTCGACATCCCTGGCCTGGTCGACGACGACCCCGGCAAGGTGATGAACGTCCTCCTGGTCGGCTCTGACAGCCGCGAGGGCGCCACCGGCGACGTGGCCGATGCCACCGGGAAAGGTGACCCCGGCACGAGCGGCCAGCGCAGCGACACGATCATGGTGCTGCACATCGACCCCTCGCAGCAGAAGGCGGCCATCCTCTCGATCCCCCGTGACCTCTATGTGCCCATCGCCGGCAACGGCCGGGACAAGATCAATGCGTCCTTCTCGATCGGCGGCCCGCAGCTGCTCATCCAGACGATCCACGATGCCCTGGGGATCGACATCAACCACTACGTCGAGGTCGACTTCAACAGCGTCGAGCGCATCGTCAATGCCATCGGCGGCATCAAGGTCTACGCCGACGCCCCGGCCAAGGACGAGATGACCGGCCTCGACCTGCCCGTGGCCGGGTGCAACGAGCTCGACGGCTACCAGGCCCTGGCCTACGTCCGCAGCCGCTATTACGAGAAGTGGGAGCGGGGCCGCTGGGTCTTCGGGACCAACTCCGACATCGACCGGATCGCCCGCCAGCAGGACTTCATCCGCCGCATGATGAAAAAGGCCGTCTCATCGGGCCTCAGCAACCCGCTGACGCTCAACCGCCTCATCGGGATCGGCGTGGACAACCTCCGGGTCGACCAGGGCATGTCCACCAAGGACATCACCACCGTGGCCAAGCGGTTCCGCAGCATCGACGCCGACTCGGTGGACATGCTCACCCTGCCGACCACCGACGCCTATATCGGGGGTGCCGCCGTCCAACTGCTCGACACCAAGATGGCCCAGGACTTCATCGACCGCCTCAACGGGGTCAAGCCTCCCCCGGAGGTCCCCGCGGTCCGTCCCGCCGACGTGTCGGTCAAGGTGCTCAACGGCAACGGTGGCGACGCGGCGGCCACCCTGGCCGCCACCGCCCTGGCCCAGGCCGGGTTCCTGGTGGCCTCCACGGGCAATGCCCCCAGCTACGACTACGCCCACACGGTCGTGCAGTACGGGCCGGGCCAGAAGGCCAAGGCCGACCTGCTGCGTACCACCCTGGCCGGGAGCGCCGGCGTCGAGGAAGACAAGACCCTGGTCGGTTCCGACCTGACCCTGGTCGTCGGCTTCGACTACACCGGGCTCCGGTCCACCTCGTCGTCCACCCCCACCACCGTGGCGGCCGGCGCACCTACCACCGCCGCCCCCGGGCCCGTCACCACCAAGGCGCCGGTCCCGGCCTGCTGACGCTCGGCCCGGTGCTCGGCTCCCGGCCTAGTCCCCCCCGGGCAGCTTGATCCCCCGGTCCTTGGCCCACTGCCTCGGGTCGTGGGCCTCGGCCATCGACTCCTCGGCCGCCCGCCGCAGCTCGGACGTCCGCTCGGCCCTGGTCGACGCCGGGCCCACCTTCAGGGAGAGGTAGGAAAGCCCGCCGATGGGGATCGGCAACCAGAAGTTGACGAGCCGGTAGAGGACCACCCCCAGCACCGCGGTCCCCCGGGGCGTCCCGAACCCGACCAGCGCCGAGGTCAGGACGGCCTCGACCACCCCGAGCCCGCCCGGCGTGAGGGGGATGGCGGCCAGCACATTGGCCAGCCCGAAGGCGACGATCAGCCCGTCGATGCCGACGCGATGGCCGAACGCGGCGACAAAGACCCAGAGCGATGCCGCGTCGAGAAGCCAGTTCGCCGAGGCCCAGAGCGCGGCCCGGGCGAGGAGCCGGCGGTCGGCGCCGAGCAGCCGCAGGCGTTCGGCCACCCGGGCCAGCACCCGGCTCACCCCCTCGCCGTCGAGCATCGGGATCCGGTCGGCCAGTCGGCACACCAGCCGGGCGAGCCGGTCCTCGCCCCGGGTCAGGAGCACGACGGCCAGGGCGAAACCGGTGATCAGCAGCGCGCCCAACACCGCCGCCGTCCCGTACAGCGGGTTGAATCCCCGCCGCGGGATGGAGATCAGCAGGCCAAGCCACAGGACCAGGTTCAGGACCAGCGCCGAGCCCAGGCCCTGGGTGGCCAGGGCGAAGCCGGCGTCAGTGCCCTTCACGCCGGCGCCGACGAGCAGCCGGTAGCCGAGGCCGGCGCCGGCGGCCGAGCCCCCCGGCACGATATGGCTGGCCGCCAGGGTCGACAGGTCGATACGCAAGAGGGTGGAGAAGCCCGGCCGGCCGCCCAAGGGGAGGACGGCCTGAGTCAGCTTGGCGTAGGCGGCGATCGCCGCCACCTCCAGGACGACTGCCGCCAAGAGGTCGACGACGTGCACTGACGCCAGCAGGTCGAGCGAGTGGCGGGCGCCGGCGATCTGGGGCAGGACCAGGTACTCGACGACGACGATCACGGCCAGCCCAAAGAGCACCCGTCGGAGCGACCTGGGCAACCGGTGTCGAGCCACGGCCCTACTGTCCCTCACTCAAGGCTCGCGGGGAGTGACCGGCACCCGCCGGCGGTGCGACTACGCGGCGGCGCGACCCATGCGGGCCTCGTCCCCGACCATGAGCACCGGCACCGCGCACCCGGCGGCAAGCGCGCTGGCGGTGCTGCCCATGATCGCCTTCGCCATCCCTCGGCCCCGGGTCCCGACGACGAGCAGGTCGTAGCCGTGACCGGTGGCAAACTCGGCGAGCGCCCGGGCCGGCTGCCCGTGGAGCACCTCCTGGCCGACCTCAGCCACGCCGCTCAGGCGGGCCCGGCGGTCCAGCTCCCGCAAGATCTCCGTGGTGTGCGGGGCGACGTCGTCGTAGGCGACCGCCGTGGCCAGGGTCAGGCGGCCGAGCCGCGGCCCGAGCATCGTGACCGCCCGCTCCACCGCCAGGGCACATTCGGGCGAGCCGTCGATCCCGACCAGCACGTCGACCGGGCCGCCGTGGCTGGCGCCGGCCACGACGACGGACGGCCTCTCCTCGCCCTCGAGCCGGACCGTGGCCAGCGCCGCCACCACCGCGAAGGGCCCGAGCATGGCGCCGAGGACACCCCAGCCGGCCCCGTAATGACCGCGGCGGCCCATCACCACCGACAGGACCACGCCCGTCGCCAACCAGATCACCACACCAAACAGGATCGCTACCACGTCTCCGGACATCTGCAACACCTCCTGCCCCGAGTTTCGCCGGCTCGGGCCCGCGCTCCCAGGGACGAACGTCCCGCCAATCGGCCCCCTTCGTCGGCGGGTGAGAGGCTGTGCGCCGTGCGACAGGCGGACACGGCGACGGGTACGGCCGACGACGTTTGCGGCCGGAACTGGTCGACCGTCACCCTCGCGCTCGTCGGCCTCGGCATCGTGGTCGCCGTGGCGCTGCGGATCTGGATCCTGTCGGCAGGGCTCGGCGCCGTCGACATGGACGAAGCGGTATCGGGGCTCATGGCCCGCCACGCCCTGCACGGCCACGTCTCGGTCTTCTTCTGGGGACAGACCTACGGCGGGTCACAGGAGTCCATCGCCACAGCCGTCGTCTTCGCCCTTCTGGGCCCGAGCAGGGTGGCCGTGAAGGTCGTGCCCATGCTGTCGACCTTGGCCTCGGCCTGGCTGGTCTGGCGCATAGGCCGGCGCACCCTCGGGGACCGGCAAGCGCCGGTGGCCGCTGTGCTGTTCCTCCTCGGTCCGACCTTCTTCGTCCTGCGGTCCACCCGGGCCTACGGCTTCTACTCGACGGCCCTCCTGGCGTCGTGCGCCATCCTCCTTGCCGTCCTGCGGCTACGCGAGCGGGCGACGAGGCCCGACCTGTTGTGGCTCGGGTTCGCGGCCGGCGTCGGATGGTGGGCCACTCCACAGATCGTGTTCGTGGCCGCCCCCGCCCTGGTCTGGCTGGCGGTCGAGGCGCCCGGCCTGCTCCGGAGGGCGCACCTCGTGCTGGCCGGCGCGGTCGCCGGCGCCGCACCGTGGCTGTGCTGGACCGCCACCCATGGCTGGGCCGCGCTGCGGTCAGACATCGCCGCCCCCCACAACACCTACCTGTCCCACCTCCAGCACTTCTTCGGGCCGCTGCTGCCCGAGGCCCTCGGGTTGCGGATCCCCTATGCCGAGAAGTGGTACCCGGGCCCGCTGGTCGGTATCGCTGCGTACGTCGCCCTCCTCGCCGTGTTCGGGCTCCTGCTCTGGAAGCGGCCGGAGCGCCTGAGGCTCCTCCTCGTCGCCGCCGTCGCCTACCCCTTCGTGTTCGCGATCTCGCCGGCGTCGTTCTACGCCGGCGAGCCGCGGTACCTCTACCTGCTCTCCCCCGTGATCGCCCTGCTCCTGGCCCGGGCTCTCGCGACGCCCGCCCGTCAGGTGGTCGGCGTCGTCCTGGTCGCCACCCTGTCGATCGTCGGCATCCACACGCTCACGGTCGAGGATCCGCTGAGCCCGCGTGCCCCGCTCACCCCGGTGCTCGACGCGCTCCGCCGGCAGGGGGTCGACCGGGCGTTCGCTCCCTACCACATCGCCTACCGGCTCGACTTCGATGGCCGCGAGCGGATCATCGTCTCACCCCTGGACGTGGTCCGATGGCGGCCGTTCAACGACCAGGTCCGGTCAAGCCCCCGTCCGGGCTATGTGCTGATCGCCGGTTCCGCCGAGCAGGTCCGCCTGGAGCGCTTCCTGGCCTCGACCGGGCGGGCCGGCCAGCACGAGCGCGTCGGTCAGTTCGACGTCTACGTGCCGGGGGTGAAGGTGCTGCCCGAGGAGTGGCCAGGCCCCTGAGCGATCCGTCATCCGCTCATGCGCCGCAGGTGTTCGTCAGGGAGGCGGCCGACCGGCGCCACCCGCACCCGCGCATCGACCACCTCCACACCGTCGGCCGAAGCGATCGCCGGGTTGAACTCGACCTCCGCCAGCTCAGGCACGGCGTCAGCCAACCAGGCGACGCGCTGGAGGACGTCCTCCACGGCGCCGGCGGCAACCGCGGGTGCTCCGCGGTACCCGAAGAGGAGGGGTGACGAACGGAGGCCGCGGACCAGCTCGGCGGCATCGACGTCGGTCAGGGGCAGGATCCGGAAGGCCCGGTCGCCCAGGAGCTCGGTGGCCACGCCGCCCAAGCCGAACATGACGAGGGGACCGAACAGCGGGTCGTGCACCACTCCGACGATCGTCTCGACGCCCGGCCGGGCCATGCGCTGGACCACGGCACCGGTCATGGCCCCGCCCACGTCGGCGGCCATGGCCCGGTAGGCCTCGGCCACCTCGCCCGCCGACCGCAGGCCCAGCCTGACCCCGCCGACATCGCTCTTGTGGACTAGATCCGGCCCGATTGCCTTGAGGGCCACTGGGAAGCCCAGCCGCTCGGCCTCGTCGCCCGCCCTGGCACCGGTTGTCACTGTCACCGTCTCGAGCATCGGGATGCCGGCCGCGCCCAGGAGCCCGGCGATCTCCTCCGGGGCTAGCCAACCGCCGGCCGGGTTGGCCGTGAGGCACGCGTCCACGAGCCCCTGCGCCCGATCGGTGTCGAACCCGTCGAGCGGCGGGACACCACCCGGTGGGCGCCGGCGCCACTCCGCGTAGTCCGCGGCACGGGCCAGGGCGCGCGCCGCCGGCTCCGGCGACGAGAACGCGGGCACCCTGGCCTCCCCGGTGTCGCCGCCCAGGAGCGGCGCCATCTCCGGCCAGGCCAGGAACGTGCCCACGATCGGCTTGCCGGCGCCGGTCGCCACTCGGCGCAGCACGCCCGCCACGTCCGCAGAGGGTGCGGCGAACGTCGCCGTATTGATGGCGATCACGGCATCAACGCAATCGTCGGCCAGGACGACCCGGAGCGCGTCCTCGTAGGTGGCGGGGGTCGCGCCGGCCACCAGGTCCACCGGGTTGGCGACCGCCCCGTTGACATCGACGACGGCCCGAAGCGCGGCCTGCGTCGAGGCTGACAGCTCCGGGACCTCCAGGCCGGCGCCTTCGCAGGCGTCGGTGGCGAGGATCCCCGGGCCGCCCGAGTTCCCGACGATGGCGATCCTCCGGCCGCCGGGCAGGGGCTGCGACGACAGGACGAGCGCCATGTCGAACATCTCGTCGAGCGTGTCGACCCGGACCACCCCCGTCTGGCGGAACAGGGCATCGACGGCCACGTCGGAACTGGCCATCGCCGCCGTGTGCGACGACGCGGCCCGGATCCCGGCCGCCGACCGCCCGCTTTTGACGGCCACGATCGGCTTCCGGCGCGAGACCCGCCGGGCGATGCGGCCGAACTTCCGGGGGTTCCCGAACGACTCGAGGTAGAGCAGCACGACGTCGGTGCCAGGGTCGGTCTCCCAGTACTGGAGCAGGTCGTTGCCGCTGACGTCGGCCTTGTTGCCGACGGACACGAAGCTCGAGACCCCGAGCCCGATCCGGGCCGATCGTTCGAGGATGGCGATACCGAGGGCACCCGACTGCGACTGCATGGCGATGCGGCCCGGCAAAGGGGCGTACGGAGAGAACGTGGCGTTGAGACCGACGGCGGTGTTGGCCACGCCGATGCAGTTGGGCCCGACCAATCGCATGCCGTTGCGCCGGATGAGGTCACGCAGCTCGGTCTGTGCGGTCGCCCCGGCCGGGCCGGTCTCACCGAACCCGGCGGAGAGCACGACGAGGCCCACCACCCCCTTCTCGGCGCAGTCGGCCACCACTTCGGCCACCGCAGCCGCGGGGACAGCGACGACCGCCAGGTCGACATCGCCGGGGACGTCGAGCACCGTCGGGTACGCCTTGACGCTGGCCACGTGCGACGCGCTCGGGTTGACGGGGTACACCGGCCCGGCGAAGCCGCCGTCGAGCAGGTTGCGCAACACCTGGTGACCGATGGTGGACGGCTTGCGGCTGGCGCCGATCACAGCCACCGACCGGGGCGACAGCAGCCGCGAGACCGAACGCGACTCGGCCCGCCGCTCGCGTTCCTCCATGGCAGCGCGGCTCCGATCGGTCGGCTCGATGGTGAGCTCGACGATCACGGTCCCCTCGTCGAGACGGGTGCGCTCCTCGAAACCCGCCTGCTCGAAGACGTCGAGCATCTTGGCATTGGCCACCAGCGTCTCGGCCAGGAACGTGGTGACGCCGCGCTCGCGTGCCGCCGCGGCGAGGTGCTCGAGCAGCACGGTGCCTATCCCCCGGCCTTGGTGCTCGTCACTCACCACGAAGGCGACTTCGGCCCGCTGCGGGTCCGAGGGCAACCGGTCGTAGCGGGCCACGCCGACAAGCCGGTGGCCGAGCTCGGCAACCAACGCCACGCGGTCGACATAGTCGACGACGGTGAACCGGGCCACCTCGGCATCGGTCAGGCTGGGGTGGCCACCGAAGAACCGGAAGTACACCGATTCCGGCGACAGCCGGGCATGGAACGCCACAAGTCCCGGCCCATCCGAGCTCTGCACCGGCCGGACGCGGACGGTGCCACCGTCGGCGACGACCACGTCGCAGGCCCAGTGCGCCGGTGGCCGTTCGTCGCTCGGGCTCATGAACCGCCTCCTCCGCCTGGTCGAGGCACATCGCCCAGGGATGCGCCACGCCAACTATCACATCGATCCTGCCGGCCGCGCCCATCACTCGCCGACCAAGGCAATTGATCGTGGGCTTCGATCCAATTTATTGAGGAAGGCGATGGAATGCCCACGCTACGATCGGTCCGACCCCTGTCAGGGAGATGCAAGGACGAACCTCAACCAACTCCGTTTCGTGCGCGCCGTGGTCGAGGCCGGGACCTTCACCGGGGCAGCGAAGATTTGCTATGTCACGCAATCGACGCTGTCGACCGGGATTGCCCTTCTCGAGCGGGAGCTCGGCGAACGTCTCTTCCTGCGCACAACCAGGTCGGTCGCCCTCACGCCGTTCGGCCGCCGCCTGCTTCCTCTTGTCGACCAGGTGTTGATCGCGCAGGAGGCACTTTCCGCCGCGGCGGAGAGCTTCCTCGACCCCGAGGCGTTGCTGGCCCGTATCGGCGTGTGCCCCCTCGTCGACTCCAGGCGCATGGAACAACTGCTTGCGCCGTACCGTGAGGCCAACCGGAACGTGAAGGTGGTGCTTGAGCAGCTCCAGGGACGAGAGACCAGGGAAGCCCTCGAGGAGGGGATGTTCGACTTCGTCCTCGGCCCTGTCGAGCCCCGCCGGACCCGGCTCGAGCGATCGAGGCTGTACGACGACGTCCTGGTCTACGTGCGCGGCGGCGACGCCACCGACCCGGAGGCAAGCAACGCGCCGGTCCGCCTTGACGAGATCGCTGACGACGTGTTCCTGCTCCTGCAGGACACGTGCGGGCTGACATCGCTGACCCGCCAGATGTTCCGGTCTCGCCGGCTCCTACTCACCGCGTACGAAGGCAAGGCCGTCAGCTACCAGGTCCTCGAGGAGTGGGCGCGCGTCGGCGTCGGTTCGGCGATCCTCCCCCGGTCGAAGCTGTCGTCGCCGGAGATCGGCCACCCCCTCCTCCTCAGCAACGGGCGCCCGGCAATGATCCGCTTCGAGGCCGTCTGGTCGTCCACCACCAGCCGGGCGCCGCACCTCGACGCCCTGGCCCGGCACCTGAAGGGCGCTGGGATGCCGGCCATGGCGGGGCCGCCCGACACCCTCCCGCGCCGCTGAACGGTCGGCAGAATGTGCGTTCGTATCTATTGCGGGCGAGGCCTTCGGTCGACGATTGCGGGAGACGGAAGGAGAACGTCGTGTGGAAGCCCCGGCACACGGACCCCATCGAGACCCAGGCCACCACGTTGCTCGCCGAATGCGATGCCATCCTGGCCGGCGCCGCCGCTGAGTTCCTGGTCGCCGCCGGTCGCTGGGCGCCCCCGTGGGCCTGGCTCAACAGCCTGGCCCATGCATCTCGTGAGGAGCTGGAGGCCGCAGTTGCGATGGAGCCCGCCCGCCGACCCGGTGAGGCCCTCGACACGGGCGAATGGCGAGCGGCCCAAACCTTCCTCGCCGGCGAGATCCTGAGCTATATCGACGACGCGGGCACCGACTTGGCCGAGCTGCAACGGACCACGCTCGTGCCCCTCGAGTTGGAGCTGATCCGCTCGCCCAGCTCGCCCTCCCTCCGCCCGGGGCAACTGGCGTTCAGCGTGATGTCGGCCGTGCACCGCAACGCCTCCAGGCGCTCCCGGTAAGCCGGCGGGCCCGATGCCGGGCCGAAGGTGACTTTCGGCCGGTGCGCCGCCGCCCCTTGCGGGACGACAAGTGAGGAATGCACAACGAACCATTGCCCGCACTCCACGTCCGGTCCCGCCGCTCTCGGCCAGCGCGCGCCGCGGCTGCCGCGGTGTGCCTGGCGGTAACCCTCGGCCTCGGTCTGGCCGGGTGCTCGACTACTCCCTCCCAGGCGGCTGCGCCGTCGGTGACAGTGCGCATGGGCGAGTACTTCTACCAGCCGGCCGATGTCGTCGTTCCCCGCAACTCGAAGATCACGATCGTGAACGAGGGCTCCCTCGTGCACAGCTGGGTTGTAAAGGGTGCGGGTGTCGGCACCGCCGGCCTCCCTCCTGGGCAATCGATCATCGTTTTCCTGGCCGCTGTCCCCCCGGGTACCTACACGATCTACTGCGACCAGCCGGGCCACACACAGCTCGGCCAAGCCGGGATCCTCACCATCACCCCGTGAACCGTGGCGCATCCGGGACCTTCGGCACTGGCAGCCGGACCGGGGCCTTCGTACGGTGAACGTGACTCATCGGCATATCGCTCAGGAGGCGGCACATGCGTGCTCTCGTCTACCACGGACCAGGTGAAAAGGCGTGGGAGGAGGTAGCCAAGCCCACACTGCAAGCCGACACTGACGCCATCGTCCGCGTCGATGCAGTCACGATCTGCGGCACCGACCTCCACATCCTGAAGGGGGATGTCCCCGCCGTCACTGACGGTCGCATCCTCGGCCACGAGGCGGTCGGGACGGTCGAGGAAGTCGGCGCCGGCGTCAAGACGGTCAAGGCCGGCGACCGCGTCCTCGTGTCCTGCATCACGGCCTGCGGCGCGTGCCGCTTCTGCCGAGAGGGCCGCTACGGCCAGTGCCTCGGCGGGGGTGGCTGGATCCTCGGCCACAAGATCAACGGCACCCAGGCCGAGTACGTGCGGGTCCCGTTCGCCGACACCTCCACGTACCAGGCGCCGGCGGGCGTCGCCGACGAGGAGCTGCTGATGCTGGCCGACATCCTGCCGACCGGTTACGAGGTCGGTGTCCTCAACGGGAAGATCCGGCCCGGCGACGTCGTGGCCGTCGTCGGCTCGGGGCCCATCGGCCTAGCCGCGATCATCGGGGCCCGGCTGTTCAGCCCGAGCCACATCGTGGCCATCGACATGGCCGATAGCCGGCTCGAGGCAGCCAAGCAGTTCGGGGCCGACGTCGTCGTCAACAACAGCCGCGAGGACCCGCTGGCCGCCGTCCGCAGCCTCACCGACGGGCTGGGCGCCGACGTGGCCATCGAGGCCGTGGGCATCCCGGCCACCTTCGAGCTGTCGGCGGCGTTGGTCCGCCCCGGTGGGCGGGTGGCCAACATTGGCGTGCACGGCGAGCCGGTCACGCTGCACCTCGAGGAGCTCTGGATCCGCGATGTGACCATCACGACCGGGCTGGTCGACACCTACTCGACGCCGACGCTGCTCCGCCTGATCGCCAGCCACCACGTGGCCGCCGGGCGGTTCGTGACCCACCACTTCGGCCTCGACCAGTTCATGGAGGCCTACGACGTGTTCGCCCGAGCCGCCGACACGGGTGCGCTCAAGGTCGTGCTCACCAGAAGCTGAGCACCAGACGGAAGAGACGCCACAGGAGCGGGGCGGCACCGCCGCCCCGCTCCTGTGCATGGCGGCCGCGGGTCAGGTGGAAGGCAAGGGGCGGAGGCGCCGGCCGCTGATGACCGTTGGCCGGATGAGCACGATGTGGTCGGGCGCCTCGGGGAGCCACGTCGGCACGTCCGCATCGCGCAGCGAGGTGCCAAACCAGTCGCTCGCATCGGAGAGCTCCTCCGCCCGACCCCGGACGACCACGCTCCAGCCACTCTTGGAGGCGGCGTCGATCTCATCGACCTCGAGGGCGACGTTCGCCGGCACCGCCGCGGCCAGCTTCTCGCCCTCGCCGGTGCGGAACACGATCATGCCGGAGAGGATGCCGTAGTTCACGGGGACCACCATGGGCTGGTCGCCCACGACATACGCGAGCCGGCCTACGCGGTGATTGCCGAGGAGCTCGAGGCACTCCCGGCGGGAGAGGATCTCCATCCCGGTACGGGCGTAGGGGCTTTCCATCTGCGACCTCCGTCGATGGTCAGGCGTCCGGCCGGTTTCAGCCGTTGGCGGCGAGGGGGCGGGCCGACGGTTGCGGGAGCGGGAGACGTAGCGCCGGGTCCGGGCCGGTCGACGCCGTCGCCAGCAGCGTCGACGCCTCGGTGAAGCCGTCGCGGAACGCCGGCGCCTCCCGCTCGAGCCATGCCGTGCCCTCTCGCACGGAGGCCATCTCGGGGAACAGGACGTGCAGGGCCGCGACCTCCACGCCGTGGAAGAAGTGCGACCGAGGGGAGCCGGGCTCGGCGGCCCGAGCCTCCGCGGTGGCGCCGGACGCAAGCGCCTTGGCCGCCTCGATCAAGGCGAGCCGGTGAGGGTGCGAAAGGGCCGAAGTCATGATTGGGCCTCCTTGGCGAGGGCAGTACCTGTGGCACCCTCAGCGTGCGCTTGGAGGACTCTGCCCGACAGTGCCAAAAGTCCCAGGAGCCGCGTCAGCGGTGACGGCCCGCCTCGATGACCGAGATCAACCGGTCCCGGGCCGCAGCCGCCGTGCACATCGGCTTGAAGGCACACCCCGGGCAGGTGTCAGGCCGGAGCCGGCCCATCCTGCCCTCGTCGACATGCCAGCACGCGGCGCACGTCTCGCAGATGAAGTTCTGCCGGCTCCCATCGGTCACGGGGAGGAGGTGCTCCGATCCGCAAAGCGGACATGCCGCGTCGACGGGCTCGGCCCGCTCGGGAACGCGGAGGACGGTCGGGGCGAGGGGGACGATCCTTCGCCCGGTGACGAGCTCGGTTCGGATCCGCACGTAGCTGAGCCACCGCCCACGCACCCAGGGCCGCAGCCCCAAGGCCCGCGCCCGGGCCAATACGTCCGGGTCGACGATCACGCCGGCCCAACCCTGGACGAGGACACTCCATCCCGTTTGAGACTCGCGATCGAAGTCGTCGACCTCGAACGCGACGACCTCCTCGCCGGATGCGGCGTCGAGCTTGCTCCCTTCAGCGCTGAGGAAGACGATGTCCTCGTCGAGCAGGGCAAAGGTGACCGGGAAGGCAGCGGGTAGGGCCTTCTGGGTGACCACGACCCGACCGATCACGCTGCGGCCCAGCAGGTCCAAGCACTCGGACCGTGAGAGGACCTCGAACCCGTTGCGGTCGACGTTCATAGGCGAACCATCCGCCCTCGCCGGCCTCGCGTCCAGGGTCAAAGGTCACGTTCGGCCAGACCCGCCCCCCGGACCCTTTACTGGGCGCGCCAGCGATCGAAGCCCGCAGTCGTGAAGACGCGGTCGTCGGGGGTGATGGCCATGGCGTCGACGGCCGGGTGGTCCCCGAGCCAGTCGAGGCCATCCCGGCCGAGAGCCAGGACGGCGGTCGAGTAGGCGTCGGCGACCGCCAGCTCCGGGGCCACCACCGTGACCGAGACGAGGCCGCCCGCTGGCCGGCCGGTCCGGGGGTCGACGATGTGGTCCCCGCGCTCGTAGGTGCCCGACGTGGCCACGCCGGCGCCGGTCACGGCCAGCACGGCGGCCACCCGGTCCCGCTCCCGGGGGTGCTGGACGCCGACCCGCCACGCCTCCCCTGGCGCTGGGCCGTCACCCACGCGCACGTCGCCCCCGGCGTTGAGGCAGAACCGCGTCGCACCGGCGGCCCGCAGGCGATCGGCGGCCCGGTCGAGGGCCCACCCCTTGACCAGCGCGGAAGGGTCGAGGGGGCACCAGCCCGGCGGGTGCGGGGGCGGGAGCGCCGCCCGGGCGGCGATGTCGAACGCCCCACCCGTCGCCACCGACATGGCCGCGCAGAGGTCGAGGACGGTCCGCACCTCGGCGCTGCTGTCGACGACCGCCAGGTCTCCCCGGGCGATGCGCACGATCTCGGTGTCGTTGCGCCAGGTGCTGAAGAGGTCGTCGACCCGAGCGAACCAGGTGAAGACGCCATCGACGACCGCGGCCGCGACGTCGCCGCGGATGTCGACCCCGATGGCCGTACCCCAGATCTCCTCGACCCGGCGGATGCCGCTCAGGGCCGGCCGGCCTGGTCGAGCGCGGCGTCATCTTCGACAACGAGCACACGAGGCATTTCTGCCGACGCTACCGGCACGGGCGATCAGGCCGGGCGCGCCACGGGCCGGCCATCGGGCATCACCAGGACGAGCGCAGGTGCCGGCGTGCTCAACGCGTATGCTCCCAAGCAGACGGCACCACCGGGTGGAGCCACGGTACGGCTGCTCGCGTTTCGTCGACGACGGAGGGCGGGCGCTGACGGCCGGGCGCCACTACCCTGGGCGGGCGGCGGCGGTGCGGCAGACGGCCTGCCCGGACGCGTACGTGGCGACTTGGGTCGGCTATCGGAAAGCCCGCTTCGGACAAAGGGGTTCCCTGTGGCAAATGACGGTCCCGCTCCGACACCACCGGGCCACTTCCATGCCATCGCCTTCGACTACGACGGCACGCTGACCGATCGAGACCGGCCCACAGCCGTCGTGCTCGACGCCCTGGCTGAGACCCGCGCCGCCGGGTGTTCAGTGGTCCTCGTGACCGGGCGGATCCTCGTCGAGCTGCGGCGCTCGTTCCCCGAGGTCGACCGCCATTTCGACCTGATCGTGGCCGAGAACGGGGCCGTGGTCTGCCACCGGGGCGTCGAGCGCGCCCTGGTGGCCCCTGTGCCCCGCCAGCTCGACGCCGCCCTCGCCCAGCGGAGGATCTCGTTCCGCCGCGGCCAGGTGCTGCTCGCCGCCGAGGCCGCCGACGAGCCAGCCATCCTCACCGAGCTACGCCGGCTCGAGCTCGAGTGCCAGCTCATCCGCAACCGCGGCTCCCTCATGATCCTCCCGACCGGCGTCTCCAAGGGCTCCGGGTTGTACAACGGCCTGGGAGACCTGGGGATCTCACACCACAACACCATCGCGATCGGCGATGCCGAGAACGACCATTCGCTCCTCGACGTCGCCGAGCTCGGTGTCGCCGTCGCCAATGCCGTCGACGCGCTCAAGGCCCACGCCGACGTCACGCTCGACCGGGCCAATGGCGAGGGCGTGACGGCGTTCCTCCGGGGCGACGTGGTGTCCGGTCGGCAGCGGGTGCACCCGAAGCGCTGGCGCCTCAACCTCGGGCCCCTCGCCGACGGCAGTCCGGCCTCGGTCCCGGCATCGCAGCTCAACATGGTCATCGCCGGATCCTCGGGCCGCGGCAAGTCCTACGTGGCCGGCCTGGTAGCCGAGCGCCTGATCGGCCTCGGCTACTCCGTCCTCGTGAGCGACCCCGAGGGGGACCACGTCGGGCTCGGCCAGCTCCGCGGCGCGCTCGTCGTCGGCGGCGGTGGTCGGCTGCCGGCCCCCGACGAGCTGGTCGGCCTCCTCCGCCACCGGTTCGGGAGCGTCGTGGTCGACCTCTCCGGCGTGCCCGAACCCGAACGGGTCGAGTACCTCCGGGTCGCCCTCCCCGCCGTCGAAGTCCTGCGGGCACAAACGGGCCTCCCGCACTGGGTCGTCGTGGACGAGGCCCAGAGCAGCCTTGGGCGCGACGCGCCCCACAGCAGTGTCCTCGACGCCGGCGTCACCGGCTACTGCCTGGTCACTCATCAGCCCCAGGAGCTGAGCATGGCCGCGCTTGACGGTGCTGACGTCTTGCTGGCCCTCCCCGGACGCGAGGACCTCGAGCCCATCATCGAACTCGTGGCCCGCACCGGTGGCGTGACGGAGAAACGCGCGGGTGCCCTTGTCCGCCACACCCACCCAGGACAGGCGGTCCTCGTCGACCGTACCCAGACCAAGCCGCCGGTGGTCTTCACCATCGCCCAGCGGGAAACGCCTCATCTCCGCCACTGGCACAAGTACTCCCTCGGGCGGCTCCCCCAGGAACGGCGGTTCTACTTCCGGTCCGACTGGGACAACGCGACGGGCGCGACAGCCGGCAGCATCCAGGAGCTGGAGTACGTACTGCGGGTCTGTGACGACGCCGTCATCGCCCACCATTGCGAGCATCGCGACATCTCGCGCTGGATCGTCGACGTGCTCGGCGACCCGCCGCTGGGGGCTGAGGTCGCCGAGGTCGAGGCCGGCGTGCGTACGGGCGGCCGGGTCGCCGAGAGCCGCGACCGTCTCGTGCGGATCATCCACGACCGCTACCCCGGGTAGCTGCCGGCTACGGGTAGGCGCTCCACCGGATCGACGCGCCGATCGCCGCTGCGGCCAGGATGGCGCCCAGGGCCACGAACGGCGCCGTCACCTCCCGGGGTTGCTTCTGGACGGTCACGTCACGGGGCAGGTCGGCAAATACCTTCTTCAACTGCTGCGCGTCCTCGGCGCTGTAGGCCGACGCACCCGTGCTCTCCGCCACCTTCTTCAGCGTCTCGTTGTCGGCCCGGAGCGGGGAGGCACCGCCGCCGCCGCCGAAGCCGCCGCCGCCGCCAAAGCCGCCGCCACCGCCACCGAAGCCGCCCCGCTGGTCGCCGCCGAGCTGCTGCGCCGAGCACACCAGCGACGCCGGCTGGGCCGTGCCGAACCCGATCGTGTAGACCCGCACCCGCCGCTCGACGGCGTACGGGACGGCGTCGAGCGGGGCGATCCCCCGGGTGTTGGCCCCGTCGGTCAGGAGCACGATGATGTCGGGGACGAAGTCCCCGTTCGGCTTGGCCTGGGCGCCCGGCGCCGGCGCCCCGCCGGTGACCACGTCACCAACCGGCTTCACGTCGCCGTTGATCTCGGCGATGGCGTCGAGCGCCTTGAGCATGGCCGCGCCGATGGCCGTGCCCCGGGAGGTGGTGAGCCCGTCGATGGCGCTGATCAGGGCCTTCCGGTCGTTCGTCGGCGCCACCGCCAGCTGCGCGAAGCCGGAGAACACGACGAGGCCGACCCGCATCCCCGAGGGCTGGTTCTCGACGAAGTCGCGCGCCGCCTGCTGGGCCACGGTGATCCGGTTCGGGGCCACGTCGGTGGCGCACATCGACCGCGACACGTCGAGCGCCAGGATGATCGACGTACGGGCCGTCGCCACATCGCGGACAAGCTGAGGCCGGGCCGATGCCACCGACAGGACGCCGATGCTCGACAGGAGAAGGGCGACGGGGAGGTGGCGCCGCCACTTCGAGCGGGGCGGTAGCACCGAGCGGAGCAACGCCACGCTGGAGTAGCTGATGGCCTGCTTACGCCGGCGGCGCATGGCCAGGGCGTACACGCCAAGGACGAGCGGCACGGCCAGGACGAGCAGGAGGGCGAACGGCCAGGTGAAGGTCATGGCTCAGACCACCCGTCCGAACCAGAGGACCGACAGCAGCGCCCCGGCGACCAGGAGCACCGCCCCGGCGGCGGAGAACAGCCCGCTGACCTCGGAGTGGCGGGACACGAGCTTGAAGCGGAGGTCGATCGTCTTCGAGATGGCGGCCAGTCCGGCCGCGTCGTCGCCCTGGTAGTACGAGCCGTCGGTGGTCTCGGCCACCTGTTGCAGCAGGTCGGCGTCGAGGGCAGTGGCCACGCTGAACCCGTTGACCTGTACGACCGTGCCTGCCTCCGTGCCGACGCCAATGGTGTGGATGTGGACGCCGGCCACCGAGGCCACCTCGGCGACGGAGACCGGGTCGGGCCGGCTCGTCTCCTCGCCGTCGGAGAACAGCACGACGGTGCCGGATCCGAAGTACCCGATGTCGACCTGGGCCGAGTCACTGGCCAGCGCCTCCGGGTCGATGGCGACCGGCTTGCCGGCGATGGCGCCGAGGGCGGCAACCAGCCCCTGCCCGAGCGACGTCCCGCCGCCGATGGAGAGCCGGTCGATGGCCTTGGTCACCTCGAGGTGCCCGGTCGTCGGCGCCTGCACCACCACCGCTCCGTCGCCGAAGGCCACGACGCCGATCTTCACCGCCGGGGGCTGGCGGTCGACGAAGGCCTTGGCCGCGGTCTTGGCCGCCTCGATGCGGGTCGGCTTCACGTCGTCGGCCTTCATGCTGTTCGACACGTCGACGGCGAGGATCACCGTGCCCTCCCGTTTGGGCGTCTTCACCGTGGTCATGGGGCGGGCCATCCCGACGACCATGAACGTCAGCGCCGCCGCGAACAGGCCGAACGGCACGTGGCGCCGCACCCGCATCCGAGGCGACGCCCCGGTCATCACCAGGCCCTGGGCCGAGAGGGCGGCCGAGCGCTGCGAACGCCGGCGGCGCGACCGGACGTAGGCCGCCACCAGGCCCGGGATGCCCAGCAGCAGCACCAGCACCCACGGCGCGCCGAACGTCACGAGCGTCGCTGCGCCTTGCGCGCCGCCACGATGCGTACGAACGCGTTGACCAGGTCGTCGTCGGTGGACACGAGATGCAAGTCGACGCCGGCTCGGCGGGCCGCATCCCGTACCGCCTGCTCGCGAGCCTCCCCGGCCGCCCGCAGCCGGCGACGGAACTCCGGGTCGCTCGTGTCGACCATGAGCTGTTCACCGGTCTCGGCATCCTCGACGACGATGAGGCCGGTGTCGGGAAGCTCGTACTCGCGCCGGTCGACGAGGCGTACGGCCACCACCTCGTGACGCTCGGTGAGGCGCAGCAGTGACCGCTCCCAACCGGGCTCGCTGATGAAGTCGGAGACGAGCACGACGAGCGAGCGCCGGCGGACCACCCGAGCGGCACTATCGAGCAGCGTCCGTAGGTCGGTGACCCCTCCTCGCCCTTCGATCGGGCGGAGGAGCTCGTCGATCAGCCTCAGGACCTGGTCGCGGCCCTGGCGGGGCGGGATGGTCGTGACCTGCTGGTTGTCGTAGACCATGGCGCCCACGCGGTTGCCACCCTGGACGAAGAGCTGGGCAACAGTGGCCGCCACCTCGCACAGCACGTGCTCCTTCGTCCGGTCCACCGGCCCGAAGCCCATCGACGGGGAATGATCGAGCAGGAGCCATACCGTGAGCTCGCGGTCCTCCGCGTACTCCCGGACGTACATCTCGTCCATGCGGGCGGTGACGTTCCAGTCGATGTGACGGACGTCGTCGCCGGTGACGTACTCGCGGACATCGCGAAAGTCGGTACCGTGGCCGCGCAGCACCGTGCGGTAGTTCCCCTGCAACCGCCCTTCCAGGCGACGGACCACGTGCCAATCGAGCCGGCGCAGGATCCGGTCGGCCGTCAGCGGGGCGGTGGTGCCCATGCCCGATCGTCGGCCGTCCTCGATGGGGCCCGCTCCCGCAGCACGACCTCGGGCTGGGGGATGCGGGCCAGGATGGCGCCGAGCACGTCCTCGGGTGTCACGTTGTCCCCGAGCGCCTCATAGGAGAGCACCAGCCGGTGGCGCAGCACGTCGGGTGCGACGGAGCGGACATCCTCGGGCAGGGCGTACTCACGGCCCCGCAGGAGGGCCAGCGCCTGGCCGGCGAGCACCATGTAGATCGACGCCCGGGGGCTCACCCCGTAGGTGACGTACCGGGCCATGTCGTGCAAGCCGATCAACGTCAGGTCGCGGGTGGCGTGGGAGACGCGGACGGCGTACTCGATGAGCGCGGGGTCGACGAACACCGCCCGCGCCGCCTGTTGGAGCGCAGCGAGCTGGGGGGCATCCAGGACGCTCTGCACGGCCTCGAGCCCGCTGATCATCCGTTCGACGATCACGAACTCCTCGGTGCCCGTGGGGTAGTCGACCAGCACCTTGAGCATGAACCGGTCGACCTGAGCCTCGGGCAGCGGGTAGGTGCCGTCGGACTCGATCGGGTTCTGCGTCGCCATCACCAGGAAGGGGTCGGGCAGCATGTGCGTCTCACGACCGATGGTGACCTGGCGCTCCTGCATGGCCTCGAGGAGGGCGCTCTGAACCTTGGCCGGCGCCCGGTTGATCTCGTCGGCCAGCACCAGGTTGGCGAAGATCGGCCCGAGCGAGACCTGGAACTCGCCCGCCTTCTGGTTGTAGATGCGGGTGCCGACGATGTCGGCCGGCACCAGGTCGGGGGTGAACTGGATGCGCTGGAACTCCACGCCCAGGGCGTCGGCCATGGCCTTCACAGCCAGCGTCTTGGCCAGCCCGGGGACGCCTTCGACGAGAAGGTGGCCGCGGGCCAGGAGGGCGACGACCATCCGTTCGAGCAGCACGTCCTGCCCGACGATCACCCGCTTGACCTGGTACAGCACCTGCTCGATCGAGGGCGCGTCGGCCGACACGCCGTCCCAGTCGCTCATTTCTGCGGTGCCCCCGCCGCGCCACCGGCCGTACCGATCGGCACGGCGAAGCCGATACCGATGAAGTCGTCGTCGCCCGCCGGGTTGGCCAGGCCGGTCACGATGCCGATCACCTGTCCCTTTCGGTTGAGGAGCGGGCCCCCGGAGTTCCCGGGGTTCACCGCCGCGTCGAACTGGATCATGCCCTGCAGCGTCTTGCCGTTGGACAATGGGAAGGAGCGGTTGAGCCCGGAGATCACGCCGGCGGACAGCGAGCCGAGCAGTCCCAACGGGTGCCCGACCGCGAATGTTTCCTCGCCGATCCGGGCGCCGCCGCCCAGCACGGCCGGCACGACCACCTCGGGCAGTTTCGCCGGCGTCAGGACCGCGATGTCATGGTCGGGATCGGTGGACTTCACCGACGCCGGCGATTCGGTGCCGTCGGAGAACGTCACCTTGAGGGTGGCCGCATCGGCGACGACATGGAGCGACGTGAGGATGTCGCCCTGGGCGTTGACGATCACACCGGACCCCAGCCCCGAGGCCGTCCCCGGGCCGGTGCCCCGGGGCCGTTCCGAGCGGACCACGACGAGCGGGCCCCGGATGGCGTCGTAGACGGTCACGCTGGCCGGGGGCTGGGCCTGGAGGGCCTTGACGGCGTCGCCCACCTTCCGGTCGACGATCTTGTTGACGTCGGCCGCGCTGGTGGACGGTCTGTCCGTCGCCCGCAGGTTGGCGGCCACGAGCGCGGCGATCACCACCACGGCTACCGCGGATCCGACCCACACCGGCCGCGGGCGCCGCCGGCGGGTCGGGGACGGCGCGGGCGGGGTGTCAGCCACCGGCGGGGCGGGGCGCTGCTCGGTCGGCCCTCGCCCGTCCCTCATGGTGCACATTGACAATAGTCACGCGGCGGGGCCTTCGCCGGGCAGGGCCCGACATTCTGTGCCCGCTGTGAGGTCGCTCACAGAGGGCTGGAAGCCCCGCTGATGGGGCCTCAGGGCGTGCGGGCCACGTCGATCACCACGCGGGACGGGTTGGAGAGCTCGAAGACCCGGAACCCCACCTTGCCGACCAGCCCGAGGCCGAAGCTCACGTACCCCTCGTAGTCCCCGAGCAGGGCGACTTCCTTCACCGCGGCGAGCCCGGGGTCGACCCGGCGGCCCTGCGGGAACGACGGCGTCCCGTCGACGTTGTGGGCCTCGGCGACCGAGAACACGACCTTCAGGTACGCCGTGCCGCGTACGGTGACCGGCGCGCCCGACCCGTCCTCGGAGAGACCGGCCACGTAGGACACGGTTTCCGTCCCGGGCAGGGCGCCGGCGAAGTCGAAGACCACCCGGTCGAAGCCGTCTTGCGTCCCGGCGCGCACGGCCGTGAGCTTGGCCGCCGGCGGGACCTTCACGCTCCGTTCGACTTTGTAGGGCTGCGTGCCCACCGGGACCGGCAAGCCGCTCGACGCCGCGGTGGACGTGGTGGCGCCGGCAGCGGTCGTGGGCGAGGACCCGGCCGTCGTCGTGGTGGTCGGGAGGAGGCTGGTTGTCGACGTGACCGCCGGCTGGGCCTTCTGGGTCGACCCGCCGCAGCCCGTGAGCGTCATCACCATGGCCGTGAGAGCGACCGCAGTCCGTCTCATCGAGCGTTCCTCCCTTGTCGCTCCCAGCATGGCAGTCGCCGGCGGGTACGCCAACCGGCCGCCTCGACATCGCGGCGGTGAACATGTAGGAAACGCCGGCATGAACGTTGACGAGCTGCTCAGCCGGGCGTCGCACCGGGAAGTGGTGAACCCGGGCGATGCTCGCTCCACATCGGAGTTCGAGAAGGTGGTCGTCGACGGCCAGCGCTACTTCGTGAAGCGGCTGAGCCCGGCATCGGACTGGATCATGCGGGTGACCAACGACCACGTGCACCGTCCCTGGCTGATCTGGAGATCGGGCGCGCTCGACCGGCTCCCCCCGAGCATCGACCACGCCCTCGTGGCTATGGACGTGGTGGGGACCGGCGACGACGCCGTGCTGACGATGGTCATGCACGATGTGGGCGAGCACCTCGTCCCCGAAGGCGACGAGGTCGTCGCCGGCGCCCAGCACCAGGGTTTCATCGAGCACATGGCCGACCTGAGCGCGGCCTTCTGGGAGTGGCCAGGGGTACCGGGGCTCTCGACCATGGAGGAACGGTTCCGCTTCTTCGCCCCGGGCAACATCGCCGGCGAGCTGTCCGTCGACGACGTACCGGGGCCGATCGCCGCCGCCGACCGGGGCTGGCGACTGCTGACCGAGCGGTCGCCGGCGCTGGCCGCCGCGGCCGGCGCCGTGCACGACGACCCCGGCCTGCTCACCGGCTTGTTGGCGGAGACGCCGACCACCCTGCTCCACGGCGACTGGAAGATGGGCAACCTGGGCACCCACCCCGACGGCCGCACCATCCTGATCGACTGGGCCTACCCGGGCATCGGGCCCGCCTGCTGGGAGCTGTGGTGGTACCTGGCCCTGAACCGGGCCCGGCTGCCGGAGTCGAAGGAGGCGGCCATCGAGCGGTTCCGGGCCGCCCTCGACCGGGCCGGGATCGCCACCGGCGGCTGGTGGCAGCGCCAGCTCGACCTTTGCCTGGTTGGCATCATGGCCACCTTCGGGTGGGAGAAGGCACTGGGCGACGACGACGAGCTGCACTGGTGGGAGGAGCGGGTCGCCCAGGCCATCGACCGCCAGAGCCTCGATCTCTGACCGCCGTTCGGTCGGACGTGCAGTCAGCTCAGGAAGCTGTCGCCGTGCGTTCGATGACGTCGTACAGCGCGTCCACGTCGATGTCCCCGAACTCGGTGGCGAGCACGTCACCCGGCCCACAGACCTCCCAGGCGTCGATGGCGCCTCCGGAAGGCCGTGCCACCTCCATCCGCCGCGACTCGGGGTCGACAAGCACCAACATGCGCAACGAGGCGGCCTCGGCGTAGGCGACGGCCTTCTCCCTGCGGTCGACCGCCCCAGTCGACGGCGACAGCACCTCCACGACGAGTGCGGGATCGGCCTCGTACAGGCGGTGTGGTGCTGGGCCACAGGCCACCATCACGTCGGGGTAGTAGGCATTGCCGCTCCGCGTCCGGACGAGCCGGTTGGAGGTGAACGGCCGGCATCCCTTGGCCCGGGCGCCGGCGGCCAGCAGCTCGTAGATGAGCCCGGCGGCGAGGTCGTGACGCTCGGTCCCTCCGGCCATGGCGTACACCCGGCCGCCAACCAGGTCGTGCCGCCGCTCGCTCTGCTCCTCGCCCTTCAGGAACTCCTCGAACGAGATGACTGCGATCGCCTCCGTCACAACGCCGATCGTAAACCAGCGCCTGCCCGACGGTGCCGGATCGGCGCCATGGGCGGCCGGGGACGCCAGGGTCGATGACTGTCAAGTCCCGGTACCCGCACGACACTTTGGCTCCGGTAGGTATACGACACTCAAGCATGGGTTAGGCGGCGTTGCTCCTGCGGGGCCTGCCGCCGGGGTTGGCCAGGGCGCCGTGCTCGCGGGTGCGGTCGTGCTTGGCTGGGTAGCAGCGGATGAGCTCGTTGCCGATGGAGATCTCGACCATGTCGCCGACCACGGCCACCTGGACCTGGCGGCGCCGGTACTGGCTGCCGGCGCGGTAGTGGGCGCCGGCGAAGCACACGTTGCCCGAGGAGTCGACCTTGCGGGTGACCGAGGCCGCGGTGGGCGTCGGCCGCCGCACCGAGTCCTTGGCGGGCTTGCCCCGGCGCAGGCCGGCGGCCTGCTTGTCGACGCTGTGGCGGCGGGCGTGGGTGGCGATGAGCACGCCCCGGTGCTGTAGGTGCACCAGGCCGCCGTCACAGACCACGGTGACCTCCTGGCCGGCGAGCCACACCCCGGCCCGGTAGGTGGCCGAGGCGAAGCTGATCAGGCCGTTGGCTCCCACCCGCCGGGTCGTCGCCGGCGCCGACGGTGGCGTCGGCGACGACGGAGTCGTCTTCGCTGCCGTGTCCTTCGCCGGCGCAGGCGCAGTGGTCTCGACCGGCTCGGAGGCCGCCAGCCGGAAGCGCTCGAAGGGCGCCACCATCCCGATGCTCTGATGCGGGCGCTCGGTGTTGTAGTGCGTCACCCAGACGTCGAGGGCAGCCTGGGCCTCCTCCACCGAGGCGAAGACCTTGCCGGTGAGGAACTCGGCCCGCAGGGTCTTGTGGAAGCGCTCCACCTTTCCGGTCGTCGTCGGCGAGCGCGGGGCGGTGAGCAGGTGCTTGATGCCGTTCTCCCGGCAGATGCGGTCGAAGAGCACCTCCCCGGTACCGGGGCCGAAGCGGCCGGTGAACACCTTGCCGTTGTCGGTGAGTACCTGCTCGGGCACGCCGTGGCGGCGCATGGCCAGGGCCAGGGCGTCACAGGTGGGCTGCGCCGTGGCCCGGGCCACCACGTAGGCCGACACGCAGAACCGGGAGTGGTCGTCGACGCCGGTGACGATCTTGGCCTCCCGCCCGCCGGTGAGGACGACCCCGCCGACAATGTCCATCTGCCACAGCTCCATGGCCCGGGAGCGCTCCCAGCGCTTGTAGTCACTCCGGCGCTTCCGGCGTGGCTCGGGCGTGACCAGGCCGTGGCGGACCAGGCAGCGATAGATGGACGAACGGCCCGGGACCGGCTCCACGCCGTCGCGGCCCAGCCGGTGGCCGATGGTCCGTGGCCCCCAACCGGGATGGGCCCGCCGCAGCTCGAGGACCCGGGCCTCCACCTCCGGCGCCATCTGGTGGGGGCAGGACTGCGGCTTGGACGAGGCGTCGGCCAGGCCGGCCAGGCCCCCGGACGCGTAGCGACGCAGCCAGTCGTGCACCGTTTGGCGGGCCACCCCGTTTCGTCTGGCCACATCGGTGACGGTGGCGCCGTCGAGCACGTCGCACACCGCCTTGTAGCGCTGTTCCACCAACCCCAACTCCACGAGCACGCCGGCCTCCTTCGGTCCTGTGGGCGCGAACGACCACAGCGAAGAAGGTGGCGACCGGGAAGTGGTGGACCCTCCTCACGGCGAGGGGTGTCGTGCAGGTACCGGAGCCACTGTCGCCCAGGTACCGGAGCCGCGTCCGAGAAGTGTCAGGGAGGTACCGGAGCCACGGTGTCCACTATGTACCGGGACTGCACAGCCAGGGTCGATGACGATGGCCACGGCTGCCGGCGTCGCGGCCTTCGGGGAGCCTCTGGCCAGAGGGGTCCCTTACCCCTCCGACCTGCGGCTTTGTGGTCGGGCTGGGGAGATTTGAACTCCCGACCTCTTGACCCCCAGTCAAGCGCGCTAACCAAGCTGCGCCACAGCCCGTACCGAGGCCGACTCTAGCCGCAGTGGGGCAGGGCTTCCCCCGGACCGGTTGTGGGAAGGTGTCCGGACATGAAGCTCCCGCCGTTGACCCGTCGCCTCCCAGCCTTGTTCCTCGTCCTCATGGGAGCCCAGCTGGCCCTGGCGCCGGCGGCCAGCGCCGGCGGCGGCGGGCTGCTCGGCACCGGGTTGTTCGCCCCGCCGCCGGCCCGCCCCACCCCGGGAGCCACCGGGGCGCCGGCGCCCCTCACGATGCTCGACGTCGAACGGAAGCTCGACGCCCTGCACTACGACGTCGGCCCGATCGACGGGGTTGTCGACGCCCAGACGGTCAGTGCCATCACCGCGTTCCAGAAGGTGAACGGCTTCGAGCGGACTGGAGGCCTGACCGACCCGGTGACGAACCTGATCATGTCGACGCAGGCCAGCCCCCCGCCGATGGTGGCGAACGGCGAGCCGGACCGGGTCGAGGTCAGCCTGGCTCGCCAGGTCCTGTTCCTGTACGGGGGCGGCAGCCTCACCAAGATCCTCGCCGTCTCGACGGGCACGCCGGCGACACCCACGCCCACCGGCACCTATCGCTTCTACCGCTTTGACGCCGGCTGGCACACGAGCCGGCTGGGCCGCCTCTACAACGCCGAGTACTTCGTCGGCGGCTACGCCGTCCACGGGTCGACGTCGGTCCCGGCCCAGCCGGCGTCGCACGGCTGCGTGCGGATCTCGATGTACTCAGCCGAGTGGTTCCCGGCGCACATCACCAACGGCATGCAGATGGTGGTCGTCGCCAGCTAGATCTTGTGGATCACCCACTCGATGCCCTGGACGGCCCGCCAGCTCAGGTAGATCGTCAGGGTGGCGATCAGCAGCTTGAAGTGCCAAGGCGTCTTCGACGGGGTGGTGTCGAGCGTCCGCCCGCAGGTCGGGCAGGTGCCCCCCTCCCCCAGCTCGTCCGCCCGCCAGTAGTGGTCACAGTCCTCACAGTTCGGCACGGGTCGGCGATCAGGTCCGGCGGACAGCCAGGATGGCGACGTCGTCCCGGATGGGCCCGGTGGCGAAGTCGCGGGCTGCGGCCAGCAGCGACTTGCACAGCACGTCGGCGGCGACGCCGGGGTCGCGCCGGATATGGGCGGCGATGCGCTCCTCGCCGAAGAGCTGGCCGCCGGCCCGGGCCTCGGCCAACCCGTCGGTGTAGAGCAGGAGGAGGTCGCCTGGGTCCAGCGCCACCTCCCGGCTGCCGTACGACGCCTTGGGGTTCAGGGTCAGCAGCGGGCCGGTGGAGCGCAGGGGTCGCACCTCGCCATCGTGCCAGAGCCAGGCCGGTGGGTGGCCCGCCGAGGCGTAGCGGAGGGTGCCGGCGGCCTGGTCGAAGACCACGAGGCACAGTGACACGAACTCCTCGTTGCGGGTCTGCGCCGAGATGACCGCGTTCAGCTCTTCCAGCGCCTGGGCTGGGTCGCGGTACTGGCGAAGGAACACCCGCAGGAGGTACTTGACCTGGAACGCGGTGATCGACGGTTCGATGCCGTGGCCTGAGACGTCGCCGATCACCGCAGCCACCCGCTTGGGGCCAGTGGGCGTGACGTCGTAGAAGTCGCCGGCCATCAAGCCCGTACCCGCCTCGTAGGCCCGGCCCACCTCGAAACCCTCGAACTCGGGCAGCTCCTCGGGCGCCAGCCGTGCGGCCCACCGTCGCGGGGCCAGGTTCTCCTGGGACAGCACCTCCTCGGCTCGCCGCTCCAGGGCGGCCCGCTCCTCGATGAGGTCGGCCTCGGCCAGGAAGCGCCGGCCCCAGACGAGGGTCATGGCAACGGGCACGCCGAGCAGGATCTGGGTGATCCGGGGCCAGCTCCCGGAGATCGACGAGGCGCCGGTGACCACGCCCACGATCAGGTACAGCAGCGAGGTGTGGACCTCCTTGCGGTACGCCGAGCGGGCCAGCCTGGCTGCCATCGAGCCCGACTGGCCGCTGCCCTCGAGGAGCCGCCGCCAGGAACGCTCGAGCCGCCGCGCCGACCGGGCCCAGACGACAGCGGCCACCACGCACGAGAACGAGACGACCAGCAGAAGCGGGTAATCGACCATGGCCCGTCGAGATCCTAGAGGGTGCCGGCCGGATCCGGCGCCGGCAGGACGATCAGCTCGTCCGGCTCCGTACCCGCAGCTTCAGCGGCGTGGGCCCGAACCCGAAATGCTCCCGGATGCGCCGCTCCAGGAAGCGCAGGTAGGGCGCCGGCAGCGCCCGGTTGGTGAACAGGGTAAACGTCGGCGGGTCGGTGGCACCCTGGGTGGCGTAGAGGACCCGGGCGCCGGGGGCCGGCTGCTGGGCCTGGGCGGCCTGGACGACCTCGTTCAGCTCTCGGGTCGGCACCCGGCGGTGGTAGGCCTCGATGGCCTCCTGGATGGCCGGCAGCATGCGCTGCACGCCCTTGCCGGTCAGGGCGCTGATCTTCAGCACCGGCGCGTAGCCGAGGAACGCCAGACGGTCGGCCACGTCCTCGCTGATCGCGGCCCGGGCGGTGGCCCCGAGCAGGTCGAACTTGTTGAGGACGATGAGGACGGGGCTGCCGGCGATGTCGATCCGCTCGGCCAGGCGCTGGTCCTGGTGGGTCACGCCCTCCGACGCGTCGATCACCAGCATGGCCAGGTCGGCCCGGTCGACCGTCTGCAGCGCCCGCACCAGTGAGTAGTACTCGGTGCCGTCCACGATCTTGCTCTTCCGCCGCATGCCGGCGGTGTCGATGAAACAGATGGGGCCGTCGGGGGTGTCGACCACGGTGTCGATGGAGTCGCGGGTGGTGCCGGGCATGTCGTGCACGACGGAACGGTCGTCGCCGATGAGCCGGTTGAAGAGGGTCGACTTGCCCACGTTGGGCCGCCCGACCACCGCGATCGACGGTACCTTGGCCGTTTCGTCCGCCGGCAGCTCGTCGGGCCCCGGGGGTGGGAGCCGCTCGAAGACGGCGTCGAGCAGGTCGCCCACCTGCCGGCCGTGGAGGGCGCTGACCGTCATCGGTTCGCCCAGGCCGAGCCGGGCGAAGTCCCACGCGTCGGTCTCGCGGTGCTCGCTGTCGACCTTGTTGACCACCATGATCACCGGGCGCTTGGCCTTGCGCAGGACCGCCGCTACCCGATCGTCGTCCTCGGTCAGGCCGATGGCGCCGTCGGCCACGAAAAGCACGACGTCGGCGCTCATGATGGCCCGCTCGGACTGCTCGCTGACCTTGGCGTCGAGGCCGTCGCCGGCGGCGATCCACCCGCCGGTGTCCACGATGGTGAAGCGCCGGCCCCGCCAGTCGGTCTCCAGCTCCTTGCGGTCGCGAGTGACGCCGGGGCGCTCCTCGACGATGGCCTCCCGCCGGCCGACAATGCGGTTGACGAGCGTGGACTTGCCGACGTTGGGGCGGCCGACGATGGCGATGACGGGGAGACTCATGATTGTTCCAGGGCCTGACGTAGGGAGATGCCGTCGGAGCGGACGACCTCGACGGGGCGGGGCAGGTCCTCGGGCTTGGTGCCATCGAGGAACAGCCCGCCGGAGAGGCAGACGTCGGGCAGCAGGTAGCGGTGACCTTCGGGTTGGGCGGCCAGGACCGGGGCCAGGTCCTCGCCGACGAGGAGCCCGGTGACGCCGATGTTGCCGCCGAAGAAGCGGTTGGGCACGGGGAGGACGCGCACGTCGGGCCGGCCGAGGCCGGCGACGAGTGGCCCGATCACCGCGGCGCCGTACTCGCCGGTGAGGATGGCGACCGGCGCGTTCCGCCGAGGGGTCAGGCTGATCAGCCCGTCGGCCCGGGGCGCCCGGTAGCCCTCGGCAGGGGCGCCGTCGACCCAGGCGAAGAACCCGGGCTGCACGCCGATGCCCGAATCGGCCTCGACCTGGCCGGCCAGTTCCATCTGGAAGGCCCGGGCCATGCCGATCCCGTTCTCGTGCTGGGGGAAGCCCTCGTACGTCTCGGCCTCCGGGAACGGGCGGCCAGCCAGCAGGTAGTACTCGTCAGCCGCGTACACCAGGCGCCGGCCGAGGACGGAGCGGAACACGTCCTGCCAGTCCTCGACACAGTCGACGACAGCCTGGGCCTCCTCGACGGTGTGGGGCCGCATGGCCGCCTCGGTGTTGTAGCGGCTCACGCCCAGGGGAACGATGCACGCGGTGGCCAGCTCGGGGTACTCGTCGAGGATCCCGACGAGGGTGCCGTCGAGCACGGCGCCGTCGTTGACGCCGGGGCAGACGACGACCTGGCCGTGCACCTCGATCCCGTGGTCGAGCAGGGCCCGCAGCCAGCGCAGGCTGGTGGCACCGCGCCGGTTGCGCAGCATGCGGGCCCGCAGCTCGGGGTCGGTGGCATGGATGCTGACGTTCAGGGGGCTCAGGCGCTCGGTGACCACCCGCTCGAGGTCCATCTCGGTGAACCGGGTGAGGGTGGTGAAGTTCCCGTAGAGGAACGACAGGCGGTAGTCGTCGTCCTTCAGGTACAGGCTCTCGCGCAGCTTGGGCGGGAGTTGGTAGATGAAACAGAAGTCGCAGTGGTTGTCGCAGGTGCGGACCTTGTCGAACAGCGCAGACGACACCTCGGCACCGAGGGCCTGCCCTTCGGCCTTGGCGACGGTCAGCTCGAAGTCGAGCCCACCCCGGCGGACCTCCATCTCCAAGTCGGCCTCGTCGGCCAGCAGCCGCCATTCGATGACGTCACGGGGCCGGCGGCCGGCCAGGGAAACCACCTCGTCGCCGGGCTGCAAACCGGCCAACGACGCCGGCGACCCGGGCGCGACGGCAACAACCCGGGGCAGGGACACGACCCAAGGATACGGGACGCCCACCGGTAGGCTTCCCGCATGGACGTCGACCGGGTTCTCCTCGCCGCGCCGCGGGGGTTCTGCGCCGGCGTGGAGATGGCCATCAAAGCCCTGGGCTGGATGGTGCGGGTCTTCGAGCCGCCGGTGTACTGCTACCACGAGATCGTCCACAACGGGCTGGTGGTCGACCGCTTCCGCAAGCTCGGCGTGGTCTTCGTCGACGACGTGGCCGACGTGCCGCCCGGCGCGCCGCTGATGCTCAGCGCCCACGGTTCGGCACCCGAGGTGGTCGAGGCGGCCCGGGCCGGTGGCGGCTTCGTGGTCGACGCCGTCTGCCCGCTGGTCACCAAGGTGCACCACGAGGTCAAGGTGCGGGCCGGGAAGGGCTACTCGATCCTCTACGTGGGCCACGAGGGCCACGACGAGGCCGTCGGCACCATGGCGGTGGCCCCGGGGTCGATCCACTTGGTCGAGTCGGAGGACGCGGTGGCCGCTCTCCCCGACGACCTCGGGCCGGTCGCCCTCCTGGCCCAGACCACCCTCAGCCACCAGGATTGGGCCGGCGTGCTCGCCGCCGCCCGCGACCGGTTCCCCGAGCTGTGGATGCCCGGCAAGAGCGACTTGTGCTTCGCCACGACCAACCGCCAGTCCGCGCTGACCGAGATCGCCCATCGGGCCGACGCCATCGTGGTCATCGGCTCGGCCAACTCGTCGAACACCGTTGCCCTCGAGAAGGAGGCCCGCAACGCCGGCTGCCCCCGGGTGTACCGCGTGAACGGGGCCCACGAGCTGCCCGACGACCTGGCCGGCGTGGTCGGGGTCACCGCCGGCGCGTCGGCCCCCGAGGAGCTGGTGCGCGAGGTCATCGCCCGCCTCGACCCCACGAACGGCATCGAGGAGGTGGCCGTCACCACCGAGGACGAGTACTTCCCGCCCCCCCGGGAGCTCCGTGAGCTGCTGGCCGCGCTCGACGTGGTGGCCAGCGTGGCCGTCGGCGCGCCGGCGCCGGCCGCCTCTCCCTTCGCCGAGGACCGCCAGCGGGCGGCCAGCGACGTGCTCGACACCCTCGCCGCCGGCTAACTCAGGATGAGCGTCGTCGTCACGTCGTAGGTGAAGCCGGCGAACACCCAGGTGCCCTTGGCCGTGTACACCCCGGCCGGCGCCGAGCGGTGGTCCCAGTCGCCGTTGTTGGAGAGCACCTGGCCGGGTTGCAGGAGCACATCGGCGAAGGAGTCGGCCACCAGCGTCGAGACCGGGAAGACGGGCGCACCGGCGGCGTCGAGGAAGGCAGCACTGAAGGTGTAGCCGTTGTAGGTACACGCCGACGAGGACTTGTTGCGGAGCGTGCTGGTGGCGTGCACCGGCTGGCCCGGCCCGTACCTGGGCCTGTCGGTGGTGATGGCGACCGCGACCTGGGCCGGCGTGCACGCGACACCGGGCCGAGCCGTCGAGGTCGTCGTCGGCGCGGGAGGCTTGGCGGTCGTCGTGGTGGCCGGCCGCGCCGTGGTCGTGGGCGACGCCGGTCTCGCGGTGGTCGCCGGCAGGGCCGTGGTGGTCACGCCGACGACGGTGGACGTCGTCGAGCTGGGGATCGTGGAGGTGGGGGTGGTCGACGTGGGCCCGACGGCCACCACATCGCTCGCCGGCTCGCGGGTGGCGGCCACGACCACGCCCGCTCCGGCGACCACCAGCGCCGCCAGGCCCACGAGCACCGCCCGACCACGTCTCATCGCTGCCGTCCCAACGTCCCCAGTCAATGCCAACCCGACCGTTTGGTCAATCGGGGGTGACATGTCACCACCGATTGACCAAACGTCACGTGTCGCCGACCGCGACGCCGGCGGCCCGCTGGGCCCGGTCGAAGAGATCCTGGAGGACGCCTTGGAGCTCCACGGTCAGCTCCTTGACGGCCCGGCGCGACGGGTGGCGAGCGCCCTCGGCGATCGGCGCCGGCGTGATCGGCGGCCCGACGATGACGTGGATCTTGACCAGGCGGGGCAGTCCCTTGCCCTTGGGCAGCGCCCGCTCCGACCCCCCGATGCCCACGGGCACGAGAGGCACGCCGGCTCGGGACGCCACGAACGCCGCCCCCTCGTGGAGGTGCTCGATCACCGGGCCGGACCGGCGGGTACCTTCGGGGAAGAGCACGAGCGGCTCGCCCTTCTCCAGGATGTCGAGCGTGCGGCGCAGGGCCTCGCGGTCGGGGGCGCCCCGGTTCACCGGGTAGGCGCCGAGCATGGTGATGAAGCTGCCCAGGGCCTTGTTCTTCCAGAGCGACTCCTTGCCCATGTAGCCCATCCGCCGGCGGGTCACCGCCGAGACCAGGCCGAAGTCGATGAAGGACCGGTGGACCGGCGCCAGCACGAACGGCCCCTCAGCCGGCACGTTCTCGAGCCCCTCGAAGCTGATGCGCCACAGCAGCTTGGCCACGACCCAGATCAGGAACCGGACGATCCCGTAGGCGATCATGCGGGCAGCAACCCGACGATCTCGTCGACGATCTCCTCGACGGGCCGGGCCGTCGTGTCGACCACGACCGCGCCGTCGGGGACGATCAAGGGGGACACGGCCCGGGTCGAGTCGAGCAGGTCGCGCCGGGCCAAGTCGTCGGCTGTCTCGTCCAGCGACCGCCGGCGGGCGCGCTCGGCGACGCTGGCGGTGAGGAACACCTTGAGGTCGGCGTCGGGGAACACGACGCTGCCCATGTCCCGGCCCTCGGCCACCGCCCCACCGTGCTGGAGGACCCACGCCCGCTGGCGGCGGACCAGCTCGGCCCGCACGCCGGCCACCGCGGCCACCGCGCTCACCGCTCGGCCCACCTCGGTACTGCGCAGCTCGTCGGTGACGTCGGCCCCGTTAACGAGCACCCGCGCCCCCACCTCCATGTCGAGGCTCGTCGCCAGGTCGGTGAGCGCGCTCTCGGCCGCCGGGTCGGTGCCCGCCCGGAGGGCGGCCCAGGCCACCACCCGGTACATGGCGCCCGACTCCAGGTAGGGCAGGCCGAGCCGACCGGCCACAGCCTTGGCCACGGTGGACTTGCCCGAGCCGACAGGCCCGTCGATGGCTACGACCCGCACAGCACCTCCAGGTCGGCCACGAAGCCCGGGTAGCTGGTGGCCACGGCGTCCCATCCGTCGATCGTGGTCGGCCCCTCGGCGGCCAGGCCGGCCACGGCCATGGCCATGGCGATGCGGTGGTCGCCGAAGGAGTCGACGGCGCCACCGTGCAGGACGGCAGGGCCGTGCACCACCAGGCCGTCGGACATGGGCTCGACCCGGGCACCGAGGGCGGTCATGCCCTTGGTGATGGTGGCGATGCGGTCGGTCTCCTTGAGCCGCAGCTCGCCGGCGCCGGCGAAGGTGGTTTGGCCGTCGGCGACCGATGCGGCGACGGCCAGCGCAGGGATTTCGTCGATCACGTCGGCCACCTCGGCGCCGACGACATCGGTGCCGTGGAGGCCGGGCGAGTAGGCGGCCCGGATGCTGCGCTCGCCGACCTGCTCCACCCGGGCGCCCATGCGGACGAGGACGTCGATGAAACCGGTGCGCGCCGGCCCGATGTAGACGTCGTCGACGACGACCTCGCTGCCCGGGACAACGCACGCGGCCACGACCCAGAACGCGGCCTGCGACGGGTCGCCAGGCACGTCGAGCTCGAAGGGCTGGAGGGCCGACGGGCGGACCCGCACGCCGAGGCCGTCGGCGCTCACCTCGAGATCGGCGCCGCAGGCCAGCAGCATCTCCTCGGTGTGAGCCCGGGTGACCACCGGCTGGCGCACGACCGTGTCCCCGTCCGCTCCCAACCCGGCCAGCAGGACCGCCGATTTCACCTGGGCGCTGGGCACGGGCATGTCGTACTCGATGCCCCGCAACCCGCCGCCCCGGACCGTGAGCGGCGGCACCCGCCCGCCGTCGCGCCCGTCGATGACGGCGCCCATCTGTCGCAATGGGCTGGCGACCCGCGACATCGGGCGCCGGCGCACGGACGCGTCGCCCGTGAGGACGGTGAGCCACGGGAACCCGGCGCACAGGCCGGCGAGGAGGCGGATACCCGTCCCCGAATTGCCCATGTCGAGCACGTCGGCCGGCTCGTGGAGGCCATTGCGCCCGCCGGTGATCGTGTCGCCCTCGATGACGACGCCCATGGCCACCATGGCCGCACGCGTCCGGGCGACGTCGTCGCCGTCGGACAGGCCTCGCACAACCGAGGTGCCGTCGGCCAGCCCGGCAAGGATCAGGGCGCGGTGGGAGATCGACTTGTCGCCGGGCACCCTGACCCGGCCCCGCAACGGTCGACCGCCGACGACGGTGAAGGTGCTCACGAGAGCGGTCGCAGGCTGGGGTGGAAGCCCCGTGACTGGAGGGCCAGCCGGGTGCCGTCGGCCGCCGATCCCTGTACCACGAGCACGAGCACGCCTCGTTCCCCTTCGGCGGAGTGGGCGATCTCCAGGTCCTCGATGTTGACGGCGAGCTCGCCGAGCAGGGTGGTGATCTCGGCCAGGACCCCGGGCCGGTCGGGCACAGGGACGCGCAGCTCGACCAGGTCGGCGGCGTCATGGGCGACGCGGGCCGGGAGGTTGACCCGGGCCGAGCGGGCGTGCTCCAAGGCGCGGAGGAGCCCGGGCCGGTCGCCGTGGGCGACGAGGTCGCGCATGGCCGACAGGGCCCCGAGGAGCTGGTCGAACGCGTCGACGATCGCATCGCGGTTCTCGGCGCAGATGTCGGGCCAGATACCCGGATGGCCGGCGGCGATCCGCGTCATGTCGCGGAAGCCGCCGGCGGCGAGGCGCAGCATGGGCCCCTGCTCGGTCTCCCCGTCGGCGGCCAGCGCCATCAGCGTGGCGGCCGCCAGGTGGGGCACGTGGGAGACCGTGGCCACCAGCTCGTCGTGGCGGTCGGGGGCGAGGGCCAGCACGTCGGCGCCGAGGGACGTCACCACCGAGCGGACCAGCGCGTAGGCCTCGGCGTCGGTATCGGTGATCGGTGTCAGGACCCACGTGGCGCCGTCGAAGATCGATGGGTCGGCGCCGTCCATCCCCTCCTGTTCCGACCCGGCCATGGGGTGCCCGCCGACGAACCTCGGGTGGTCGACGGCGGCCACGACCGGCCCTTTGACACCGCCGACGTCGGTCACGACGCCCCCGCCGCCGAGGGCCGCCCGGGCCTCGACGGCGATCGACGAGACGGGCGTGCAGACGAAGGTGAGCGCCGCTTCAGGGTCGTCACCGACAGCATCGATGGCGCCGTGGGCGAGGGCCCGCGCCGCCCGCCCGGGGTCAAGGTCGCGCCCGGTCACGTGCCAGCCGAGCTTGCGCAAGCCCAGGCCGATCGAGCCCCCGATCAGCCCGGTGCCGACGATGACGGCGCGGCGGTCAGACAGGGAGGTCATCGCGCAGGCCCTCGGCGCCGGCCAGGTACACGTGGCGCAGCTCGGCCCGGGAACGTTCGGTGGTCAGGTGCATCAGCACCCGGATACAGCGCGGCGTCCCGCCGGCGATCGACAGCTCGCGCGCACACAGCAGTGGGACGTCGCCCAGGCCCACGGCCCGGGCCGCGGCCGCCGGGAACATGCAGGTCACGTCCTCGGTGGCGGTGAAGACGACGCTGATCAGGTCGTCCTTGTCGACGCCGTTCCGAGCCAGCATCTCCTGGACCAATGCGCCGACCCGCTCGTGGACCTGGTCCGGGGTGTCGGCGTCCACGGTGGTCGCCCCTCGAAGGGCCCGGACGGCGGCGGTCACGCCTCGAATGTAGTTCGGGGGAGGGCTGCGGCTTCCAGCGAGCGGACTTCGTCGGTGTCGAGCACGCGCCACTCCCCCGGCTTGAGCCGGCGGTCGGCCAGCGGGCCGATCCGGGTCCGCACGAGGCGCCGGACCGGGTGGCCGATGGCCTCGCACATGCGACGTACCTGCCGGTTGCGGCCCTCGTGGATCACCAGCCGGACGGCGCCCGGCGCCACGAGCGACGCCTTGGCCGGCGCCGTCATCCCGTCATCGAGCTCGACGCCTTCGCGCAGGCGGCGGAGCTGGGCCGGCGTCGGGCTCCCGTCCACCTCGGCCAAGTACTCCTTGTCGACCCCGAAGGACGGGTGGGTCAGCCGATGGGCCAGGTCGCCGTCGTTGGTAAGCAGGAGCAGGCCCTCGGTGTCGGTGTCCAGGCGGCCGACCGGGAAGACCCGCGGCTCGGCCGGCACCAGTTGGACGACGGTGGGCCGGCCCTGAGGATCGGATGCCGTGCTCACGACGCCGCGCGGCTTGTTGAGCAGGTAGGTGACCAGGCCGGGGCGCACCGGGACCCGCAACCCGTCGACCTCGATCCGATCGGTTTCGGGGTCGACCCGGCGGCCGAGCACGGCCACTTCGCCGTTCACGGTGACCCGCTCGTCCTCGATCATGTTCTCGCACACCCGCCGGCTGCCCAGGCCGGCCGCGGCCAGCACCTTCTGCAGCCGGTCGCCCTCGTGCATCACGAGTCGTCGGCGCCCAACCCCCGCTCGAGGGCCTCCACCACATCGGCCCCGGGCACGAAGTCGGCCAGGGGTGGGAGATCGGCCAACGAGTTCATCCCCAGGCGCTCGAGGAACATCCGGCTGGTGCCGTACAGGACGGCCTGGCCCGGCCCCGGGTCGCGGCCCACCTCCTCGACATAGCCCCGCTGCGACAGTGTGCGCATCACCGCGTCGGCGTTCACGCCCCGGATGACTGCCACCTGGGCCCGCGACACGGGCTGCTTGTACGCCACGATGGCCAGGGTCTCCAGCGCCGCCGGCGACAGGCGCGCCGGCTGCCCGTCGAGCACGAAGCGCTCCACGTACGGGGCCAGGTCCGGGTGGCTCTGGAACCGCCAGCCCCCGGCCACCCGGGCCAGCAGGAACCCCCGGTCCTCGGCCTGGTAGGCCGCGGCCAGCTCCTCGCACAGCTCGTCGACCCGGGCCGGGCTGACCTCCAGGAGCTGGGCCAGGAGCTGGGGCTCGACGGGCTCGTCGGCCACCATCAGGATCGCTTCCGCGGCTCGTGCCGCCTCGCTGGCCATCGTCTCGCTCAGCCCTCGTAGGCGTCGGCGCCGGCGAACACGGAACCGGGCTCGCCGACCCAGGAGACCTCGAGGTCGCCGAAGGTGACGGCCTGGCCCAGCTCGATCAGGCCCTGCTTGTAGAGCTCGAGCACGGCCAGGAACCGAACGATGATCTCCATCCGGTCGACCAGGCCGTCGGTGAGGGCCCGGAAGGTGAGGAGGCCGGCGCCGGGGAGCCGGGCCATCAGGTCATCGACAGCCTCCCCGACGCTGACCCGGACCGGCGCAACGTGGTCGAGCACGACCCGGGGGGGCGGCGGGGCCGGCGCCGTGACCCGCAGCCAGGCGGCGTGGATGTCGGCCGGGGTGACGCCGGCCAGGAGGTCGGGGGCCAAGGCCAGGAAGCGTTCCTCGAGGCCGGCGGTCCGGGGCCACGACCGGCTGGCGGCCTGGGACCGGGCCTCGATGGCGTTGCCGGCGTCGCGGAACGTCTTGGCCTCGATGAGGCGGGCCAGCAGCAGGTCGCGCTGCTCGAAGAGGGCCAGCTCCTCGTCGACCTCGACGTCGACCGGCCCGGGGAGCAGCCGGCGAGCCTTGAGGTCGACGAGCGTGGCCGCGATCACGAGGAACTCGGTGGTCATCTCCAGGTCGACCGCCGACGCCAGACCGTCGAGGTAGGCCAGGAAGCCGTCGACGACGCGGCTGAGGGAGATCTCGTAGAGGTCCACCTCGTCCTTCAGGATGAGGTGGAGAAGGAGGTCGACAGGCCCCTCGTAGACATCGGTGTGGACCGCGTACGACACAGTGCGGAGAATACCGGTCGCCTCCGGCCCAACCCCGCATACCATCCACCCCCATGGCCAGAGTCCTGTCCGGCATCCAGCCCACCGGCGACATCCACCTCGGCAACTACCTGGGCGCGGTGCGGGGTTGGGTCGACGACCAGCACGCCCAGGACGCCTACTTCTGCGTGGTCGACCTCCACGCACTCACTCTCCCCCGCGACCCCGCCGAGCTGCGGGCCAAGACCCTGGAGACCACGCTCCTGCTCGTGGCCGCCGGCCTCGACCCCGATGTGTGCACCCTGTTCGTGCAGAGCCACGTTCACGAGCATCCCGAGCTCTCGTGGATCCTAGAGTCGGTGGCCAGCATGGGCGAGCTGCGGCGCATGACCCAGTTCAAGGAGAAGGCAAAGGAGGGCGAGGAGTCGGCGCGGGTCGCGCTGTTCACCTACCCGGTCCTCCAGGCCGCCGACATCCTCCTGTACGACGCCGAGCAGGTACCCGTGGGCGAGGACCAGCGCCAGCACCTCGAGCTGTGCCGCGATATCGCCCTGCGCTTCAACCACCGCTACGGCGAGACGTTCGTGGTCCCCGACGCTGTCCTCCCCAAGGTGGGCGCCCGGATCATGGACCTCCAGCGGCCGGCGGCCAAGATGTCCAAGTCGGCCGACTCCCCGCAGGGGACGGTGCTGGTGCTCGACGAGCCGGCGGTGATCGAGCGGAAGTTCAAACGGGCCGTCACCGACGCCGGCACCGACGTCACCTTCGACCCAGTGGGCCAGCCCGGCGTCGCCAACCTGCTGCAGATCCTCGGGGCGGCGACAGGCCGGCAGCCGGCCGAGGTGGCCGTGGGCTACGACCAGTACGGGCCGCTGAAGGCCGACACCGCCGAGGCGGTCATCGAACTGCTGCGCCCGGTACGCGAGCGGTACGCAGACCTGGCCGCCGACCCCGAGGCCGTGCGCTCGACGCTGCGTCAGGGCGCGCAGAAGGCCGAGGCCATCGCCGCGGTCACCCTGGCCCGGGCCCGAGCCGCCATCGGCCTGCTGTCTCGCAGTTGACAGCCGCGCGTATCCTGTCCCCCGTGACTCAGCCGTACAGGCCGCGAACAGCTAGCGCGGCCGCAGCCGTCGCCATCTGCCTCATGTTCGTCTCCCTCGTCGCGTGTAGCGGTGGTCAGGAGCCGGCGCCCACCACCGTGGCGCCCGATGGGTTCGTGGTCATGAGCGACGCCAAGGAGGGGCTGGCGGTGGCGGTGCCGTCCACCTGGATCCGGATCCCGCTGAGCTACAACCCGGCGGTGTTCGACAAGGACGCCAACGAGCTGCGGAAGAACAACCCCAAGCTGGCGTCGATCCTCAGCCAGGCCCGGCTGCTAGGCCAGTCGCAGGGCAAGTTCATGGCCGTCGCCCCTGACGGCGTGGCCAACGTGAACCTCACCGTCGACAAGCCCAAGGAGAAGACGATCGAGGAGATCATCACCAACTCGATCACCGGTCTCAAGAACTTCGGTGCGTCGAACGTGGCCCAGGAGCCGACGACCCTCGCCGGCAAGCCGGGGGTCAAGCTCACCTTCCGTCTCCCGGTCAACACCGACGCCGGCGATGTTCCCACCGACGAGTCGCAGTACTACCTGCTCCAGAACAAGCAGGCCTACATCCTCACCGTGGCCGCGGCGCCGGCGGCGGTCGCCAACGCCATCGCCGCCAGCTTCCGCCTCAGATAGCCGATGCGGTGCCCTGGGCACCCATCACGGCCAGGTCCATGCCCCCGCCGGGCACGACGATCGGCCCGGCCTTGTACCGCCGGCGCTGGCGCACTTCGAGCCGGCGGGCAAGCCGGCTGAGCGTGAAGTTGATGACGATGTAGATGACGGCGGCCTCGGTGAGCACCTGCAGGCTGTTCCCGTAGTAGGTGCCCGTGTTCTCGGCCCGCCGCAGGAGCTCGTCGAACCCGATGACCGATCCCAAGGACGTGTCCTTGAGCAGGGTGACGAGCTGGCTGACGATGGCCGGGATCATGCGCCGGGCGGCTTGCGGCACGATGACCAGCCTCATGGACTGCCAGTAACTGAACCCGAGCGCCGAGGCCGCTTCGGACTGCCCCCGTTCGAGCGACAGGATCCCGGCTCGGAAGATCTCGCCCAGCACTGCGCCGTTGTACGCGGTGAGGGCCAGTACGACACCGCCGAACGGCTGCAGGTGGATGCCGAGCTTGGGCAGGCCCAACGAGCAGAACAGGATCAGGAGGATCAGCGGCATGGCCCGAAAGAGGTCGACGTAGATGCCGGCCAGCCACCGGGTGAGGACATTGCGGGACAGGCGCCCCAGGGCCAGGAGGGTGCCGAGGGCCATGGCCAGGGCCATGGCGACAATGGCCGCCTTGACCGTTTCGAGAAGGCCGAGGAGGACGAAGCGCTGCACGGCCCAGAGGCGTAGCGGCGCGACGAGCCGATCGCTGAACTGCCCCTTGTGCAGGAGCCGCAGAAAGGCCACCACCACCAGGGCCGCGATCGCCGCCCCGGCCACAGCCGACACGACGGCCACCCGCCGCTTTCCCCTCGGCCCGAGGCTCTCGGCGATGAACGGGGCCGTCACCTCTTCACCGCCACCCTGCGCTCGAACCACCCGATGGCCCAGCCCGACGGCAGGGCCAGGAGGAGGTAGAAGAACGCCGAGCCCATGAAAACGGCCACGGGCCGGCCGGTCGAGTTGGTCAGCTGCGTCCCGAGGAAGCTGAGGTCCATCACCGCGATGGTCGAGGCCAGCGCCGAGTTCTTGATCAGGGCGATGAACACGCTGCCCAACGGGGCCACGACGGACCGGAACGCCTGGGGCAGCACGACGGCGAACAGCAGCTGGCTGAAGGTCAGGCCGAGCGACCGAGCGGCCTCGGCCTGGCCCGGGGCCACGGTGTTGATGCCGGCGCGAACCGTCTCGGCCACGAACGTCCCCGTGTAGGTCGACAGCACGATGATCGCGGACGCGTAGTACGAGTACCGGATCCCGATCTTGGTGAACCCGAACACGAACAGCGAGATGAGCACCAGCAGTGGGGTGTTACGGACCAGCTCGACGTAGACCGTACCCAACCAGCGCAGTGGCAGGACCGGGCTCACCCGGAACCCGGCCACGAGGGTGCCGATCAGCATCGCCAACAGGAACGAGATGACGGTGAGCTGAGCGGTGACCCTCGTGGCCCGGAGGAACGCGGGGAGGTTGTCGAGGACGACGTGCAACGCGCCGCCCTCGCCGTTACTTGGTGGTCGTCGTGGTGGCCGCCGCCGTGGTCGGGGTGGTCGTGTACCGGTCGACCGGCGGCGGGGTGGGCGTGTCGAGGCCGATCTTGCCCAGCGTGCGGGCGAAGGCCGAGGCCCAGTCACCGTTGGCGTAGGCCTTCTCGAGCGTGTCGTTCACAAAGGTGCGGAACGCGGTGTCGCCCTTCTTCACGCCGATGCCGTAGGGCTCGTCGGTGAACGGGGCCTTCACCAGCTTGTAGGCACCGTTGCTCGTCGAGACCAGGCCGCCCAGGATCGGGGCATCGGTCGTGACGGCCACCACCCGGCCGTCACCGAGCGCCTCGGCGCATTTGGAGTACGTGTCGAACAGGGTGAGGTCGACCTGCGGTGCCTTGGCCTTCACGTTGGTGGCCGAGGTGGAGCCGGTCACGCTGCAGACCTTCTTGCCGTTGAGGTCAGTGACGCTCTTGATGGTCGTGTCGCTCGCCTTCACCATGATGTCCTGGTGGGCGATGAAGTACGGCCCGGCGAAGTCGACGATCTGCTTGCGGGTGTCGTTGATCGTGTAGGTGGCGATCACCATGTCGACGGTGCCGTTCTGAAGGTACGGCTCCCGGTTCGCCGAGACCGACTCGACAAAGCTGACCTTGCTGCCCACGTCGGCGGCCTTGCCGCCGAAGATGGCGGCCCCGATCAACTTCGCCATCTCGACATCGAAGCCCTCGATGTCGTTGGTGGTCGGGTTGCGCTGGCCGAAGCCGGGCTGGTCGAACTTCACACCGACGGTGATCTTGCCCTTGGCCTGCAGGGTGGCCATCGTGCTGCCGGCGGCAAAACTCGGTGCGGTGGTGGTGGCGGTCTGCCCGCCGCCCTTCACCGTGCCGCTGTCGTCACTACTGCCGCACGCGCCGGCGGTGAGCGCGACGGCGACGAGTGACGCTCCTATCCAACGGGCTCTTCCCATGGCATTTCTCCTCACGTTGGTTGGTGCTCGGTACTGAACATCGAGTGGGATCAGTGGGCCAGGATCTTCGAGAGGAAGTCCTTCGCTCGGTCGGTTTGGGGCTGGTCGAAAAACTGCTCGGGCGAGGCCATCTCCACGATGCGCCCGCCGTCCATAAAGGCCACCCGGCGGGCCGCGGACCGGGCAAAACCCATCTCGTGGGTGACCACGACCATCGTGGTCCCCTCGGCGGCCAGCTCGACCATCACGTCGAGCACCTCCTTGATCATCTCAGGGTCGAGGGCGGAGGTCGGCTCGTCGAAGAGCATGAGCTTGGGCCCCATGGCCAGGGCCCGGGCGATGGCCGCCCGCTGCTGCTGGCCCCCCGACAGCTCGGCCGGGTAGCGGTCGGCCTTGTCGGCGATGCCCACCCGCTCCAGAAGCTTCAGGCCCCGCTCCCGGGCCTCGTCCTTGGCCAGCTTGCGGACCTTGATCGGGCCGAGGGTCACGTTCTGCAGGATGGTCTTGTGGGCAAAGAGGTTGAACGACTGGAACACCATCCCCACGTCGGCCCGCAGCCGGGCCAGGGCCTTCCCCTCCTCGGGCAAGGCGACACCGTCGATGGTGATCCGCCCGGAGGTGACCCGTTCGAGACGGTTGATGCACCGACAGAGCGTGGACTTCCCCGAACCGGACGGCCCGATGACCACCACCACCTCCCCCCGGTCGACCGTCAGGTCGATGTCTCGCAGGACGTGGAGGTCGCCGAAGTGCTTGTTCACCTTCTCGACCACGACGAGGGGAGCGGGAGTCATGCCGCCACAGTCTCCCGGCTGCCACCGGCGGTGCGACCGAGCAGCCCGAGCAGGCCGAGCACGCCGGCGGCGGCCACAGCTGTCGCCGCCCGACGGGTGGCCGCGGCCCGGCACGCGTCGCCGACGGCCAGGTCGTAGAGGCTGAGGCCGGCCGGGTGGCGGCCGAGGTTGCCGAGGGGCACGCCGCACTCCACCTCGGTAACCCCCTGGGCGATGGTGGGCGAGAACGGGGCCAGGCGCAGGAGCGGGTTGTCGTCGAGGGCGGTGTGGACGGGGACGACCAGGAACGCCAACCCGGCCACCACCCCGAGCAGCACCAGCGTCGTGCCGAGCTGGCGCACGGAGGGCCGGGGGGGCCGGGCGAGCTTCATCGCTGGTCGTCAGCGCCGTCGGTGCCGGTGCTCAACCGGCGGATCACATCGGAGCGGTGCTCGATGCCCCGGGCCAGTTCGAGCGCCTCGGCCAGCTCCTTGGCGCCCAGCCCGAAGGCCCCCGAGGGCAGGACGATCGAGTCCTCCGCCCCCCGGACGACCACCGAACCCCGCTCGACGTCGATGCCCTCGACCCACTCCCACCGGATGAGGGCCCGCTCGTCGCCAGCCCCGAAGGACGACACGCCATGGAGGTCGACCCGCAGGAGGCGCTTGGGCCCGAACAGCCGTCCGCGCACGACGTGCTCGGCGACCCGTTGTGCCACAAGGCCAACTCTACCGGCGACTCTCCGTCAACCGCCGGACCGCCACCGCCGCCGACTTGTACGACGGCTGGCGGGAGTAGGGGTCAAAGCTGGGCCGGGTGAGGCGGTTCGTGCTGGCGTAGTGCATCGGGACGAAGACCTGGCCCGCCGCCACCGTGGGCGTGACGTAGGCCCGTGCCTCCATCTCGCCCCGCGCCGAGCGGACGAGGACCCACTCGTCGGCGCTCACGCCCAGGGCGGCGGCGTCGGCCGGGGAGATCTCGACGTAGGGCTTCTCGGGGTAGAGCGTCCGCAGGATGGCCGACTTCGACGTGCGGGTCTGGGTGTGCCACTGGCTGGAGCTCCCCCGCCCGGTGAGGAGGATGAACGGGTACTCGGCGCTGGTGGGCTCGGCCACCGGCCGGGGCTCCTCCCACACGAACCGGGCCCGGCCGTCGGCGTGGAAGAACCGCCCGTCCTCGTACAGCCGTCGCTCCTGCTGACGGGCACCCTGGGAGAGGGTCGCGCCGGCGGGGGTGGGGCTCCCGCCGGCAGCGGCGGGCGGGGCGAGGGCCGGGCCGGCGGGGCTGGGGCCCCCGCCGGCAGCGGCGGGCGTGGTGCGGAGTACCCGGGTGCCCGCCGCCGGCAAACACGGCCACTGGATGCCGCCGGCGGCTTCGAGCTCGCCGTACCCCTCGATACCCGTGATGTCGCACGGGCGACTGGCGGAGAGGCGCTGGAGGATGCCGAAGACCGCCTCCGGCGACGACCACTCGTCGAACAGGTGCCCGCAGCCCCACGCGTCGGCGACCAGCTTGAAGATCGAGAAGTCGGCCAGGGCCTGGCCCGGCGCCCGGACCACCCGGCGGATGCGGCCGTAGCGCCGCTCGGAGTTGATGAAGGTGCCCTCCTTCTCCCCCCATCCGGCCGCGGGCAGGACGATGTCGGCCAGCTGCGCCGTCTCCGTCGTGGGGTACAGGTCCTGGACCACGAGGACGTCGAGGCGGCCGAGGAGCTCCACCATGTCGTTCTGGTGGATCCACGAGTGGGCCGAGTTGGTGGCCACGACCCACAGCGCCCGGATCTTCCCGTCACGGATCCCCTCAACGATCTGGTCGTACGCCCAGCTCGGCCGGTCGGGGATGCGGGCCGGGTCGATCCCCAGGATCGCGGCCACGTCGGCTCGGTCGCCGGCGTCGGCGAAGGACCGGCCGCCGAAGAGGTTGGTGGTGTTCGACCACAGGCGGGAGCCCATGGCATTGCACTGCCCGGTGATCGAGTTGGCCCCCGTCCCGGGCCGGCCGATGTTGCCAGTGAGGAGGGCCAGGTCGATGATGGCCTGGGCCACCCGCACCCCCTCGTGGCTCTGGTTGACGCCCATCGTCCACCAGAACGACACCCGCTTCCCCGACGCGATGGTGTCGGCCATGAGTTCGAGGGCGTCAGGCGGCAGCCCGGTGGCGGCACTGACCCGCTCCGGCGTGAACGCCTCCACGTGGGCCTCGAACGCCTCGTACCCCTGGGTCGACCGGTCGATGAACTCCTTGTCGACCGCCCCCCAGGCGATGAGGAGGTGGGCCAGCCCGTAGAGCAGGGTGAGATCGGACTTGGGCAGGAGCGGGTAGTGCTGGGTGGCGGCGGCCGCCGTCTCGGTGACCCGGGGGTCGACCACCACGATCTCGGGGTGGTGGACATTGCGGAGGATGCGCTCCCAGAGGATGGGATGGGCGATGCAGGGGTTGGCCCCCCACAGCACGATGACGTCGGACTCCTCCAGGTCGGCGTAGGTGTACGGCGGGGCGTCGAAGCCGAAGGACTCCTTGTAGGCCACGACGGCGGTGGCCATGCACTGGCGGGTGTTGCCATCCCCGTGCACCATGCCCATCCCGAACTTGGCCACCGCACCCAGCAGGGCCATCTCCTCCGACGCGATCTGGCCGGTGGAGATGAACGCCGCCGCGTCCGGGCCGTAGGTGGCCTGGACCGCCTTGAACCGCGTGGTCATGGCCTCGAGGGCCGTCGGCCAGTCGACCGGTTCGAGCGGCCCGTCGCGGCCGGCCCGCAGGAGCGGGGTGGTCGCCCGGTCGGGCGCCTTGAGCGGGGTGAGGGCCTCCCAGCCCTTCGGGCAGGCCATGCCCAGGTTGACCGGGTAGTCCTTCGTCGGGGTGAGGGAGACCGCCTGGCCGTCCTTGCCGATGACGTCGAGCGAGCAGCCGACCGAGCAGAAACCGCACACCATGGCGGTGGTGGACGTGGGCGCGACGGCCATCAGCGCTTCGGCCCGGGCATCCCCGTCCAGCTGGCGGCGGAGAAGAACCGCGAGCGCTCGATCAGCTCCCCGGACAGCACGGCGAGGAGGGCCAGGGCGGCACCCGGCCCGCCGATGGAGCTCACGGCCAGGGCAATGGCGGACACGCCGAGGACGAAGCGGGCCAGGCCGTGCGGGGGTACCGGGCCGGTCCCCCGCAGGGGCGGCCGCTCGGGGTCCAGCCGCCACACGACGGCGGCCTCCCACGTCAGCTTCGCGGCCAGACCGCCGGCCAGCACCATGGCCGCCGGCCGCCCACCGCCGGCGGCCAGCGCCACGGCCGCGCCACCGACGAGCGCCCCGAGGCCGAAGCGGGGCAGGGTGACGGCGGCCCGCCACGACGGCCGGCGGGTCACGACGTACAGCATGCCTGAACAGGTGACCCCTACCAGGCCGGCGACCGCGGCCGCGGCCTGGGCCACGGCCGAGTCGGTGGCGACGGCCAGGAACGCCAGCCCACCGAACAGGCTCAAGGCACCCACCTCCCGGCTCAGCCAGGAGTGGCGCCACCCGGCCAGGGCCCGCCAGGCCCGCTCCGGGCGGCCGAGGTGGAAGATGCTGATGGCCAGCCCGACCAGGGCCAGGACGAGAGCGGTGACCGCGGTGGACCGCTGGTGGCCGACAGCCAGGTCGACGGCCATGGCGCCGGCGGCGGCCTGGGTGAGGACCAGCATGGCCACGAGAGGGTCGTGGGAGCGCCCACCGCCGCCCAGCGTGGCGCCAGCGGCCGTCAGGCCGCCGGGCAGGCCCCACTCGCTGTGATAGCTCGTGGTGGGCAGGGTGATATCCGACGGCGGGGCGGTGGGCACCAGCGTGTGGCCGGGCGCGTCACGGGTGACGGCGGCCGTGTCGACCACGGTGATGGTGATGGCCCCGTTGGGGCAGGCCTGGACACACGCCGGCGCCTCACCGACGGCGAGACGGTCGCGGCACATGTCGCACTTGCGGACCACACCGCGGTTGCTGTTGAACCGGGGCACCTCGTAGGGGCAGGTCCAGGTGCAGTACCCGCAGCCGAGGCAGCGGCCCTCGATGTGGGCGACGATGCCGTTGAAGACGTCCTTCTCGTAGGCGTTGGTGGGGCAGCCGTTGAGGCAGGCCGGGTCGACGCAGTGGTGGCAGGCCGTCGTGACCGTCTGCTGGAACGGTTGGGCGGGGGTGCCGCCCTTGAGGAGCCCGACGGTGCGGTACGACTCGCCGTCGTCGAGGCCGTTGAGGTTGTGGCAGGCGGTGACGCACGCCTTGCACCCGGTGCAGGTGTCGAGGTCGACGGCGAACGCGTACTGCTGACCGGCCGCCGGCGCCGTGAGCGGGATGCGGTCCTGCCATGTCCCCGTGTCCGGGACGGCGCAGGCGTCGTGGACGACGGAGAAGCGCTCGACCGGGGCCAGGTCAGCCTGCTCGGCGAGGTACCGCTCGAGCGGCGTCGTGCTCACGGACTGGCGACCTGCACCATGCCGCCGGCGACGCGCACCTCGAAGGTCCGCACCGACCGGGTGGCGTCGTCGAGGCAGACGCCGGTGACCAGGTCGAAGCTCTGCTTGTAGATGGGCGACGCCACCTTGAGCCGCTCGGCCCGGGAGCCGACGATGCCCCGCGACAAGACGAACGCCCCGCTGAAGGGGTCGAAGTTGGAGATGGCGTAGATCTCCTCGCCGGCGATACGGAACACGGCGACCTGGAGCCCGCCGACCAGCGCGCAGACGCCCCGGCCGGGGATGAGCTTGTCGAGGGGGCAGATGTCGACCCAGACCTTGGAGACCAACATCGTCATTGGTCCACACGCCCTTCGGGCGTGCCTCCCAATGAATGTCTCATGGACCGGCCTCCCGGGCCGGTCACTGGTCCACCCTCTTCGAGGGATGGCCCAGTGAATGCTCGATGGACCGGCCTCCCGGGCCGGTCACTGGTCCACCCTCTTCGAGGGATGGCCCAGTGAATGCTCGATGGACCGGCCTCCCGGGCCGGTCATGGCTTGGCGCCGATGGCCAGCAGGGCGGGGTCCGGCTTCTCGTGGAAGTAGGCGGGCCGGGGCTGGCCCCGCTCGGTGACGAAGACCACGTTGGGGTCGGGCTCGTCGGAGTTGACGAACGTGCGGAACCGCTCCATCCGCTCGGGGTTGTCGACGACCGCCTTCCACTCGCACTCGTAGGTCTCGACGTGGCGGGCCATGTCGGCTTCGAGCTCGGCACAGATGCCCAGGACGTCGTCGATGACGACCCGGCGCAGGTACTCGATGCCGCCGTCGAGCTTGTCGAGCCAGACCGAGGTGCGCTCGAGCCGGTCGGCGGTGCGCACGTAGAACATGAGGAACCGGTCGAGGTACCGGAACACTGCCTCCCGGTCGAGGTCGGCCGCCAGCAGTTCGGCGTGGCGGGGCCGCATGCCACCGTTCCCGCCGACGTAGACGTTCCAGCCCCTCTCGGTGGCGATGACGCCGAAGTCCTTCCCTTGGGCCTCGGCGCACTCGCGGGTGCAGCCGGACACCGCGCCCTTGAGCTTGTGGGGGGCGCGCAGGCCGCGGTAGCGCAGCTCCAGGTCGATGGCCAGGGCGGTGGAGTCCTGCACGCCGTACCGGCACCACGTCTGGCCCACGCAGGACTTCACCGTGCGCAGGGCCTTACCGTAGGCGTGGCCGGACTCCATGCCGGCGTCGATCAGCTTCCGCCAGATGTGGGGCAACTGGTCGACCCGGGCGCCGAACAGGTCGATGCGCTGGCCGCCGGTGATCTTGGTGTAGAGGCTGAACTCCTTGGCCACCTCGCCCAGGGCGATGAGCTGGTCGGGCGTGATCTCGCCGCCGGGGACCCGGGGCACGACCGAGTAGGTGCCGTCGCGCTGGAGGTTGGCCAGGAAGTGGTCGTTGGTGTCCTGCAGGGCGGCCTGCTCGCCGTCGAGGATGTGGCCGTTGGCCAGCGACGCCAGCATCGACGCCACCGCCGGCTTGCAGATCTCGCAGCCCTCACCCGTCCCGTGGGCGGTCAACACCTCGGAGAACGAGGTGATCCGCGACACGCGCACGATGTCGAAGAGCTCCTGGCGGGAGTAGGCGAAGTGCTCGCAGAGGGTGTTGAGGACGACGATGCCGGCCTTGCGCTGCTCGTCGCGCATGATGTCGGTGACCAGCGGGACGCACCCGCCACACCCCGTACCGGCCTTGGTGATCTTCTTGATGGCGCCGACGTTGTCGCAGCCGGCGGCGACGGCGGCGCAGATGGTGCCCTTGTCGACGTTGTTGCACGAGCAGACCATCGCCGCCGGGGAGAGCGCGCCGACGCCGACCGCGGGGGTGGCCGAGCCGGAGCTGGCCGGGAAGATGAGCTCCTCGGGGTGCCGGGGGGTCGGCATGTCGCCCCGGCACATCTGCAGCAGGGTCTGGTACACGGTGGCGTCGCCGACCAGGATGCCGCCGGCGACGGCCCGGTCGCCCCGGCGGTCGGGCGGGCCGAGGACCAGGCGCTTGTAGACGTTGGCCACCGGGTCGCGGTAGGTGATGGCCTCGCAGCCCTCGCCGGTGGCGAAGGCGTCGCCGAAGCTGGCGACGTCGATGCCCATCAGCTTGAGCTTGGTGGACATGTCGGCACCGGTGAACGTGGCCTCGCCGCCCAGGATGCGGTCGGCCGCCACCCGCGCCATCTGGTAGCCCGGCGAGACCAGGCCGAAGATGCGGCCGGCGTACAACGCGCACTCGCCGACGGCGAAGATCCTCGGGTCGGAGGTGCGGCAGGCCTCGTCGACGACCACGCCGCCCCGCTCGCCGATGGCCAGGCCGGCGTCACGCGCCAGCTGGTCGCGAGGGCGGATGCCGGCGGAGAACACGACCATGCCCACGGGGAGGTCGTCGCCCTCCTTGAACCGCATGCCGGCGACGTGCCCGGCCTCGTCGGCCAGGATCTCGGTGGTGGCCATGCCGGTGTGGACGGCCACGCCGAGGTCCTCGATGCGCCGGCGCAGGACCGACCCGCCGCCGTCGTCGACCTGCACGGGCATGAGCCGGTCGGCGAACTCGACGACATGGGTCGTCAGGCCGAGGTTGCGCAAAGCGTTGGCCGCTTCCAGGCCCAGCAGGCCGCCGCCGACGACGGCGCCGGTCTGGCAACCGGCGGCGTACTCCCGGATGGCCTCCAGGTCGTCGATGGTCCGGTAAACGAAACAGCCGGGGGCGTCGTTGCCGGCGATGGGGGGCACGAACGGGTACGAACCGGTGGCCAGGACCAGGGCGTCGTAGGCGACCCGCCGGCCCTGGGCCGACACGACCTCGCCGGCGGCCCGGTCGATCGACACCACTGCGTCGCTCAGGTGGACGGTGAGCCCGAGCTGGTCGAAGAAGCCCTCGGCCACCATCGACAGCTCGTCGGCGCTCGTCCCGCTGAAGAACGAGCTGAGGCCGACCCGGTCGTAGGCCGGGCGGCGCTCCTCACAGAACGTGACCAGGTCCCACTCCGCGGTGGCACCCCGTTCGACGAGAATTTCGAGCAGCTTGTGCCCGACCATCCCGTTGCCCGCGACGACGAGGGTCCTGCGGTCCTGTTGTGAGGCCATGTCCGTCCAGTGAAGCAACCGCATGTGTGCCGGCCGTTGCCACTGTGTGAACTCCCGTGAACAATGCTCTGGACAGGAACCGGAAGGTTCCCGTCAGCCAGTGTTCAGGGAACGCGCCGATCAGGCGTCGTCCACCCGCCCGTCGAAGAAGGTGGCCGCATCCGGGCGGACCAGCTGGTAGACCGCGTAGCGCTGGCCGCCGGGGGCTCGGAAGCTGGCGCACGGGCCGTGGGGGATCTCCAGCTCGTGGAGGCCCTCGACGCCGGCGGCCCGCAGCCCTGCCACCGTCGCGGCATAGTCGGCCACCCGGTAGACCAGCACCGGTACGTCACCGGAAAGATGGCCCGAGAGCAGGACTGACGGGCCGTCGCCGGCCAGGACCAGGCAGGCCACGACGGTGCCCATGCCCCGCACCTTCCACTTCAGCTCGGCCCCGAGTGCCTCGACGTAATGGCGGACGGTATCGTCCACGTCTCTGGTGGGGACGTAGATGAAGTCCAGCGACAGGAACGTCGGCTCGATGGGGAGAACGGTAGCGCGCACCTGTGGCCCGTGACCCCCGCCGCTCCCCTGGGCTCTTCCGCCTCCACATCCTCCTAATCCTGGCCCTCACGGTGGCGGCCACGGCCATCGCCGCGGGGCGGACCGCCGGCGCCGGCGGCACACCCGCCCGGGCGAAGGCCGTCCCGCTCGCCGGCGGTGCCTCGGCCGCCACCATCACCGACGGCCTCGGGCCGCTCTCGGGGCCGCCATCGCCCCCGGTGGCCCTCGACGTCGCCCTCAAGGCCCGCGGCTACGACATCCCCGACGGGGCCAACGCCTACGCCGTCCGGGTGGTGGACACCCCCGGGGGCCGGGTCTACGAGCAGTACCAGGCCGGCGGCGGGCCCCTGGCCGGCAACTTCTGGCCGGCGTCGTCGATCAAGGTGCTGGCCGCGCTGGGCGCGCTGGACTTCGCCCACTCGTTGGGGTTCACCGGGGCAGCCACCGTCACCTTCGACGACGGGAGCGACCCGCAGACGATCCGGTCGATCTACGAGCCGGCCATCCGGGACAGCTCCAACTACGACTACGACCGGCTCGTGCGGATCGCCGGGCGCGACCGGCTCAACGACGAGTTCCTGTCGGCCAAGAACGGGTTCCCGGTGACCTCCCTCGCCCGGTCCTACTCCGGCTTGGAGCTCGACGAGTCGCCGCCGATGGTGCTCGAGGAGGGCGGGCGGCGGGCGGCGGTACCGGCCCGGAAGGCCGAGCACGTCCCCGAGTGCGGGACGGGCAACTGCTCGAACCTCTTCGAGATGACCGAGTCGGTGCGCCGGATCGTCCTCAACGACCAGATCCCGCCCGAGCAGCGCTTCAACCTCGACCCAGCCGACATCAAGGCCCTGAGCGCCGCGCTCTTGAAGGCCGAGGGCTTCTTCGACGATGCCGTGGCCCACGTGCTCGGCCCCGGCGCCCGCATCTGGTCGAAGCCGGGCGACGCCGACGGCCGGGACTGCCTGGACGTGACCTTCATCCAGGCCAAGAACGGCAAGCGGTTCCTGCTGGCCGCTACGGTGCCCCACTCCTCGGGCGGCTGCGACGCCCTGGGGGAGCTGGCCGAAGGGGTGCTGGGACTGCTGGCGAGGTAGGCCCGGCCGGCGACGCGGTACCGTGCGAGGGACCGTCCGGTCGTCAACGGGTCCCTGCGACGCCCCGGACGCACAGGAGCGACGTCAATTGGTCGGTTCGCCGGAGCGAGCCTCGCGCAGGTGGTGGCGCGAGCACCCGACCACCACCGACGTGGTCATCGCCGCCCTGGTCCTGGCCCTGGGACTGCTCAGCGTGCGGATCTACTATGACCTCGGCACCGCCAAGCCGCAGAACTTCCGCTTCGCCATCGGCGTCGCCCTGATGGTCCTGCTCACCGTCCCCCTGGCGTTCCGCCGGCGCCGGCCGCCGCTGACCCTGCTGTGCGTCACCGCCGCGGTGCTCGGTTACACGGTCTTCGGCGTCACCGAGCAGGCCACCATGGCCACGGTGGCCTTCGTGTCCATCTACTCCGTCGGCGCGTACTGCCCGCCGACGCTGGCCAACTGGGTCCGGGGCGTCTGCATCGCCCTCATGTCCGGCGCCCTCGTGTGGGCTCTGCTGTTCCGCCAGATCGACCTCGGGCATTCCGAGGCGTCGATCGTAGGGGCCGGGATCCTGTCGGTGGGGTCGAACCTGTTCTTCTTCATCGCCGCCTGGGTCATCGGCGACGTGGCCCGGAGTGCCCGGCTGCGCGCCGTCGAGGTGGCGGTGCGCAACCACGAACTCCAGGTGGCCCACAAGGTCATCGCCGACCAGGCCGTGCTGGACGAGCGGGTCCGGATCGCCCGCGAGCTCCACGACGTCGTGGCCCACCACGTGAGCGTCATGGGGGTGCAGGCCGGCGCCGCTCGGCGGGTCATGGCCCGGTCGCCCGAGCAGGCGGCGCAGGTGCTGAGCGGCATCGAGGAGGAGAGCCGGCGGGCCGTCGTCGAGCTGCAGCGGTTGCTGGGTTTCCTCCGCCGGGAGGACGCCAGCACCGACGCTGCCGGCGTGCGCCCCCCTCAGCCCAGCCTGGCCGGCCTCGACGCCATGGTCGCCCAGCTCAACGAGGCCGGCCTAGCCGTCACCGTCGACCGCCGGGGGACGGCCGGCCCCCTGCCGGCCAGCGTCGACCTCTCGTCGTTCCGGATCGTGCAGGAGGCCCTGACCAACGCGCTCAAGCACGGTGGGGCGGGGACCATCGCCACGGTCACCCTCACCTTCGGCCTCGACAGCCTGGAGCTCGACATCGTCGACGACGGGAGGGGCCGGTCGAACGGCCGCGCCGACCAGCCCTTGGGGCAACCCGTGGTCACCGGCCACGGCCTGATGGGGATGCGCGAGCGGGTCGCCCTCCACGGCGGGCGCTTCACCGCCGAGCGCGGGCGCGGGAGCGGGTTCCGGGTGTGGGCCACCCTCCCCCTCCCCCACCCGCAGTGACGATCCGCGTGCTGGTCGTCGATGACCAGGAGATGGTTCGGACCGGCTTCGGCATGATCCTGGGCACCGAGGACGACCTGGAAGTCGTCGGTGATGCGGCCGACGGCGAGCGGGCGGTCTGGGAGGCCGAGCGGCTGCGACCCGACGTGGTCCTGATGGACGTCCAGATGCCCGTCCTCGACGGGATCGCCGCCACGCGGCGCATCATCGCCGCCGACTCCGAGCGCACCTCGAAGATCCTCATCCTCACCACCTTCGAGCGCGACGACTACATCTGGGAGGCGCTCCAGGCCGGCGCCAGCGGGTTCCTGCTGAAGAACGCGTCGCCCGAGGAGCTCATCAACGCGGTACGCGTGGTGGCCGGCGGCGACGCCCTTCTCGCCCCGTCGGTGACCCGCCGCCTGATCGCCGACATGGTCCGGCCGCGCGTCCTGCCGGCGCTGACCGCGCAGCTGGCGTCGCTCACCGACCGCGAGTCCGAGGTCCTGCGCGGGATCGCCGCCGGCCTGAGCAATGCCGAACTGGCCCGGCGGCTCGTCGTCGGCGAAGCCACGGTGAAGACCCACGTCTCACGGGTCCTGCTCAAGCTCAACGTGCGGGACCGGGTGCAGGCGGTGGCCTTCGCCTACGAGAGCGGCCTCATCCAGCCCGGGGATGCGCCCCACGGGTGACGGAGCATCCCCCTTCCGGGGGATGCGGGAACAGCCGCCTGCCTGACGATCGGCGCCGGCAACGGACGTAGACCTTCGGTAGAGACCCCAGACCGGGAGGACACCGATGATCAAGGCAGATGGCCTGACCAAGCAGTACGGCGACACCATGGCGGTGCACGAGGCGTCGTTCACTGTTCACCCGGGACGGGTGACCGGCTTCCTCGGGCCCAACGGCGCCGGTAAGTCCACGACCATGCGGATGATCCTCGGCCTCGACCGGCCCACCGCCGGGTCGGTCACCGTCAACGGTGTGTCCTACGGCGACCTGCCGGCGCCCCTGCGGGCCGTCGGCGCCCTGCTCGAGGCCAAGGCCGTCGACCCCGGCCGGAGCGCGGCGAACCATCTGCGCTGGATGGCGGACAGCAACCGCATCGACCGCCGGCGGGTCGGGGCGGTCCTCGACACCGTCGGCCTGAGCGACGTCGCCGGCAAGCGGGTGGGCGAGTTCTCCCTGGGGATGAACCAGCGGCTCGGTATCGCCGCCGCCCTGCTCGGGGACCCGAGCACTCTGATCTTCGACGAGCCCATCAACGGCCTCGACCCCGACGGGATCCTCTGGATCCGCAACCTGATGAAGTCGCTGGCCTCCGAGGGCCGGACCGTGTTCCTGTCCAGCCACATGATGAGCGAGATGGCCCTGACGGCCGAGCACCTCATCGTGATCGGCCGGGGCCGCATCCTCGCCGACGCCACCGTCGCCGACATCATCGCCGGCAACGCGTCGACGAGCGTGCGGGTCAGGGCGGTGCGCCAGCCCCTGCTGGCCAGCCTGCTGGCCGGCCGGGGCGCCCAGACCGAGGACACCACCGACGGTGCCCTACGGGTGACCGGGCTCGATGCCGAGACCATCGGCGCGATCGCCGCCGAGCACAGCCTGGCCCTGATGGAACTGACGCCTGAGGGCGCCACCCTCGAGGACGCCTTCCTGGAACTGACCCACAACGAGACCGACTACCGCGCCGCCCTCATCGGCGCCGGGCAAGGAGCCTGACATGACTGCCCTCACCTTCCCGGCCCGACCGGTGCGGCCCGAGCGCCCCACGACCATCGTGGACACCTTCAAGGCAGAGTGGACGAAGCTGCGGACCCTCCGGTCGACCTGGTACACCGTCGGCGGGGCGTTCGCCGCCGCCATCGGCCTCGCCGGCCTCATCTGCTTCGCGTCGGCCAGCCAGTGGAGCAAGATGAGCGAGGCGCAACGGGCCGACTTCGACCCCACCAGCACCGCCCTCATCGGGGTGCTCTTTGCCTCCGCCATCCTCGGCTGCCTGGCGGTGCGGGCCATCACCTCCGAGTACTCGTCGGGCATGATCCGGGTCACGTTCTCCGCCATCCCCGGCCGGAGGGGCGTCCTGGCCGCCAAGGCGGCGATCGTGGCCGCCATCGCATTGCCGGTGGCCCTCGTCGCCAACTTCGCGTCCTTCTTCCTCGGCCGCCAGATCCTGGCCGGGAAGGGCATCTCGATCTCCCTCGGCCAGCCGGGCGTGGTCCAGGCCATCGTCTTCGGCGCCGTGGCCGTCAGCCTGGTCACGGTGATGGGGCTCGGCCTGGGTGGGATCATCCGCCGCACCGCCGGCGCCACGACGGCGCTCATGATGGTCATCATCGGTAGCGGGATCTTCGGGATCGCCCTGCCCTCCGGCGCCCGCCAGTACCTTCCCGGCAACGCCATCCAGGCCGTCACCAGCGTGCGGACCACGGCGGGGCTGCTCGCCCCCGGGCCGGCGCTGGCCGTCGTGGCCGCCTACGCCGTCGTCGCCCTCGCTGTCGCCACCCGGCTCATCGCCACCCGCGACGCCTAGCCGGAACCTTGTCAGTCAAGCGGTGCGGTGGCCTTCAAGGCTGCCGCACCGCATTGGCGCGTCAGGTCAGCGCCGGGAGGCGCAGTCCATGCAGAGGCGGGCGGCCGGCTTGGCCTCGAGGCGGGCCGGCGAGATGGGCTGGCCACAGCTCTCGCAGGCGCCGAACGTGCCGTTGTCGAGCTTGACCAGGGCCGCCTCGACATCGGTGAGGGACTCGCGCAGGTTTCCGGCCAGCGCCTCGACCTCACCCCGCTCCGCGGTGACCTGGCTGGAGTCGGCGAAGTTCTGGTCGAAGGCGAGGTCGCCCCCGCTCAGCAGGCCCATCTCGCCGAGCCGGGCGCGCAGGTCTGACCGCTCCTGCTCCAGGGAGGCACGGAGATCCGACAGGGTGGTTTCGCTGAGCACGCGGCCAGCCTACTCGGGGCTCCCCCGCTTGGCGCGGGGGTGGGCCGACTCGTAGATCTGGCGGAGGCGGGGGGCTGACACCTTGGTGTACACCTGGGTGGTCGAGATGGACGCGTGGCCGAGAAGCTCCTGGACCACCCGGATGTCGGCACCGTGGTCGAGCATGTGGGTGGCACAGGAGTGGCGGAGGACGTGGGGCGACAGCCGGTCGCCGAGGCCGACGGCCAGCCCGTGCCGGCGCACGATGCCCCAGGCCCCCTGCCGGGAGAGCCGTCCCCCCCGGGTGTTGAGGAACACCGCCTCGGCGTCGCCCCGCCGGGCCCAGCGGTCGGGCACCAGCTGGGGCCGGCCCCGAGGCGAGAGCCACTCGGCCAGGGCGTCGCAGGCCAGGCGGCCGACGGGCACGATGCGCTCCTTCTCGCCCTTGCCGAAGGCCCGGAGCTGGCCCGACGCCGGGTCGATGTCGGCCAGGCTGAGCCCGACCAGCTCGGACACGCGCAGGGCGCACCCGTAGAGCACTTCGAGGATGGCCCGGTCGCGGCGGGCGACGGCGTCGTCGCCGGTCACGGCACCGAGCAGGGCGAGGACCTCGGCCTCCGACAGTGCCTTCGGGAGGCCGGCGGGGACCTTCGGGCGCTGGACGTCGCCGGCCGGGTTGGCGACCACGTGGCCCTCGTCCTCCAGGAACCGGTGCAACGACCGGACCGACACCAGGGCCCGGGCCACTGACGCCGGCGCCCGGCCCGCGGCCCGTAGGAAGGCCAGGTAGTCCTCGACGACCGGCTCGGTGACCGTCGCCGGCGTCAGGTGCCGCCCGGTCAGGAACTCCGAGTACGCCGCCAGGTCCCGGCGGTACGCGGCCAGCGTGTTGGCCGAGCGCCCTCGCTCGACGCCGAGCCACGACAGCAGTTCCTCGATCTCGAGCGGAAGTGGGGCACTCACCCGCGCAGGGCGGCCAAGGGGTCCACGGCGGCCAGCCCCAGCGCCTCGGCCACCGCCGGGTACGTCAGCCGGCCGCCCACCGTGTTCACCCCGGCCCGCAGGGCCGGGTCACGGGTGGCCGCGGCCAGGGGGCCGTACTGCGCCACTTCGAGCACGTAGGGCAACGTGGCGTTGGTGAGGGCATAGGTGGAGGTGTGGGGCACGGCCGCCGGCACGTTGCCCACCCCGTAATGGAGCACCCCGTGGCGTTCGTAGACGGGCGCGGCGTGGGTGGTCTCGTGGATGGTCTCGACGCAGCCGCCCTGGTCGACGGCGATGTCGACGATCACCGCGCCGGGCTTCATGGCCCGCACCATGTCCTCGGTGACGACGGTAGGGGCCCGGCCGCCGGCGACGAGCACGGCGCCGATCACCAGGTCGGCATCGGCGACGGCCCGCTCCACCGCGCCGCGGTTGGAGGCCAGGGTCATGATCCGGCCCTTGTGGATCTGGTCGACGAAGCGGAGGCGATCGATGCTGCGGTCGAGGAGCAGGACCTCGGCCTCCATGCCCTGGGCGATCCACGCCGCGTTCCACCCCACGTTGCCGGCGCCGATCACGACCACCCGGGCCGGGCGGACGCCGGGGGCCCCGCCGAGCAGGACACCGCGACCGCCACCGTCGCGCTCGAGGAAGTGGGCGCCGATCTGGGTGGCCATGCGCCCGGCCACCTCGCTCATGGGCGCCAGCAACGGGAGGCCGCCCCCGTCGACCTGGACGGTCTCGTAGGCCAGCGCCGTCGTGCCGGCGGCCAGGAGGGCGTGGGCCACCTCGGGCTCGGCGGCCAGGTGCAGGTAGGTGAACAGGACCAGGTCGGCCCGCAGGTACCCCAGCTCCTCGGGCTGGGGCTCCTTGACCTTGACCACCAGGCCGGCGGCCCACACGTCGTCGCCACCCACCACCGAGGCGCCGGCGCCGGCGTAGTCGGCATCGGGGATCGCCGAACCGTCGCCGGCGCCCGCCTCCACCAGGACGTCGTGGCCGTGGGCGATGAGCTCCCGCACGCCGTCGGGGGTGAGGGCGACGCGGTGTTCGCCCTCCTTGGTCTCCGCGGGCACCCCGACGATCATGGGCCAGACGGTAGCTGTGCCCGCTCGACCAGCCGGCGCATCACGAGCCACACGCTCACCAACCCGGCCAACGCAGCCAGCAACCCCGCTCGCCAGGCCCAGGCCGCGGCACCGGGCTTGAAGTCACCGGAGGACCGGGCGGCGCCGACGGCGATGAGGGCCACGCCGACGATCGCTGTCTCGAAGGCCCAGCGCAGGGCGCTCCACCGGCGCTCGACCGCGAACGCCAGGTAGGTGACGGCCGGGAAGGATGCGAACCCGGCCAGCGACCGGGCCGAGAGGGTGGCCAGCGGCCACGGCCAGTGGGACTGGAACAACGACGGTCGCACGTACAGCGTCAACGCGAACAGGAGCTGGGCCGCTCCGAGGGCGGCCATGCCGAGCCGGATGGGGCGGGGCACCTCGACGTCGCCGGGCTGGAGCTCCCCCGGGTCGTACACCCGGTTGCGGACGTAGAGGACGGGCAGCAGGACCGGCGTCACCACATAGAGCGCGGTCCACGCCCAGAACGACACGTGGCCGTGGTTGAACTGGTCCCAACTTACGAAGGTGGCCACGCCGAGCATGGTGGCGAAGACCGTCGTGGCCACGATCCCCGGCCCGAGCCGGTGCCACTCCCGGGCGCGGGAGGCCCGGGCGAAGAAGACGGCGCCGGCCAGGTAGCCGCCACCCATGAACATGGCGCTCATCCGGGACTTGATGGTCCAACCCCACAGGGCATGGGTCTGGCCCGGGAACAGGAACAGGATGACGAAGGCGGCGGTGAGGACCGGGACGATTGCCCCCGACACGCCATGGGTCACCCGCAGGACCCGGTCATCGCGGCTCGGCGTCACGCCCCTACCGTCTCACGCCGCCGGGGCGTGTTACAGGCCGAATTTCGCGCTTGACAGGGGGTGCTGGGCCGGCGCACTCTATCGACAGTCGATACATCGGCTGCCGATAGAGAGGGGGGGGTGCGAGTGAGCGACGATCAGCCGGCCGACGGGTTCCTGCCCCTGCCCTCGGCGACGCTGCACATCCTGGTGGCGCTCGGCCCGGGAGAAAAGCACGGCTACGCCATCATGCGCGACGTCGAGACCTTGAGCGATGGGGCGGTGCGCATGGGCCCGGGCACCCTCTACGGGTCGATCAAACGCATGCTGGCCGACGGGCTCATCGAGGAGACCGCCGGCCATCCCGGCGTAGAAGCCGACGACCAGCGCCGGCGCTACTACCGGCTCACCGGGTTGGGCAGCCGGGTGAGCGCAGCCGAGCTGGCCCGGTTGACGGCCCTGGTACACCGGGCCGGGTCGCCCGACTGGGCCGTGCGGCGCCTGCCCCGCCTCCGCGAGGCGTGACCGTGGGCCCCGACCTCCCGCTCCCGGGGCCGCTCGGGCCCAGCCGCCACGAACGGGTGTACCAGACGCTGCTGCTCCTCTACCCCCGGTCCTTCCGGGTCGACTACGGCGAGCCCATGGCCCAGCTCTTCGGCGACCGCCTGCACGACCGGGGCTGGCGGCGCACGTGGCTCGAGGTCGCCCCCGACCTGCTCCGCACTGTGCCGTCCCAACGATTGGAGGCTGTCATGGCCCGTCTCAACCCCGCGACCCGTGTGCTGGCGCTCACCGCCGCCGTGCTCGGCGCCATCTTCGTGAGCGTCGGTACCGGCGCCACCGGCCTCCTGCCCGTGCTCGTCGCCGCCCTCCTGCTGCTGGCCGGCGTGGCCTCCCAGCGCCGGCGCTTCGTACCAGCCGTCGTGGGCCCCCGTGCGCCCCTGCGGCCGGCGGTCACCCAGGCGTGGTGGGCGCCGCTCGCCGCCCTGCTGGGGGTGGTCATGCTGGTGTTCGCCGTGGGCACGGTGTTCGAGGCCCACAACCTCGGCGGGCGCATCATCGGCAGCACGGTGATGTTCGCCTTCGGCGCCTGCATGCTCCTCGGCCTGATGCGCCGGCCCTTCGACCGGGCCGCGGGCAACAGCATGGTCCTGCTGGCCACCGTCCCCGCCTTCACCCTGTTCTGGGTCATCGTGCCGGCGGTTGTTGCCCTGGTGATCTGGGTGGGCGTGCTGACCAGCGGGTTCGAGGCCGGGCCGGGTTCTTTGTCCCCTGAACTACCGCAGGGGTAGCTCAGCTCACAACGAACGGTCTTTGCCGAGCTGTTCCAGGGCCACGAGCAGGCCGATGATGGACTTGCCGTCGACCAGCTCGCCGGCGGCGATGAGCGCCGGCACCGAGGCGAGCGCCACCCGCTCGATCGTCATGTACTGCTCTTCGTGGCCCTGGAAGTCCGTGGCGCACGGGGTGAGGTCGGTGGCGAGGAAGAGGAACGAGTGCTCGTCGCAGAAACCGGGCGAGTTGTAGAACTCGGCGATCTGGACCATGGAGCCGGCCTTCATGCCGACCTCCTCCTCCAGCTCGCGGTGGGCGGTGACCAGCGGGGCCTCGCCGGCGACGTCGCGCTTGCCCGCCGGCAGTTCGAGCAGCTCGGCGTCGATGGCAGCCCGGTACTGGCGGACGAGGACCACCTCCGGCCGACCACCGGCGCCGTCGATCACCGGCACGACCACCACCGCGCCCGGGTGGTGCACGATGTCGCGCTCGAACTCGTTGCCGGCGGGGTCGACGAAGGTGCCGGTGCCGGCGGAGACGAGCGTGCCCGTCCAGACGACGCGCTCGTCGAGCTTGCGGAACCCGGCGGCCACCCCGCTCAGACGGCCGAGCCGAACCGAGAGTCGGAGGTGTCGAGCTGGAGGAGGTGCGGCCGCCGGCCCTCGGCCCGCGAGAGGGCGGCGGCGACGAAGGCGGTGAACAGCGGGTGGGGCCGGTCGGGGCGGCTCTTGAACTCGGGGTGGGCCTGCGTGCCGACCCAGAAGGGGTGGCCGGCCAGCTCCACGAACTCCACCAGGCGGTCGTCGGGCGACGTGCCCACGGGCAGCAGACCGGCGTCCTGCAGCCGCCGGCGGTACCGCGAGTTGAACTCGTAACGGTGGCGGTGGCGCTCGTACACCAGCGGTTCCCCGTAGGCCGCGGCCACCTTCGAGCCGGGCTCGAGCCGGGCGGCGTAGAGGCCGAGGCGCTGGGTGCCGCCGAAGTCGACCACCTCGCGCTGCTCGTCCATGAGGTCGATGACCGGGTGGGGCGAGTCGGGGTCGAACTCCGAGGAGTTGGCGCCGGCCAGGCCGCACACGTTGCGGGCGTACTCGATGACCATGGTCTGCATGCCCAGGCACAGGCCGAGGCAGGGGATGTCGTGCTCGCGGGCGAAGCCGGCGGCGGCGATCTTTCCCTCGATGGCCCGGGGGCCGAACCCCCCGGGGATGACCACGCCGTCGAGGTCGCGCAGGCGGCTCTCGACCATCAGGCCCTCGACCTCGCCGGCGTCGATGAAGTCGATCTCGACCCGGGCGCCGTTGGCGAACCCGCCGTGGCGCAGGGCCTCGACGACCGAGAGATAGGCGTCGGGCAGGGCGTACTTGCCGACCAGGCCGATGCGCACCGGCGCGGTTGCCGCCTCGACCCGGCGGACGAGAGCCTCCCATCCCCCCAGCTCGGGGGCGTGGACGGCGGCATCGAGGCGCAGGAGGCTGCACAGGTAGGTGTCGAGGCCCTCCTCGTGGAGGACCAGGGGGATCTCGTAGAGGTTGCGGGCGTCGACTGCGCTGACCACGGCCTGCTCGGGCACGTCGCACAGCAGGGAGATCTTGCGCTTGACCCCCAGGGAGATGGGCCGGTCGCTGCGGCAGACGATGGTGTCGGGCTGGATTCCCCGGGCCCGCAGTTCGGTGACCGAGTGCTGGGTGGGCTTGGTCTTCTGCTCTCCCGACGGGCCCAGGTAGGGCACCAGGGTGACGTGGACGTAGGCCACGTTGCTGCGGCCGACGTCGTTGCGGAACTGGCGGATGGCGTCGAGGAACGGGAGGATCTCGATGTCGCCGACGGTGCCACCGACCTCGGTGATGACCACGTCGACATCGTCGGTGGCCAGGCGGCGGATGCGCTCCTTGATCTCGTTGGTGATGTGGGGGATGACCTGGACGGTGTCGCCCAGGTAGTCGCCCCGGCGCTCCTTGGCCAGCACGGCCGAGTAGATGGAGCCGGTGGTGACGCTGGAGTCGCGGTGGAGGCTCTCGTCGATGAACCGCTCGTAGTGCCCGAGGTCGAGGTCGGTCTCGCCGCCGTCCTCGGTGACGAACACCTCACCGTGCTGGCTGGGGTTCATCGTGCCCGGGTCGACGTTGATGTAGGGGTCGAGCTTCTGCATCGTGACCCGTAGGCCCCGGCTCTTGAGCAGGCGCCCGAGGGATGCGGCGGTGATGCCCTTGCCGATGGAGCTGGCCACGCCGCCCGTTACGAAGATGTGTTTCGTCACGGGTGTTCAGCCTATCCCGACCGGGCCGCCCGGCGGTGGGACCCTGGCCGGTTCATCGCCGGCGGCCCTCCACATAGGCCTCGGCCAGGGCCGGCGGGGCGCACGCCAACCAGCCGTCGACGAGCAGCTCCCGCAGCGCCCGCTTCCCGACCACCTTGAGCTGGACGAGGACCGCGGCGTAGCCGTTGAAGTGGGGGATGGTGAACACGCCCTTGAGGTTGGCGGCGAGGACCGCCTCCTTCTCGCCGAGGTCGGCGACCCGCACGGCCAGGACCGGGCCGTCCGGCGGCGTGACGTCGCCGAACCGCTTGATGTCGGCCTTGCTGAACGGGCGCTCCCAGGCGAAGGCCTTGCCGGCCACCGTCCACGTGCGATGGCCGTGGCGCTCCCCCTCGGTGACCTCGGGCAGGTCACGGGCGATGGCCGCGGCGTCCTCGATCGGCACCATGCCCGGCACGGTACCGCTCAAGTTCCCGGCCCGGAGTGCCGACAATGGCGGGAAGGTGTGGACCGTCAAGGGAGGATGGCGCATGCAGGCACGGGTCGACGACCGGTTGGTGGTGCACGGCAGCCGTGGGTCGCGGACCGGCACGGTCCTGGAGCTGGTGGCCGGCGCCGGCCCCCAGCGGTACCGGGTCCGCTGGTCCGACGGGCGGGTGAGCGTCATCGCACCCGGCCCCGGTGCCGTGGTGGAGCACGACGCCGCCGCCGAGGCCCAGGCCGAGTGGGAAGCGGCCAAGGCCGCCCGCCACGCCCGCACCACGGCCTGGCGCCGGGGTATCACCGCCGGCGTCGGCCGGGAAGCGGCCCTGGCCCAGCAGAAGATCGGCACCCGGCTCACCGCCGGCTGACCCGGCGCCACGGCGGAGGACCGGAGGGGCCACTCCGCGACCGGCCGAGCTCGGCTACTCGTCCGTCGGGTCGGCCCGGAGGAGGCCGGCGGCCTTCTCGACGGCCCGCCGGGCCCGCGTGATGCGGCGCTCCTCGACGGCGGCGCCGGCATCGCCGGCGACCGCGGCCCGCAGGCAGTCGATGGCCGCGTCGGCCAGCTCCTCGGCGATCCCTTCGAGGCGCTCCCGAAGGTGGTCGAGGTCGGGCCCCACGCCGGTACCCTACGCCGGTGGACCTGCACCTGGGTGATTGGGCCGACGCCGAGGGCGACCGCATCGTCGCCACCCTCTGCGACTGGCTGCGCATCCCGTCGATCTCCGCCCATCCCGACCGGGCCGGCGACGTGCGCCGGTCGGCCGACTTCACCGCGGCCATGCTGGCTGCCGCCGGCCTCGAGCACGTGGAGGTGCTGGAGACGGCCGGCCTCCCGTCGGTGTACGCCGACCACCTCCACGCCGGTCCGGACGCGCCGACCGTGCTGGTCTACGGCCACCACGACGTGCAGCCGGTCGACCCGTTGGAGGAATGGGCGTCGCCGCCGTTCGAGCCGGTGCTGGTCAACGGGGAGCTACGGGGCCGGGGCGCCATCGACGACAAGGGCCAGACGCTCTTCCAGATCGAGGCCGTCCGGGGCCTCCTTGCCGCGGGCCGCCTGCCGGTCAACGTGAAGTTCGTGGTCGAGGGCGAGGAGGAGATCGGCAGCCCGAACTTCGAGGCCCTGCTCGAGGCGGAACGGGAGCGGCTGGCGTGCGACGTGATCGTGGTGTCGGACACCGACATGTGGGCGCCGGACGTGCCGTCGGTCTGCGTGGGGATGCGGGGCCTGGTGGCCTTCGGCGTCGAGCTGCGCACGGCGAAGGCCGACCTCCACTCGGGCCTGTTCGGCGGGGCGGTGCCGAACCCGGCCCACCTCGTCGCCCGCCTGGTGGCCGCCCTCCACGACGGCGACGGCCGGGTCACCGTCCCCGGGTTCTACGACGACGTGCGGCCCCTGACCCCCGCCGAGGACGCGTCGATGGCCACCATCCCCGTCGACGAGGACGCGTGGCGGGAGATGGCCGGCGTGGCCCGGCTGGAGGGCGAAGGCGGGCGGTCGCTCCTGGAGCGCATCTGGACCAGGCCGACGTGCGACGTGGTCGGCATCGCCGTGGGTTACGCCGGCGCCGGCGTGAAGACCATCGTCCCCGCCCACGGCCGGTTCACGGTCACGTTCCGGCTCGTGCCCGACCAGCACCCCGACACCGTCGAGGCCGCCTTCGAGGCCTGGGTGCGGGAGCGGGTGCCCGAGGGCGTGGCCGTGGAGGTGACCCGCATGGGCGGGGTGGCGCCGGCGATGACGCCCGTCGACCACCCGGCCATGGTGGCGCTGTGCAGAGCCGTGGAACGGGTCTGGGGCAAGGCGCCCCTGTTCACCCGCATCGGCGGGAGCGGGCCGGAGGAGGCGCTGGGACGGGTGCTGGCCGCGCCGGTGCTCTACCTGGGCGTGGCCCTGCCCGACGACCGCTTCCATGCCCCGAACGAGCGCATGGTGATGGACCAGTTCTGGAAGGGCCTCCTGGCCGCCGGCGAGCTGTTCGTGGAGTTGAGCCTGCTTGGGTGAGACCGACCGGGAGTGGGTGTCCTTCGAGGACCCCACCGAGGAACGTACGTGGGTGTTCGACGTGACGTTCCTGCTCAGCCGCTGGGCCTGCATCTTCGGCCAGGGCTGCCAGGGGGTGCTTACCGGGCCGGCGGCCGCCCTCGTGCAGGGCTGCTGCTCCTACGGCGCCCACTTCACCGACGCCGCCGACGAAGCCCGCACCGAGGCCGCGGCCGCCACTCTCACCGCCGAGCAGTGGCAGTTCCGCAAGGAGGGGCGCACGCGGGGCGTCATCAAGACCAACGCCGGCGGCGAGCGGGTCACCCGGATGGTGGCCGACGCCTGCGTGTTCCTCAACCGGCCGGGCTTCGCCGGTGGGCCGGGCTGCGCCCTGCACCGGGCTGCGCTCGAACGGGGCGAGCGGCCCATGGACCTCAAACCCGACGTCTGCTGGCAGCTCCCCCTCCGCCGTGAGGAGCGCGACGACGGGGGCGGCCACATCACGTCCACCATCGTCGAGTGGAAGCGCTCCGACTGGGGCGCTGGCGGGGACGAGTTCCACTGGTGGTGCACCGAGGCGCCCGAGGCCTTCACCGGGGCCGGCGCCGTGTACCGGTCGATGGCCGACGAGCTGGCGGGGTTGGTCGGCGACGAGGTCTACGGCCGCCTGGCCACCTACCTCGATGCCCGGGCCGGCGGGAGCGTGCCTCTCCCCCACCCCACAGTGCGGGGCGGCTGACCGCGCCACGTTCGAACCGGTGACGGATCTGGGGGCCACGACCAGCGTTCGTGCCACCAGTTCCGGCGGTCTCAGGGGATCCAGAGAACCAGATCGGTCGTTTCGCCCGGGGGCTCGTCGAGGAGCGTGGCCAAGCCGGCGACCAGGTTCGCCGGGTAGGCCCGGGTCGAGCGGCGGCAGTGGCGGGGGGAGGTGAACACGACGCCGGCGTGGTGCTCGCCGGTGGACGACCAGGACCGCACGATGCGGTCGAAGTCCTTCACGTTCTCGGTGACCAATGCTCGCTGCTGTTGCCACGCGGCCCGGAGGAGCTCCTCATCGGAGAGCGCGGCCAGCCCAGGGTCGTCGGCCGCGGCGGTGACGTCGTACCCGCCGGCCCGCAGCCGTTGGGCGGCCAAGCGCGAATGGTGCACGTCGAGGAGCAGTCTCAACCGGCCAAGAGGCCCTGCGCTCGCCTCCATTGCGCCTCGACCTCGTCGGCCGCGGCCAGGTTGGCGGCGACCTCGGCGTCGACCTCCTCGGTGAACTCGGCGTAGTACCCGAGCGCGGCGCCGACCTGGGCGGCGGGCGTTCCGAACAGCTCGACCGCTCGCTGCACCCGTTCGCTGGCCGGGACGTCGCCGCCGACGATCGCTCCGACCACCTCCCATACGTCGGGACCACCGAGGAGGCCGGCGCGACGCCCAGTGGGACCGTCGCGGAAAACGACCAGCGGGTGCCGGCGGGTGCGGAGGCCCTCGTCGATCAGCTCCTCGGCCAGCGAGGACGTCGACTCGCCGCGTGCCGCGGCCTCGGCCTTGAGCCGCTCGGCCACGCCGGGGCGTTTGAACCGGACCGACATGGGGTGGGTCATGACTACATTGTAGGTGCCTCGACTCATTCGCGCAGGCGCGAGACTCCCCCCATGTGCTTCGGAGATGACGCCCGACCGCCGCTGCCTCCGGTGCGAGGCGGGGCCGTCGCCGGCGACGACATGGTGCTGACCTCGGCCGACGGCACCGAGCTGCTGGCCTTCCACGCCCATCCCCGCGGGCCGTCCGCGACCGGCGTGGTGGTCCTGCCCGACATCCGCGGCCTGTTCGGCTTCTACAAGGAGCTGGCCCAGCGCTTCGCCGAGGCCGGCGTGCACGCCGTGGCCATCGACTACTTCGGCCGCACCGCCGGCCTGACGCCACGGGACGCCGACTTCGCCTTCCGTGACCACGTGGCCCAGATGGAGCCGGCCAACGTGGCCGCCGACGTCGGCGCCGCGCTGGCCTGGCTGCGGGCCCTGCCCGGCGCCACCATCACCTCGACCTACACGATCGGGTTCTGCCTGGGCGGCGCCCTGTCGTGGCGGCAGTCGGCCGCCGGCCACGGCCTGGCCGGCTGCATCGGCTTCTACGGCCGCCCCGACCGGGCCGCCGATGTCGTCGCCGGCATGGCCGCGCCCCTGCTGCTGCTGGCCGCCGGCCGGGACCACACACCCGTGGCCGACGTGGAGGCCTTTGCGGCCGGCGTGCGAGCGACCGCCGGCGTGGAAGCCGACGTCCACGTCTACCCCGAGGCGGAGCACAGCTTCTTCGACCGCAAGTTCGCCGAGTTCGGCGACGAGTGCGACGACGCCTGGCACCGCATGCTCGACTTCATGGCCCGCCACGGGGCTGCCGGTGCGTGAGCACGAGGTGACCGTCGCGTCGGCCTTCGGGCTGGCCGGCGTGCTGTGCCTGCCGGAGGACGCGTCAGCCCGCCGGCCGGCGCCGGCCGTCGTCCTGCTCGGCGGCTCGGGCGCCGACACCCGCGACGGCGACCTGGAGCCCGGGTGGCCGGCGGGCACGGTCGACCTGCCGGCGCCGGGGACGCTGCGGCGCATCGCCCACCGGCTGGCCGGCGCCGGCGTCGCCACCCTCCGCTGGGACCGGCGGGGCTTCGGCGCCTCTGGCGGCGACAGGGCCGCGACCGACTACACCTCCGACCTGGCCGACGCGGTCGCCGCCTTCGCCTGGCTGCGGGCACGCGACGAGATCGACCCGGCGCGGGTGGCGGTGGCCGGCCACAGCGCCGGCGCCCTCACCGCCTGCCACGTCTGCCGCGACGTGGCCGGCGTGGCCGGCGCCATCCTCCTGGGCGGGCTGGCGTCGCCGATCGACGAGATGCTGCGCTGGAACGTGGGCCGCGTCAGCCGGCACTGGGCCGACTTCACGCCCGAGCGCCAGGCCTGGCTGGAGACCAACCTGCCCGGCGTGCTGGCCCGGGGCGAAGGCATGGAGCGGTACCTGGAGGGAGCCCGGCGGGGTGATCCCGTTGTCGTCATCGAGGGCCGGGGCACGAGCGTCGAGATGCGCACCGCCCGGACCCGCCAGGACCTGGCCACCGCGTACGAGGCCGAGTTCCGCCACGTGGCCTGCCCGGCGCTCGTCCTGCACGGGGGCAACGACCTCAATGTGCCGGTCGAGGACGCCCTTACCGCCTACGGGGTGCTGCGGGCCGCCGGCAACGACGACGTGGAGCTGGCCATCGTCCCCGGGCTCGACCACTACTTCAACCCCACCTCTCCCGACCCCCTCGAACGGGTCTGGGAGCGGGTCAGCCTCGAAGGCCTGCGCCGGCCCATGGCGCCGGCGGCCCTCGAGGTGATCGCGACCTGGGCCGCCCGGGTGCTCCGGCCATGACCGGCGCACGCGTCGACCTAACGGCCACGCCGACGCCACCCGGGAACTGCTCGACGGGGCGACCGGTGCCTAGTGCGAGGCGGCGCCGATCCGGGGGTCGATCAGGTCGCGGAGGCCGTCGCCGAGGAGGTTGAAGCCCAGGACCATCAGGAAGATGGCGCTGCCCGGGAAGAGCATCATGTGGGGCGCGCGGCTCAGGTAGGTGCGACCCTCCGACAGCATGGCGCCCCATTCGGCCGCCGGCGGCCGGACGCCGAGGCCGAGGAAGGACAGGGCGGAGATCGACAGGAGCATGATGCCCAGCTCCAGGGTGGTGATGACCATGGCCGGGCCGATGATGTTCGGGAGGAGGTGGCGGGCAAAGATGCGCCGCATCGGCGCGCCAGCGGCCCGGGCCGCCTCGACGTAGTCCTTCTCCCGCTCGGCCAGCACCGCGCCCCGGATGACCCGGGCGTAGGTGGGCCAGGTGGCGGCCACGATGGCGATGAGGACGTTGCGCAGGCCGATCCCGAGCACGGCGGTGATGGCCAGGGCCAGCAGGATGCTGGGGATGGCGGACACGATCTCCATCAGCCGGCTCAGGAGGTTGTCGACCAGGCCCCCCAGGTAGCCGGCCAGCAGCCCGACCGTGAGCCCGATGACGGTCACGGCGAAGGTGGCCACCAGGGTGCTGCCGATGGACAGGCGGGCGCCGTAGAGCATGCGGGCCATGACGTCGCGCCCGAGGTGGTCGGTGCCCAGCGGGAACTCCCGGGACGGCGACAGGAACTTGCGGCTCACGTCGACGGTGTTGGGGTCGTGGCGGCTGAGGACCGGGGCGAAGATGGCGGCCAGGGAGAGCACGACCACGATCACCAGCCCGAGCAGGGCGGCCCGGTCGCGCAGCACCCCACGGAGCTGGTGGCGCCGGGGCGACACGATGTCTGCCGGCGGCAGGACCACGCCCGACCCCGCGGTCATGGTGCCGCTCACCGCGACACCCCCCGGCCGACGCCGATGCGGGGGTCGACGAGGCGGTAGGAGATGTCGACCAGCAGGTTGATGACGGCGAAGGTCAGCCCGGCGAAGACGACGACGCCCTGGACCATCGGGTAGTCGCGCTGGGCCACGGCGTCGACGGTCAGCCGCCCGATCCCGGGCCACACGAAGATGCTCTCGACGACGACCGCACCAGTGATGAGGTAGCCGAGCCGGCTCCCGAAGTAGGTCACGACCGGGATGAGGGCGTTGCGCAGGGCGTGGCGGGTGACGACCCGCCGCTGGCGGGCGCCCTTGGCCTGGGCGGTGCGGACGTAGTCCTCGCCCAGGGCCTCGAGCATGGTCGACCGGGTGAAGCGGGCCAGCACCGCCGCCGGCTCCAGGGCCAGGGTCAGCGTGGGCAGGATGTACGTGTCCAGCCCGCCCCGGCCGGCCACGGGGAGCCACCCCAGGCGGACCGAGAAGAGCAGGATCAGGAGCAGGGCCAGCCAGAAGCTGGGCATCGACGCCCCGGCCATGGCGCCGATGCGGACCACCTGGTCAGCCGCATGGCCCCGGCGCACGGCTGAATAGCTCCCCAGGGGGAGGGCGATGAGCAGGGCCAGCAGGGATGCCGGCACCGCCAGTTGCAGCGTCTTGGGGATGCGCCGGCGCAGTTCGGTGGAGACGGGTTGGCGGGTGGCATAGGAGATGCCGAGATTGCCGTGGGCCGCGTGGTCCATCCATTGCACGAACTGCACCGGCACCGAGTGGTTGAGCCCTAGCCGCTCCCGCGCCTCGGCGATCTCGACGAGGGTCGGCGGATGGTCGGTGATCCGGCGGGCAAACTGCTCCGCCGGATCACCAGGTGCCAGGTTGACCAGGGCGAAGCCGAGGAACGACACGCCCAGGAGGGTGGGGACGATGAGGAGACATCGCCGGAGGACATAGGGCACGCTGCTACTTGGTGAGCCCTACGGTGATCCAGTTGACGTTAAGGAACGACGGGTGGGGGACGAAGCCCTTCACCGTCTTCTTCATGCCGTAGCTGCGGAAAACGCCGGCCAGCGGGATCATCGACACGTTGTTGGTGATGGCCTCGTCGAGGGCGGTGGCCACGATGGTCTGCACCTTGGCCAGGTCGGTCTCGGTGAGGGCGGGGGCGATCAGGCCGTCGAACTTGGCGCCCGGCGCCTCGATGCCCTGGTAGGTGCCACCGCTCGAACCGGGGCCGGTGTAGAGGAGCAGGATGGGCAGGAAGCCCGGGTTGGCGTCGTTCTGGTTGCCCTCCTCCAGGAACAGGTCACCCTTCTTGTCGGTGACCAGGGCCTGGAACGAGGCGGAGTCGGGGCGCTCGTCGATGGTGACGTCGATCCCCAGCCCCTTCAGCTCGGACTGGATGAACGTCGGCGTGGGCCGGAGGATGTCGGCGGCCGGGAAACCCGACACGAGGGTCAGCTTGAACTGGCGCCCCGCCTTCTCCCGGATGCCGTTGGCCCCGACCTTCCAGCCGGCGTCGTCGAGCATGGTCTTGGCCTTGGCCAGGTCGTAGGTGAACCCCTTGACCAGGCTGGCCGCGCTGCCCAGCGCGTTCGGCGGGACCCACGTCTGGTCGGTGGAGGCCAGGCCGTTGAGCACGCCGCTCACGTACTTGGCCCGGTCGATGCCGATGGCCACCGCCTTGCGGACGTTGAGGTCCTGGAGGATGTCGTACGGGGCGCTGCCGTGGATGTTCACGTACATGGTGCGGTAGGCGCCCACGGTGCTGTTGGAGATCACGAAGTCCTTGGACTTCAACGTGGCCACGTCGTCGCGGGGCACGTTGTAGGCCACGTCGATGTCACCGGCCTGCAGGGCCAGGGTGCGGGCGTTGGAGTCCGGGTAGAAGCGGAAGGTGATCTTGGCCGCCTGGGCCTTGGTGGGCCCCCAGTAGTCGTTGTTCCGCTCGACGACGATGCGCTCCTTGGGGGCGTACTCGACGAACTTGAACGGGCCGGTGCCGACCGGCTTCTTGGTGAAGTCGGTGCCGGGGGCCAGCACCGCGTTCTGCGGGTGGACGAGCTGCTGGGGCACACGGACGTTGGGGACGGTGGGCGTGAAGTCGATGGTGTAGTCGTCGACGATCACGGCGGAGTCGGGGCCGGCCTTGACCGTCGAGCCGCCGGACCGCTTGGACAGGCGGTCGAACATGCCCTTCACGGCGAGGGAGGTGAGGGGCTGGCCGTCGTGGAACTTCACGCCCTTGCGGATGAAGAACCGCCAGGTGTTGGGCGCCCGGAACTCCCACCGCTCGGCCAGGCGGGGCTCGAGCTCGTACTTCTCGTTCATGTAGATCAGGGTCTCGACCACGTTGGTGTTCAACGGGTAGGCGCCGAGGTTGGCGTCGGGCCCTTCGACGATGTACTGGTCCTCGGTGAAGCCGACCTTCATCTCCTTGGTGGTGTCGATCTGCGCGGCCGCAGTGGTGGTGGTGGCCTGGCTGGCCTGGGAACTGTTGTCGCTACCGCCGCCTCCGCCACACGCTGCAGCCGCCAGGGCCATGATGAGGAAGACGGTCACCCGTCGGATGGTGCGCATGCCAGCTCCTTTGCCGGTCAGGTTCTCAGTGGGGAACAGTGGCGAGCTCGGGCCGGAACACGGTCTCGGGCTCGGGGGCCGGCAGCCCGTGGGCGCCGGCGATGTGGGCGATGGTGCGGGCCCACGTCTCTGGGTCGGACGACCCGGGGGTGGGGCCGGTGAAGATGTAGGGCTCGGCCAGGGCCCATCCTTCAAGGGCTTCGATGGGGTCGGCGTCGGGGTAACGCCGGGCCAGCTCGTCGAGGCCGGCCTCGGGGTCGAGGCGGGTGGCTTCGAGGGCCGCGGCCATGGCCTGCTGCACGCGGGCGACCAGCTCGTCGGGGAGCCGGTCGGCGGCGACGAGCCCGCTGGAGTAGACGTCGTGGCCCAGGGGGACGGGCCGCACGGCCACGCCGGCCTGGCGGCGGATCCGAGGCAGCAGGTCGACGAAGTCACAGACCATGTCGACCTCGCCCCGGGCCATGGCCGCCGGCGCCAGGCTGTTGTCGAGCGGGACCAGCTCGGGCTGGGCCAGGCCGAGCATGTCCATACCCGCCCGGAACTCGCTGACCATGCGGCTCTCGAGGGGTGCCCCGAGGCGCCGGCCGGCCAGGTCGGCCGGCGTGGCCCACGGCGACGTGGCCAGGACGAACCCCGACATCGGGCTGCGCCGGACGACGACCGACACGAACCGCGCCGCCAGATCCCCGGCCTGGGCCCGGGCGGTCAGGTAGTGGGTGACGCTGGTCAGGCAGAAGTCGGAGCCGCCGGCCGCCACCCGCTTGATGTTCTCCGGCCCGCCGGCCGGGTCGAGGATGTCGATCTTGAGGTCGTACGAGGCGAACAGACCGTTCGCCGCTGCCGTGAGGAACGGCAGGTGGTAGCCCGGGAGTCAGCTCGGGCAGTAGAGGCTCAGACGTAGTCGGTCAGCCATTGCGGTTCAGGTCCCCCTTCGGTTCGCGCCATTCTGCGGTACGCAGCGGCCGGAACCAATAGATGCTCTGGGCACCTACCGGCGCTCAGGGCTGGTGGGTCTCCCCGTCGTCCGCGCCCGGCTCCTCGTCGTCCTCGTCGGCCTCCTCGTAGAGGCACCACGACGCATGCTCGTCGCCCGGCATGGCGCCGCACTCCGGGCAGGGTTCCACCCTGGGCTCTGTGCTGCGCTTGAGGGCGCGAGCCTCCTCGAAGCGCCGGTGCCGTCCCTTCTTCACCTGGGTGCTCCCGAACTCGTCCTGCCGACCGTGCGACGACACTCTACAGGCGCGCCAGTGGCTAGCGTTGATCCCGAGATGACTGGCCCAGATCCCGAGCCCGATTTCGACGTCGACGCCATGGTGGCCCGCTTCCGCGAGCGGGCCAAGGCCGTGCGCAGCCGGGGCGTCCCGCCTCTGGAGGGCGCCGACCGCCGGCGCTTCGTCGAGCGCATGCAGCTCGACTTCCAGGACTTCGCCATGCTCGGCGACGCCACCGGCGCCCTCGAGGACGGTGTCCTGGTCCTGCGGGTGGACCTGCGCCCGCCGCAGGGGGCCGGCGCCGGCTGAGCGTGGCGGCCAGAAAGGCTTCGCCCGCGGCCCGGCCCGGGGGCTAGACATGCCGCGACCCATGGACACCTCCTCCCCCGCCGACCCCATCACCGCCGCCGACGTCGACGCCGCCGCCGCCCGCCTCCGAGACGTGGTGGTCCGGACCCCGCTGGAGCACAACGAGCGCCTGTCCGAGCTGGCCGGTGCCGAGGTGTGGCTGAAGCGGGAGGATCTCCAGCCGGTTCGGTCCTACAAGCTGCGGGGGGCGTACAACTTCATCGCCTCCCTGGGCGCCGGCGAGCGGGCCCAGGGCGTGGTCTGCGCCAGCGCCGGCAACCACGCCCAGGGCGTGGCCTATACGTGCCGGCGCCTCGGGGTGGAGTGCCGCATCTACCTGCCCCGGACGACGCCGCGCCAGAAGCGCGAGCAGATCGCCGCCCTGGGCGGCACGGTGACCACGATCGTGGTCGAGGGCCACACCTACGACGACGCCCAGGAGGCGGCCACCGAGCAGGCCCGGCGACAGGGATCGGTCCTCGTCCCGCCGTTCGACCACCCCCTGGTCGTCGCCGGCCAGGGGACGGTGGCCCGGGAGGTCGTCGAGCAGCTCGGCCGGGTGCCCGACGTGCTGGTGGTACCCGTCGGTGGGGGCGGGCTGGCCGCGGGGGCCGGCGTGGCCATGTCCGACGCCGGGCCCGGGGCACGGGCCCGGGTGGTCGGGGTCGAGCCGGCCGGCGCGGCCAGCATGCGGGCCGCGCTCGACGCCGGCGAGCCGGTCACGCTGGGCGCCATCGACAGCTTCGTGGACGGGGCGGCCGTCCGCCGGGTCGGCGCCTACACCTTCGGGCTGGTCCGGGACCTGGTCGACGAGGTCATGACCGTGCCCGAGGGCGCGGTGTGCACCACCATGCTGCAGCTCTACCAGCGCGACGGCATCATCGCCGAGCCGGCCGGCGCGCTGGCCGTGACCGCCCTTTCCTCCGGCCTGGCCGTCCCCGCCGGCGCCACCGTCGTCTGCATCGTCTCCGGCGGCAACAACGACGTCAGCCGCTACGGGGAGGTCGTGGAGCGCTCGCTCGTCCACGAGGGCCTCAAGCACTACTTCCTGGTCGAGTTCCCCCAGGAGCCGGGCGCCCTCCGCGGCTTCCTCGACAACGTCCTCGGCGCCGGCGACGACATCACCCTCTTCGAGTACGTGAAGAAGAACAACCGCGAGATCGGGCCGGCGCTGGTCGGCATCGAGCTGGCCGTGCAGGCCGACCTCGAACCGCTCCTGGCCCGCATGGACGCCAGCGGCCTCCACATCGAGCGCCTTTCCGCCGGGTCGCCGGCCTTCCGCTTCCTGGTCTAGGACGCCGAGGTCACTCGGCGGCGGCCCCCCAGCTTGTAACCTCCCGCCCAACGGGGGAGGTTCGGTGGACGGGCGACGGCGCGGGCTATTGGTTGCCATAACCGGGATGGTCGGGGCCTGGTCACTGGGCGTCGGCCTCCCGGCCACGGCCCAGACCACGCCCACCATCACCAGCCCCCCGCCGCTGAACGGCACCGTCGGCAACCTGTACGTCCACCAGTTCACCGCCACCCCGGCCCAGCCGGCGCCCACGTTCTCGCTCTCCGCCGGCGCCTTCGCGCCAGGGTTGACCATGAACGGCGGCGGCATCCTGGCCGGGTCGCCCTCGGCGACGGGCACGTTCGGGCCGACCACCGTGTGCGCCAGCAACGGTCTGGGGACCCCTGGCTGCCAGACCTTCTCCATGACCATCGCCAAGCGGGCCCCGTCCATCTTCGGCAACCCCTCGGCCGGCGGCCCTCAGGGCACCGTGGTGCGGGACACCGGGAGCCTGCTGTTCTCCTACACGCCGACCGGGACCATGACGTTCCGGCTCTTCAGCGATGCGGCCTGCACTGCCGAGGTCTTCATGTCGGCCAACGTCGTCGACGTGACCGGGCTGGCCACCTCGGGCGACTTCGCGCCGGCGTCGGCCGGCACCTACCACTGGGCGATCGTCTACGGCGGCGACGCCAACAACGCACCCGCCACGCTGGCCTGCAACGGGTCGAACGTGGTCACGATCACGGGCTCGACGACCTCCACCACCACGACGACGACCTTCCCCCCGACCACCGTGCCGCCCACCTCGACCAGCTCCACGGCCCCGCCCACCAGCACGTCGTCGACCTCGACCAGCTCAACGTCGACCACGGTGCCGACCGGCTCCACCACCTCGACGTCGAGCACCACGAGCACGTCGTCGACCTCGACCACCGTGCCGACGGGCACGACCAGCTCGTCGACGACTAGCTCGTCGACGAGCACCACCTCGACGCCACCGACGTCCACTACTCCCACGTCGACCACGACCACGGTGCCGGGGCCGACCTCGTCCACCTCGACCTCGTCCACCTCGACCTCAACCACGCTGCCCGGCGGATCCACGTCGACCACGAGCACGACCGTGGCACCCCCTTCGTCGTCAACCTCGACGTCGGTCACCGTCGCCCCCACCACGACCACCATTGCGCCACCGACGACCACGACGACGTCACCGACCACCACCTCGAGCTCGACCTCGACCTCGACGACGCGGACCTCAACGTCAACCACCACCTCGTCGACCTCGTCGACCTCGACGACCACGTCGACCTCGACAACCACGTCGACCTCGACCTCGACAACCTCGTCGACCTCGACAACCACGTCGTCGACCACCTCGACGACGGTTGCCGGCACCACGACCACGACCACGACGGCCCCGCCTTCGGTCCGGGCCACCCCGCCGTCGGTCGCGCCCGGTCAGTCCACCACCCTCACGGGGAGCGGCTTCCCACCCGGGAGCGCCCTTCGGGCCGAGTTGTTCAGCGACCCGGTGCTCCTCGGTACCGCGGTCGCCGGCGCCAACGGCACCTTCAGCCTCACGGTCACCGTGCCGGCCAACACCCCGGCGGGGGCGCATACCATCCGGGTGAGCGTGGTCGGCGGGGGTCGGGTAGCCCAGACGCCGTTCCGGGTGACCGCGCCGCTGGCGTCCCTGCTGCGCGTCGGCCTCCTCTCCCGCACCGGCAGCAATGTCGCCGGGCCGGCCCGGGTGGCTCTCGCCCTGGTGGCCTGCGGGTTCGTCCTGGTCGGCCTGTCGTGGCGTGGTCTACCCGCCTCTGTTGCCCAGCGGCCGGGCCGGCGCCGGCCCGGGCACTGACCGGCAGCGCAGTGGCGTTGCGTTCCTGACCGACGAAGAGCGGTTTACCGTGGGCGAACGGTCACCGCACGAGCGCCCCCGTAGGTTCTCACCGTGAGCACCCACTTGTCGCCCAGTTCCGGGCCCGAGCGCTCCCGGCGGAAGGCTCCCCTTCAGCCGGGGAGCGGCCCCCGGGCCAGATCGTGGCCGGCGTCGGCCCACGCCTTGGTGCCGCCGGCCACGTTGTAGATGTCGATGCCGAGGCTCTGGTAGTAGTCGGCGGCCCGCTGGCTGCGGCCACCGGACTGGCAGATCACGTAGACCGGTCCCTCGGTGGGGACTTCGCCGGCCCGGGCCACGACCTCGCCGAGCGGGATGGACCGGGCGCCCGGCACGTGGCCGGCGTCGTACTCGTCGGGCTGGCGGACGTCGATCAACGGCACGGCGGTCCCATTGGCTCGGGCGGCAACCAGGTCGTCGATACTGATCGCGGGGGCGCTCATGGCGTGGTCTCCTCGGTCGGAGGCGTCCCCGGGGCGGCGCGGTACGCCGTCACGGCGGAGGCCGGAGGTAGCGGATGTCGGCGCCGGTGACCGGCCCGATGGCCGCGCCGGCGACGGCGGTCGACAGCACCACCATGCGGGCGCGGGCCTCGGCGCAGCGCCGGCCGGCGTCGTCGGCCACGACCGCGCGGGCCGTGACCGCGGTGTCGGTGCGGTCGTGGACCGACGCCACCACTCGGTGGGGCTCGTCGACGCGGACGGGGCGGGCGAAGGTGGTGGCCGTGGACTGGACGACGGCGAAGCGGCCGGCGACGGCGATCGCGGCCCAGGCCATGGCCTCGTCCATGATGGCCAGCAGCACACCACCGTGCACGTAGTGGGGGGCGCCGGAGTAGGCGGCTCCCAGGGTGAACTCGGCCGTGACGGTGGCGTCGAGGTCGTCGTGGAAATAGGCGATGTGCAGCCCGACGGGGTTGGTCGGCTCGCACACGAAGCAATTGGTCTCGAAGCCCCAACCGGCGTTGGTGAGCGGGGTCCGAGCCATCAGCCCACCTTAGAGCCGCCGTCCCGAGCCCCGAGCAGGTCGACCACCAGGGCGCGGTGGTCCGAGAGCGGGAGCTCGACGGCCGTCGCCGCCCCGACCGACGGCAACGGCCCGTGGCCCAGGGCGTGGTCGATCTGCATCGACGGTTTCCCGCCCGGGAACGTCTTGACCGTGGCCAGCGACCGCCAGCCGGTGGCCCGGGCCGGCACCCGTCCGGGCACGTTCAGGTCGCCGAGGAGCACGCACGGCAGGCCGAGGGCGGCCAGGGCGCGGGCCACCCGGCGCAGTTGGACCAGGTTCCAACCCGGCACGAACGAGAGGTGGGTGGTGGCCACCACCATGGGGCCGGCCGGGGTCTCAATCTCGGCGGCCAGGGCCACCCGGGGCTCGTCGGCCAGCAGGATGAACCGGCCCCGGGCGCCCGGCACGTACACCGGCGCCCGGACCTTGGCCGCCCGGAGCCGGACGACGTGCCACGCCCGCACCGGGTACCGGGACACCAGCCCGACGCCGTAGCCGGGGTCGGCCCCGGCGGCGTCGCCGTCGAGCGCGGCCCGCCACACCGCACCGGGCTCGCCGATCAGGGCCGGCTCGAACCGCCAGGCGGCGGCGCCCATGGCGTGGGCCACCGCCTCCGTCTGGTCGACCGAGCCGGAGCGGGCCTGGTTGCGGTCGATCTCCTGGAGGGCGAGCACGCCGGCGCCCAGCGATGCGCAGGCCGTGGCCAGGCGCTCCGTCGACACGTCGCCGGTGGCCAGCGAGCGGCCGTGGAGGACGTTGAAGCTGGCCAGCCGCACGAGGGCGGGTCAGCCCCCGTAGTTCATACGGGTGTCCTCCATGCGCAGCACCGGCGTGTCCTCGGCCTTCTGGAAGCCGGCATCGATCACCTCGCCCACGAACAGGGTGTGGCTGCCCAGGTCGACGGTGCTGTGCACCCGGCAGTCGACCCACGCCACCGCCTGGTCGAGCACGGGCGCGCCGCTCGGGCCGCCGTGGACGGGGAAGCCGTTGAGGGTGGACTCGGCGGCGTCGGCCTCGACCGGCTTGGTGAACTTGCGCACGATGGCCCGGTCCTCGCGGTCGATCACGTTGACGGTGAACACCCGGCCCTCGGTGATCAGCTCGTGGGTGAACGCCTCCTTCTCCACGCTCACCGCCACCAGCTTGGGGTCCGAGCTGACCTGGGTCACCCAGTTGGCCGTCATGGCGTTGCGCCGCTCGCCGGCCCGGCTCCCGATCACGTACAGGCCCGAGGGCATGGCCCACATGACCCGCCGGCGCAACTTGTCGTACTCCTCGGGGTCGCGCCCCTCGGGGACGGGGCCGACGGTTCCGCTCTGGATTGGCATCGGCCCGACGCTACTGCCGGCGCTCGTCGGACCGGACATCCCGAGGAAGCCGGCGCAGGCGCCAGCCGGCGCCAATAGTCTGCCGCCATGGGTACAGCGATGCCGATGCTGGCGTACGCCGATGCCGACGGTGCGATCGAGTTCCTGGGCCGGGCCTTCGGCTTCGAGGTGACGCTCCGGATGGACGGCCCCAACGGGACGGTCGGGCACGCCGAGCTCTCGCTGGCGGGGGCGGTGGTGTCGGTGGCGACCGTGTGGCGGGAGGGCGGGTTCTCCACGCCGGCCGAACTGGGCGGTGTGCACAGCCAGGTGTGGTGCGAGGTCGACGACATCGATGCCCATTTCGACCGGGCCCGGGCCGCCGGAGCGGTGGTGCTGGGCGAGCCGGTGGACCAGGACTACGGCTACCGGACCTACCGCGCCATCGACCCGGAGGGCCACCGCTGGTACTTCGCCGCCCGCCACCGGCCCTGACCGGCTCCATCGCACGGGCGGCCCACGACCGGCGCGGCGGGCCGAGGGTGGTCGCTACGCCGGCGCCAGCCCCTCGATGGCCCGGGCCAGGTCGAGGTCCTTGGTGGTCACGCCGCCGGCGCTGTGGGTGCTGAGCGTGACCCGGACCGCGTTGTAGCGGATGTCGAGGTCGGGGTGGTGGTCGGCCGCCTCGGCCGCGTAGGAGAGGCGGACAACGAAGGCGATGGCCCCGGCGAAGCCGTCGAGGCGGTACTGGCGGGTGATGGCGCCGGCCGCCAGCTCCCAGCCGGGAAGGTCGGCCAGGGCGGCGCGGATGTCGTCGTCGGAGAGCGTGGCCATGGGGATTGTGTAGTTGGTTTGGAATAGTTCGTACGGCTAATTAGTCTAGGGAAAGAATGAGCGTCTCCCCTGCCACCGCCACCGCCACTGCCTCGAACACGGCCGAGGCCGAACTGGCCTCTCGCCTGCGCCTGGTCGTCACCCGCCTGGCGCGACGCCTCCGGACCCAGCTCCCAGGCGAACTGTCGCCCTCCCAGCTGGCCACGCTGTCCAGCGTGGAGCGGCTGGGGCCGTTGACCCTGGGCGAGCTGTCGGGGGCGGAGCGGGTCAAACCGCCGACCATGACCAAGATCGTGGCCTGCCTCGAGGAGCTGGGGCTGGTGAGCCGCACCGTCGACCAGACCGACCGGCGGGTGGCCCGGGTCGAGGCCACGGCGGCCGGCCTCAGCTTCCTCGAGGAGAGTCGCCAGCAGAAGGACGCCTACCTGGCCGAGCGCTTCCGCGACCTCAGCCCTGACGACCTGGCCGCGCTCGAACGGGCGGCCGTGGTCTTCGAACGGCTGCTGGAGGAGGAGTGACCGGCCCGGGAGGCCGGCCCATCGAGCCCTCACTGGGCCGCGCTCTCAACGCCAGCGTGGCCCAGTGAGCCGGGCCGACCTGCGGGCGTTCGGGGCCCGCACGTTCCGATCGCTGCACATCCGTAACTACCGGCTGTTCTTCATCGGTCAACTGATCTCGGTCAGTGGCACCTGGATGCAGACGGTCGCCCAGAGCTGGCTGGTGCTGAACCTCACCGGCAGCGGTGTGGACCTGGGCATCACCGTCGCCCTGCAGTTCGTGCCCATGCTCTTCTTCGGGCTGTGGGGCGGCCTGCTGGCCGACCGTTGCGACAAGCGCAAGCTGCTCGTCGTCACCCAGCTGGCCGGCGCCCTCCTGGCCCTGGCCCTGTTCGCCCTGGTGGCCACCCACACCGTCGAGCTGTGGATGGTCTACGTGCTGGCCTTCCTGCTCGGGGTGGTGACCATGGTCGACATGCCCACCCGGCAGTCGTTCGTCATCGAGATGGTCGGCCCCGAGGACGTGCCCAACGCCGTGGGCCTCAACAGCGCCATGTACAACAGCGGGCGCATCCTTGGCCCAGCGGCGGCCGGCGTGATCATCGCCACCCTGGGGATCGCGCCGGCGTTCCTGGCCAACGCCATCTCGTTCCTGGCCGTGATCGCCGCCCTCATTGCCATGCGCCCCGAGGAGCTGTACCGGCGGGAGCGCAGCGAGCGCCAGCGGGGCGAGGTGCGGGCCGGCCTGCGCTACGTGTGGGCTGACCCCACCCTGCGCTCCACCCTGTTCCTCGTCGCCGTGCTCGGCCTCTTCGGGTTCAACTTCATCGTGGTGCTGCCCCTGCTGGCCAAGTTCACCTTCTCGGGCGGCGCCGGCCTGTACAGCCTGTTCACGTCGCTCATGTCGCTGGGGTCGCTCACCGGCGCGCTCTACGCGGCCAGCCGGGCCCGGCCCACCCGCCGGGTACTGATCGGCGCGGGCATCGCCTTCGGCGCCCTGTTGCTGGCCACCTCGGTGGCGCCGACGGCCTGGCTGACGTGCGTGCTCCTCGTGCCCACCGGCATGGCCGTCATGCTCTTCCTGGCCACGGCCAACACCACCCTGCAGCTCGGCTCCGACCCGGCTATGCGGGGCCGGGTCATGGCCCTCTACGGCCTGCTGTTCCTGGGCAGCACGCCCGTGGGCGGCCCCCTCCTCGGCTGGATCTCCGAGGCGTGGGGGCCGCGCTTCGGCCTGGGCCTGGGTGGGGCCATCAGCCTGGCGGCCGCGGTGGCCGCGGCGTCACGGGTCGGCCTCCGCCGGCGGGCCGGCGAAGGGGCCCCGGCCGGCGGCGAGGCCCCCGAGGTGATCGTCGCCGCCTAACCGGCCTCGGGCGGGTCCCAGGGCGGGGCCAGCTGGAAGTAGTTGCCGTCCGGGTCGGCGAAGGTGCACATGTACATGCCGCCGCCGGCGTCGTAGGGCTCGGCGACGACCTCGACGCCAAGGGCCCGGATGCGCTCGAACTCCGCCTTCACGTCGCCGACGGCGAAGTTCATCATGATCCGCGCCGGCTCCGGGCTGCGGCCCTTGACCTCGCTGTGCGGCCCGACGGCCAGGCTGCCGTCGCCCGCCTTGAAGGCGAACCAGCCGTTGGCCTCGTCGCTCCAGTCCGGGTCGGGGGCACCGAGGATCTTCCCGTAGAAGGCACCCAGGGCCCTCGGATCCTCCGAACCCAGCATGACGTTGTTCAGGTTCACAGCATCACTCCTTGTCCGCGTCGTCGCTTCGACGGTCCGGGTACGTCGGACCGCCCGGTGGTGTCCTACCCAGTCTGGCCGGCGTCGGTACGTTGGGTGGGTGGCACCCAGGTCATCCACATGAGCCTGGAGGAATTCGGGAGCGATCTCGTTCGGCCCACGACTGGGAACGACGTGTCCATCACCCGTGATGGCCGTCGGTTTGAGAGTTCCGCGATCGCCGGCCGCCTGTCGCTGGACGCGGCGAGGCGCCGCTCCGCCGTTGCCGCCGGAGTCACCAGATCCGCTACTAAGGCCCCGCGGCGCAGGACACCATGGCCCCCGGGCAGTTCGCTCAGGTCGGTCAGTTGACGGTGCCAGCGCCCCGAACCGGCGATGGGTGAGACGCCGGAGCGGCCGCCCCATACATGGCCGCCCACGCCCTGTAACAGCACCAGGGGGGCGCGGCGGGAGGCCTCTCACCACGGACATAGGGGCGCATATTCTGGGAAACGTCTCCGCCGGCGCCGGAGCGCGTAACGGCAGTTCGGTGCCTGGTCTGGGACAGCGTCTACATCTGCTCCCAGAGGATTGTAGGCAGTCGTTCCTCGACTTTGATGAAGTGCACGGCAGCCGCTCGCGCGGTCTCTGCACCTACCAGATATCGGGCGCTCAGCACCGTTGGCTGTCCGCCGATTATCACTGCAGTCGACTCGGTGGGCGGATGATCCGCGACGGCCTGCCAGATCGTGTCATCCGGGCCGGAGTATCCCAGGAAGAAGTACGTCGGCCCTCCGGCGATCCCAAGCCACGCGCCCGAATCGCCGACCAATTCGATCTCACGTCGGTCGTCCAGTGCGGTCAGCGCGTCGGCGAGGTGCGTCGGACCTGCGTTGTCCTGCTCCTTTGAGCGTGGCAAACCGCATCGAAGTTCCGTCAGCACCATGCGCGCCACTCTCGAAGCGTCGCACGTCGGACCGACAGGACGCGTATTGCCCGGGACGCCCTCGCCCGACCGCCTCGGCGTGTGACGCATAACGACGCCGACACCCTCCCCGTGAGGTGTCCACAATCGCCGGCAGCGTGAGCCACCGGATCGGGCTGTCGAGCCGTACTACCCAGGTAGCATTAGAGGTCCGATAGAGGTAGCATGAGCCCATGAAGCTCAGTGTGAGCCTGCCCGACGGCGATGTCGAGTTCATTGACCACTACGCCAACGAGCACGAGGTCGACTCCCGGTCGGCGGTCGTGCACCGTGCCCTCGCCCTCCTGCGCTCCAACGAGATGGGCGCCGACTACGCGGCGGCGTGGCAGGAGTGGGCATCCTCGGATGGCGAGCTGTGGGACGCCACCGTCGCTGATGGCCTCACCGGTTGATGCAGCGCGGCGATGTGGTCTGGGTCGACCTCGACCCCGTCCGGGGGAGCGAGGCCGACAAGCGTCGGCCCGCCGTCGTCGTGAGCAACGACGGTGCCAACCGCACGGCGCAGAACCTGGCCCGGGGCGTCATCACGGTCGTCCCGGTCACCGGTCAGACCAGCCGGGTCTTCCCGTTTCAGGTTCTGCTTCCCGCGGGATCCTGCGGGTTGCCGAAGGCGTCCAAGGCACAGGCCGAACAGATCCGATCGGTCGCAGTGGAGCGGATTGGATCGGTCACGGGACGGCTGCCAGCCGACCTGCTTGCAGCGCTCGACGCCGCCATGCGTCTTCACCTCGGCCTTTGAGTCGGTGGCTACCCCTGCCCCCTCTACACGAAGGCCGCGTCATGGGCAGGGTCGCCCTGATCGCCTGGACGGTGTGCCTCTCGCGGCGGGTTCGTTTAGGCGCGCAGGACTTTCTCGATCGGTCTGCCCTTCGCCAGTTCGTCGACCAGCTTGTCGAGATATCGGATCTTCTGCATGAGCGGATCTTCAATGTCTTCCACCCGAACGCCGCACACGGCCCCGGTAATCGACGAGGCGTTTGGATTCAGCCGCGCCTCGGCGAAGAACGCCTCGAACGTCGTGCCCGCCTCGAGGCGGTCCTGCAACGCTGGCTGGTCGTATCCGGTGAGCCACTCGATCACCTGGTCCAGTTCGGCCTTTGAACGTCCTTTCCGCTCGACTTTCGCGACGTAGTGGGGATAGACGTCGGCGACGCTGGTCGTGAAGATTCGGTGCACCTTCCGAATGCTAGAGCGAGGTCTCGCAACTCGATCACTGGAGGTGTCCGTGGCTCGACGGACAGATCCTCATCTGCCCTCGGGGGGTATCCCAAACCGCGCCGCCGCGCTGGCGTCGTGGGCGCCCCAAACGCCGGCTGGAGGGCAACGTCACGGGCTCCCTCGCAGTCGGGGCTGCCCCTCGTACGCCTGGTGATCCGGGGTTCGGGGATTCCTCCAACCAGTGTGCCGTCCGCACAGCGGGGCCGCTACTGGCCCAGCTCCGCCTCAATCCAGCCTTCGTCGGTATAGCCACGCAGCCGGCGCAGGTGGCCGGGTAGGGCGAGGCGGCCACGCAGGTCGTCGACGCTGGCGAGTGCTCTCTTCAAGGCGTCATCTCCATTGTTGGCCTCGACATTGAACGACAGGCTCAGGATTTGCGGATCGTGACGGAAGGGCCGAGCAGAAGGTCTGATCGTCTGAGTCCCACACGCCGTCAACATGATGTAGGAGATCCGAGTCGACGGCGCGGTCGACGTCCCAATCGGCATACATTACGAACGTCGCCACGGAGACAGCATCCCAGGCAGCGCTCACCGAAGCATCAGGTGTCACAGAACATCGGCCCCGTCAGCCGAAGTGGAGCATCCACTATCGCCGGCTGGCGGTCAGGCCACGAGCTCAAATCGTGGGCGGTTCGACTCTCTCGATGCTCGGGACCCGGTCCAGCGACCGGTCGAAGGACGCGATCCTGCCGACGCCGGTGCTCTCGGCGCAGGCGACCAGGTACGCGTCCGCAAAGTCGATCCGGTCGGTCTCATAGACCTCGGCAGCCCGGAGAAGAAGCGCCGGATCGACGCAAACGACCGAGTCGAACGCGACCAGGGACCGGACGGCCTCTGCCACCTGGTGACGTGGAGCCTCGTAGAACGACTCCAGGACGTCGACGGTCTCCGCGGCGACGAGGTCCGGGAGCAGGAGCTCGTCCTCGCTCCGGAGATAGGCCGTGGCCCGTGCCGCCATGTCGGGCGGGTCGCCGGTCAGGTGTCGGACCAGGATGTTCGTGTCCACGAAGGCACTCACCGGCGAGAGGTCGACCGCGTCGACCGCGTCCGGCGGATCACCTCGTCCCACGCCACGTTGCGCTTCGCCGCCGGCACCGTGATCGACCCGGCAAGATCCAGGAAGTCGGGGGTCCTCGCCAGCACGGCACGATTGCCCTCGACCCGGAACACGACCTCGTCGCCGGCTTCGATTCCGAGCGCATCCCGGACAACCTTGGGCACGGTGACCTGGCCCTTCGACGTCATTTTGGCGGCGGCGTCCACCTGCGTTCCTCCTTACTCGATGTGCTATGTAAGGATAGTCTCCCCCTACAACCCTCGTCGGACCGTCCCAGAACCGCGTCCCCCGCACCACTCGGACCTGCGCCCCGTACGCCGGCGACGTGACCAGGGTGGAGCGCGGTCGAGAGTGCTGCCGGCGCCCGACACCGGCTCGGCCCGGGAGTCCTCGGGGCGGAAGGTAACGACCGTTCGGCATCGAGGAGGAGGAGGAGGAGGAGGAGGAGGAGGAGGAGCCGCGCCCGCGATCGTCTACTCCCCGCTGACGAACAAGCACAGCGGGTGACCGGCAGGGTCGAGCATGACGCGTATGCCGTCGCGATTCCGATCCGGTAGCTGCCACGGTGCCTCGGTGCCGCCAACCTCAATGGCGAGTGCGACCGCCGCCTCAAGATCGTCGACCTGCACCTCGAAGTGGAGCATCTTCGTCAGCTCACCCGGCACTTCGGGCCATACCGGCGGTTTGTAGAGCGCATCGCCTTGGATGTTGAGATGGACGCCTCCGCTCGGGTTGAACTGCTGCGCCCACCGGCCTCTCGGGCCGAGGTCGCGAATCTCGAACCCGAGCAATCGCTCATAGAAGCGCGCCACCGGCTCGGCCCATGCGCAGTCGATCGCGATCGCCACCAACTCGATCCCACTCGGGAAGCTTCTCATCGGAGGGCGACGAAGCTGCTCGGGACTGCCGGGAGCGCCGCGCCCAGCGGGATTCGCCGAGTGCGACGGCGGTCTTCGTTGGGCCTCGCGCACCCTCGGTCGGCGACTTCGGATGAAGATCGCGACGCGGGAGGGCGCGCCGGCTCCATTCGAGCGACTTGCGTGAGCAACCACCCGCCAATGACCGGCGGTCATGAGAAGACTCAGGCCGAACCAGACCGCTGCGGCCTGTAGCGTCGCGGCGCGATGGTCAACGCAAACAGCGTGCTGTCCCACCTGTCGCCGTCTCTGCGCGGCACGCCCGGCCCGCTCGTCGTCGAGCGGCTGGAGCCCACCCGAGCGCAGCTCTTCCACGCGCTTCCAAAGACGTTGCAGGGGGTGTTGCGGACGTGGAATGGCGCCTTCTTCACCGATGACCTTTGGTTCTCGACCGGAGTGGAGACACGGCGAGAGGGCGCGCCGCCCGTCATTGGAGACGACGTCCTGGTGGAGCTGTGGGGGTTCCACCCGGGCTCGACCGGCTCGGAAACGGACGGCGTCCCGCAGGACCTCCCTCAGGAAGCGGCCCGTCAGGACGGCGAGGCGTTCCTGCCCAGAGGACTCGTCGCCATCGGTCTGGGGAGCCAGGAGCTTGGGGGTCACCGCGCTGCGATGGCCATACGCAATCCTGGATGTCTCGTAACACGGCTCATGCCTCGACTACTTCGCACCGAGCCAGCGAGAAGCGGCGGATGACGTTGAGTGTCGTAGCGCTGACGTACAGGTCCCCTCGCTCGTTGATCCAGAGGTCCGAGGCCCACGGCTTTCCGCACGGCTTCAGCCACGACCACGTGGGCAGCGACATCACCGTTTGCGGAAAGAACTCCTGGAATTGCTCGTCGACGGTTACTTCCACTTCGGCCAGATCGAAATCTGCAAGGTGCGCCTCTGCCATTGCCCCTCCGAGGCGTTCTGAGACGAGGAAACAAGGGAAGCTCGTCACGAGGTCGTCCCCGTCCCAGCCCATGAACTCGAAGTGCAGCCGGTGCACCGTGGGTGGATGCACTGACGTGTCAAGGACACTGCGCTCACCGAATCCACCCGGGACCTCAGGTTCTAGCCGGAAGAAGGGCGGGACAGCTATCTGGCGATCCACGACGGCATACTGCCTGCCTTCGCTGAGGGATACTTCACGCGGCCGCGGAGGGAAGGGGCGTAGCTCGACAGGCGGAGGACCTGCGCGGCCTGGGGTGGCCCACGACGGCAATCTGATCTCGATTCCGTAGCGCAGGGAGTGTTCGAAGCCGAGGCGCCCGTAGAACCTCGGGCTTCCCTCGAGGATGACGAGCGGCTCGCCAAGTGCGTCGGCTTCGGCCGTCACGGCTCGAACAAGCGCTGACCCGATCCCCCGTCGCCGAGAAGCCGGGTCGACCGCCGGCGGCGACAGCATCGCGATGCGGTGTTCGCCTTCCTGACCAAGGAGCGTGGCATAGCTGACCATCACGTGACCGACGATCGCTCACGCGAGGGGGGCTTTACGATCAGATGGATTGATCAAGAATGTCAGCCAGACCGTTCGGGTGATGAATTGCTGCGATGGGCAGCTCGCCGGCCTGGAGAACTCGAGGTTGTCATCGGTTTGACAGTCTGGGCACCCGATGAAGGTTGGCGATATACGCCCTCCGCAATTGGACGCTGTGGACATCTGGTTGGAGCGAAAGTTCGTCGAGTGCGTCGGAAAGGTCCTGCTCACATCCGAGCAGGTGAAGTGCCAGTGGGATTCTTCCCCGGTCCATAAAGCGATGTTCCTCGGCCAGGTCCACCAGGCTGGTGAAGGCTTCGACGTAGGGTCGAACAAAGGTATGCCAGACAGAGACGACTATCTCGACGGTGTCCGCGATGTCGGTTGGATCCTCCACTTCCAGAAGAGCGCGCTCGGGAGGCCACAGGGCCCGCCATCTGACGTCCTTGGGCCTGGGCGGCCCGTTCAACGACTTGACCGGCAAGGACAGCGTGTAGTCCTGGAGCTCATGATGAAGTTGCTCGCCGATCACCTCACGAACCAGCGCCTCGAATGGCGTCGATGTGACGGCGATGTTGACAAATGTCGTCAAGCGCCCGTACGTGGACGAGATCCCAATGAGCAACCTCGCATCTCCGGCGCCCCCCGGAAGAGGCCACCAGTACTCGCCTCGTCGGCGAACAAAGCCAGCCCCATGCAGTTCGGTGCGGAGCGCCTCCTCGTACTTCGCCCGCAATTCCTTCGTACTCACGCCCGACATTGTCCCAAGGAACGCGCCGCCTCGCGACGCCTGACCGAGTGTGGCGCGCCTGATTGGGTCACGGCCTCGCCCCACGGGACCCACAGCCCTCCGGCCTCACGGCCGGAGGAGGTAGTACACCTCGGTCTCGAGATCGGCCGGGTCTTCCCGCCAGTCGCCGTAGACCTCCCAGCGCGGCCCGGCCGGCGCCCGGCCGTGGGCCTCGCACCACGCCAGCACGGCCCGGTGGGCCTGGCCCAGGCCCTGGTAGGGGCCGCGATGGACGGCCGTGGCCACCTCGCCGGCGGGGAGGGACGACGCCACGACGGGGCCGGTCGGCGTGAAGGGGCCGTCGACCTCGACGCCCACCTCGACGCTCGGGCGGTCGTCGAGGTAGAGCATGACGTTGTGGCCGGTCTGGCGGACGCCGCTGCCGGGGAGGAAGGCGTACACCTGGTCGAGGAGCTGCTTCCAAAGCGACGGGAACTCGGGCCACGTGGTCACGCGGGCCACGACCGCCGTGGGGCGTGCCGCCACGGTCAGGGCCCGGACCTCAGGGCCCATTCCGGCACCTGGCTTCGACGACCACGACCTCCTGGGGCGCCAGCGTGAGGCGCCGGCCGTCGGGAGGCGCCGGCGGTCCGTAGCGGGCGGTGACCTCGACCGCGGTGCCGGCGGGCCAGCCCATCAGCTCAGGCCAGTCCCGGTCCAGCGGCGCGGGCTCGGCCGACGGGTTGCGGAGGCAGGCGATGGCGTCGGTGCCCCGGCGGCTGACGAACCCGTACAGCTCGCCGGCGGCCGGGTCGCCCAGGACCATGCGGCTGCGGGCCAGGACGTGCTGGCGTTCCCTGGCCCAGGCCAGGGCCTCGGCCAGCGCGGCCCACTCGGGCTCGGACAGCGAGCCGGGGGCCACGTACAGGTCGTGGTGAAGGCTGCCCCGGCCGGCGGCCAGCCAGCAGTGGCGGGCCCAGCCGGCGGCGTCGCCCGGGCCCCGGTAGGAGGCGGCGTCGGACTCCACGATGCTGAAGGTGACGAGGGCGGAGACGGGCAGGGCGGCCGGGCGGTAGGCGTGCAGGCAGGCGTCGATGTAGGTGTCGAAGCGGTCGAGCCGGGTGCCGGGGTGCTCGGCGGCGGTGTCATCGAGGCCGCCCCGCCACAGGAAGTCGACCGTCGACAGCCACCACGGCGAGGGGTGCGACCCGATGGTGAAGGCCACCACCGCGTCGGGCCGGACCGCCCGGATCCCCTCGACCAGGCCGACGAAACTGTCGACCTGGGCCGTGCGGGCGCCGGCGCCGACCGGGTGGCCGTGGCCGGGGTCGGCGCAGGTGAAGGACAGGCCGTCGAGCTTCCAGTAGCCGATGCCGGCGGCGGTGAACCGGGCCAGCGCGTCGGCCAGATGGGCGCGGTAACGGGTGCCGGCGGCGCAGAGGAGCCCGGCCGCGCCGTCGACCTCGAAGCCGTGCGCGGCGGCCCACGCCAGCCGCTCCTTGCGGCGCTCGGCGTAGCCGCCGAGGGCGCTGAGCCAAAGACCGAGGCTGCCCCCCAGCGGGGCCAGGCCGGCCGGGAACCGGCTGGGGGCAGCTCGGCCCCACAGGCCGGTCGCGGCCTCCCATTCGCCCTCCCAGCCGTCATCGAGGGCCACGTGGTCGATGGCCAGGCCGTGGCGGGCGGCGACGGCGGCGAACCCGTCGACCTCGGCCCGCACCGAGGCTTCGTCCATCAGCCCGGTGGCCCCCAGGTGGTACCAGTTGTTGGTGAGGGTGACCAGGCGGGGCGGCACCGGGCGGAGGGTGTCGACGTAGTCCCAGAGCTCGTCGAGGCCCCCGGCGCCGACCACCGAGGCGGCGGTGCGGTACGGCTCCGGCCCGAGGTCGACGGCCAGCGGCAGCCCGCACTCGGCCCCCCGGCCGCCGGGGCCGGCCAGGTTCTCGGCCACCGGGTGCTCGACGCCGAACCAGAACCCGGGGCCGAACACCGGCTGGCCCAGACCGGTGGGGCCGGCGTTGTAGGGCACGGGCTCGCCGGTGCGCTCGGGGCCGGTGACGTCGAGGTCGGCCCACGCCATCAGCTCGACGTGCACGAGGCGGCCGGTCCCGCGCACCTCGGCCCGGGTGCGGACGACGCCGGCGGCCCGGTCGGCCTCGGCCACCATGTCGACGCGCAGACCGGCGCCCCGCAGCGTCCAGGTCAGCCGGTCTCCGGCGGGCGAGGCGGCCACCTCGGAGGGAGCGAGGTCGGCGTCGGACCAGCGCCGGCCGTCGACGGTGACGGTGACCTCGGGCCCGTCGACCGCCACCTCCCGGCCGTCGACGACGATGGCCGCCGTGCGGGGGCGGCCGTCGACCAGGCGGTAGGTGCGGGCGCAGCGGCCGGCGTCGACCCTCATGCGGCGAGGAGCAGCTCGAGGATCCGCAGCTGGGCCCGGGTGCGGCGCAGGTTGTGGCCCGGCCCGTCGACCCGGAAGTAGACGTCGCCCCGCAGGTGGTCGGTGAGGAAGCGGGCCGCCGACTCCAGGGCCATGAGCGGGCCGGCCAGGGGCAGGAGGTCGACCTCGCCGGGGGTGAGGAAGGCGCGGCCGGCGGCCGTGTACCCGTTGAGGACGGCGGCCACCAAGTCGTGGTCGACGGTGACCGACCGGGGGTCGCCGTCCTCGCCGCCGGCGATGGCGCCGGAACGGAGCAGGTCGCCGACGTCGAAGAGCACGGTGCCCGGGCCGACCGTGTCGAGGTCGACCAGGCACAGGCCGGCGCCGGTGGCCGCGTCGAAGAGGACGTTGTCGACCTTGGCGTCGTTGTGGACGGTGCGCTCGGGCAGGACGCCGGCGGCCCGGGCCTCGGCGACCGTGGCGGCCAGGCCGGCGTGGGCCAGGACGGCGGCGACCTCGCCGGCGCACTCCCGCGCCCGCCCGTGGGCGTCGGCGCCGGCGGCCTCGTCGAGGTGCCCGAGCCGGGCCACGACGTCGTGGAAGCCGGGGATGACCTCGTGCAGCGGCGGGGCCAGGTCGCCCAGGTCGGCCACCAGGCGGGCCGCGGTGGCGGCGCCCTCGGCGGCCATGGCCGGGGTGGCGAACCGGCTGTGGTCGGCGGCCCCGTCGATGTAGGCGAGCGTACGCCAGGGGGCGCCGGCGGCGTCGAGGGCCACGGGCCGGCCGTCGGTGGCCGGGCGGAGCCGGACCGACATGGGGGCCCGGCCGGCCAGGTGGGCGGTCACGCGGGCCAGGTTGGCCATCAGCCCGTCGAGGTCGGCGAACACCGACGTGTTCAGCCGCTGGTGGACCCAGCGCTCCTCGCCGGCGCCGCCCCGGTAGGTGGCCAGGAAGGTCTGGTGGATGTGGCCCCGGCCGAGGGGCCGCAGGTCGACGAGCGCCCCGTCGATACCGAAAAGGCGGCCCAGCGCGGCGTCCAGGCCCGGGACTCTAGCGGCGCCGCGGCGAACCGAGGAAGGCCCGGCGCCCGCCGGCAGGGGGTGGGGCGGTGGGGGGCGGCGGAGCGGACAGGGCCTGGGCCGCGTCGAGGGCGGCGCCGTCGAGGGCGGCGGCGGACCGGACGCCGACGACGGTGGGCACGATCACCTCGGCCGCCGCCGCCA
>JAHFUR010000068.1 GCA_023264995.1 Acidimicrobiia bacterium | reverse complement strand
CCACCCGGGCGCCCGCCCCGCAGCGCGGCCAGGGGGTCGGCCGGCGACGGGCCTCGACGTGGCGCCGGGCCCAGCGGGGCGACCGGGCTTTGCGGGAGCCGGGCGGCCGGGACCGACCGCTGGAGCAGCTCGGCGACGGCGCGAGCCGTCGGCCGAGCTGAGGGGTCGTCGGCCATGGCCTGTTGCGCCAGGGTGCCCAGGACGTGCCCCGCGGGCGGGTCGGGAGCGAGGCACCGGGCTAGGGCGCCGAGGCCGTAGACGTCGAACGCCGGGTCGTGACGGTCGGCGGTGGCGCGAGCCGGGTCAGCGAAGGGGAGAGGGCCCGGCGACACGTCGAGAGGCCGGCCCGCCCGCCCGCCGTAGGCCAAGCCGCACACGACCGGACGGCCGCCGGGCCCCACGATGACGTGGTCCGGGGTGATGGCCCCGTGGACCAGCCCCAGCTCGTGCAGGTCGGCCAGGGTGGTGGCCAGGGCGGCGAGGAGGCCGGCGCCCTCGTCCAGAGGGATGCGCCCGAGGTGGGCCAGGGTCGGGCCTTCGACGTAGACGGTCAGCAGGACCGAGCCCACGCCGTGCCCGTCGACACCGACCAGCTCGACGACGCCTGGGTGCCGGGACTCCTCGAGCAGCTCGGCCTCACGGACCAGGCGGACGGCCTCGCCGGCGTTGCCGGCCAGCTTGGCCATGACCCGCCGGCCGGTGGTGTCTGTGGTGATCGAGGTGCGTTCCGCCATTGTCTGGCATTCTAAAGTGCTTACTACGATGTTTCAAGCTGTTTCACATCTTTCAACAGCCACCGGCGGTCAGCCGCGGTGACGCCGTCGACGAGGCATGGACGGCGACCTGGCCCCTCGAGCCGGGCATGGCTCGCCCGAACAGCTCGTCCACCCGGGAGGAGGCGGTGACCCTCACCGCCCACGGGCAGCCGGCGCCGGCGGGCGGCACGGCCTCGGCGTCGACGATGAGGCCGTGGTGGCGCCCCCGGTCGACGAGGTCGAACACCCGGCCGACGGCGATGGCCTCGACGGCGGCCGCCGACAGCTCGAGCCGACCACCTTCGTAGAAGGAACGGTCCGAGAGGGCGGCGGTGGCCGCGTCGTTGGCCGCGGCGGCGGTGGCGTCGACGAGCTGGCGTTGGGCCAGGAACCCGATGGCGCTGTCGACGGTCATGGCGGCCAGGGCGACCATGATCAGGACCGCCGCTGGGAAGAGGAGCAGGGTGCTGCCCTGCTCAGGACGTCGGCGCACAGCCGGGCTCGGACAGCGGGAGGCCGGTGCGGTACGGGTCCACGATCTCGGCGTGGCGGGCCGTCGCCGTGAAGCCGGCACCGAAGCCGCCCAGCCACGGCACCCGGACGGCGGGGATCCGGTAGCTGGCTTCGTACCGGACGGTCCGGCACCGCGAAAGAGTGGCCTCGACCGGGGTCAGGACGAGCTTGGCCGGGTCGCGGCCCGTGCCGGCGATGGCCGACCGGGCGGCGGCGTCGGCCAGCGCCCAGGGGTCACCGTCGGCCGGCGCTTCCACGAAGGCGCGTGTGGCCTCACGGGCCGCGGCCGAGACCGCCATCTTGGCGTCGACGACCGCCCAGGCGTTCGCCACCAGCAAGAGGCCGACAACGAAGGTCAGCAGACCGAAGGGAAGGACCTCCATGCCTGCCACCTGGCCCGACTCGTCCCGCCGCCACCGGCTCACCGGAAGCGCTCCACCCGCACCCGGATGGTGCGGTCGAGCCGGTCGAACGCCGCCGGCCCGGCTCGCACGGGCAGGAGGATGGAGGGGTTGTCGGACTGCACGTGGAGGACCACCTCGTCGGCGCCCGTCCCGGTCCAGTCGAAGGTGACCCGGCTGGCGTAGCGGCCCAGAGCCTGGCGGGCCCGGTCCTCGGCTTCAGCGGTCGATGCCGGGCCGCCGTCGCTGCCGGCCACCCGCCGGGCCGCGTCATAGGAGACGGCGGTGACCACCGACGCCGAGTACAGGTTGAAGAGCACCTGCACGGCGAACAGCAGCATCACGAGGAAGACGGAGAAACCGATCCACAGGGAGATCGGCCCTCCGCCCCGCTCGTCCACCAGCGCGCGCCGGTCGGCCCGGACCGTGGCCTACGGCGCCCCGATGGTGTTGATCTGGTTGGTCGTCTGACTGCTGGCGTTGCCCCAGATGGCCTGGAACCCGACCCACATGACCGCGCCGAGCGCCGCCATGATCAGGACGGCGATGGCGGTGGAGATGACGCCCTCACCGGCCTCGTCGCGTCGCGCCAGTGACCGGAGCAGGGTGCCTGCCCAGACGTACCCTCGCAATGACAGTTCCATCAATCGTCCTTTCCTTCCGGTTGGTGGGGCGGTGTGGTTCATGGTGCGGAGAAGACGCGCAGCGCCTCCATGAAGGGGACGGCGAGGAAGATCACCCCGGGGACCAGCGCGGCCACCGTGACGGGGATCCACACCTGTTGCGCGCGGCGCTCGGCCGTCTCGATCAAGCGGCGCTGGGTGTCCTTGCGGATGGAACGGGCCTCCTCGGAGATGAGCCGGCCGAGGTCCGACGCCTCCCGGTTGAGGCCGAGGACGGGAAGGAGCCGATGGAGGGCCTCGACATCGGCCACCTCGGCCCACTCTCGGAGGGCCTCGACTTCGGTCAGGCCCTGGCGGATGCGCCCGCAGACCCTGGTCAGGTCCTTGGCCACGTTGCCCCCGCCCCGGGTGGCCAGGCGGTTCAGGGCCGCGCCCAGCGAATACCCGGCCGAGAGCAGCATGGCCAGCTGCTCGGCCACGACCGGCAGCTCCAGCGTGAGCCGCCGGCGCCATGCGTCCGATGCCGAGGCCACCTGCTGCTCGGGCACGAGGAAGCCGAGGAGCGGGCCGGTGCCGATGAACAGGAGCGCGACCGGCGCCGGCGGCCGGACGGCGATGGCGACCAGCGTGCCCGCGCCGAACCCGGCCACGCTCCATCCGACCTGGCGGACCCGGAACCCGGTGACGTCGTCGGACGAGTGGATGCGCTCCAGCCGGGTACCGAGCTCCTCGCTCACGCCGAAAAGCCGGGCGACGCGCTCTCCCAGTGCCCGGCACAACGGCCGGACGACGTCTCGGAACGACTCGACGGACAGGACCGAGCCTCGGCGGGTGCCGGCGCCCATGCCCGTCGGGCTGTAGGGCCGGAGCCGGTCGACCAGAGGCGGGCGCGAGAACCATCGGAGCTGGGACAGGACGAGGGTGGCCCCGGCCCAGAGGGCCAGCCCGCAGACCACGGCCGACCGGCCGGCGCCCAGGTCACCCATGGAAGACCCGCTCCTCCTCGGGAAGGCGCATGATCCGCCCCGACCACAGCCAACACCCGATGACCATGCCGATGGCCGCCACTGCCGCGAGCTGGCCGCTGGCCGAGCGATAGGCGTCATGGCCGCCGGCGATCGAGAGGCCGACCAGCGCCATCCCGACCGGGACCAGGAGGACGAACCGGCGGGCGAAGCGGGCGCCGGCTTGGCGCGCCCGCGCGTCCTTGCGGCCCTGGAGGTCGGCCACCCGGTCCTCGACGAGGGCGGTGAGCCGGCGTTGCACGTCGGTGCCCCCGACGACATGGGCCACGAGCAGGGTTTCGCACGCGGCGTCGGCGGTGGCGTCGGCCAGGCCAGCCTTGAGCACGGCCACGCTGCGCTCGAAGTCGGTGCTGATGAGCCACTGGCGGTGGGCGGCGGCGAAGGCCGGGCGCATCTCCTCGGGGGCGCTCCGGCCCACCTCGAAGAGCGCCTGGGGGACCGAGCGGCCCAGCGAGCCGGCCAGCAGGGCCATCTCCTCGATCATGCGGGGCCAGTTCTCCGCGGCCCGGGCGCGGCGGCGCTGGCGACGGGCCCGGTACGAGGCCACCGGATAGGTGGCGGCGAAGCTACCGACGGCCAGGGCCGGCAGGGCGGCGCCGAGCGCGACGAAGGTGAGCCCGGCCGCGACGACGAACAGCGTGGCCATCACGGTGGCGAACTCGCCGGGCCCGACCCCTTCGAGGCCGGCCTGGGCCAGCCACTGCTCGGCAGTCGCCCGGAGCCGTTGCGTGGACCGGCCCCGGTCGGCGCCGGTGACGGCACCGAACCCCCGCCACCCGAAGGCGATCGAGGTGTACAGGAGGAACACCCCGGACGCGCCCGTGAGGGCGACGGCAAGGGGGAGGAGCGGGACGCCCGCGCTCACGGCATGGCCCGGCGCCGGGTCGTGCGGCGGGCTGGCGCCGGCGGTGACCCGGCCGGCGGCGCGGCTTCCGTCGCCCCGGTCGTGCTGTCCGCACCGGCGGGGGCCACGGCCCGGACGGTGCGCACTCGCTTCCCGCCCCCGTCGAGCAGCTCACGCACGTCGTACCCGGCCTCTTCGAGGGCCCGGCCGGCACGCAGCGGGAGGATGCCGCTCCACGAGAGGGCACTGTCGGGCCGGGCCCGGGCGAACAGCTCGGTGGCCGTGAACTGGACGGCATCGGGCCCCGTCTGCGGCTCCTCGACCGCGATCACCTCGACCACGCGGGGCCGGCCCGCCACCCGCCCGCAGTGCACGACGATGTCGACCGCCTCGCTGACGAGGGAGCTCAGGGCCGTCATCGGGAGCTCGTTGGTGTCGGCGAGCTGGCAGATGAAGCGGAGGCGGGTCAGGGCCTGGCGGGCGGAGCCGGCGTGGATGGTCGTGTACCCCTTCACGCCGGAAGAAAGCGTCAACAGCAACGGCAGGGCCTCCCGGTCGCGGACCTCGCCGACCACTGCGATGTCGGGCGCCATGCGCAGGAACCCGGACACCAGCCGGCGCAGGTCGATCTCACGGCGGTCGGGGCGAGCCGGGCGGGTCTGCATGGAGGCCACGTTGGGCAGCGGAAGGTCGGCCTCGAAGACCTCCTCGGCCACGACCACCCGCAGGCTGGGGTCGAGCTCGGCCGCGCAGCACGAAAGCAGGGTGGTCTTGCCACAGCCGGGCGAGCCGGAGAACACGATCGACAGGCGGGCCCGGACGCAGGCCCGGAGGAACCCGGCGACCCGGGTGTCGAGCATGTCCCGGTCGACCAGCTCGTCGAGGCTCCGGTAGGCCACGCCGGTGAACTTGCGGATGTTGACCAGTAGGTGCCCGTCGCGCCCCACGTCGCCGTGGACGATGTGGAGCCGGGCGCCGGTGTCGAGCTGGGCGTCTTGCAGGCCCTCGGCCGGGTCGAGCTTGCGGTGGGAGCCGGCGGCCTCGTCGAGGATCTTGGTGAGCGTGCGGACGACGTGGTCGTCATCGTTGAAGGCCTCGTCGTGGTACCCGCTGGTCCCCCGGTGGCGCTTCACGAAGATCTGGTCGGGGGCGTTGACCATGATCTCCCAGACGTCGTCGTCGGCGAGCAGGGGTTCGAGGGGCCCGTAGCCGGCCAGGTTGCGGTAGGCCCGCTCGGCGACGACGTCGGGGTCGGCCAGGTCGAAGGCCCGCAGCCCGCGCTTGTAGGCGGTCGACCAGGCCGCCACCTCCTCGCTGATCAGGGACCGTAGGCGGGCCCTGCCGCCCTCGTCGGCCATGTCGAGGGAGATCTCCTTGGCCCGGAGCTGCACCCGCCGCTCGATGTCCTGCAGGGGCGAGGCCTCGCCGGTGCTCATCCGAGCGCCTCCTCGGTCCAGTGGCCGAGCGAGCCGGGCCGGACCGGCTCGGGCACGGCCGGGACCGGCTCCAGCCGCGGGCGGTCGAGCAGGGCCCGGAAGGCGCCGGCCAGCGGTGCCCCGAGGGCGCTGGGCAGGCGGGCGCCGTCGTGGAGGTCGGCCTCGACGCCGGGCCGGTCGGGCAGGTGGACGGGGTTCATCAGCCGGCCGCCGGCGAACGGCCCCGTCAGCTCGGCCAGCACGGCGGCCAGCCCGGCCCGGGCCCGGGCCGACCGGGGGGCGCGATTGATGACCGGTACGACCCGGGCCGCGTCGGTACCGAAGGCGATGAGCTCCTCGAGGACCCGCACCAGCGAGTGGACGCCCTTGAGCTCGGGCAGGCCGACGGCGAAGACCACGTCGGCGTGCGCCGCCGCCGTCCGTGACATGACGTTGCGCTCTTCGATGTCGATCGACCCGGCGTCGTCCTCGCCTTCCAGGTCCGGGTCGATGTCACAGACCACGACACCCCAGGCCCGCCGGAGCGAGTCGAACGCCGCCTCGAAGGCGTGGGGCCGTATCGCCGGCCAATGGCGGGCCCGCCGGAGCCCGAGCAGGACTGAGTAGCGCCGCTGGGGGACGGCGAAGGCCAGCGAGCGCACGTCGTCCGCCGTCGGTTGGCCCGACCGATGGGCCTCGACCAGCTCCTGGACGCAGGGCAGGACGTCGCCGGCGTCGTGGAGCACGGCGTGCTCGGCCCGGAGGCGAAGGTCGGCCAGGAGGACGGTACCGGTCTGGCGCACATCGTCGGCCATGGTCTGGGCCAGGGCGATGGCCGCGGTGGACACCCCCGTCCCGCCGGCGCCCGTGAGGGCGGCCACCGTGCCCCGCCAGGCAGGTGGCGCCGGCCGGCTGAGCAGGTCACCGGCCTCGACCTCGCCCCGGTGGACCATCTGGGCGCACGAGGTGAGGGCGGTGACCAGCTCGTCGCGCCCGAAGGTGGGCGCCAGGACGCGGGCCGCGCCCAGCTCCAACCAGTCGCGGGTGGCCCGGCCGTCGTCGACCACCAGGACCGCACAGCCGCCCGAGCGGGCGGCGGCCACCAGGTCACGGTCGACGGAGGGGAGGCCGGCGTCGGCCACGAGGGCGGAGAACGCCCGGCCCGACGCCAGCCGGGCCCTGACCTCCTCGGCCGAGATGCACCGGACGAACTCAGCCGGGAGGGCACCGCTGTTGGCCCAGAGGCCGACCGACCGGAACCAGGGGGCCCGGGCCGGGGCCAGCCCGAGGACGACGTAGCGCTCGGAGGCCACTAGTGCCCCATGGCCATCAGGCCCGGCCCACGCGATAGGTGGGCGGGACGCCGGCGAGGGGAGGGGCACCTGTGGCCCGCACGAGGGTGATCTTGGCCAGTTGGATGGCGTGGGCCAGGGCCAGCGCGTCGGCCGGGTCGTCGACGGCGACGGTCACCGTGGCCGCCCCGGCGTCGCCAGAGGTCGTGCGGGGCCGGTCGACGGCTACGAGCAGGGCCTGGCGCACGACGACGACGGTGAAGGCATCGGTGCCGGTGCCGTAGGTGGCGAGGAGGTCGGCCCGTTCGCCCTGCTTGATCCCGAGGCCGACCCGGCCCCGTTCGAGCGTGAAGGACAGCTCCCGGCTGGCCGAGTCCCCCTTGCGGGCCACGACGGCACTGGTTTGGACCAGCTCGCCGGCAGCGAGCGGGGCGATCAGGGTGGCGCCGGCGACGGCCTGGACGCTCTCGTACACCCGGGGCTGCAGGCCCGGCGCCAGGGCCATCGGCGCCAGGGCCAGGTCGGACGGCTGGAGGCGGGTGCCGGCGGCCAGGTCCTGGCGGGCGACCACGTACGACCGGCCCGGCCCGTCGCCCGAGCGGCTGGCCGCGGCAAAGAGGCCGACGGCGGAGGCGGCCACCAGGAGGCCGCCGACGACGGCCCGGCTCCCCGGCAGGCCCCGGTGGCGACGGACGGTACGGACCGGCCGGGCCGGATCGCCGGCGCCGGGCTCCGGCGTACCCCGCCGGGGGGCCATGCCTACCTGCTGCGCCATTTCCGCCTCCGCCCCGCCTCTTCGCCGCGCCGTCCGCCATCTCGTACGAATACGAGCGTATGAAAGACAGTGGAAGGACACAAGGGGAAAACCTAGGGATTTCTCGGGGAAAAGCTGTTGGGAACGAGAAACGTACGTTGTACGCATGAAACTTCATGAGGAACTACAAGGAACGCCGAGTCCCGACTACACTGCTGGGCATGTCAGACGACGACATTCGCTGGATGAGCACGGGCGAGGCGGCCCGTCGGCTGGGCGTGACCGTCCGCACGTTGTACCGCCTCATCGACGAGAGCGAGCTGCCGGCCTACAAGTTCGGGCGGGTCATCCGCCTCCAAGAGGGGGAGGTCGAGGCCTTCATCAAGGCGTCGCGCATCACCCCGGGAGACCTCGAGCACCTCTACCCGGAGGCCAAGAAGGAAATCTCCGAGACCGAGCCCAGCCCCACGTAGACCGCGCCGGCGTCGCCGTCGGTCCCCACCGTCAGCACGTCGCGGCCGACGGCCCGGAGGTCGCCGACCACCGAGGCGGGGCCGGCCTGCACCATGACC
>JAHFUR010000008.1 GCA_023264995.1 Acidimicrobiia bacterium | reverse complement strand
CAAGAAGGCCGCGCCGCCGGTCGCGGTCGAGGCGCCGGCGCCCGTCGAGGCCCCGAAGAAGGCGGCCCGGGCCCGGAAGGGGCCGGAGCCGGTGGCCGCGGTGGAGGAGGTCCCGGTGAAGGCGGCCCCGGTGAAGGCGACGCGGCCCCGGAAGACGGCTGCGGCCGAAGCGCCGGCCGGGGTCGCCGTCGAGGCGCCGGCCAAGGCGGCCCGGGCCCGGAAGAAGGCGGTTGCCGCCGCCGAGGCGCCGGCGCCGGCCCCGGCGACGAAGGCCCCCGCCAAGGAGGTCGCGGCCAAGAAGGCCACCAAGAAGGCGGGCGGCGGGCCGTAGAGTCGGGGCGGTCATGCGCATCGCCACGTGGAACGTCAACTCGCTGAAGGTCCGCCTGCCCAAGGTCGAGGAGTGGCTGGCCTATGCCCGGCCCGACGTGCTGTGCATGCAGGAGACCAAGCTGGCCGACGGCGCCTTCCCGGCCCTGGCCTTCTCGGCCCTGGGCTACGAGTCGGCGCACTACGGCGAGGGCCGGTGGAACGGGGTGGCCGTCCTCAGCCGGGTCGGCCTCGACGACGTGGCCGCCGGCTTCTCCGGCCAGACCGCCGACGAGGGGGCGGAAGCCCGGCTCCTCTGGGCGACCTGCGCCGGCGTGCGGGTGGCCAGCGTCTACGTGCCGAACGGCCGCCAGCTCGGTACCGAGCACTACGAGGCCAAGCTGGCGTGGCTCGCACGGCTGCGCCAGCAATTGGAGACGGGGTGCGACCCCGCCAGCCAGGTGGTGGTCTGCGGCGACTTCAACGTGGCGCCCGAGGACCGTGACGTGTGGGATCCCTCCAAACTGCACGGTGGCACCCACATCAGCCCTCCGGAGCGTGAGGCGGTGGCCGCCCTCCGTGACTGGGGCCTCTCCGACGTTTTCCGCCAGATCTACGCCGACTCAGGCGTGTACTCGTGGTGGGACTACCGGGCCGGCGACTTCCATCAGGGCCGGGGCCTGCGGATCGACCTTGTCCTGGCCACGAAGGCGATGGCCGACCGGGCCAGCTGGGCGCTCATCGACCGCCAGGCCCGCAAAGGCAAGCTGCCCTCCGACCACGCGCCGTTGCTGGTCGACTTCGACCTGTAGGACGGAGCTACTCGGCCAGGCTCGTCCGGAGCTTGGCCAGGCCACCGGCCAGGGCCTCGCGCAGCTCGGTCCGGGGGATGCCGAGGTCGTTGTGGAGCTCCTTCATCGAGCGCGGTTCGCCACCGTCGAGCCCGTAGTGGGCGGCGATGACCCTGCGCTCGAGCGGTTCGAGGTCGTCGAACAGCTTCGGGCCGAGGCCGCGGAGCACGATGGCATCCTCGTCGATGTTCGAGTCGAGGTCGGGCAGCTCCGCTTTGCCATCGGGGTACGGCCAACCATCCTCAGGCCACAGGTAGGAGCGCATACCTCCGTTGTCGCGCCGCCGGCCGCCGGTGTCAACGAGCTTCCGCGGCGGAGGCCACGACGGCCAGGAGGGCGTCGCCGTAACGGTCGGCCTTGACCGGGCCCATACCGGGCAGGGCCAGCAGCGCCGGCCGGTCGCGGGGCCGGGCCTCGGCCACCGCGGCCAGGGTGGTGTCGTGGAAGACCACGAAGGCGGGCACGCCTGAGGCGCGCGCCGTGTTGGCCCGCCAGGACCGGAGGGCGGCCAGGACCACGGGGTCGGCCCGCTCGCCGGCCCGCCGCGCCCGCCGACCGCCGGCGGGGCCGAGCTGCGCCCGGCCCTCGGCCACCCGGCTCCGCCACCCGTCGCCGTCGGGCGGTGCCGAGCCCTCGATGGCCCGGATGGCCTGCTCGACCTCGTCGAGCCATGGCGACGGCGACCGGGACATCGTGCCCGTGCCGAAGGTGCGCCGCTCGGCCCACGAGAAGTGCAGCTCCCGCTCGGCCCGGGTGACGGCCACGTACAGCAGCCGGCGCTCCTCGGCCCGAGCCTCGGGCGTGGTGGCGTGGCCGATGGGAAGAAGGCCCTGCTCGAAGCCGACCACGAAGACGACCGGCCATTCCAGGCCCTTGGCCGCGTGGACGGTGGCCAGGTCGACGGCCTGGCCCCGCAACGCCGGCTCCTCGCGGGCCATCCGCGAGGTGAGCCAGGCCACGAACCCGCCGACCGACCCGGTGGGGTCGAGGGCCAGGAACTCGCGGGCCTGGCGGGCCAGCACGTCGAGGTCGGCGCCCCGCTCGCCCCCCTCGGCCGCCTCAACGGCCGCAGCGTCGAGGTCGGGGAGCGAGGACGCCAACGCGGCGCCCGAGCGCCGGCGCAGCCCGGCGATGGTGTCGCGCACCGCCGGCTGGTCGAGGAACGCCGACGCGCCCCGGAGCCGGTAGGGGATGCCGGCCGCCTTGAGCAGGTCCTCGAACACCACGAGCTGGGCGTGGGTCCGGGCCAGCACGGCCAGGTCGGACCAGCGGCCCGCCCCGCCCCGCCGGCGCAGCGCCCGCACGACGCTCCGGGCCTCGTCCTCGTCGGATGCATGGGCGGTGACGGTGGGCAGCGGCCCGTCGGCGCCGGGGGCCCGGAGGGGGTGGCCCCCGATCCCGTCGAGGACGGCGTTGGCCACGGCGACGATCTGGGGCGACGACCGATGGTTCTCGTCGAGGTGGACCACGGTGGCCCCGGGGAAGCGGGCGACGAACCCGGTGAGGTAGCGGGGGTCGGCCCCGTTCCAGGAGTAGATGGCCTGCCGGGGGTCACCGACGACGCAGAGGTCGTCGCGGCCGTCGCGCCAAGCTTCGAGGAGCCGGAACTGGAGGGGGTTGACGTCCTGGAACTCGTCGACGAAGAGATGGCGGAAGCGCCAGCGCTGGGCGGCGGCGAAGGCGCCGTCGGTCTCCAGGGCCTGGGCGCACTCGAGGAGCAGGTCGTCGAAGTCGACCAGGTGCTGGCGGCGCTTCTCGTGCTGGTAGCGCTCGTACAGCGCGGCCACCGCTGCCGCTGGCATCGGGGGCTTGCGGCCCGCGGCGGCCACCGCGTCGGCGTACCCCGCCGGTGACACCATGCGGGCCTGGGCCCATTCGATCTCGCCGGCCAGCTCGGCCGGGCCGGCGTCCGACGGTGACCGCCGGGCGGGGAGGAGGCGCAGCAGCACCCGGGTCTTGCGGTCGAGCAGCGCCGGCGGGCGTTCCCCGCTCTCGGCCCACCGCCGGCGGAGCTGGGCGTAGGCGATGGCGTGGAAGGTGCCGGCGGCGACGTGGTCACGCACCCCCAGAGCGGACAGGCGGGTCGAGAGCTCGTCTGCCGCCCGGCGGGTGAAGGTGAGGGCCAGCACGTGGGCAGCCTGGGCCTGGCCCTCGGCGATCCTCCAGGCCATGCGCCGGGTGAGGGCCCGCGTCTTGCCCGAGCCGGCGCCGGCCAGGATGCACAGCGGTTGGCCCGGGGTCGTCACCGCCTCGAGCTGCGCGGGGGTGAGCCCGCTCAGCAGCTCGGACGGGACGTAGGGGGTGCTCATGCCCGATCGAACGTACCGACGGGGTGCGACAGGATGGTGGATGGTCGGCCCGCGGCCCGCCGTCGGTGCCGCCCCACGACGGGGCGTGCACGCGACGGCCCGGCAACGATCGTGTCTCACCCTCCCGGTAGCCTTCAGTTGATGCTGTGCGGTCTCGATATCGACGGAGTGCTGTGCGACCTCGGCCCGAGCGTGGCCGGGCGGATCGCCGACCGCTTCGGCGTGTCCAGCCACCCGTCCACCTGGCGCAGCTACGACCTGCGCCTGCTCCGCCTCGGCGTCCCCGAGGACCGGTTCTCCGCCTTCCTCGACGAGACCTTCAACGATCCCGACCTGTACCGCACCGCCCCCCTGTGCGCCGGCGTGGTCCCCGCCCTCCAGGCGCTGGCGAACGCCGGCTGGAGCCTCGTCGGCATCACTGCCCGGCCCGCCCACCTGGCCGGCGCCACGAGGGCGTGGATGGCCCGCCATGGCCTGCCGGTCGGGGAGATCCACCACACCGCCGTGGGCACCAAATCGGCGGTGGCCCGCCGGTTGGGGGTGGCCGCCACCATCGAGGACAATCCCACCGAGGCCGAACTGCTGGCCGACGTGTGCGAGTCCTGGCTGCTCGACCGGCCCTACAACCTGTCGGCGCCGGTGGTCCGGGCCCGGCGGCTCGAGTCCTGGGACGATGCCGTCGGCCGCCTCTCCCAGCTCCGGCTGTTCGCATGACCGCCCCCGGCCGGTCCAGCACGCATTCACCGGGCCGCACTCCCCGCGGGAGCGCGGGCCGGTGACCCATTTTGCCGTCACCGCGGTGGGGGCCGACCGTCCGGGCATCGTGGCCGCGGTCACGGGTGCGTTCGCCGAGCACGGCTGCAACCTCGAGGACAGCTCGATGACCATCCTCCGGGGCCAGTTCGCCATGATGCTGGTGGTCGATGCGCCGGCGGGGGTCGGCGCGGCCGAGCTCGAGCACACGCTGGCCGGCCCCGCCGCCGCGCTCGACCTGGTCGTGACCGTGCGCCCGGCGGCCGAGCCCACCGAGGGCGGCACCGACGACACCGGTTCGTGGACGGTCTCGGTCTACGGGGCCGACCACCCGGGCATCGTGCACGGTGTGGCCGCCCTGCTCGCGGCTGAGGGCGTCAACATCGTCGATCTCAGCACCCGGGTGGTCGGTCCCCCGGAGAGCCCGGTGTACACGATGCTCCTGGAGGTGACGCTGCCTCCGGGCGCCGACCCGCACGAGTTCTCGCGCCGGCTCGACACCACGGCCACCGAGCTGGGGGTGACGTGCCGGCTGCACCCGTCCGAGGCCGACATCCTCTGAAGCGGCCCTCCCGGCAGGCGGCAGCCTGATGGCCGTCCGGCCCGTGCTCGCCCTTCCCGACCCCTTCCTGCAGCAGCCCGCGGCCAAGGTGGGCCGGGTGGACGCCGCCGCCCTCGCTCTCGCCGCCGACCTGCTCGACACCATGCGGGCCCGCCCGGCCTGCGTCGGGCTGGCCGCGCCCCAGATCGGCGTCGGGCTGCGGGCCTTCGCCATCGACGTCACCGGGCACCGCAAAGCCCGGTCCTGCGCCGGCGAGCTGGTCCTCTTCGACCCCGAGCTGCTGTCGGCCGCCGCGCCTGTCCTGGGCCGGGAAGGCTGCCTCAGCATCCCCGATCTCACCGGCGATGTGGCCCGGGCTACCCAGGTCACGGTCCGGGGCGTCGGGGTCGACGGCGGCGAGCGCATCGTGGAGGCCGACGCCTTCGAGGCCCGGGCCCTGCTCCACGAGCTCGACCATCTCGACGGGTTCCTGTTCCTCGACCGGGTGGCGTCGGCCCATTCCGTGTACCGGCGGAAGGTCTACCGGTAGATTCGTCGTTGCCATGGCCTTTCCCAAGAAGTACCTGAACGACGGCGAGGAGATCATCCTCGACCTGCGACCACACTGGTTCTTCCTGGTCGGGCCGGGGTCGGCCCTGGCTGGCTCCCTGGTGCTGGCCATCTGGGTCTCCCAGGCCGTCGACTCCGACTTCGCCCTGTTCCCCGCCCTGGCCCTGGCCGTGGTCGCCCTCCTCTTCTTCCTCAAGCGCTACGCGGCATGGATCACCACTGATTTCGTGCTCACCACCGACCGGCTGATCTTCCGCAAGGGCGTTGTCTCCCGCCAGGGCAAGGAGATCCCCCTGGAGCGCCTCAACGACGTCAGCTACCACCAGAGCCTGTTCCAGCGCCTGCTGGGCGCCGGCGACCTGCTGGTGGAGTCCGGCGGCGAGCGAGGTCAGGAGCAGTTCGGCAGCTTCGCCCACCCCCAGGACACCCAGAACGAGATCCACCGGGCCATCGAGGCCGCCGCGGCGCGCGACGCGGACCGGATGGCCGGCCGCCGTGAGCTGTCGCCCTTGGAGCAGCTCGAGAAGCTCGAGGAGCTGCGCCAGCGGGGCGTGATCACCCAGGCCGAGTTCGAGCTCAAGAAGGCGACGCTGCTCGACCGGATGTGAGGGCGTCAGAGCACGGAGCGGTCACCGGCCCGTAGCCCCTCGGCCAGCGTCCGGTAGGCGCCGGCGGCGTTGCCCCCCAGCGAGTCATGATCGAGCCACCGGGCGTCACGCTCGCGGTCCACGCCGTACAGCCCGAATCGGGGCTGGTAGGACCCCCACTCGTAACAGTCGGCCAGGGTCCAGTGGAAGTAGCCCGTGACCGGGAGGCCCTCGTCGATGGCGGCGACAACGGCGCTCAGGTGGGCGCGCAGCGCGCGGCCCCGGTCCCAGCCGTCGCCCCGGGGCCAGGCCTGCCCGGCGCGTACCCGGTTGCACAGCCCGTTCTCCGACACCTCGATGTCCAGGCCGGGGTGGGTGTTGAGGCGAAGGTAGGTCAGCAGGCCCTCGGGGTGGATGGCCATGTCCCAGTGCTTGCCGACCGGCGACCAGGTGCGCCCGCCGGCGGTGCGGTGCCCGGGCAGGCGCAGGTGGTCGGCCGCCACCGGGTCGTAGTAGTTCACCGACACGAGGTCGAGCGGGCGGTCGTGCGGCCCGTCATAGACGGCGGCGACGGCCCGGGGCAGGGCCTGGTCGAGGGGCAGGATGGACCGGGTGAGGCGCTGGATCGGGGCGTCGGCCCGCCCGGTGCCCCCGAGGGCGGTGTGCTGCTCCTCACGGCGCCCGGCCAGCCAGTCGCGCAACCCGGACCGGGAGACGCCCTCGGACCGGGCCAGCAGCACGTCGATGAGCATCCGGTCGAGCTCGTAGAGCGACGACGAGTGGTTGTCGGTCGACACCACCGCCGCCGGCTGGCGCCGGTGGATGGCGGCGTGGGCCAGGACGTGGGCGGTGAGGAGGTGGTCGAGGGACCGGACGAGGTCGCCGTAGGCCAGCCTCCGGCCCGGGGGGAGGGTGCCGAGCACGTAGGCCTGGACGGCGTACCCGTTGACCTCGTTGAGCGTGAGCCAGTTCTGGCAGCCGCCGGCCAGGCGGTCGACGGCCGCTCCCACCCACGCCGCGAACCGCTCGGGGCTCCCGAGGCCCAGCCAGAAGTTGGGGCCGAGCCAGTGGGGATGGGTGAAGTGGTGGAGGCAGACGGTCGGCCGCAGGCCCCGTTCGTGGCAGGCGGTCAGGATGGCCCGGTAGCGGTCGAAAGCGGCCTCGTCGATCTGGCCCTCGGCCGGTTCGCAGCGCGCCCACTCCACCGAGAGGCGGAAGGCGTCGCAGCCGGCAGCTACGGCCCGGTCGAGATGGTCCTCGTAGCGCTCCCAGAATGATAGGGCCGCGCCGGAGGGCTCGACCCGGCCGGAGCGCTCCCATGCCAGCCAGTCGTTGGCCGGCTGCCCGGGGCCGTTCATCCCGCCCTCGGTCTGGAACGCCGACGTGGCCACACCGAACCGGAAGCCGGCGGGCAGGCGCAGGGGCCGGGTCTCGGTCATCCCCTCCACGCTAGGGTCCCGGGGATGAGGCGGGTGCTCGTTCTCGTGCTGGCGGCGCTCCTGCTTGGCGGCTGTCGTGGCAAGGCCACCGACACCGCCGACCCTACGGCGCCGGTGGGGGCGGGACCGACGACGATCGTGTCGACCGGTTGCCCCAACCTCCCCGCGCCCACCGCCACCGTCGAAGCCAGCACTGCGGCCGGCGATTTCGACGGCGACGGCCGCCCCGACCGGCTGGTCACGGGCCGGGTCGGCGCCGGCGGCGCCTGGAAGGTCCGGATGGAGCTGGCCGCCGGCGGGGGAGCCGAGACCGAGCTGCCCGCCGGCGCCGAGGGGGTCAAGGCCATCGGCGGGGCCCAGCTCGACGTCGGCCCGGCCCAGGCCGCCTTCGCGGCCGTGGGGCGCAGCGCCGCCGGCCCGAACGTCGGCCTGTTCGTGCTGCGGGCCTGCAAGGTCGAGCGGGTGACCCTTGCTGGCCAGCCGGCGGAGCTGGCCGTGCGGACCGGGGCCGAGTCACGCGCCGGCGTGGGCTGCCAGGGGCCGGGCCTGGTGGCCTACGCCGCCACCTCGTCGGACGGCCGCTTCTACCAGGCCCGGACGACCAGCTACCTCCTGGTGGGCCTGGTGCTCGACGAGGTGCACCGGGCCGCGTCGATGCTGGGAGCCGACGATCCCGCCCTGGCGCCCTACAGCACGTTCCGCTGCGGGCCGCTCAGCTTCTCGTGAAGCGGCGGCGCCTCCGGTAGCGTCGCCGGGCAATGGCAACCCTCGTAACGTTCCACGCCCATCCCGACGACGAGTCCATCGCCACCGGAGGGGTGATGGCCAAGGCCGCCGAGGAGGGGCACCGGGTCGTCCTGGTCGTCGCCACCAAAGGCGAGCACGGCGAGGTGGCCGAGGGGTACCTCGACGACGGCGAGGAGCTGTGGCAACGGCGGGTGGCTGAGACGATGGCGTCGGCCGCGGTCCTCGGTGTGGCCCGCGTGGAGTTCCTCGGGTACGTCGACTCGGGCATGATCGGTACGCCCGAGAACGAGCTGCCGGCGTCGTTCTGGCAGGCCGACATCGAGGAGGCCGCCGCCCGGTTGGCGGCCATCCTCATCGACGAGAGGGCCGACATCCTCACCGCCTACGACGAGCACGGCGGGTACGGCCACCCCGACCACATCCAGGTGCACCGGGTCGGCCTGCGGGCGGCCGAGCTGGCAGGCACGCCGAAGGTGTACATGAGCACCATCAACCGCGACTACCTCCAGCGGTCGATGCGCACCGCTGCCCAGGCCGGCGCGCCGATGCCGGGTGACCTCAACCCCGAGGACTTCGGGGAGCTCGGCGTCCCCGAGCACCGGATCACCACCACGGTCGACGTGCTGCCCTGGCTCGACCGCAAACGGGCCTCCATGGCCGCCCACGCCAGCCAGATCTCCGAGGCATCGTTCTTCCTGGCCATGGCCCCCGAGATGTTCGCCGGGGCCTTCGGCCAGGAGTGGTTCATCCGCTGCGGCGCCCCGCCCGGGCTGGTCGAGACGGACCTCTTCGACGGGCTGGCCTGACCATGCTGGCGTCGGTGGCGGGGTTCCACCGCGGCTTCGCCTGGGTGGTCATCGTCGGTAACGGGCTGGCCGGGCTCTGGGCGCTGGCCGCCGGCCGCTGGTCGGCTTGGCGGCGGCGGTCCCTCTGGCGCTTCACCGCCGCCGTGCAGTTGGCAGTGTTCGTGCAGGTCGGCATCGGCGTCAGCATGGTGGCCGGCAAGAAGGTGCCCGAGAACCTCAACTTCCACATGTTCTACGGGTTCGTCACGCTGGCGTCGATCGGCATCATCTATTCCTACCGCCAGCAGCTGCGCGACAAGCTCTACCTGCTCTACGGGCTCGGCGGCCTGTTCCTCATGGGCCTGGGCATCCGGGCCTGGCAGGTCGGTCCTCGGTAGCTACAGGTGCACCACCGAGCAGGTGGTGGTGCGGGTGATCCCGTGGATGAGCTGGATCTTGTTCACCACCAGGCGGCCGAGGTCGTCCATCGAGGCCGCCTCGACCAGGACGATCACGTCGTAGTTGCCGGTCACGTTGTGGGCGGCGATCACGCCGTCGATCCCGCCGACCTCCTCCGCCACCTGGGCCGACTTGCCTACGTCGGTCTGGATCAGAACGTACGCCTGCGCTGCCAATGAGCCTCCCTCGCCTTGATCGATTGGATGGACACCGCCCTACGCCGCGGAAAGGCGCTTCTCCAGCGCGTTGAGCTCGTCGCGCAGCTCCACCGGGAGCCGCTCGCCCAGGTTCGCGTAATGCTCCTCGATGGAGGGAACTTCGGCCCGCCACTCCTCCGTGCCGACCCGAAGTAGCTCGGCCATGTCGGCCGGGGCCACGTCGAGGCCGTCGACATTGATGCCGCCGGCCGCCGGCACCAGGCCGACCGCCGTCTCGACCGCGGCCGCCGTGCCGGCCACCCGGTCGAAGACCCAGGCCAGCACCCGGCTGTTCTCGCCGTAGCCCGGCCACAGCCACTTGCCGTCGGGGCTCTTGCGGAACCAGTTGACGTAGTAGAGCCTCGGCAGCTTGGCCGGGTCGGCCGAGGCACCGATGTGGAGCCACTGGCCGAGGTAGTCGCCCATGTTGTAGCCGCAGAACGGGAGCATGGCGAAGGGGTCACGGCGCAGTTTGCCCACCGCACCGGCCTGGGCCGCGGTGGTCTCAGAGGCCATGATCGACCCGAGGAAGACGCCCTGCCGCCAGTTCCGGGCCTCCTGCACCAGCGGGACCACCGACGACCGGCGGCCGCCGAAGAGGATGGCCGAGATCGGCACGCCCTTGGGGTCTTCCCACTCGGCGGCGATGGTGGGGCACTGGGCGGCCGGGGCGGTGAAACGGGCATTGGGGTGGGCCGCGGGGGTGCCCGACTCGGGTGTCCAGTCCTTGCGCTCCCAGTCGATGAGGTGCGCCGGCAGCTCGTCGGTCATCTCCTCCCACCACACGTCGCCGTCGTCGGTGAGGGCGGTGTTGGTGAACAGGCAGTTCGACCGCAGCGTCTCCATGGCATTGTGGTTGGTGCGGTGCGACGTGCCGGGCGCCACGCCGAAGAAGCCGGCCTCGGGGTTGATGGCCCACAGCCGGCCGTCGGCGCCGAACTTCATCCAGCAGATGTCGTCGCCGACGGTCTCGACCCTCCAGCCCGGGATGGTGGGCACGAGCATGGCCAGGTTGGTCTTGCCGCATGCCGACGGGAAGGCGGCGGCGAGGTACTGGGACTCGCCGGCCGGGTTTGTCAGCTTCAGGATGAGCATGTGCTCGGCCAGCCAGCCGTCGTCGCGCGCGATCGAGGAGGCGATGCGCAGGGCGAAGCACTTCTTGCCCAGGAGGGCGTTGCCGCCGTAGCCCGAGCCGTACGACCAGATCGACCGCTCCTCGGGGAAGTGGACGATGTACTTGTTGTCGGGGTCGCAGGGCCAGGTCACGTCGGCCTGCCCGGGCGCGAGCGGGGCGCCCACGGAGTGCAGGCAGGGGACGAAGGCGCCGTCTGGGCCGAGCGTGTCGAGGACCTTCTGGCCCATCCTGGTCATGATCCACATGCTGACGGCCACGTAGGCCGAGTCGGTGAGCTCCACGCCGATGTGGGCGATGGGCGAGCCGATGGGGCCCATGCTGAAGGGGACGACATACAGGGTGCGCCCCCGCATCGAGCCCCGGAAGAGCCCGGTGAGGGTCTGCTTCATCTCCGCCGGGTCGCGCCAGTTGTTCGTGGGGCCGGCGTCGATCTCCTTGGCCGAGCAGATGAACGTGCGGTCCTCGACGCGGGCCACGTCACCGGGGTCCGAGGTGGCCCAGAAGCTGTTCGGCCGTCTGGACTCGTCGAGCCGGGTCAGCGTGCCACCGTCGACCAGGAGCTGGCACAGCCGGTCGTACTCCTCCTGCGAGCCGTCGCACCACTCCACGCGGTCGGGCTGGCACAGCTCGACCGTCTCCTTGACCCAGTCCAGCAGGCGCTGGTTGGGCGTGGGAGGCGCGACGTCGGTCATCGCGGCCTGTCGTCGGGCCGGGGGGCGAACCCGGGCGTCCCCATGTCGACCTCCGAGCCGAGGCGCACCCGGGTGGCCCGGCCGTCGCCGTCGAGGTCGAACACGACCCGCTGGCCCTGGCGGAGCATGCGGAAGACCGACCCGGTCAGGGCGTGCGGCGAAAGGTCGTACTCGGAGCGGTCCGTGTCGCGCATGACGACGCCTTCGCTGGTCCCCGGGTCGTAGGACTTGATGACTCCTTGCAAGAGCCCCCCTCACGTGCGGATAGCGTCGGAGCCTGACGTTATCTGAATTCGCCTTGATCGAACGGCTGCGGCGCCGCATGGTGGGCCCCGCCGGCCAGACCTGGGTCGGTGACGACGTGGCTGTGGTCCCCGGCCCGTCCGGCCCGATGCTGCTGGCCGCCGACGCGGTCGTGGCCGGCGTCCACTGCGACCTGGACCTGGTCGGCCTCGACGACATGGGTTGGAAGGCGATGGTGGCCAACGTGAGCGACGTGGCGGCCGTCGGTGGGCGACCGTGCTGCGCGGTGGTCACGGTGGCCGGCCCGCTGGCCACCGTCGACATGGATCTCCTCTACGACGGCCTGCTGGCCGCGTCCGCCGCCTACGACTGCCCGATCGTCGGCGGCGACCTGTCGTCGTCGGCGACGCTCATGGTGTCGGTGGCCATCGTCGGCGACGGTGGGGCGCCGGCGCCGCCGCCGGTGCTGCGCTCCGGCGCCCGGGCCGGCGACACCCTGTTCGTGACCGGCCCGCTCGGGTCGTCGGCCGCCGGCCTGGCCCTGCTCCGGGCCGGTCGGGTCTCGGAGGCGCCCGACCTCGTCCTGTCCCACCGCCGGCCCCGCGCCCGGCTCGACGAGGGCACGGCGGCGCGGCTGGCCGGCGCCACGGCCATGATCGACGTCTCCGACGGCCTGGCCTCGGACCTGCGCCACCTGGCCAGCGCCTCGGGTGTGGGGGTGGTGCTCGACCGGGTGCCGGTGGCCATCGGGGTCAGCCGGGTGAGCGACACGCCCGAGCTGCTGGCTCTCGGCGGCGGGGAGGACTACGAGCTGCTGTTCGCCGCGCCCGACCCAGACCGGGTGGAGGCGCTGTTTGCCGAGCGCGGCCTGGGCACGCCGCTGCGGATCGGTCGCTGCACCGCCGACGCATCCGAGCACCGGCTGCGCGACGCCGACCTGCCCGTGCTGGGCTGGGAGCACACATGAGCCTCCCGCCCCCCGACGAACTGGTGACGCTCCGACACGCCCTGACTCCCAGATCCGTCACCAGTTCGTCGGGGGGCCGGCCGGTGGCGCTCACCATCGCCGGCATGGACTCGAGCGGCGGCGCCGGCGTGGTCGCCGACCTCAAGACCTTCGAGGCCCACGGGGTGTGGGGGGCGGCGGCGGTCACGGCGGTGACGGCCCAGAACACCCTCGGCGTGCAGGCGGTGGAGGTGCTGACCCCGGAGATCGTGCGGGCCCAGATCGCCTCGGTGGTGTCGGACCTCGGGGCCGACGCGGCCAAGACGGGCATGCTGGCGTCGGCCGAGATCGTCGAGGCGGTGGTGGCGACGCTCGTGGAGCTGGGCGTGCGGAACGTGGTCGTCGACCCGGTGATGGTGGCGACCGCCGGCGGGCGGCTGCTCGATGCCGGCGCCGTCGATGCCGTCCGAGCCCTTCTTCTCCCGCGAGCCACGGTCGTGACCCCGAACCTGGCCGAGGCCGCCGCCCTCACCGGGTCCGAGGTGGTCGACCGGGCGGGGATGGCGCGGGCGGCCCGGGCCCTGGGCGACATGGGCCCGGCGGTGGTGCTGGTGAAGGGCGGGCACCTCGGAGGCGACGGCTCACCCGACTGTCTGCTGGTGGCCGGCGGCGACGTGGTGTGGCTGGAGGGTGCCCGGCTGCCGTCCCGGGGCGCCCACGGGTCGGGCTGCGTGCTCTCGGCGGCCATCTGTGCCGAGCTGGCCCGGGGCATGGAGCCGGCCGACGCCTGCCTGGCCGCCAAGCGGTTCGTCGAACGGGCCATCGAGGCCGGGCCGGCGCTGGGTGAGGGCGCAGTGCCCGTGGACCCGGGCTGGGCCCGGGCGGGGGCCGGGAGCTAGCTCAGGCCGAAGGGGAGGGGCGGCGGTTCGATGAACCGCACGGAGGCGGTGACCTGGCGCAGGTCCTCCGGCAGGGAGTCCAGGGGCAGGTCGACATCGCCGGCGTCGGTGGTGACCGAGGTGATGAGGTCGGTGTCGTTGACCAGCAGGACGCGGTCGAAGGTGCTCTCGAACAGCGACTTCGGCCCGGCGATGCCGAAGCTCGACCCGAGGGGCGCGTGCACCTCGAAGCCGGCCATGGTGAAGTGCGCCTTCACCGGGGCGATCGACGCCATGTCGTTGGCCGGGACCGACACGGTCACCACGGCGGAGACCCACGGTTCCTGCATCATGAGCGGTGCTCGAGCGTCAGTGGACTGACTTCTGGACCTTGCCGGCCTTGATGCACGACGTGCAGACCGACAGGCGCCGCGGCGACCCGTTGACGATGGCGCGGATGCGCTGGATGTTGGGGTTCCAGCGCCGGCGCGTGCGCCGGTGGGAGTGGCTCACGGCCATACCGAAACTGGGGTGCTTTCCACAAACTTCACAGACCGCGGCCATGGGGGACAAGGGTAGTCGACCGGGCTGCCCACTACGATTCGGCGCTATGGAGACCCTTGGCCCCGAGGAGCTGCGAGCCTCGATGGTCGCGTACCGAGACCTGCTCCGCTCCCACCAGGAGCGTCTCAACCGGCTGAACGTGTACCCGGTGCCCGACGGGGACACCGGGACGAACATGGCGCTGACGCTTGAGTCGGTGGTGGCCGGCCTGGCCGGCGTCGACGCCGGCGGGGTCCAGAAGGGGGTGGTCCACGGGTCGCTCATGGGAGCGCGTGGCAACTCAGGCGTCATCCTGTCCCAGATCCTCAGGGGCCTGGCCGAGGGGCTGGGAGGCCACGACGTGGGCCCGGCGGGCGTCGCCGATGCCCTCCTGGGCGCCAGCCGGCTGGCCGACGCCGCCGTCATGCGGCCGGTCGAGGGCACCATCCTCACCGTCGCCCGCGACGCGGCGCGCGCCGCCGGAGCGGCCCGCGCCGGCAGCTTGGTCGCCGTGCTCGAGGCCGCGTCGGTGGCTGCCGCGTCGTCACTCGAGCAGACGCCGCAGCTCCTGCCCGTATTGGCCGACGCCGGCGTGGTCGACGCCGGCGGCGCCGGCTTCGTCCTCCTGATCGACGCCATGCTCCACGTGGCCGACGGCCGCCCCCTGCCCGAGCCGGAGCACGAGGAGATGTTCACCGGCCGGCCGGTCGTCGAGGGCGCCTCCGACGAGGCCCACGAGGGTGCCGGGCATGGTGGCCGTTACGAGGTCATGTACTTCCTGGAGGTCGACGACGAGGCGGTCGAGGCCTTCAAGGACGCGTGGGACGCCATTGGCGACTCGATCGTGGTCGTGGGGGGCGAGGGCCTCTGGAACTGCCACGTCCACACCGACGACATCGGCGCCGCCGTGGAGGCGGCAATCGACGCCGGCGGCCGGCCCCGCCAGATCCGGGTCACCGACCTCCACCAGCAGATCGCCGACGAGCGCCGGCACCGGGCGCACGTGACGACCGCCGTCGTGGCCGTCGGGGCCGGCGTGGGTATCGAGGGCATTCTGCGGTCGCTGGGTGTGCAGGAGATCGTCGGTGGGGGCCAGTCGATGAACCCGTCGACGGCCCAGATCCTCGACGCCATCGAGTCGACCACCGCCGACGGCGTGATCGTGCTGCCGAACAACAAGAACGTGGTTCCGGTGGCCGAGCAGGCCGCCGTCCTCGCCAACCGCCCCGTCCGGGTGATCCCCACGAAGAGCGTGGCCGAAGGCATGGCCGCCCTGCTGGCGTACGACGCCGGGGCCGGGGCCGATGCCAACCTGGCCGCCATGGTGGATGCTGCCTCCATGGTGACGTGGGGCGAGGTCACCCAGGCCGTCCGCGACTCCTCCAGCACGCCGGCTGGCGCGGTGCAGGAGGGCGACTGGCTCGGCATCGACCGGGGCAGCATCGCGGTGGCCGACGCCGACCTGGCCGATGCCGCCTGCCGCCTGCTCGACCGCCTGGTGGCCGACACCCACGAGGTCGTCACGGTGATCGAAGGCGACGGGTCGGGTCCCGAAGCCACCGAGGCCATCGGCGAGTGGCTGGCCAAGAACCGCCCGGAGGTCACCGTCGAAGTCCACTTCGGCGGCCAACCCCTTTCGGCCTACCTCTTCAGCGCCGAGTGACGGCGGCTGGCCGCCGGCTCGGCCAGTTGGCGACCATTCCCGTCGCCGAGCTCAAGGGGGTCGGGCCGAAGACGGTCGACGGCCTCGAGATCATGGGGATCACCACTGTCCTCGACCTGCTGACCCACTATCCCCGCCGCTATCTCGACCGGACCCGCCAGACCTCGATCGCCCAGATGAAGGTCGGCGAGGAGGCCATGGTCCTGGCCACGGTCAAACGGGTGCAGTCCCGCAGGACCCGCCAGCGCCGGGCCATGGTCGATGTCGACGTGTTCGACGGGTCGAGCTACCTGCATGTCGTGTTCTTCAACCAGCCGTGGCGGGCCAAGCAACTGGCCGTCGGCACCCAGGCCGTGTTCTTCGGGAAGCTGGAGCGCTTCCAGGGCCGCCCGCAGATGACCAACCCTGTCGTCGACCTGGTCGGGGACCGCACCGGGAAGATCGTCCCCATCTACGCCCAGTCGGAGAAGGCCGGCCTGGCCACCTGGGAGCTGGCCGCCTTCATCGAGGAAGCCCTCGTCCGGGCCGGCCCGCTCGCTGACCCCCTGCCCGAGGACTGGCGGGACCGGCTCGATGTCATGGACCGCACCTGGGCCTTCCGGACGATCCACAACCCCGAGTCCATGGCCGCCGCCCAGATGGCCCGCCGGCGCCTGGTGGTCGACGAGCTGCTGCGGCTCCAACTGGCCCTCGTCATGCGCAAGCGAGCCATCGAGCGGGAGTCGAAGGGCATCCGCCACGTGGTCGACGGCGAGCTGGTCCGGCGGTTCCACGGGGCGCTGCCGTTCCCCCTGACCGGCGCCCAGCAGCGGGCCATCGCCGCCATCGGGGCCGACCTGGCCGGCCCCCACCCGATGCACCGCCTGCTCCAGGGCGACGTGGGATCGGGGAAGACGCTCGTTGCCGTCACCGCGCTCCTCATCGCCGTGCAGGGTGGGTACCAGGGTGCGTTCATGGCCCCGACCGAGGTGCTGGCCGAGCAGCACGGCCTGTCGGTGCGCCACGTGCTCGGAGGGCTGACGGTGCCCGACCCGGCCACGCTGATGGGCGACCGTCCCCTGCGGGTCGAGGTGATCACGAACCGGACGGCGGCGGGGGAGCGGGGGCGGATCCTGGCCGGGCTGGCCGACGGGACCGTCGACCTCCTCATTGGCACCCATGCGCTGCTCGAGGAGAAGGTGAGCTTCCACGCCCTCGGCGTCGTCGTCATCGACGAGCAGCACCGTTTCGGTGTGGAGCAGCGAGCGGCGCTGCGGGGCAAGGGCGACGACCCCGACGTGCTGGTCATGACGGCGACGCCCATTCCCCGGACGGCGGCAATGACCGTCTACGGCGACCTCGACGTGACGGTCCTCGACGAGATGCCCCCCGGGCGGTCACCGGTCGTCACCCACTGGGCGCGCAGCGAAATGGAGGAGGCCGACGCCTATGGGCGAGTCGCGTCCGAGGTCGCCGCCGGCCGGCAGGCCTACGTCGTGTGCCCGCTCGTGGACGAGTCGGAGAAGATCGCAGCCAAGGCGGCCACCGTCGAGTTCGCCCGCCTCCGCGAGGAGGTGTGGCCCGACCTCCGCTTGGCCCTTCTGCACGGCCAGATGCCGTCGAAGGAGAAGGAGGCGGTGATGACGTCGTTCCGGGCCGGCGACCTCGACGTCCTGGTGGCCACCACGGTGATCGAGGTCGGCGTCGACGTGCCCAACGCCACCGTCATGATCATCGAGGACGCCGACCGCTTCGGCATGGCCCAGCTCCACCAGCTGCGGGGCCGGGTGGGGCGGGGCGCCGAAAGGGCGTGGTGCTACCTGCTGGGGACGGCCACCACGCCCGGCTCCGAGGAACGCCTGGCGGCCGTCGAGCGCAGCACCGACGGCTTCGAGCTGGCCGAGGTCGACCTCGACATCCGGGGCGAGGGCACCGTGCTGGGCACCCGCCAGAAGGGCCAGAGCGACCTGAAGCTGGCCAGCCTCCGGCGGGACAAGGAGTGGGTGGGGCGGGCCAGGGAAGTGGCCTTCGCCCTCGTCGACGCCGACCCGACGCTGTCCGGCCACGACGTGCTGCGCGAGGAGCTGCGCCTGCTGGTGGAACCCGAGGAGGCCGAATTCCTGTTCAAGAGTTAGGGCCGGCGAAAGACCGCAGTTGGCGGTGGTCCGATGGGTCGTGGCGCCGGCGGCGCGCTAGGTGATCGTGTCGCAGTCCGGCGCTGGCGCCGAGAAGTCACCGGGGCTGCCGCCGGCGTTGCAGGTGTCGACGCCTGAGGAGCCGGACAGACGGTCGAGCCCGGTGCCGCCGATGAGGCGGTCGTCGTCGGAGCCGCCGACGAGGCTGTCGTTGCCGGCGTCGCCGACGAGCAGGTCGTTTCCGGCGTCGCCGTAGAGCTGGTCGTTGCCGTCGCCGCCGCAGAGGGCGTCGTTCCCGTCGCCACCGATGAGCTGGTCGTCACCGCCGAAGCCGACGATGATGTCGTTGCCGCCCAGGCCGAAGATGCGGTCGGTCCCGGACGTGCCGTAGATCACGTCGTCACCATCGGTGCCGAAGGTCGTCACGCCGGGCTGGGCGAGGATGGTGGCCGGCGGCGGCGCGCTGCAGACCGTGGTGGGCGGCAGCGTGGTCGAGGTCGTCGACGTCGAGGTGCTGGGGGGCGTTGAAGTCGAGGTGCTGGTCGGCGCCATCGTCGTCGACGTCGACGTGCTGGTGGAGGTCGACGTGCTGGTGGAGGTCGAGGTGGATGTCGATGTCGACGTCGAGGTGCTGGTGGACGTCGAGGTCGACGTGGTGGTCGGGGCCATCGTGGTCGACGTGGACGTCGAGGTGCTGGTCGATGTCGATGTCGACGTGGAGGTCGAGGTGCTCGTGCTCGTCGAGGTCGACGTGCTGGTCGAGGTGGTCGGGGCCGTGGTCGGGGTGGTCGTCGTGCCTCCGCCAGTGGTGAGGATGTCGATGCACCAGCCGCCGCTGAAATCAGAGGAGGCCTGTACGTAGTCGTCGGTGACGAACAGGCTCCACACGCCGTTGGGGTCCTTGCCGTTGAACGTGGTCAGCGCCACGGCGCCGGAGGGTGCCGGCGCCGGCGACGGCCACAGGTCGTCCGGCGACTGCTGGGGGTCGATGTCGTCGTTGTCGTTGACCGGGCGCCAGGACCCGGCGGACAGGTGCGAATCGGCCGGGAGCTGGTTGGCGGCCTGGTCGTCGAGGGTGAGGTCGACGTTGGTGACGGCGCCGGAGGAGACGTTGTTGTCGCCGCCGGCGTCGGACATCACGATGGCGTTGGAGCTGTCAGGTGCGGCAACGAGAACGTCGATGTCCTCCGCCCAGTGCTGGCCGGGGCTGTTGTTGTCCGGGTGGGTGGTGAACCCGCGCAGGATGATGTTGACGTCGGTGATCGTGCCGGACAGCCCGGACACGGTGATGGTGGACGGGTAGGGGCTGGCCGCCCCGCTCCCCGACGTGCCGATGATCGGTGTGGTGTTGCAGAACTGGGTGGCGAAGGACTTACCGGAGCTCAGGTTGAGCAGGGCGCCGACCATGGCGATGACGACGAGCAGCCGTCGGATCCTCGGGCCCGTCCGCACTTGCCTCACAGCCGGTAGTCCTGCCATGTGTTCCCCTTCGTTCAACCCGCCGTACCCCGCACGATCCGCCTGCCGAACCACTGGTGAGCCTCGCACATGGGAGGGCTCGCATCAACCGTTCCCGCCCCTGGCGCCCACGAGCCGGTCCTACGCCACCCCCGCGAACCGCAGCATGTCCATCATGGTGAAGCGGCCCTTCTCGGCGGACGGCAGGTCGGGCGCCCAGGCCGGCTGCTGGCGGAGGAACGACGACGGGTCGCCCTTGAGCAACCCGACGAGGACTTCGGCGACGATCCGCCCGCCCGTTGGGCCCAGCCGCCGGCCGCCGGCCAGCACCTCGGCCTCGCGCAGGAGGTAGAACCACAGGGGCGTCTCGCCGGAGAGGTGCAAGTCGGTGTCCGGCACGCTCGTGCCCATGGCCGCGGCGACGGCCTGCCCGGAGGGCAGTTGCAGCGCCCGGCCGCGCAGCATGTTGAGCAGGCCCAGCGACCGCCGGGCATCGTCGATAAGGGGGGGGAGCTTCCGCATCGGCTCGGCCAGCCGGGCGTCGATCAGCCGGCTGTGCTGGGGCGCCTGGTCGCCGAGCGGGAAGAAGTACTTCCACTGCACCGTCCAGCCCTTGGGCAGGGTACGGAAGCCGCCGAGATGTTGGAGGCGGTTGGCCACCCGGATGTCGGTGAGGATGGGAAGCGGCTCGATGGTGTCGTTGATGCGGTAAACGTCGCGCACCATGCTGTGGCCGAAGCGGTAGGCGCCGGCCGAGAACTCCACCGGCACGAAGGGCCGTGTGCGCCAGGTGAAGTACGACAGGTCGGCCCGGGCCTTGCCCGTGCGGGCGTTGGTCACGAGGACGCGGCCGAGGAGGTCGGGCCCGACGAGCCGGTTGAGGAAGTCGTGGACCACGATCCACTGGTAGTGCCAGGTGGCGACCCGCCGCGCTTCATTGAAGAGATCTCCGGGTTCGACGTCGAACCGCAGGTGGTCGACCACGGCGTTGTGGAAGCGGACGAAGGCCAGGTGGAGCTGGCTGACGATGAAATGCACGTCGTTGCGGGGGTCACCGATGAGGGCCCGGCCCTGCTGGTTGCGGGGCAGGTCGACGGGCTCGTCGTGGACGCCGGCGTTGTGCCCGACCAAGAGCGACGCGGGGTCCTCCTGGTCGTACAGGTACGGGCTGTCGGCTGGGCCCCGGCCGTACACGCTGTCCAGGTCGAAGCGTGGGGTGCGGAAGTTCGTGAGGGCATCGGGGTCGTTGGCCCGGTCGAGGCTCGACACGGGGTCGAAGGTGATGTCGTGGTCGACGAACTGGCCGAGGTAGGTGTACCCGCACGGGATGTCGGGGTTGTCGCCCGCCGGGCCGGGCACATCGGCCATGGAGCCCGCCAGCGCGTCGAGGGCGGCATCGGTGGGAGCGAACGGGGGGAGGGAACGGAACATCCGCCCGTACCGGCCCTCGAAGGACGGCGAGCGCGCCACGTTGTCCAGGCCGCGGGGCCGGCTCCCTCCGTGGTGGTCCAGTGACGCGTGCTGCGGCAATGAGTCCGTCGTGTGCGAAAGTATGCCAGGGTGGCCACCTGGCCGCGCCGCCTCCAAGGTCGAAATCTCGCCAGCCCGAAAGCTGGCCTTCACGGCGGAGGCCGTTGGCTCCGCTGGTCTGGTGGAACGGTGGGGTGGTCCTCACCTGCTGGTCAGGACGTGTCGATGGAGGACAAGGGGAGCGCGCCGGGTACACCGCTGCTGGAGGTGACGGATCTCGCCGTCCGCTACCGGGGCGGGGTCGACGCGTTGCGAGGCGTGAGCCTGATCGTGCACCGGGGCGAGTCGGTGGCCATCGTGGGCGAGAGCGGGTCAGGGAAGTCGACCTTGGCCCGCTGCCTGGCCGGCCTGGTGCAGCCGCCGTTGGCCCGGGGGAGCGTCCGGGTCGACGGCGTCGAGCTCCTCGGCGCGTCCGAAGCGGACCTGCGCACCGTGCGATGGTCCACCGTCGCCCTGGCCCTGCAGGGCTCGCCGTTCAACCCCGTCGCCACGGTGGGGGCGCAGGTGGCTGAGCCGCTGCGCGACCGTCTCGGCATGGGCGCCCACGAGGCCCGCTCCCGGGCCGGCGAGCTGGCCGCCGGCGTGCTGCTCGACCCTTCCCTCCTCGACCGGTACCCCCACGAGCTCTCCGGGGGCCAGCGCCGGCGGGCCGCGCTGGCGATGGTGCTGGCCCTCGACCCCGCCCTCGTCGTGCTTGACGAGCCGACCGCCGGCCTGGACCCTGCCACCCGTGCCGACCTCGTGCGGCGCATCGGGGAACTTGCCGCCGAGCGGGGCTTCGCCCTCGTCGTCATCTCCCACGACCTACCCGACGCGGCCGCCCTCGCCACCCGCACGGTCGTGCTCTACGGCGGCGAGGTCATGGAGGACGGTGCCACGAGCCGGGTCGTCCTCGACCCCGCCCACCCCTATACCTGGGCGCTGGTCAATGCCTACCCGGTCATGACCACCACCAAGGACCTGCGCCCGATCCGGGGCCGGCCTCCCGACCCCCGTGCCGTGCCGCCCGGTTGCCCGTACCACCCGCGCTGCACCCAGGCCGACGCGCACTGCGCGGAGGCCCGCCCGGCGCTGGCCGAGTCCCGCGAGCGGCTGGTGCTGTGCCATTTCGGCGGCTTGAAGACGCTCCTTTCGGCTCATGACGTGGCTAAGTCGTTCGGGCGGGGCCGCCACGTGGTGGAGGCCTTGGCCGGCGTCTCCCTGGTCGTGCGCGAGGGCGAGTCCGTGGGCATCGTCGGGCCGTCGGGAAGCGGCAAGTCCACGTTGGCCCGGATCCTGGCCGGCCATCTCGCCGCCGACTCCGGCCGGGTCGTGCTCGAGGGCCAACCCCTGCCGAGCTCCTGGCGTGGCTCGGAGCGGATGCGCCGGCGCCGGGTCCAGCTCATCATGCAGGACCCGGCCGATGCGCTGTCGCCCCGCCTGACTGTGGCCGAGCTGGTCGGCGAGCCGTTGGTCGTGGTGGGGGCCGACGCGGCCGCCCAGCGGTCGGCGGTGGCCGAGGCCCTCGACAGCGTCGGGTTGCCGCCGTCGGGCGCGTTCCTCGACGCCCGCACCCACGAGCTGTCCGGTGGCCAGCTCCAGCGGGTCGCGCTGGCCCGGGCCCTGGTCTGCTCCCCGAAGGTCCTGGTGGCCGACGAGCCCACCGCCATGCTCGACGCCTCGGAGCAGGCACGGCTGCTCGTCGTCCTGCGTGAGCGCCAGGTGGAGATGGGCCTCGGGCTGGTGCTCGTGTCCCATGACCTGGCCGCGGTCCGCAAGGTGACCGACCGCACAGTGGTGCTCGAAGCTGGGCGCGTCGTCGAGGAGGGCGCCTCGTCCGTCGTGTCGACCGCACCGCTGAGCGACACCGCCCGCCGGTTGGTGGCCGCCTCATCGGCGTTCCGGCCGGCGGAGGCCCGCCGCGAGCCCGGGAGCGCTCCCGGGCCGGACCGCTAGGTGTCGGATGTCCTTAGTGACGTCGTCCCATGTCACCTCGTAGGCTGCCACTGCGGGGTGTACCCCACGTGGGCGACGGTGCGCCGCCGGCCCACGTCTCGACCAACCGCATGCCTCGACCACAGAGGGTGGCACAGCACCAGTGCGGGATCGATCTAGTCTGAGGACGCTGGCGGGCCCGGCGCATCTCGCAGGCGGCGACTGGCCCGGCGCGCCGTCACTGACGGTGAGCAGCGCAGGCGCAGCGGGTCAAGTGAAGTCGGTGTGGTCACGGCACTAGGTACGGAGGCGACGGTATGGGGCGTGGACGATCTCGCGGGTACCGGGCGTGGGCGGTGGTCTCGCTCGTCATTGCCGGGGTGCTGACCGGCATCGGGTCGCCGCCGGCGGCAACGGCCGATGTGACAGCGGTCCGGGGGAGCGCCTTCGGGTACCTGGCCACCAACATCACCATCTTCAACGGCGCCCAGGCGCCCGTGGGCCCGACCCCCACGGCCACGCTGCCGGCCAACGGGGGCCCGGCCGTGACGAACACCGCGGCCACCGGGCTGGTGAAGTACGGCCCGGCCACCCTGTTCAGCTCCGGGCCGCTGAACGTCAGCACCCAAGGCGCCCTCGGCGCCGGCGGCGCAGTCACCTCCGCCGCCACTATCCAGAATGTGAACACCTCGGGGTCAGAGGTCTTCACTGCCGCCGGCGTGTCGAGCCGGTGCAGCGCCGGCGAGTCCGGTGTGACCGGGTCCACCACCGTCACGACCGGCACGCTCCGTACCTCGGAGGGCAACCCCAACGTGGACGGTGACGACGTCGTCGTCCCGGTACCGGCCAGCCCGGCGCCGAACACGTCGTACAACGGCATGATCGAGGGGGTGGGGGACACCTTCCGTATGGTCTTCAACGAGCAGGTGACGAACTCAGACGGCTCGATCACGGTCACCGCCGCCCACCTGTACCTGCTCGGGCCCACGGCCAAGGGTGACCTGCTCATCGCCCAATCGGTGTGCGGTGTCACGGCGGTCGCGGCCACGACCACCACCACGGGCCTGACGACCACCACCACCACGCCGGGCGCCACGACCACGACCACCGCCCCGACCACGACCACGTCGTCGACCACCACGACCAGCACGACGGCCGCCACCACGACCACGACCGTGCCCACCACCACGACCACGACCGCGACGACCACGGGGGTCGCCGGCGGCGCCTACGGCTACTTCGTGACCGTCGGGCTCTTCGGAGGCGCGCCCGCCACCCGCGGGCCGGCACCGACGGTGTCCTTGCCGGCAGGGGGGTCCGCGGCGCCGGTCACCGGGACCGCGCCCGATGCCACCGCCCAGTTCGGCCCGGCCATCATCTTCAGCTCGGGCCGGCTGGACGTGAGCACCCAGGGCGTCGCTGGCGGCACGGTGACCAGCTCGGCCACGGTCACCAACGTGAACCGCTCCGGCCAGGAGCAGCTCACCGCGGCCTCGGTCTCGAGCCGGTGTTCGTCCTCCTCCACCGGCCAGACCGGCTCGGCGACGGTGAGCGCCGGCAACGTGGTCCTCTCCCAGGGCGCCAACTTCGATTCCACGGCCGACGACACCGTGGTCCAGCTTCCCTCCGACCCGGCGCCCAACACGTCCTACAACGGCAAGCTCGAGAACGTCGGCGACACCTTCCGCGTCGTGCTGAACGAGCAGGTGCGGGGGACGGGATCGATCACCGTCAATGCGGTCCACCTGTTCCTCCTCGGCCCCACGGCGGTGGGCGAGCTCATCGTCGGCCAGTCCCGCTGCGCCACGACGGCGGTGGCCACCGGCACCGGTGGCACTGGCGGGGGTGGCCAGACCGGCGGGACCGGTGGCGGGACCGGCGGCGGGGGACTGGCCGGCACCGGCAGTGCCATCGCCGTCTTCGTGGCCCTGGCCATGCTCCTCGTCATGGCCGGCTGGAGCACGATGTTCTGGGCCGCCGGCGTCCGGTGGCGCCACCGGCCCGGTCGCCATATGCCGTGGCCGGTACGGGGGCCCCTGCGCTGAGCCTGGAGCCAGCGCCGGCGGCGCCGGCCGCACCGGCGGCGGCGGGCCCCCGTCGTCGCCGGCGGGGCGCGCTGGCGTCGTACCTGGTCATGGTCTTCGCCCTGGTCACCCTGAACTTCTGGCTCCCCCGAGCCATGCCGGGCGACCCCATCGACGGGCTCCTCGTCAACGGGCCGGCCGGGTTCAGCCTGGGCGAGGCGGCCCGGAGCTCGCTGGTCTCCTACTACGACCTCGACGGCTCGCTCGTGGCCCAGTACCGGCACTACCTCTCGCGGCTGGCCCACGGCGACCTCGGGCGCTCCATCCAGACCAATGCGCCCGTCACCACCGAGCTCCGCCGGCGCCTGCCGTGGACGCTCCTCCTCACCGGTAGCTCGGTGGTCCTGGCCACCGCGCTCGGGATGGTGGCCGGCATCCATTCCGGGTGGCGGCGCGACAAGCCCGTCGACCGCGCCCTGCTGGCCACCATGGTGACGGTGTGGCAGTTCCCGCCCTACCTGCTCGGGTCGATGGCCCTGTTCGTGTTCGCAGTGAGGCTGCACTGGTTCCCAGTCGCCGGCGCCGAGGCGCAGTTCTCGTCGTTCGGCCCGGTCCGGCGCGCCGTCGACATCGGTGCCCACCTCGTGCTGCCGCTGGCCGTCCTCACCGCCGGGCTCACCGCCATCAGCTACCTGGTGATGCGGGCGGGCATGGTGAACGAGCTCGGGGCCGACTACCTGCTCCTGGGGCGGGCCAAGGGCCTGCGGCCCCGGCGGCTCAAGTACGCGTACGCGGCCCGCAACGCGCTCCTTCCCGTGGTCGGCCTCACCGCGGTCGAGCTCGGGTCCGCCGTCGCCGCCAACGTGTTCGTCGAGCGCATCTTCTCCTATCCCGGGCTGGGCGGCCTCCTCTTCCAGTCCATCGGCCTGCGTGACTACCCGACGATCCAGGGCGTGTTCCTGGTGCTCAGCCTGAGCGTGGTCACGGTCAACGCCCTGGCCGAGGTCCTGTACCGCCGGCTCGACCCGCGGGCGGCGCCGGCATGACCGGCCCGGGAGGCCGGTCCATCGAGCATTCACTGGGCCATCCCTCGATGAGGGTGGACCAGTGACCGGCCCGGGAGGCCGGTCCATCGAGCATTCACTGGGCCATCCCTCGATGAGGGTGGACCAGTGACCGGCCCGGGAGGCCGGTCCATCGAGCATTCACTGGGCCATCCCTCGATGAGGGTGGACCAGTGACCGAGGCCGTCAGCGTGCCGGGCGACATCACCCTGCCCCTGGCTCCCGACGAACGCGACGACCGCGGTGGCCCCGGCCGCCGGCGTGCCCGCTCCCCGATGCTCACCGCCGGCCTGGTGGTGCTCGGCATCGTCGTGCTCGTCGCCGTGTTCGCCCCTCTCCTCACGCCGTACGACCCCCGCAACGCCAGCGCCGGCCGGGCCCTCGAGCAGCCGTCGGCCCGGCACTGGCTCGGCACCGATGTCCCGGGGCGCGACATCTTCGCCCAACTGGTCTACGGGGCCCGGGCCTCCCTCACCGTCGCCGCCGTGGCCGGGTCGTTGGCCATGGCCGGCGCCATCGTGCTCGGTGTCCTGCCGGCGCTGGTGGGCGGCGTCGCCGACCGGGCGTCGAACCGCTTCGTCACGTTCCTCCTCGCCCTGCCCGGCGCCCCCCTCCTGGTCCTTCTCGGGTCGCTCGCCCTCAACAGCCGGGTGGCGGTCATTATCGTGATCGCCGTCCTCGGAGCCCCGCCCAACGCCCGCACGCTGCGCAGCCAGGCGGTCACTCTGCGCCAGCGCGGCTTCGTGGCCTCGGCCCGGGGCTTCGGGGGCGGGCCGACCTACGTGCTGCGCCGGCATTTCCTGCCCGGCCTGGCCCCGCTGATCATCGTCGGGTTCGTGAACTGGGCCAGTGTGGCCGTGGGGTTGGAGGCGGGCCTGACGTTCCTCGGCCTGGGCGACCCCAGCGGCATCAGCTGGGGGCTGATGCTGAACCGGGCGCTGGGCCAGCAGTCCATCTACCTGAGCCCGATGTGGGTGTGGTGGGTGCTGCCGGTGGGGCTTGTCCTCACGCTCACCCTCCTGGCCCTCACCGTCGTGGGCGTGGCCCTCGAGCCCGTCTTCAACCCGCGCTCCCAGTCCCCGTCATGACCGGCCCGGGAGGCCGGTCATGAAGGACGGGCTCCTCATCGACCGCCGGCGGTTCCTCCTCGGGTCGCTCGGGGGGGTGGGGGCCCTCGTCCTCGGGTCGGCGTGCCGGTCGACGCCGGCGGTCGACCAGGCCCGCGGCCCCACCGTGCGCCTGGCCCAGGGCGCCACCGGCTTCCCGTCGCCGTTCGCGTGCAACGCCGACATCGGGTACAACCAGATGAGCCTGATCTACGACACCCTGGTGTGGAAGGACGCCAGCGGCGCGCTGTTGCCGTGGTTGGCCCAGCGGGTCGACGCATCGGCCGACCACCTCACCTACACCTTCGAACTGCGGCCCGGCCTGACCTGGGCCGACGGCCGGCCCCTTACCGCCGACGACGTGGTCTTCACCTTCGACTACTACGCCGCCCAGGAGACGCTGGCGCCGCCGGTCATCATCCAGCCGCCGAAGGGCATCGCCGGCGTCCGGGCCGCGGGCCCGACCACCGTCGTCGTCACCCTGGCCAGCCCGCAGGTCACCTTCCTCGAGCAGGTCGCCGGCGCGCTCCCGATCATCCCGCGCCATGTCTGGTCCACCATCAAGGACCCGGCGGCCCAGGACCACCGGAAGGTGCTGGTCGGCTCCGGGGCCTACCGGCTGGCGTCGTACAACGGCGACGGGGGAGCCCTGCTCTACACCGCCCGCCCCGACTACTTCCTGGGCCCGCCCTACATCAAGCGGATCGAGGAGCGGGCCATCGATGACCCGATCGCCGGCCTGGCCGCGGGGAACGTCGACGTGGCCCGGGGCGTCGGGCTGCGGGCCGACACCCTGGCCCCGTTCCAGGGCCAGGCCTACGGGATGGTGGCCGAGCAAGGCTCCACCACCCTCCCGCTCTACTGGAACATGATCAAGGAGGGCCCGCTCTCCGACGTGCGGTTCCGCCGGGCCTGCGCCATGGCCATCGACCGCAAGGACCTGGTCGACCGCCTGGCCGCCGGCCGGGGCCTCCCCGGCAGCCCGGGGTTCCTGAGCCCGGCGAACCCGTTCTTTGCCGCGGTCCGCCAGTACGACTTCGACCCCGCCGGCGCCGCCGCCCTGCTCGACTCGGCCGGCTACCGCCTGGGCGCCGGCGGGATCCGGCAGGCACCGGGCCGGGGGGCCCTCAGCTTCGAGCTGCTGATCAGCAACGCCGAGGCGCCGCTTTCGGAAATCCTGGTCGGGTCGCTGCGGCGGGTGGGCGTGGAGCTGCGGCCCAAGCCGGTGGAGATCGGCCCGCAGCTCTTCGGCAGCAAGCTGGTCGGCAACTACGACATGGCCGTCCTGTTCTTCCCCGGGCCCGGCCCGGGCGGGCCCAATGCTGACCCCGACGTGCTGCGGGTGCTGTTCTCCTCCAAGGTGCCGCCGTCGCTCCAGGCCGCGTCGGCGTTCACCAACCCCACTTTCGACGACCTGGCCGAGACCCAGCGGGTGACGTTCGACCCGGCGGGCCGCCAGGCCGTCGTGGCCCAGATGCAGCGGTTGCTGGCCGACGAGCTGCCCGTACTGCCCCTGTTCTACCCGGAGACGACCCTGCTGTTCCGCAGGGACGTGCTCGACGAGTGGTACTTCACGCCCGGCCAGTTCCCTTCGGTCCAGGACAACAAGCAGCTCTTCATCACCGGCCGGCGGGTGGGCACTGCCATCCGGTCCTGAGCGCTGGCGCCGGCGTCTGTTGACATGAAAGAGCGCGAGAAATGAGAATATGTGAAGATCGGGGTCGTCGGCGGCGACCAGGGAAGGAGACGTCACATGGCGGCGGGAACTGACATGGCCAGGGGCCCAGGAGGTACGGCCAGGGCCCGGCGGACCGGACGAGTGTCGGGCGGTTTGCGGCCCGTCGTCGCCTTGGTCGTGGTTGGGGTCATGGCTGCGGCGTGCGGTGGTGGTGGGGCCAGCAGCGGGCCGGGCCGTCCCGGCACCGACCAGGCCCTGATTGCCAAGGCCCAGGCCGCCACCCTCCAGCCGGCGGACTTCACGCCCGGCTTCGCCGCCCAGCCCGAGGAACCTGGTCAGGGCCTCAGCATCGAGCGGGTCTGGCAGGAGCTGACCGCCTGCCTCGGGGTGAAGGTCAAGGGTGCCCCGGCGGGCGTGGCCACGTCGCCGACCTACCTGCGGGGCCTGGCCACCCAGGGCCGGTCGACGGTGGAGTACACCACCGAGCCCAACGCGGCGGCCTTGGCCACGGCCCTCGCCGGCCCGAAGGCGCAGGCGTGCTTCACCCGCGTCTTCGCCGCCGACGTCGACCGGAGCAAGCCCGAGGGGGCCAAGCCCGGGCCGGTCACGGTGACCACGCGCCAGGTCCCTCCCGCCGGCGACAAGATCATGGCATGGCGCATCAACGCCAGCGTGAACCTGGACGAGCTGGTCGTCCCCCTGTTCCAGGACTTCCTCGTCATCTTCAACAAGGGCACCGTGATCCGGATGTTCTTTCTTAACCCTGGGGCGGAGTTCCCCCAGGACCTCGAGCGTTCGCTGCTCGACAAGGTGGTCGCCCGGGCCTAACGCCCGGGCCGGCCGGCGTCAGGCGCCCACGCAGGGCTGGTTCACCTTGGCGAACGTGTTGCCCTTCCAGGTGTTGCTGCCGCACGCCGGCGTGTTGCCGTCGTACCCGTCGAACTGGCCGTTGCCCTTGCCACTGTTCCCGGTGGCGGTGTTGGCCGGCGGGCCGGGGTTGGCCGCGCCGACGGCGTCGATGGCGACGCCGAAGGTCTTGTTGTCGTTGGTCACGTTGTCGGAGATCACCGTCTTGGACGCGGCCACCGGCTGGGGCACGGCGAACAGGCGGATGCCGCTGCCCTGACCGCTCGTGCCGTTGCTGTGGCTCATGTTCTTGGAGATCACGTTGCCCTCGTTGCCCGGCGTCCCCGCGCACCCGGCCTGGGGGTCGGTGCAGGTCGGCAGCACGCAGATGCCCTCGGCCCCGCTGCCGGTCACGGTGTTCCCGCTGATGGTGTTGTTGTTGGCCGCCGGGCCCTCGACGCGTATGCCCATGTCCTGGCGACCGTTGCTGGGGTCGCCGGGCAGCATGTTGTTGTCGCTGACCACGTTGTCGCGGATCTGGTTCTTCGTGCACGCGCCGACCAGGGAGATCCCGGAGAACGGCCCGTTGCGCCGGACCGTGTTGCCCTGGATCACGTTGCCGCTGCTGGCGCTCACCGTGATGCCGTCGCCGAAGTCACCGTCGGTGGAGCCGATGTTGTCCTCGACGGTGACGTTCTCGATGACGTTGTTGGCCCCGCCGGCGATGGCCACGCCGGCGCCGAAGCCCTTGACCGTGCCCTTGCGCACGGTGACACCCTTGACGTTCTTGAGGAGGATGCCCGGGACGCCGCCCGCCGCCGCTCCCTCCCCGGTGATGGTGAAGCCGCCCAGGTCGAGCACGATGTTGTCGGCGGTGATGATCAGCGCCGGTCCGTTGGTGCAGTGGATGTTGCCGTCGAGGGTGGTGTTGGACTTGATCTCCTGCCCGCACGCCGTGGCCCCGGGCTCACGGATCGGTCCGTCGTAGTCGCCATGCAGCAACCGCTTCAGCACATTGCGGGCGTCGGCCTTCGCCGCGAAGCCGGGACCGTCGTCGATGGCCACGACCTGGCCGTTCGACGCCTTGACCCGGAACGACCACTTGCCTTCGGCGGTCTTGTAGAGCTCGCCTACACCAGCCATCGCCACTCCCGTCGTCGTGTCCGCTGCCGCAAATCTAGCCCGGCGGGCCGCCCGCCGCCGGGCGCCTTACTCGGGTGGCCCGTCGACGCGCCTCCGGGTGTCGGGTACGTCGTACTGCTGCTCCGGCGCCATGACCCAGCCCGGGAGCGTGGCCACCAGATCGGCCAACATGGTTGGGTCGCCCTCCACCAGGAGCATCCGCGATGTCGACTCGACCACCACCGTCTGGTGCAGCTCGTGCACGCGGGACCGGTCGGCGGCAGGCATCGTCCCTTCGCCCCGGTAGCGGAGGACGAACCTGGCCGTCGTCACCCGCCGTCTACTTGTGGTCGGGCAGGCCGAGCCCCTCGAAGGTGGGCCCGACGCCCAGGAGCGTGGCCGATGCCAGCACGGCTTTGACGATGGCCTCTGAGCGGCGGGCGTTGCGCTTGGCCTTGATGACCGCGGTGCCGGCGATGGCCCGGGCCGCGGCCCCGGTGGCCGCCGGGCAGGCCATCGAGGTGCCGCTGATCTCGGCGTAGCTCCCGGGCACCGTGGACATGATGCCCACGCCCGGCCCGGTGAGGTCGATCTCCGGGCCGACGTTGGAGAAGGCGGCCACGAAGTTCTTCTTGTCGGTGCCGTAGGGCGCGGCCACCTCGTCGGCCGCCGCCGCGCTGGTGGGGAAGGTGCCCTTGCGGCCCACGGCGGAGACGGCCAGGGCCATGCCTTCGCTGGCCGGGAAGCTCACCGGGGCCCGGTCGTTGTTGCCCGAGGCGATGATGCAGACGCTACCGGCGGCCCGGGCATCGTCGACCGCGGCCTTGAGGACCGGGTCGACCCCGCCACCACCGAGGCTCATATTGATCAGGTCGCACTTCTCGGCGATGGCCACGTCGATGGCCTTGGCGATGGCGAAGCTCGAAGCCTGGCCCGACCCCTTGGCGAACACGCGGTAAGCCCGCAGGGACACACCCGGGGCCACGCCCCGGAGGCCCGTGGGCGGGTGGCCCCGGGCCGCGATGATGCCGGCGACGTGGGTGCCGTGCGCCTTGCCGTTGTCGCCGAAGTCGTTCCGGTTCTCGCCTGGGACGGTGTTGGCCCCGCCGGCGATGACCAGGTCGGGGTGGGCGGACACACCGGTGTCGACGACGCCGACGGTCACGCCGGCGCCGACGTCGTCGGCGGCGTTGCCGTAGAAGTGGCGGAGCCCGTCGGTGAAACCGAGGTCGAGCGGCGTCACGGTCACGGACATGCCCGTCGTGACCGCCAGCTTCTTCTTGACCAGGCTCCAGTGGGAATCGAGCGGGTAGATGTAGAGGCGGTCGAGAGTGATGCTGGCCGTGCCGAGGGCCAGGTCCACCTTGCCGTCGGCGCCGGTGATGCCCTGGGCGCCGGTGCGGGCCTTGTAGTCGACGAACGCCACTACGAAGGCGTCGGCGACGGGCTTGGCGCCGTTCTTGGAGACGACCTGGATGGTGATGGCTGCGGCCGCCGCCGCCCCCTTCCCCCGGCTGACGGCGGTCTCGATCTGTTCCGGGGCCAGCACGGCCGGCGTGTAGTACACCACCGGGACGAGGCGGAGGTCGGGCCGGCCGGCCCGGACCGACAGCGCCGCGTCCGGCGAGAGCTCGACGAGCTTGGCCCCGTCGGGGCCCAAGGAGTCGACCACCCGCATCGCGGTGTCCCGGCCGTCGATGCTCACCATCTGGGTGCCGGCCATGTCATGGGTGGCCCGCAGGAGCTCGACGGCCTCCGGGCTGGTGGTGGCCGCCTTGGCCCGGAGGCCTTGAGGGGGGAGCAGGACGTACTGCGCCGTGCCGGTCGCATTCGCCATGAGAACGTGCCGCCTTTCGCCAGGTTCGACTGTCGTGCCGGGAACTGTCGCGTACTTCGGCCCGCCGCGCCACGCGGCGGCGTGGAGCGGCCTGCTGTCAGATGGAGGGTGGGGTCAGCAGCGAGCCAGGGCCGCATCGATGGCGGCGTTGGCTTCGGCCTGCCGGGCGTCGAGGTCGGCCATGTAGGGGGCCTGCTGCTCGCGGGGCACCGTACGGAGCACCGAGGCCCGAGCCGCGTTGATCTGGGCGGTGATATTCGTTCGGGTGGTCAGGAGTGAGGCCCGACAGGCGTTGGGCGAGACCGTGGTGCTCGTGGTCGAGCTCGTGGTCGTCGAGGTGCTGGTGGAGGTGCTCGTACTCGTGGTGGTGCTGCTGGTGGTGGTCGGCGCCATCGTCGTGCTCGTGCTGGTGGACGTTGACGTGCTCGTCGACGTCGACGTCGACGTGCTCGTCGACGTGGAAGTGGAAGTGGAAGTGGAGGTGGACGTGCTCGTCGAGGAGGTGGAGGTGGTGCCGGCCACGATGGTGACGCCGCAGCGGGACTGGCCGACGATCAGGTCGCCTACGGCGGTGGGGCCGAGGAAGTACTGGTGGAAGGCGTTGACAGTGATGGAGCCGTCGCCGTTGAGGACCTGCTCGTTGAAGACGAACCGGAAGTTGTCCTGGCTGCCGTTCACGTGGAGGTGGCCGGCAATCTGGGTGTTGGGGGCCGGAGAGGTGGGGATGGGCACCGTCACCGCCGGGTGGTTGTCGTCACCGCTGTCGGTGCGCAGGGTGCCGTTGAGGATGGTGGTGGAAGCGGTGCGCCCCCCGCTCTCCGACGCGGTGCACGTGCTGGCCACGCTGGCCGCAGTGAACACCTCGTCGCCCAGCCGGTTGACGTTGGTGATGGTGGCCGAACTGGTGACCGAGCCGTTGGGCCCGGGCAGTCCTTGCGTGCTCAGGCCGATCAGGCCCGACGAGAAGAAGATGGCGGGACCGGCGCCGGCTTGGCCGGTGGGCGCCGTGGCGGTGACGGGGACGCCGGACCCACCTCCGGGCAGGACGACCGTGGGGGTGGGGCCGGTCACGAACGGCGGGCCGCCGAAGAGGCCGACGCTCGCGAAGTACCCGTTGGCGCTGCCCACCACGGCGGACACGTCGGCACCCGACGGCCCGGACAACGCCAAGGCGCCGGCGCCCACCGTCACCAGGGCCGTGAGAGCGACCCTCCGAGCCCGACGACCTCTGACCATGCTTTGCAGCTCCTTGCATCCGCGTTGCAACCTGCACCCCGTCGTACCGGAGTCTTCCACACGCCCCATGGGCAAACAACGACGCCGGTGGCCCGAGCGTCGTCAGGCGGGCAGGTCGCGGAAGAAGCTGGGCGGGAACTTCTCGGTGATCAGGACCGTGGGCGCGTGCCCGGTGACGATCCGGTACGTCCGGGAGATGAGCAGGGCGGCCGGCTCGAGGCCGAAGTGGGCCCCGGTGGCCCCGGCCGGCTCCCGGTCGACGCGGAGGATCTCGCGGAAGGTCTCCGTGCGCAGCTCGGCCAGCAGGATCCCGATGGGCTTGTCGGTGGCGAGCAGCCCATCGAGGAAGGCCGGCGCCGCCCGGGCCAGGACGACGACCGCCTCGGCGTAGAGGAGGGTACGCCCGCTCTGGCGGCCTCGCAGCACGACGCGACGCCGCAGCACCTTGTCGTCGTCGGCGGGCAGTTCGAGCTCGGGATGGGCCCCGCCGGAGGTGCCGAACTCTTGCTGCAGCTTGACCACGTCGATCGGCTCGTCGGCGTACGCCTCGAGAATGTGGGTCACCGTGCCGTCGGTGCCCAGGAGCATGCGTTGGAACCGGGTGAACGCCGGCACGTCCTCCATTACCGGGCGTCGGAGCAGCCTGCCGCCGCCGGCTGAGACCTGTCCTGCGTGTCGCCCATACTGCGCCGACCATAGAGTCCTCACGGCACCAGCGGCGCCGCCGGTGCGTGATGGTGCCGCCCGCCGTAGAGTGCGGGTATGGCGGGGAACACGCTCGACCCAGGGGACGGCCCGGCGGTCCCGGGGGCCGCGGTCCCGCTCGGCAACCACGGCGCAAGCTCGTCGCGCGGCCTGGCCAGCGTGCCCCGGTCCAGCGTGGAGCGCGGTCGCTACGGGCGCATGTTCCGCCAGCTCCGCCCCTTCGTCCCCCATGACGCCACCCTCAACAAGCTGGCACTCTCCATGCTGCCCTGGCCGCCGGGGAGCCCCCCACCGGCACCGGCCGCGCCCGGCACTCCGCAGCCCGGTGAGAACCCCGACATCCCCGCCGGCTACACCTATCTCGGCCAGTTCGTCGACCACGACATCACCTTCGACCCGACCTCGGTGCTGATGCGGCGCAACGACCCCGACGCCATCGTCGACTACCGCACGCCCCGGTTCGACCTCGATTCCATCTACGGCTCGGGGCCAGACGACCAACCGTTCCTCTACGACCGTGACGACCCGGCCAAGCTGCTCATCGGCCACAACCGCGGCCGGGGCGAGGAGCCCGAGGACCTGCCCCGCAACGCCCAGGGCCGCGCCCTCATCGGTGACCCCCGCAACGACGTCCACGTGATCCTCTCCCAGCTCACGCTGGCCGTCCTCCGCTTCCACAACGCTGCGGTCGACTTGGCCCGCAGCCAGCACGTCGCCGAGCCCGAGGTGTTCGCCGAGGCCCAGCGGCTCACCCGCTGGCATTACCAGTGGGTCGTCGTCGAGGACTTCCTGGCCCGCATCGCCGGCCCCGAGGTGCTCCGGAAGGCCCTCGTCGTCGACCCCGCCACCGGGAGCCGGCGGGCCGACCTGCGCTTCTACGCCTGGAAGAACGACCCCTTCATGCCCGTGGAGTTCTCGGCCGCGGCTTACCGCTTCGGGCACAGCCAGATCCGGGCCACGTACGTCCTGAACCCCAAGCTGCCGCCCTTGCACATCATGCTGCCGTTCGACAACGCCGACCCCCTGGAGCACCTCACCGGTTTCCGCCCCCTCCCGAAGGGCTGGCGGATCAGCTGGGACCTCTACTTCACCATCGGCGGCTCGACGCCCCAGCTCAGCCGGCGGATCGACACCAAGGTCACCGGCCCCCTGGGCCGGCTCCCGTCGTCGATCGACCCGGAGCAACGGGCCATGGCTCTCCTCGACATGCTCCGTGGCCGGGCGCTCGGGGTGCCTTCGGGCGAGGCGGTTGCTGCGGCGATGGGCACGGCCCGCCACGATCTCGGTCTTCGCGGCCAGACACCGCTCTGGTACTACCTCCTGCGGGAGGCCGAGGTGGACTCAGGCGGCCTGCGGCTGGGCCCGACGGGGGCCACCATCGTGGCCGAGGTGCTGGTCGGTCTCCTGGCCGGCGACCCGTCGTCGTTCCTGCGGGTGGCCCCGACCTGGGCCCCCGAACTGCCCTCGTCGACACCCGGCCAGTTCACCATGGCCGACTTCCTGCACTTCGCCGGCGTGGCCTAGCTCCCGACCGGCGCACCGCCAGCTCAGGTGGTGCCCGTGAGCGCGAACAGGCGCTCCACCACCTCGAGCAGGTTCCGGCCGGTGACGTCGGGCGAGCCGAAGGGGGCGGGGAAGGTGGCGGCCGACCGGTTGCACCACCCGGTGACCAGCCCGGACCCCCGGCCGCCGACCACGTCCCACGGGTGGGCGGTGACCATGGCCATCCGCTCCAGGGGCACATCCTGGGTGGCGGCGGCGAACGCGTAGGGGTCCGATGCCGGCTTCCACTTCTTGACGTCCTCGGCCGAGATGACGGCGTCGACGAAGGCATCGAGGCCGCCGCGGGCCAGGAGCTTGCGGGTGCTGTCGGCGCTGGCGTTGCTGATCACGACCACGCGGGCGTTCATGACCACCCGGCCCATGGCCGGGGCGCTGTCGGGGAAGGCGTCGAGCTTGGCCAGGCCGGCGAGGACCTTGTCGCGGGCCGCGGCCTTGGTGCCCGGCAGGACGTCGCGGAGACTGGCCCGGGCCACGTCGCGGAAGGGCTGGTAGTCGCGCGCCGCGGTCAGGGCGCAACCGTCGCCCACGAGCCGCGAGAACCACACGTCGGCAGTCGAGGGCGGGGCGCCGGCGGCGTCGAACAGCGGACCGAGCGAGGCCAGCGAGAACAGCGTCCCGATCACGTCGAAGGCGACGACCTCGGGCGGGCTCGGGCTGCCCAGCGCTTGGGATCCCTTCGCCACCAGCTCGGTCCTTTCGGTTGGGGGGCCGGGAGCCCCGGTCGGGCCGGCCTACTCGGTGAGCCCGACCTGCTGGCCGAAGGAGAACTCGATGCTGTTGCCGTCGGGGTCGGAGATGTAGGTCTGGTAGCCGAGGTCGGGGCCGCTGTCGACCGGGCCGGAGATGAGGATGCCGGCCTTCTTGGCGTCGGTCGCGATCTTGTCGACCTGGGCCTTGCTGTTGCATTCGAGGCCGAGGTGCATCACGCCGGGCATGGGGAGGGCCTGCTGGACGGGGAGCTCAAGGAGGGAGATCACGAAGGTGCCCCCCTTCTGCGCCAGGCGGGCGCCGCGGATGCCGAGCTGGTCGCCCGGGCGCTGCACGCTCATGCCCGCCCACTTCTCGTAGAAGGCGATGCTCTTGGCCAGGTCGGTCACCGGCAGGCCCAGATGGGTGAGTCGGACAGCCTTGTCAGTGGGCACAGAGCCACCTCTCTTCCGCAGTCGGACCGTTACGCTAAAGAGCGGTCACCTACCTGTCAAGGGCCCGGGCGGTGGGCGCGTGTCACCCGCCGACGGTGACGGAGCCCTTCAAGCCCCCCGTGAAATCGCCGGGAATATGGGAGCCGAAGACGACCGTCATCCCGGCCTTGGCCGGGAACTTCCAGGTCAGCTGCTTGGTCTGGCCGGGATCGATATCGACGTAGTTGGGTGTGTCGGCCATCTTCATTGACGCCATCGGCATGCCCGCCATCTCCTTCTCATGGGCGGCGTGGGCGTGGCTGTCTCCCATCATGAACTCGTGCAGTTCGCCGGAGGCGTTCGTCACCTTGAACGTCACCACCTCCCCGGGGGCCACCGTGACGGAGGCCGGCTGGTACTGCTTGGCCGGGGTGATGGTGACCTCGACCGTGCGGGTGCCACCGCCGGCCGCCGCCGGCTCGCCGGCCCCCGACGAGCTCCCGCCGCAGCCGGCGACGACGAGGGTCGCCAGCCCCACCATTGCGGAAAGGACCGGGCGTCGCTTCATGGGACCTCCAGGTGAGAGATGGTCGAGTGGGTCAGCTCAGCACCCGCTTGGTGAACCCGCGGATGCCCAGCACGGTGAAGAGGACCGAGAACGCGACCAATGCGGAGTAGATGGCACCGAGGGGCATGTGCACGACACCGATGGAAAGGGAGGCCCGGAACCCCTCGCTCATGTAGACCATCGGGTTGACGAGCACCGCGGCTTTGAGCCAGCCGATCGGCGTGAGGGCGTCCCAGGTATAGAAGATGGCGCCGAAAAAGCCGAGGGGTAGGGCGACGAAGCCAACCAGGATCGGGACCAGGCGGGCCTCGATGCGGGTGCCGATGGTCAGGCCCAGGGCGGCCGACGCATAGCAGGAGAGCACGGTCACGATGGCCAACGTCGACCAATGGGCCCGGAGATAGATGGGCGTCGACGGCAGGAAGGCGGCCACCGGGAACACGATCAACCCGGCGAAAAGGCTCTGGAGGCCGCCGGCCACGATCTTCTCGAACGCGATCACCGAGACCCGGGTCGGGGCCAGCACCCGGTCCTCGAGCTCGTTGGTGATGTCGAGCTCGCGCGAGAGCGGCAGCGCCACCCGGAACAGTCCCTGGAACGCAATGGACTGGGCGACCAGACCACCCAGCAGCAAGGTGGAGAAGCGCCCCACGTTCCCGCTGCCCCCGATGCCCTGGCCGATGCGCGGGAACACGTAGGTGAAGACGAAGACCAGCATCGCCGGCTGCATGAGGGTATTGGGCAGGAACTCCTTCAGGTCCTTGTCCAGCACGGTGAGGTCACGGAGGAGCAGGGCTCCAAATGCGGTCCAGTTCGGCCGGCGCGGGCGCTGGGCTGAGGCGGGGGGCACGGCGGTCACTCCCGGAGGTCGCGGCCGGTGAGCTGGAAGAAGACGGTCTCGAGCGTGACGCCTTGGCCGAGGTCGTCGAGGCCGAGACCGAGGCGTTCGGCGGCTTCCACCACCTCCACGAGCGTGGCCTCCACCGCCGGCCGGTCAAGCCGCCGGCCGTGGTCCGCGGCGTCAGGGTCGGCGGCCCTCGTCTCGGCCCACAGCCGGGCCAGCCAGGCTTTGACCGTGGGGCCGGCGCCGCGCCCGTCGCCGGCCGCGTGCTTGAGGTGGGCGGGCGTGCCGAGGGCCAGGATGCGCCCGTGGTCCATGATGGCCACCCGGTCACAGAATGCTTCCGCCTCCTCCATGTAGTGGGTGGTCAGCAGGATGGTCTGGCCGTCGGCCCGGATCTCCTTCAGCACCTCCCACAGGGCCAGGCGGCTCTGGGGGTCGAGGCTGGCGGTCGGCTCGTCGAGGAAAAGGACGGCCGGGCGGTGGAGGAGGGCCCGGGCCACCATGAGGCGCCGGGCCATGCCGCCGGAGAGCGTGCGGACCTCCGACCGGGCCCGGTGGGAGAGGCGGAAGCGCTCGAGTTGCTCGTCGGCGGCGTCGCGGGCGGCCTTGGCCCCCATGCCGTAGTAGCGACCGTGGAAGTACAGGTTCTCCCACGCGTTGAGGCTGCGGTCGAGGGTGTTGACCTGATGGACGACGCCGATGAAGTGCTTGACGAGGGCGGGGTCGGCGGCGACGTCGACCCCGTTGACCTCGGCGTGGCCCGAGGTGGGCACGACGCGGGTGGTGAGCATGCCGACCGTGGTCGTCTTGCCGGCGCCGTTGGGCCCGAGCAGGCCGAAGATCTCGCCCCTCCGCACCGAGAGGTCGAGGCCGTCGACCGCCGTCAGGCCGGCGGCCCGGCCGTCGCGGGACGGATAGGTCTTGGTCAGCCGCGACGTGGCGATGACTTCGGGCCGCGATGGCTCGGCGCCGCCGAGGGCCTCCGACGTCCGCGGCCCGCCGGCCTTGGAGTCGGTGGACAAGGGGCTCCCTCTCGACCTTCGGGCTGCTACCGTCAGCGTAGTGCGAGCGGTCGCGACCTGGGCCCCGACCGGCTGACATGCGGGGCATCTGGCGGCTGACGGTGGTGAGTGCCCTGGCCGTGCTCGCCTTCGTCGTGGCGCTGGTGAACTTCAAGGCCGTGCCGGCCAAGGAGTGCCAGATGGACGCGGTCCACGACCCGGCCTACGCCGTCGAGTTCCTCACGCCGTTCAGCGTGGACCCCACGACCCAGACCCTCCGGGTGACCCGCGCCGGCGTCCCGGTGGCCGGCGCCCAGGTGTGCCTGCGGGCCGACATGGGGGGCATCGGCCGGATGTCGGGGATGGGCGTCAGCGACGTGGCGCGCGAAACCTCGCCCGGCCAGTACGACGTGCCCGTCCGTTTCGAGATGGGCGGCATGTGGCAGGGCACGGTGATCGTCGACACGGGCACACGGAAGCCGGTGAAGATCGAGCTGCCCATCGACGTGCGGTAGCGCCGTTCCTACGGCGACAAGCGGTGGCGGTCACGGGGGAGGAAGGTGGCTTCTCGGACGTCGTCGAGGCCGAGGATGCGGGTGAGCAGGCGGCTGAGGCCGAGCCCGTAGCCGCCATGGGGCGGGCAGCCGTGGCGGAAGAAGTCGAGGTAGGGAGCGATGGCCGCCCGCCGGCCTGGGCCGGCGCCGGCCTGGTCGGCCAGCCGGTCGTGGCGGTGCTCCCGCTGGGCGCCGGTGGTCACCTCCAAGCCGTTCCACAGCAGGTCGAAGCTGCGGGTGAGGTCCGAGCCGTCCTCCATACGCATGTGGTAGAAGGGCCGGACCGCGGCCGGGTACTCGGTGACGAAGACCAGTTCGTGGCCGTGCTCGGCGGCGAGGTGGGCGCACAGGAGCCGCTCGCCCTCGGCGTCGATGTCGCCGGCCGGCCCGGCCGGCACGTGGCCGATGCCGGTCAGGATGTCCAGGGCGCCGGCCATGGTGATGCGGGGGAACGGCGTCTCGGGCACCCGGACGACCCGGCCGAACAGCCGCTCGATGTCGGCCCCGTGGGCGGCGGCGACCTCGCCGACGACATGGGCCAGCCATCGTTCCTCGATGTCCATGACGTCCTCGTGCGAGCCGATCCACGAGACCTCCACGTCGACGCTGACGAACTCGGTGTCGTGACGGTCGGTCACCAGGGGGTTGGCCCGGAAGACCGGCCCGATCTCGAAGACCCGCTCGAACCCGGCGCTCATGGCCATCTGCTTGGCGAACTGGGGGGACTGGGCCAGGTAGGCCGGGCGGCCGAAGTAGTCGACCGAGAACAGCTCCCGGCCCGACCGGTTGGGGCTGGCCCGGAACTTGGGCGTGTGCAGTTCGAGGAACCCGTGGTCGGCCCACCACGCCCGCATGGCCCGCTCCGCGGTGGTCTGCACCTCGAAGACCAGCCGGTTGCGGGGCTGGCGCAGGTCGACGTGGCGGTGGTCGAGGCGGGCGGCGAGGGGCGAGGCGGCGTCGACGGGCGGCGGGTCGAGGGCGGGGCCGAGCACGCGCAGCTCGGCCACGGCGACGGTCGTGCCCGCCGCGCCCCGGCTGACGGTGCCGATCGCCTCGATGGCCGATTCGCGAGTGACGGTCGCGCTGCCGTGGTGCCCGCCGACAAGGGCCACCTGCCCGGTGTGGTCGCGCAGGGTGATCACGCCGGCGGCCACCGCATGGGCCCACCCGCACAGCCGGACGGTGGCTCCGTCCATGCCGGCCAGGTCGCCGACCAGGGTGCGGGGATGGGCCGGCGTTGGGTTCAAAGGTCCAGCTCCATCAGGTCGGCGCCGGCGACCACCTCGCCGTCGAACCCGGCCACGCCCGTGGCCCAGTGCGCGTCGGGCAGGACGTCGTCGCCGGGGATGAAGTGGGTGAGCACCAGCCGCCCCACCCCCGCGTCGGCGGCGATGCCGCCCACGGCGCTGAGGGGGGTATGGGAGGTGACCAGGTGATGGTGGCGGCGCCGGGCTTCCCAGGAGCCGGGCTCACCCGCGCCTCCCGGGTCGGGACTGTCGTCGTACACCTCGTGCACCAGGGTGCCGGCGCCCTGGGCCAGGCGGACCAGGTTGGCGCACGGGGCGGTGTCGCCCGAGAAGACCACCGAGCCGCCATCGGTGTCGAAGCGGAAGGCGAAGGCGGGGAACACCGGCGCGTGGCGGACCAGGGTGGCGGTGATGCGGACGTCGTCGTCCTCCTCGACGAGGACCGGCTCCATGGCCGGCGCCACCCGGTCGGGCCCGCCGGCGCCCAGGCCGGCCGGGACGACGATCTCCCGGGGGACGATCAGCGGCCGGAGGTCGTGACGGCCCGACTCCCGCATGCGGATGTTGATGTCGTAGGCGTGGGCCTCGAACTGCAACTCGGTGAGGTCGGCCAGCCCCGGCGTGGGGTTGGCCCCGTGGTGCAGCGGCACGGGATGGCCGGCGGCGTCGGGCGGGAAGGCGCCGGCCCCGCCGGCCGGCCCGGGACCGTGGACCACGACCGGCGGGGCCCACTGGAGGATGGGCCAGCCGAGGAGGAACAGGTTGAAGTAGTCGCACGTGTGGTCGGAGTGGAGGTGGGTGATGCACACCCGGTGCAGCCCGGCGAGCAGGCGGGCCCGGCGGAGCTGGCGGGCCACCCCGCTCCCGCAGTCGACGACGTACGTGCGCCCGCCGACGACCACCGCCGACGCGATCCCCGACCGGGCGGGCGACGGGAGGGGGCCGCCGGCCGTCCCCAGCAGCACCAGTCGCGGAGGGGCCGTCGCCATGGGGCGGACCCTACCGGTAGGCCCGGCCGGCGGGGATGGCGCCGCCGGCGCCGACCGTAGGCTGGGCCCGTGCGGCCGGACGGGTTCGACGAATGACCGGCGCCACCGTCGCGCTGGTGGTCGAGGGAGGCGACGACCTCGACCGCCGGGCCTGGGAGGAGCGCTCGGACGCGGTGGCGCGTGGGCTGGCGGCGCGTGGCGCCGGCGCCGGCACCCGGGTGGGCCTCCGCTTCGACGGCCGGTCGTGGGCCGACTTCGCCGTCGCCCACAGCGGGGCCGTGCGGGCTGGCGCGGTGGCGGTGCTGTTCTCGCCGGGGGCCGCCGGCGCCGACCTCGACCGGGCGGTCGTCCATTCCGGCGTGGCCGGGCTGCTGGCGGCCCGGCCCTTCCCGCCGGCGCCCGATGGCGTGTGGGTGGCGCACCCCGACGAGCTCGAACGCGAGGGCGACGGCCTGCCGGTCCCCCGGCCGGGCCCGAGTGCGGGGCCCGAGCTGCTCTACCCGGCGGCCCCGCTGGCCCCGCCGGCGCCGTGGCGCGTGCCCGGTACCGACGCCGTCGACCCGCAGGTCGACGGGGTGCTCGTCCACGGGTGGGCGCCCGGCACGCCCGGGGGCCAGTGGGCGCTGGGGGTGGCCCGCCAGCCGGACCGTGCCCAGCCGGTGGTGACGCTGGCGCCGTTCGATGCCGACCGCCTGTGCGCCCTGGTCGCCCGCCACCGGGCCACGGCCTGCGGGCTCACGCCGGCGCTGGCCGGCGCGCTCGTGGCGTCCGGTGCCCCCGGCGGCCACGACGTGTCGTCGGTCGCGCAGGTGGTCGTGAGCGGGCCGCCGTCCGCCGGCCTGCGGGACCGGTTGGCGCAGGCCTTCCCCGGCGCGGTCGTCTGTGAACTGGGGACGCCATCGCCGGCGCCGGCCATGGAGGGGTGGGCGCCGGCGGCGGTCGCCCAGGAGGGCATGCTCTGGCACGAGCAGCTCGCGCCGGGGAGCTTCAACCTGCCCTGCCTGGTCCGCCGCTACCAGGGCCCGCTCGACGCCGGCGCGCTCCGGTGGGCGCTGGGTGAGATGGCCCGGCGCCACCAGCCGCTGCGGTCCACGTTCGCCCTGGCCGCCGGCCGGCCGGGGCAGTTGGTCGGCGACCACCGGGCGTTCGTGGTCGGGTACGTGGACCTGGGGGGCCTCGGTCCGCGGGAGCGGGATGCCGAAGCCGCCCGCCTGATTGCCGAGGCCACCAGCCGGCCCTTCGACCTGGCCGCCGGCCCACTGTTCGAGCCCCGGCTCGTCCGCCTCGGGCCCGACGACCACCTGCTCGTGGTCCGGTTGCACCACACCGTGTTCGACGACTGGTCGGTCGACCTGTTCCGCCGCGAGCTGTCGGCGCTCTACGCCGCCGCGTCGTTCGTTCCGCGTCCCCCAGACCGCCAAGAACATGGGTTTCCGGTACGCGGAAGGGGGGCGCCGTCGCCGCTGGCCGAGCCGGCGACCACCTTCGTCGAAGCTTGCCGCCGGGAGCAGGCCGCCCTGGCCGGCGCTCGGGGCGACGCCGACCGGGCCTGGTGGCGCCAGGAGCTGGCCGGCGCCCCCCTGGCCGTGCAGCTCCCGCTCGGCCTGCCGAGCGCCGGCGACACGGGAGGCCCGCTGCGCCTCGACCTGCCGGCGCCGCTGGTCGCCGACCTGCGCGCCCTCGCCCCCCGGCTCCGGGCCACGCCGTTCATGACGGTGCTCGCCGCGTTCTCCGTGCTCCTGTCCCGGGCCACCGGCCAGGACGACCTGCTGATCGCCACGGTTGCCGCCCACCGGGCGATGAGCGACCTGGAGCCGCTCATCGGCTGCTTCACCAAGAAGGTGCCGCTCCGCCTGCGGCTCGACGGCGGCCCGACCTTCGCCGAGCTGGTGGGCCGCGCCCGCACCGCGTTGCTCGGCGCGCTGGCCCATCAGGACCTGGCGTTCGACGCCGCGCTGGCGGAGTCCCTCGCCGGCCCGGCGGCTCGGCACGGCGTCGTCCCCCAGGTCGCGGTGGTCTTCCAGGCCGAGGCGCCCCAGGTGGCCACGCTGACGATGCCTGGCCTCACGATCGGCCCCTACGAGGTGGCCGCGGATGCCCGCAGCGAGCGGCACTTCAGCGCCGGTGCCGGCGCAGGTACCTGGGGCGACGGCATGTACCTGGGCAGCTTCCTGATCCTCTCGCTGGCCGAGACGCCCGCCGGGCTGGCGCTCGTCGCCCGGGGCGTGTTCTCCCGCCCGGGCGCCCAGCGGCTCCTCGGCGATTTCCAGGCGCTCCTGGCCGAGCTGGTCGCCAACCCCACCCAGGCACTCGGGCACCCCGCCCCGAAGGTCGAACCCGACGTGGTCGACCTGCGGGGCTTCCGGGTGTCACGGCGCCGGCTGGAGGGGGCGCTGGCCGCGTGCCCCGGCGTCGCCGAGGTCGGCGTCGCCGTCCGGGCCGACGCCGGCGGCGACCCGCAGCTGGTCGCCTACGTCGTGGCGTCGGATCCCGGGCGGCCGCCGGCGCTGGCCGAGCTGTGCCAGGCCCTGTGGGCCACCCTCCCCGGGGTGGTGTGGCCGGCGGCGATGGTCCTCGTCGCCGCCATCGCCCGCCGGCCCGACGGGGCTCCCGACGGCGACGCCATGCCGGCGCCCGGTGCCGGTCCCGAGGATGGGCGGCCGGCGGGCGTCCTGGCCCCGATGTGGGCCGAGCGACGGGGCCGGCCGGCGTCACCGACGGACAGCTACTGGCAGGACTTCTCGTTCCTCGCCGTCCTGGCCGAGGCTCGCGAGGCCGGTCTGGCCATCAGTGACCAGCAAGTGGCCCGCTGCCGTACGCCCGCCATGCTGGAGGCGGCCATGGCCGCGGAGCGCCGGTGAGCGTCGCCGGCCTGGTGGCGGCCCAGGCGGCGCGGGCCCCGGACCGCCCGGCGGTGACCTGTGGAGGGACGACGGTCACCCACGCCCAGCTCGGGGCGCGGGCCGCCGCCCTGGCCTCCCGGCTGGCGGCCCTGGGCGTGGGGCCGGACGTCCTGGTCGGGGTCTTCCTCGACCGTTCGGTGGAAATGGTCGTCGCCCTGCTGGCCGTGGCCCGGGCCGGCGGGGCCTACCTCCCCCTCGACCCCGGGTTCCCGCTGCGCCGCACCGCCGACATGATCGGCGACAGCGGGGCCAAGGTGATCGTGACGTCGGACGACCTGCTCGGCGCACTGCCGCCGCACTCGGGCGACGTGCTCCTCGTGGGCGGGGCCGCGGAGGAGGTCGCAGCGGCGCCCGGCCCGGCCTGGCCGGCCGGGCCTGACGACCTGGCCTACGTGATCTACACGTCGGGCTCCACCGGCCGGCCCAAGGGCGTCGAGATCCCCAACCGGGCGCTGGTCAACCTCCTGGGCGCGATGGCCCGCCGCCCGGGGATGGGCGCCGGCGACGTGCTGGTCGCCATCACCACCCTCACCTTCGACATCGCCGCTCTCGAGCTGTGGTTACCGCTCGTCACCGGGGCGCACGTCGTCATTGCGCCCCGCGACGTGGCGGCCGACCCGGTCCGGCTGGCCGGGCTCCTCGACAGCGCGGGCGCCACCGTGCTGCAGGCCACCCCCACCACCTGGCGCATGCTCGTCGAGAGCGGCTGGCCCGGCCGCCCCGGGATGAAGGCGCTGTGCGGGGGTGAGGCGCTGCCCGTCGCCCTCGCCGCCGAGCTGCTCGATCGCGGCCTGCACCTGTGGAACCTGTACGGGCCGACGGAGACCGCCATCTGGTCGACGGCTGCGGAGATCACCCGGGCCGGGGCGCCCATCACGATCGGGCGCCCGATCGACAACACCACCGTCCACGTCCTGGACGGCCGGGGGGCGCCGGCGCCCGTGGGGGTCACCGGCGAACTGCACATCGGCGGGGCCGGGCTGGCCCGCGGGTACCACGACCGCCCCGACCTCACGGCCGAACGCTTCGTCGCCGACCCGTTCGACGCCACCCCCGGCGCTCGGCTCTACCGGACCGGTGACGTGGCCCGGTGGCGGGAGGACGGCGAGTTGGAGCTCCTCGGGCGGGCCGACCACCAGGTGAAGATCCGCGGCTTCCGGGTGGAGTGCGGCGAAGTGGAGGCCGCCATCGACGCCCATCCCGGGGTGCGGGCCGCGGTCGTGACCGCCCAGGAGGCCGCGCCAGGCGACCTCCGGCTCGTCGCCTACATCGTCCCTGCGTCCGCGGCTGAGGATCCGTCGGTCCTCGCCGGGGCCCAGGTGGCCGAGTGGCAGCAGGTGTACGACGAGGCCCAGGGCGGCGCCGCCGGCCCGGCTGACCCCGCCTTCGACACCGCCGGGTGGGTCAGCAGCTACACGGGCCAGCCGCTGGACGCGGCGGAGATGGGTGAGGCGGTGGCCGCCACCGTGGCCCGCATCCTGGCCCTGGGGCCGGCGCGGATCCTGGAGATCGGGTGCGGTACGGGCCTGCTCCTGTGGCGCCTCGCGCCCCGGTGCCAGGTCTACGTCGGCACCGACCTGTCCGCGGCCACACTCGCCACCCTGGAGGGCCGGGTGCGCGCCGCCGGGCTCGACCACGTGCAGCTCCTCCACCGCGAGGCGGCCGACTTCGCCGGCGTCCCCGTCGAGCCGTTCGACGTCGTCGTGGTCAACTCGGTCGTCCAGGCCTTCCCGAGCGCCGCCCACCTCCGCCAGGTCTTGGGCCAAGCGGTGGCCCACGTGCGGCCCGGCGGGACGGTGTTCGTCGGCGACGTGCGCAGCCTGCCCCTGCTGCGGGCCTTCCACGCGTCGGTCGCCGCCGCCGCCGGCGTTCCCGCCTCGGCCCTGGGGGCCGAGGTCGACCGCCGCGTCGCCGGGGAGCAGGAGCTGGTGCTCGACCCGGCGTTCTTCGCCACGCTGCCGGGCGCCGGCGCCGTCGAGGTCCTGCTACGGCCGGGCCGGCGCCACAACGAGCTCACCTGCTTCCGCTACGACGTGCTTCTCCACGTCGGGGCCGCCGCCGGCGTGCGCGGCGTGCCCGAGTGGGCCGACTGGCAGGCGCAGGGGATGAGCCTCGGCTCTCTTCGCCGCCTTCTGGCCGATGGCACCGTCGACGCGGTCGGGTTCACATCGGTCCCGAACGCCCGGCTCGCCGGCCCGCTCGCCGTGCTGGACGGGCTGGACGGCACCGGCGCCCAGGTCGAGGCCGGCGTGGACCCCGCCGACCTGTGGGCCCTGGGCGAGGAGCTCGGGCGCCAGGTCGAGTGCAGCTGGGCCGGCGCCGGCGACCGTGGCGAGTTCGACGTCGCCTTCTTCGGCCCCGGGCCGAGCGCCCGCCGCATCGTCGCCTTCCCGCCGGCGGGCGGGGCGCCGGAGCGGCCCCTCAGCACTGACCCGCTGGCGCCCCGCCGCCGACGGCAGGCGGCCCGCCGCCTGGGCCCCGCGCTTCGCGCCCGGCTCCGGGCGTCGCTCCCCGAGTACATGGTCCCCTCTGTGTTCGTGGTCCTCGACGAGCTGCCCCGGACCGCCAACGGCAAGGTCGACCGCCACGCCCTGCCGGCGCCGGCGCCGGCCCGGTCGACGGCCACGCCGGCGGGCACGCGGACCGAGCAGGTGGTCGCCGCCATCTGGGCGGACGTGCTGGGCGTGGACGGCGTCGGGGCCGACGACGACTTCTTCGAGCTGGGCGGCCATTCCCTCCTGGCCGTACGCGCCATCTCCCGGGTGCGCGACGCCTTCTCGGTCGACGTGGCGCTGCGGGCCCTGTTCGATGCCCCGACGGTCGGCGGGCTGGCCCGGCTGGTCGATGCGGCGCGCGACCAGCCGGCCCGGGAGCCGGCCCCGCCGCTGGTCCCCGCCGCCCCGGCCGACCGGCTGGCCCCGCCGCTGTCGTTCGCCCAGGAAGCGCTGTGGTTCCTCGACCAGCTCTCGCCGGGGACGGGCTTCGCCATGCCATCGGCGTACGCGCTCCGGGGACCGCTCGACGTGGGGTGCCTCGAACGGGCCGTCACGGAGGTCGTGTCCCGCCACGAGGCCCTGCGGACGACCTTCCCGGACCAGGCCGGGCGGCCGTACCAGCGCATCGGGCCGCCGGCGCCGGTGGTGGTACCCGTCGACGACCTGCGGGCCGGGGGAGCGACCGAGGCCCGCCGGCGGGCGGCCGCCGAGGCGGCGGCGCCGTTCGACCTGGCCCGCGGCCCCCTGCTCCGGGCCCGCGTGCTGCAGTTGGGCGAGGAGGAGCACGTGCTGTTGCTCACCGTCCACCACATCGTCTCCGACGGGTGGTCGGCCGCGGTGCTCCTCGGTGAGCTGTCGGCCCTGTACGGCGCCTTCCACCGGGGGGAGGCGTCGCCGTTGGCGCCGCTCCCGGTCCAGTACGCCGACTATGCCCTTTGGCAGCGGGCGTCGATGGGCGGTGCCGTCCTCGACGGCCACCTCACCTGGTGGGCAGCCCGGTTGGCCGGGGCGCCGGCCCTCATGGAGGTGCCGCCCGACCATGCCCGGCCGGCGTTCCCGTCCCACCGGGGGGCGATGGCCCGGGTGAAGGTGCCGCCGGCCGTTGCCGGCGCCCTACGGGCCGTCGCAGCCGTGGCCGGCGCCACGTTGCAGATGACGCTGCTGGCCGCGTTCGACGTCCTGCTGGCCCGGGCCACGGGTCGCACCGACATCGTGGTGGCCGTCACGGCGTCGGGCCGCGACCGCGCCGAGCTGGAGGGCATGGTCGGGCTGTTCGCCAACACGTTGGCTCTGCGGACCGACCTGTCGGGCCGCCCGACCTTCGACGAGGTGGTGCGCCGGGTGCGGGCCACCGTCGTCGAGGCCTTCGACCACCAAGAGGCGCCGTTCGACGAGGTGGTGCGCCGGCTCAATCCCCGCCGCGACCTGCGCCACCATCCGGTGGTGCAGGTCGCGTTCGAACTTCGCGAGCATGCGCCGGCGCCGGCCGACCTGGGCGGCGTGGTGGCCTGCGCCGACGTCGGCGGCTACAGCGGCGCCGACTACGGGGCGGGGGAGGGCCGGGGCACCGCGGTCGGCCTCGATCTCGAGCTGCTGGTCGAGGAGCAGGCGAGCGGGGCGCTCGACGCCACCCTGGTCTATGCCACCGACCTGTACGCGCCGGCGTCGATGGCGGCCCTGGTCGAGGGGTACCGGCGGCTCCTGGCCGACGTCGCCGCCAACCCGGGGGTGGTCGTGCTGTGAACGTGGTGGACCGGGAGGCCGCCACCGTCGGCGACCTGCTCGACGCAGCCGTCGCCCGGTGGCCGGCGGCCGTCGCCGTCGTCGGCGGGGCCGCGTCCCTGACCTACGCCGAGGTCGGGGCGGCAGCCGACCGGCTGGCCCACCGGCTGCAGGCGGCCGGCGCCGGCCCTGACGCCCGGGTGGCCGTGTGCCTCGACCGGTCGCCCGACTTGGCGGTCGCCCTGTGGGCCGTGCAGAAGGCCGGCGCCGCCTGCCTCCCGCTCGACCCGGGGTACCCCGCCGACCGGATGGCGTTCATGCTGCGCGACGCGGGGGCGGTCGCAGTCGTGTCCGGTGCCGGCCTGGCCACCCGGCTCCCGCCGGGCGCGCCGCCGGTGGTCCGCGTCGACGGCGAGGGACCGCCGCCGGCGCCGGCGCCGGTGCGCCGGTCCACGGGGCCGGAGAACCTTGGCTACGTGATCTACACGTCGGGGTCGACCGGGCAGCCCAAGGGCGTCATGCTGACCCACCGGGGGCTGGTCAGCCACCACCGGGCCACCGTCGACCTCTACGGCCTCGGGCCGGGCGACCGGGTGCTGCAGTTCTGCTCGCTCGGCTTCGACGCCAGCATCGAGGAGATGTTCCCGACCTGGGCGGCAGGAGCCACGGTGGTGTTCCGGCCCGAGGACCGGCCCCTGCTCGGGCGGGGCTGGCTGGAGTGGGTCGACGAGCAGGGGGTGACCGTGGTGAACCTGCCCACCGGCTACTGGCACGCCTGGGCCCACGAGCTCGACCGGGCGGGCTGGACCGTCCCGGCCGGCATCCGCCTCACCGTGGTGGGCGGCGAGCGGGCGCTCGGTGCCGCCTGCCGGGCCTGGGACCGCGCCGGCGGGGCCCGGTCGCGGTGGGTCAACGCCTACGGGCCGACCGAGACCACCTGCATGTCGACGTACTACGAGCGGCCGCCGGGTGCGGGTGGGGCCGAGGGGGCCGACCCGCCGATCGGCCGGCCCCTGCCGGCGACGACGGTGGCGGTGGTCGACGACGACCTCCACGAGCTCGGGGCCGGCGTCACCGGCGAGTTGCTCATCGGGGGCGCCGGCCTGGCCCGGGGCTACCTGGACGACCCTGAGCTCACCGCCGCCCGGTTCGTCGAGTGGCCGCCCGGCACCCCCGGCGCGGCCCGCATGTACCGCACGGGCGACCTGGTGCGCCGGCGGGCCGGCGGCGACCTCGAGTTCGTCGGCCGGGCCGACGCCCAAGTCAAGGTCCAGGGGTTCCGGGTCGAGTGCGGCGAGGTGGAAGCGGCCCTCGTCGCCCACCCCGCTGTCGGCCAGGCAGCCGTGGTGGCCCGCGACGTCCCTCCCGGAGGCACGCGTCTGGTCGCCTACGTGGTCGGGGCCGGGGCGGTCGCGCCGGCCGAGGCCGACCTGCGCCGGTTCCTCGCCGGCCGCCTCCCGGCCCACATGGTGCCGGCGACCTTCGTCGACGTCGACCGGCTGCCGCTGACGCCGCACGGCAAGGTCGACCGGGCCGCCCTGCCGGCGCCCGCCGTGGCCCCGGTGCCACCGGCTGGTGCCCGCTCGCCGGCCGAGGACCGGGTGGCGGCGATCTGGGGGCGCGTCCTGCACCTCGACGCCGCCGGGCTCGGTCCCGACGACGATTTCTTCGCCCTGGGCGGCCACTCCCTGCTGGCCACCCAGGTCGTCGCCCAGGTGCGCGACGAGTTCGGCACCGAAACGCCCCTGCGCACCATCTTCGAATCGCCGAGCCTCGGCGGCCTGGCGGCGGCCATCGAGGCCGAGGCCCCCGGCGGGGCACCGCCGCCGCTCGTCGCCGTGCCCCGCCGGGCCGGCGACCGGTTCCCCCTCTCGCTGGCCCAGGAGCAGATGTGGGACCTGGAGGCGGCGGCCGTCCCCCCCGGGCTCTACAACATCACCGCCCTGCACCGCTTCGAGGCGCCAGTCGACCTGGCCGCGCTCCGCCGTGCCCTGGACCTGGTCGTGGGCCGTCACGAGATCCTGCGCACCGGGTTCGCGCTCGACGCCGGCACCGGCCGGCCGGTCCAGTTCGTCGTGCCCGGCGCCGCCGTCGGGCTGCGGACCGAGCCCGGCGACGACCTCGACCGCCGGCTGGCCGCCCAGGACGCCGCACCGTTCGACCCGGGGCAGCCCCCGCTGGCCCGTGCCGGGCTGTACGGCGGTGCCGGCGGCGGCTGCCTGGCAGTGACGCTCGACCACCTAATCTGCGACGGCACGGGCGCGGCAGTCTTCATGAGCGAGCTGGTCGCCGCCTACGAGACGCCGGAGCCGGCGCTGCCGCCGCTGGCCGTCCAGTTCGCCGACTTCGCGGTCTGGCAGCGGGCCACGGTGACCGAGGCCGTGCAGCAGCGCCAGCTCGACTGGTGGCGGCGGTTCCTCGACGGCATGCCGCTCGGCCCGGCCGTGCCGTTCGACCACGTGCCGACCGCCCCGGCCCGCCGCATGGCGTCCGTCCCGGTGGCCCTGGCCGCCGGCACCCGCGCCCGCCTCGACGAGGTCGCCCGGTCGACCGGCGCCACGCTGTTCTCCGTCGCCGTCGCCGGGGCCGGCGCGCTGCTCGGCCATACCGGCGGCACCGACGACGTCGTGATGAGCACGACGCTCAGCGGGCGGACCCGCACCGAGGTCGAGGACCTCGTCGGCACGTTCTCCGGGATCGGCCGCCTGCGGGTCGACCTGTCGGGCGACGCCCCCTTCCGCACGATCGTCGAGCGGGCCCGGGAGCGGGTGCTCGGGATGTTCGAGCACCAGGACATCCCGTTCCTGCGGGTGCGGGACGCCGTGCTCCCGGGGTTCCCCGCGAGCGGGGTCGACCTGGCCGCCGCCCTCCCCACCGAGTTCCAGTACTTCCATGTCAGCCAGGACCAGGAGCTGTTCTTCCGGGGCCAGCTCCACCCGCTGAGCATCACGCTGCTCGACGACGGCGTCGAGCTCACCGGTGCGTGCAGCTACAAGCTCGACTTCTACGAGCCGGCCACGATCGAGCGCCTCGCCGGCGACCTCGGCCGGCTGCTCGACGCGGTCGGCGCCGACCCGTCGCTGCGGCTCTCCGAGCTGCCGGTCACCGCCGCAGCGCCCGGGCCAGCTCGGCGGGCGTAGGCGACTCGAAAACGGCGGCGACGGCCACCTCGACCCCGAGCGCGTCGCGCAGGCGGGCGGCGATCTGGGCCGCGGCCAGGGAGTGGCCGCCGAGGGCGAAGAAGTCGTCGTGGACACCGATGCCCGGCCGGTCGAGCACGGCCTCCCAGACCGAGACGACGGCGGCCTCGGCCCGGTCCCGGGGGGGAGCGAAGCCGGGGCCCGCATCCGCGGCGGCGAACATGGCCCGCACCTCGGCCTTGACCACCTTGCCCGACGGGTTGCGGGGGAGCCCGTCGACGAGGAGCACCCGGTGGGGCACCTTGTGCTCGGCCAGCGCGGCCCGGACGAGGTCTTGCAGCTCGCGGGCGGCGGTCGGTGACCGGACGACCACCGCGGCGGCAACGTCCTCGCCCAGCACGGGGTGGGGGACGCCGACGACGGCAGCGTCGACCACCGCCGGGTGCTCGAACAGGGCGTTCTCGACCTCGACCGGCGAGACGTTGGACCCGCCGGTGATGATCAGGTCCTTCGACCGGTCGGTGAGGTGGAGGTAGCCGTCGCCGTCGATGTGGCCCAGGTCGCCGGTGCGCACCCACGCGCCGGCGAAGGTGCGGGCCGTCGCCTCCGGGTCGTCGTAGTACCAGCGGGGAGGCGTGCCCCGCCGGCGCAGCCAGATCTCGCCCTCGACGATGCGCACCTCGGTCTGGCCCACGGGCCGGCCCACCGCCGTCGGCCGGGCCGGGTCCCACTGCATCATCGTGCGGGCCGCACCGGCCTCGGTGAGGGCGTAGGCGTTCCATATCGTCGCCAGGGGGAAGGCCGCGGCCAGGCGGGCGAAGAGGGCGGGGGCGGCCGGCGCCGACGACAGGATGACCCGCCGGACCGACGAGACATCGTGGTCGCGCCATGCGCCGGAGGCGACCAGAAGGTGGGCCATGGCCGGCACCAGTTGCAGACGGGTGATGCGGTGGCGGGCGACGAGCGCGCCCACCCGGTCAGGGTCGAACGACGCCAGGGTGACGGCCACCCGCCCGCCCATGCGAAGGGGCACCCGCAGCGTCTCCTGGCCGGCCTGGGTGCCGATCGGGAAGGCGTGGAGGAACGACACCGGGCCGGCGACCGTCGCCGCGTCGGCCGGGAGGTCGTGGGCCATGATGCTCCGGTGGGAGCAGGCCACGCCCTTGGGCAGGCCGGTGGTCCCCGAGGTGTAGAGGATCTCCGCCAGGTCGTCGGCGCCAACCTCGGCCTGGAGCGCGTCGGTGGGCTGGCCGGCTTCGAGCTCGCCGGCGTCGGTGACCACGAGACCAGCGCCGGCGTGGGCCACCACCCGTTCGAGCTCGGCGCCGGCGAAGCGCGAGCCGAGGGGGACGGCCGCGGCCCCGGCCTTGTGGACGGCGAGGTAGCAGACGGCGTAGTCGGCCCACTGCTCGTTCCCGAAGGCGAGCGCCACCCGGTCACCGGGCCGGACGCCGGCGGCCACCAGGCCGCGCGCCGCAGCGTTGGACCGGGCGTCCCACGCGCCGTAGGTGAGCGCCTCCTCGTCGCCGGCCCGGAGGGCCACCGTCGTGGGCGTCTCTGCCGCACGGGCCCGGAGGAGGTCGGGGACGATCATCGCTGCCCCCCACCGAACTGGTGACGGGCGCGACCGGCCGGCCCCCCGGATCCGTCACCAGTTGGGGGGAGGGGGTCCTGCCGCCCGCTCGGGGGGCCGCTCGGGCCCTGGACCAGCTCGATGGTCACGCCGTCGGGGTCGCGCAGGTAGGCCAGCCGGGCGCCGGCCCGGGGGCCGGCGGCTACCTCGATCGGGCGCTCGCTCACCGCGGTGGCCCCGCACGCCACGGCGTGGGCGTGGGCCGCGTCGATGTCGTCGACGTGGAGGCAGATGTGGACGTTGCCCGGGTGGGCCGTCCCCGGGTCGTTCGGCCGGTCGTCGCGGTCGAGGTAGCGGAGCAGCTCCAGGGCGACGCCGCCGGGCAGGTCGACCCAGCACCTCTCGATCTGGGCACCCGGGTACCCGACCAGGGTGCCGAGGTGGGGGCCTCGGAGCACCGTGCGGTCGCGGGCGGCCACGCCGAGCAGGCGGGCCCAGAACGCCGCCGCCCGGTCGAGGTCGGCGACGGTCACGCCGACGTGGTGCACCGGCCCGAACACCGTCACGCCACCTCGGCCAAGGCCTGGTCGAGGGCCTGCACGCCGGCGAGGGCCATGCGCTCGCTGATGACGAGGGGCGGCGTGATACGCACCACCGGGCCGGCGCCGGCCACCAGCACGCCCCGCCGGGCCAGGGCCTCGAGCAGGCGCCGGACCGTGGCCGGGCCCACGGGCGTCTTGGCGACGCGGTCGGCCACCAGTTCGACGGCCAGGAGCATGCCGGCACCCCGGACGTCGCCGACGATGGGGTGGCGCCCGGCCAGTTCCCGCAAGGCGGCCAGCATGACCGTCCCGACCCGCCGGCCGTTGGCCAGGATGTCGCCGTCGGCGAGCAGGCCGAGGGTGGCCACGCCGGCGGCGCAGGCCAGGTTCCCGCTGGCGAAGGTGGAGGCGCCGGCGCCCGGCCGGCCGAACGGGCCGGTGTCGAGCACCTCGCGCCGGGAGGCGATCAAGGAGATGGGGTACCCCGATGCCAGCCCCTTCCCGGCCAGGAGGACGTCGGGGACCACGCCTGAGGTCTCGAACGCCCACATCGGCCCCGTGCGCCCGACGCCGGTGAGGATCTCGTCGAAGATCAGGAGGGCGCCGGTCCGGTCGCACAGGTCACGAAGGTGGGCGAGGAACGCCGGCGGGAACGGGACCACCCCGCCGACGCCCTGCACCGGTTCGACGAGCACCGCGGCGAGCCGCCCCTCGCTCGACTGGGCGACGACCCGGTCGGCCAGGCCGGCGCATGCCACCCCGCAGCGGTCGGGCGTGAGATCGAGCGGGCACCGGTAGCAGTTGGCGTTGGGGGCGTGGAGCGCGCCGGGGGCAAAGGGGCCGTAGCCGGTCTTCATCGGGAAGCCGCCCATCGCCGACATGGCGCCGAGCGTGCGCCCGTGCCACGCCTGGTGGAAGGACAGGACCTCGTAGTTGCCGGTGTAGGACTTGGCCAGCCGGAGGGCGGCCTCCACCGCTTCGGCGCCGGTCGAGTACATCTGGAAGGTCTGCAACGCCGGCGGGAGCGTGGCCGCCAGGGCCTCGAAGAACGCGGCGCGAGCCGGAGTGGCGAAGTCGAAGTAGTGCATGAGCCGCCCGGCTTCCTCGGCGACGGCGCGGGCCACCGCCGGCGGCGCGTGGCCGATGTTCGCCACGACCGCGCCCGAGGAGAAGTCGACGAACAGGTTGCCGTCGACGTCGCGCACGGCCGCGCCCTGGCCGTCCTGGAGGACCAGCCGCAACCACTGGGCGGCCGGCGAGGAGTTCGACGCATGGTGGGCGGCGTCGCGCGCCCACAGCTCCTCCGAGCGCGGCCCGGGGACCGCCGTGCGGACCAGCGGCGCCAGCTCGGGGTCGAACGGGCCGCTCACCGGGGCACCAGCGGTCGGCGGTCGGCGGCCAGCCGTTCGAGCAGCTCGACCCCCCGCTCCGGGCCGGGCATGGCCCCCAGCTCGCGCTGCACCTGGCGGGCGGCGGCCCGAGGGCCGGCGTCGTGGAGCAGGGTGTCGACGTCGCGCCGGACCGCCTCGGGGGTGACCTCGCCGGGCAGGAGGCGCCGGCCCACGCCGGCAGCCAGGCAGGCCTGGGCGTTGTGGAACTGGTTGGCACCTTGGGGGAGCAGGAGCAGGGGGAGCCCGTGGGCCAGGACCGGGAGGATGGCGGTGCCTCCCTGGTTGACGACCGCGTCGCAGTAGGGCAGCAGCAGCGACTGCGGGATGAAGCGCTCGACCCGCACGTTGTCGGGCTGGGGGCCGAACGCCGCCGGGTCGTTGTCGGCCCCGACGGTGACGATGACGGTCAGGGGCTCGGCGCGAAGCCCGTCGAGGACCGCCTCGAACACGTCGTCGGCGCCGGCGTTGAACACCGTCCCGAGGCTCACGTACACGACGGGACGGTCGTGGGGCAGGTCGTGGGCCCACCCGGGCAGCACCTCGCCCTCGGCGCCGGGCAGGAAGGTGGCGTTCTGGACGGGGTGGGCGACGTCGACCTCGTGGATCTCGGGCGACTGGAGGCTCGGCGGGGCGACATCGAGGTACAGGTACCGGTACAGGCCGGCATGCGGGCCGACATCGACCCCGTACTTCCTGGCGAGCGGCGCGAGCGTCTCGCCGGCCAGCCGGGCCATGGCCCTCGGCCGAAGGATCCCGACGCTCTGGTCGGCCCAGGGGATGCCGGCGACGGCGGCGGCGATGGGCCCGGCCATCTCGGTTTCGTCGTGCACGAGCAGGTCGGGCGCCCACCGCTCGACGAGGGGCACGAGATCGGCGGCGCGGGCCGGCGCGGCCACGCCGGCCAGCATGCGGGGGACGAACTGTTCGAAGCGGTCCATGGCCTCGAGTGCGGCCGGCTTGGGGTAGCGCCGGCGGGCCTTCTCCATCTGCGGGGCGAGAGCCAGGCCGGTCGGGAAGGCGTCGAAGCCCGTCGCCTCGATGTGGGGGCAGAAGTCGGCCGCGGTGGAGAAGGCCACCTCGTGGCCGGCGCCGGTGAGAGCCTGGGCCAGCGCCAGCATCGGGTTGAAGTGGCCATGGCCGGGCAGGCACGTGCAAAGGATCCTCATGGTGCCTCCGTCCACCTGACGAGCGACCCGAGACTAGATGGGCTGCGCCGCTCGACCGGCCAACCCCGGCCGCGGGCGGCGACCGCACCGACGTAGCCGGGGTGGATGTCGACGGGCCGCACCCACCAGGAGTCCCGGTCGCCCACCGCCACGGGCACTCCGGACCAGGCCGCGCCGGTCTCGACGTGGTCGGGCGCGGTGGTGAGCCCTTGGCCGGTGGCCTTGAGGTACGCCTCCTTGGCCGTCCACATGCGCAGGAACGCGGCCGGCCGGTCGCCGGCGGGAAGCCGGGCGAGCACCTCGGCCTCGGCGGGCGTGCAGGCGGCGCGGGCGGCGTCGAGCGTCCCTGGCGGGCCGGGCACCGGCTCGATGTCGACCCCCACCGCACCGTCGGCCACGGCCACGGCCACCAGCTCGCCGGCGTGGGACACGTTGAAACACGGGCCGTCCCGGCCAGCCAGCTGGGGTTTCCCAGGCTCGCCGGCGAACACGACGCCGGCGGGGGCCACGCCGAGGGCCTCGGCCAGGATGTGGCGCAGCCACCCTCGGGCGACGGCCGACCGCCGGCGGTCGTCAGGCGACCGGAACCGCGCCGCCCGGTCACGTTCGGCCGGGGCCAGGCTGGCGAGGAGCGTGGCCCGGAGCGCCGGTCCGGGGTCGAGCGGCGCCACCCAGAGCTCCACGCCGGCCACGGTACCGGCGGTCCCTGCCGGCCCACGATCTACGCTCGCCGCGTGGGTACGCCGGGGGTCGCCATCGTGACCGGCGGGGGTCGCGGGATCGGGCGAGCCGTCGCCTTGGCCCTGGCCGGCGCCGGCCACGCCGTGTGCGTCAACGACACCGGGGTCGACCTGGGCGGGGGTGCTCCCGACCCCGGGCCGGCCGACGCCGTTGCCGCGGAGATCGGCGCCGTCGGCGGCCGGGCGCTCAACGACGCCACCGACGCCCGCACCCGGGCCGGCGCCGAGCGGTTGGTGGCGGCGGCGACGGCGTGGGCGGGTGAGGCGCCGGTCGTGCTTGTCCACGCCGCCGGCACCCTGCGCGATGCCATGGTGCACAACGGGTCGGACGACGACTGGGCGGAGGTCATGGGGTCGCACCTCTCGGTGGCCGTCGAGCTCACCCGGGCCATGGCCGGCCCCCTCCGCCGGGGCGGCTACGGGCGCATCGTGTACGTCGGCGGCGCCGCCGGCCTGGTCGGGAGCGTGGGCCAGGCGCCCTACGCCGTGGCCAAGGCCGCGCTCTTCGGGCTCATGCGCGCCGTCGCCTTGGAGATGGCCGGCCGCGACGTCGGCGTGAACTACCTGGCCCCGTTCGCCTACACCCGCATGACCGAGTCCATCCCGCCGGCCACCGAGCAGCTCCGGGCCTACCTCGCCGCCGCGCCGGCGGCCCGGCCGGACGACGTCGCCCCCCTGGTCGCGTGGCTGTGCTCGCCGGCCGCGGCCGGCATCTCCGGCCAGGTCTTCGGGGCACGCGGCGCCGAGGTGACGCTCTGGTCCCAGCCCCGCCCGGTGGTGCAGCTCGTCGACCATGCCGGCTGGCAGGCCGGGCCCCTCACCGAGGCCCGGGACGCGCTCGGCCCGATGTTGGTGCCCCTCGAGTCGGAGTTCGACCTCTTCGGCGGTCCTCCCCTGGTCGTGGCCGGTCCCGCGGCCCGGGAGGCCGGTCCGGCACGCGTTCGCCAGTGAGCGGCCCGACGTTCGCCGGCGAGGTGGCCGACGCCGCCGCGGCCCACGCCCTGGGCACCGAGTACGTCCAGGCGGTGGGCAAGGTCGTGACCAGCCATGTGCGCAACGAGCTGGCCGGCGCCACGGCGTTCGACGAGCCGGCGATCGGGCTGGCTCCCGGCCCGCGGGAGAAGTGGCTGGCCTGCCGCATCGCCATGGAGGAGTACGGCCATCATCTCAAGTTCGCCCGCCTGGCTTCGGACCTGGGCCTCGACACCGCCGCTCCCGGCCGGACCTTGTCGGTCTTCGACTTCGAGCTGACGTCGTGGACGGAGTTCGTGGTCCTGAAGGCGCTCGTCGACGAGGCCGAGGTGGTCCTCATGGAGGACCTGGCGGCTGCGTCGTACCTCCCGCTGCGCGACCTGGTCGTCCGGCTCCTCCCCGAGGAGCATTTTCACGTGTCGTTCGGCCAGGCGCGGGCCCGCGAGCTGGCCGCCGACCCGGCCCAGGTGGGGCTGGTCCAGCAGGCGGTCGACGACCTGGTCGGTTTCACCGTGCCGTTCTTTGGCCGCAGCGTGTCCGCCAACAACGACACGTTCCGCCGCTGGGGCGTGAAGCGGTGGACCAACGACGAGGCGCGCGCCGCCTGGGTGCGGCGGTGCAGCCGCTTCGTGGAGGGCGAGCTCGGGTTGCGGTTCCCCACCGTCGACCGGCACTGGGACGGGTGACGTCGACGCCCGCTGACCTGGGCGCGCTGGCCCGGATGACCCCGGCTGGTCCCGTCGACCTCCCGCTGGTCGCGGTGGCCCTGCGCGCCGGGGTGGAGGCCGCGGCATCCGTCGACCCCGATTGGCTCTCCGAGGTCGACTGCCGCCGCGCCGCCGCCCGTCAGGCCGCCGTCGCCGCCGGTCGCGGCGCGGCGTTGGAGGCCGCGCTCCACGACGCGCTGGTGGCGGCCACCGGTGCCGCCGGCCTGGACGACGATGGGCGGGTGGCGTCCGGGGCTCGGCTCTGGCTGCTCTCGGGAGCGATTGCATCGGCGCTGAGCGGGGCCGAGCCCGATCCCTTCCGGGCGTGGGCCACGCTGCTGGCCGCGGGCTGGTGGCCGATCGGGCCAAGCGGCGGCCGCCTGGTGGTCAGCACCCTGTGAGCGACGCCAACCTGGCCGGCGTGATGGAGGCTCGCGCCACGGTCGGCGGCTGGGCCGGCGAGGTGGCGTTCGTCGCCGGCGACCGCACGTTCACCCACGCCGAGGTGCACGACGGGGCGGCCCGGACCGGGTCGCTGCTGGCCGACCGGGGGGTCGGTCGTGGGGACCGCGTGCTCATCGCCCTACCCGACGGGCCGGAGCTGGTGTGGGCCTTCCTGGGCGCGGTCCGGCTCGGGGCGGTGGCGGTGCCGGTCAACCCCCGGCTGACGGCCGCCGACCATGCCGCCGCCGCCACGGCCGCCGGCGCCGTGCTGGTCGTGTGCGAGGCGGCGCTCGCCGAGCGGTTCGACGGTCGGCCAGTGGTCATTGGCGAGCGCCTCGGTGCGACGATCGCCGGGTACCCGCCGTGCGCGCCGGCGGCGGTCGACGCCGGCGCCCCGGCTTACGCCCAGTACACCTCGGGGACGACCGGGGCGCCCAAGGCCGCCGTCCACGCCCATGGCCACCCGCTCGTGTACGCCGACGCCTTTGCCGGCCCGGCCGTCCGCCTGGCCCGTGCCGACGTCGTCCTGTCGGTGTCGAAGCTCTACTTCGCCTACGGCCTGGGCAACACGCTGTTCTTCCCGTTGCTGACCGGCTGCCGCGCCGTGCTCCACGCCGCCCACCCCCGCCCCGACGACGTTGCCGCCCTGGTGGGCCAGCACGGGGTGACGGTGCTGTTCGGCGTCCCCACCTTCTTCGCCCAGCTCGTCGCCGCCGCGAACGGGCCGCTCCCGTCGCTGCGGGTGGCGGTGTCGGCCGGCGAACCCCTGACGCCGGCGCTGGCGGCGCGCGTGCGGGCGACGCTCGGCTGCCCGGTGCTCGACGGCCTGGGCTCCACCGAGGTGGGCCAGACCTTCGCCAGCAACACCCTCGACCGGTGGGAGGACGCCACGGTGGGCCGGTCCCTGCCGCCGTACCGGGTACGGGTGGTCGACGGGTCCGGCGCGGACGTGCCGGCCGGCGGGGTGGGCGCCCTGTGGGTGGCTGGCCCGACGCTTCCCGTCGGCTACCTCGGCGGGCCGGCGCCGGCGCCAGGGGAGTGGTTGGCCACCGGCGACCTGGCCACCCTCGACGAGGACGGGACCGTGCGGCTGCAAGGCCGGTCCGATGACATCGAGCAGGTCGGCGGCATCTCCGTGTCGCCGCTGGAGGTGGAGGCCGTGCTCAGCCGGCACCCGGCCGTCACCGAGGTGGCGGTGGCCGGGGTGGTCGGGCCGCGGGGTGGTTCGCAGCTGGTGGCCTTCGTCGTCGGCCCGCCTCGAGCCACCCTCGACGCTGAGCTACTGGCCCTGGCCCGGGCCGAGCTGGCGCCGTTCAAGGTCCCCCGGCGCGTCGTGCACCTCGCCGCCCTCCCCCGGACCGCCACCGGGAAGCTGCAACGCTTCGCCCTCCGGTCCCACCCGCTCCCCTGAGCCGAGTGTGGGCGTTTCGGTGCCGTGGGGCAGCGCGAACCGCCCACACTCGACCGGGCAGGAGGTCAGCCGCCGGCCAGCGGGCCGAAGCGGCCCATGTAGGCGGCGAACGCGGCATCGACGTCGGCGGCTACGAGGCCGAAACGGGCCAGGTCATAGCGGTGCTCGCCGTGGCGGTGACGAGGGTTGGCCGCCGCCCATGCGCCGATGGCGTCCTCCACGGCGGCGGCCATCGGCCGTCCCAGTTGCACGTAGAGGGACCGCAGGGCCTGGCGCGGGTCGGCGACGAGGTCGTCGTAGGCCACGTCGACGAACGACGCCTCGCCGGCCCGCCGGCGGGCATCGAGCGCCCGCCCCATGGCCGCCGACGCCCGGTCCAGCGCCTGGTGCCCGATGCGCTCCGGCGACACGTCGTCGCTGTAGGCCCGGCGCAGCGTGGCGATGAGGCTGGCGTAGGACGCCACCGCCTGGCGAGGATCGCGGTGGCACACGACCACCGTGGCGCCGGGCAGGGCGGCGATGAGGGTGTCGAGGTGGCCGAGGTGGCTGGGCGACTTGAGCGCCCACGTCGTCCCGGGCCCGGTCCCGAGAGCCCGGAGCTGGAAGGCGTAGTGCGCGTACTCGGCCGTCAGGTCGGCGCCGGCCAGCCACGCCGAGTAGTGGGGGGCGTCGAACATGTCGTCGAAATGCTGGCTGGCGAAGGTGTTCTGGAGCAGCAGGTCGCACTCTTCCGGCCCGTCGACGGTGGGGGCATGGATGGCGCGAAAGTCGGGCACGAGACGAGAGAAGCCGTCCACCCACCGTTGTGCGGCTGCCCGCCGGCTGGCGCCGTCGGCCACGCCGGCCGGGTCGAGCGCCTCCCAGAGCCGCAGGGCCCGGTGGGCGGGGTCAAGGGCCAAGAGGTGGTGGAGCAGGGTCGTCCCGGTGCGCGGGAGGCCCGTGACGACCAGGGGCCGGGTGACGGGACCGCCGGGGGGGTCGGTGACGCGGTGGAGGGCGCCCAGGTTGCGCAGGTGCCGCACCGCCGTCTTGTGCAGCACCATGCGACCCGTCGGGTTCAGGTTCGCCGCTGACCGGCAGTCGTCGACCAGCCGTTCGAGGTTGGCCAGGAAGGGGACCTCGTCGGGCCAGTCGGCATCCCGGTGGCCGGCCTCCGCCACCATCGCCGCCGCCGAGATCACCCGCCGGGGCGCAGGCGCTGGCGGGCCTGGCCGGTGCCCAGCACGGTGGCCTGCAGCGCCGGCCGGTCCACCTTGCCGATCTTGGTGCGGGGGATGGCCTCGACCAGGCACAGCTCGTCGGGGAGCTTGTGGCGGGCCAGCACCGGGGCCAGGAAGTCACGCAGCTCGGCCAGGGTGGGAGCCCCGCCGGCGGCGGCGACCACGCACGCGCAGACGGCCTCGCCGAGCACCGGGTCGGGCGTGGCCACGACGGCGCTGTCGGCGACCCCCGGGTGGAGGCGTACCGCCGTCTCCACCTCGGCGGGCGACACGTGGAGGCCACCCCGGTTCACCAGCTCCTTGAGCCGGCCGACGATATAGACGCGACCGTCGGGGTCGACGCGGCCCAGGTCGCCGGTGCGGTACCAGCCGTCGGTGGCCGCGTCGGGCGCCCGCCAGTACCGGACCGGGGAGGCGGCGCCGAAGGCGATCTCGCCGACGGTGCCGGCCGGGAGGGGGGTGGTGCCGCCGGGCCCGAACACGGCCACCCGCCCGTCGGGCGGGGTGCCGGCGGGGCCCCTGAAGACGGCCCGGCCGACCGAGCCCTGGCGGACGTCGTCGCGGTCGGTTGTCAGGACGGTGAAGTTCTCACTGCAGCCGTAGACATAGAGCAGGTCGACCGAGAAATGCTCGTCCAGCCGGTCGAGGAGGGGCCGGGGGAACGACGAGGCCGCGGAGATCGCCCACCGGAGGCTGCCGGCCCGGTGCGCCTCGGGGTCGAAGGCGTCGAGGAGGAGGGTGAAGTGGGCGGGCATGCCGGGCAGGACGGTCACCGCTTCCTGGCCGATCAGGCGGAGGGCGCCGGCGGGCGAGAAGCGCTCGGTGAGGACGAGGCGGCCTCCGCTCAGGAGGGCGAGCATGGCCAGCCGGAGGCCGAAGACGTGGGCCATCGGCAGGTACAGGAGGTGCACGTCGTCGGGGCCGGGCGCGAAGGCGTCGGCGAAGAACTGCATCTTGGCCCAGCACGCCGGCAACGTCTCCATGACCGCCTTCGGCCTCCCGGTCGTGCCCGATGTGAGGAGGAGGTGGCCGGTGTCCGCCGGGCCGTGGGGCGGGGCCCAGTCGTCGAGCTCGTCGGGGCCGGCGAGCAGCTCGTCGAGCCGGTGCCAGGAACGGGGGGCAGGCCCGCCGCCCATGCCACCAGTTGGGTCGGGGTGGACGATGATGCGGGTGCCCGGCGAGGCGGCGGCCACGTGCCGAGCCGGCGCCAGCGGGTCGGCGGCGCGGAGGTCGGGCCGGAGGACCACGGCGGCGGCGCCGGTATGGTCGGCCAGCCAGGCCAGCTCGGGCCCGGTGAGGTCGCTGTCAGTACCGACGTGCACGGCGCCGGCGGCCCACGCCGCGTTGACGGCCATGACGTGCTCGACCGAGTTGGGGAGCTGGCATACGACCCGGTCTCCGGGGCCGATGCCGAGCCGCCGGTAGGAGGCGGCCAGGCGGGCCACACCCCGGCCCAGCTCGCCGAACGTGGTGGTCGTCCCGTTGGCCGTGACGGCGGGACGATCGGCCCACCGCCGGCAGGCGTCGTGCATGCTGGGCGCCAGCGGCTCCGCAACGATGGACCGGCCTCCCGTCATGTGAACCCCCAGGGCGAGCGGGGGGCGACGCCCCCGCCGGCGACGGGCTCGAACAGGTCGGCCACCCGGGGGTCGGCCGGCAGGGTGGCCAGGTCCCCGCACACCGCGGCTGCGTCGACGCCGGCACCGACGAGCTCCCGTTCCATGTCGGCGGCGACGCCCTCCCGCAGCCGGACGTAGATCTGCCGCTCGCTGGTACGTGCCCGATCGAGACCGCAGGCTCGGCACAACCGAGCGAAGCTCTCGTCGTCGCCGGCGCGCACCATCAGGTCGCCGTCGGCCGTCGGCACCGGGCGGTCGAGCAGCCCCCACGCCGGACGGCCGCCCCGGCGGCCGTCCTCCGCGCCGGCGGCCAGGCCGTCGAGCACGTGGGCCTGGGCGGCCATGGCCCCGGCCAGCAGCGAGGACCCGACGACCTGGGCCTGCCCGGTCCGCTCCCGCCGGTACAGGCCGGCGAGGATGCCCTCGGCGGCCACGATGCCGCCGAACAGGTCGCTCAGGACCATGCGGGACGGGACCGGCGGATCGCCTGCCGGGTGCAAGCCTTGGCCGACGCCGGCGTAGGCCTGGACGAGGAAGTCGGTGCCGACGGGCCCGCCGGTCGGGGGCCGCTCGCCCCAGCCCGAGAGGGCGGCATAGACCAGCCCCGGCCGGCGGGTCACCAGGTCCGCGGGCTCGACGCCCCACTCGGCGGCCTTGCCCGGTCGCCAGTTGTGCAGGAAGACGTCGGCGCCGGCCACCAGGTCGACGAGGTCGTCGCGCCCGGACCGCCGGCCCAGGTCCAGGGCGACGGCGGCCTTGCCGCGGTGGAGGGTGCGCGCCGCCCGCCCGTAGTCGCCATCGGGGGGCTGGACCCGCGTGACCTCGGCCCCCAGCATGCGGAGCAGCATCCCCGCCAGCGGGCCCTGGATGCGGCTGGTGGCCTCGACCACGGCGATGCCGGCCAGGGGCAGGCCGCCGGCGGTTGCCACCGCTCGGGCGGGGCTGGGACCGGCCAGAGCCCGGACGGCGGGGAAGGCCGCCTCCCGTCCCGGCTCGGACAGCACGCCGGCGTACTCCCGCAGCGGTACCAGGCTGACGCCGGCCTGCGCGGCGACACCCTCCAGGTCGGCCAAGGAACGGCAGGCCGTAGCCTCGTGGAGGCCGGCTGGCAGCGAGCAGGCGGCGCGCTCGTACCGCCACAGGAACTGCGTCCAGGCCCGCCCGAGGTCGACGTGGCCGGCGCCGAGGGCGGTCCAGAACTCGGTCCACGCGCCGGCGTCGAGCGTCTCGATCTCGAACCACTGCCCGCCGGCGCTGGCGAAGGGCGGCCCCGGGGCGGGCAGGGGGGGACCGGGCACCGCGTCGGGCAGCCCGGTGGCGACCACGATGTAGTGCGACAGGAGTACCAACGCGGCCTGGAGCACCGAGGTGTGGACGGCGGGGACCGGGCTGCTCCGCAGCCCGGCGATGGCCGCGGCCAGGCTCCCCTGGACGGCCAGGAGCCCGGCGGCCACCGACGCCACCTCCAGCCCGAGCCGGCGCGGCGCGCCCGCATCGCGGCCATGGACCTCCATCAGCCCGGAGAGGGCCTGGACCGTGGCTTCGCTCCCCGGCCGGCCGGGCTCGTACCGGGCCGGCCCGAACCAGGTGACCGCCGCCGGCGAGAGGCCGCCCACGCCTGCCTCGCCGAGATGGTGGGCCCGGCGGGCCCAGGTGCCGTGGGCCAGCCGAGGAGCCGCCCCGGGACTGCTCATCGCCCGCCGGCGGGTCTCAGGACCAGCTCACGCCCACCGGCGGGCGACGAGCGGCGAACTGCCCACGGTGCTGGAGACGACCAGCCTCCGGTCGACGTCCTCGCTCACCATGCCGGCGGAGGTCGCGACCTTGCCGATCATCCCGGTGAGGTTCGACGCCGGCCCCTCGCCGGCGGCGTTGTACGCCGTGACCCGGTAGTAGTAGAGCAGCCGCCCGGCGCTGGTGTCGGCGTAGCCGAGCACGTTGCCGACCGTGGCCAGGAGCGTCTGGCTGGACGGGCTGGTGCCGCGGTAGATGCGGTACCCGGTGACCGGCCCGGTGGCCGGCGCCTGCCAGACCAGCTGCACACCGCCGCCCACCTGGGGCTGGGTGGCGCTGAGCCCCTGCGGTGCCGAGGGCACGGTGCCCGACGGCGGAAGGGTCGTGGTCGTGCCCGGGGGGACGGTGGTGGTCGTGCTCGGCGGGGGAGCGATGGTGGTCGTCGTCGTGGTGCTCGTGGAGGTCGTCGTCGGCGGCGGCGCGGTCGTGGTTGTGGTCGTCGATGGCGGCGCAGTGGTGGTGGTGGTCCCCGGGACGGTGGGCGCCAGGCTGGTCAGGAACGCGCTATTGGCGCTGTTCCAGTGCGTGCCCAGGTAGGAGCCGGGGTCGGGCGCGGTGCTGAAGTAGTCGTCGTTGTTGCAGTCGTACAGCGCCTCGTGGTCGAGGGGGCACACCTGGCGCATGGTGGAAGACCGGGTGCCGTCGGCGTAGCAGAGGCGGTCGGACTCGTCGTTGCAGTGGTAGCCACCCGTGGCGTTCGGCGCCGTCAGCTGCACCCCGCCGAGATTGTGGAGCAGCTCGTGGGCCTCCACCATGTTCGGCTGGCCCCAGCACCCGTTGTCGACCCGGGCGACCGATCCCTGGATGGCCCGGTTGCCGTTGTTGTAGTTGCGGCCGGGCGTGGCGTCGGCGCTGTCGTCGTTGTAGATCTCGGCGATCCCGCAGTAGACGTTGGCGTCGGCCCACACGAGGTACTTGCGGTCGGTCCGGGCGTACCCGCCGTTGTGGAGCGCGGTCACCATGCTCCCGAAGTTCGACATGGCCGAGTCGCTGAGGGTGACGCGCTGCACGATGGGGTTGCAGCTCGAGTCGGTGACGAACCGGACATGCCTGGTGCCACCGGTCTGGCCCGCGCTCTGGTTGACCACATCGTCGAGCCGGGCGGCCCAGGCCTTGAACGACGCGGCGTACGCGGAGTACCGGTCGGAACCCGAGGCGCTGCGGGCATAGATGAGCTGGACCCGGTAGCCGTCGCTCCCGGTGCCGTAGCACCCCAACGGGGGCGTCTCGGCCGCGGCGGTGGCGCCCGAGGGCAGGGGGACCTCGGCGGTCAGGTCGGGCTCCCGGTTGACCCGCACGTCGACGCCGTCGGGAGCCGCATCGGGGCCGTGGGTGCACAGGACGTTCTTCAACCCTGCCGGCACCCGCTCGGCCAGGACCGACTCGAACGCGCCGGCGCAGAAGCTGCCGGCCGCGGCCTGGCGGAGGCCGGCGTAGACCAGGCCGGCGCGGGGGTCGTCGGGGCGGACCTGGGCGGAAGCCGGCGCCAGGAGGCCGCCGCCGGCCACCGCCGACCCGAGCACGAGCAGCAGGATGAGGGCACGACGCACGGTAGACATCAGCGGGCCAGAACTTACACGGCGGTCCCGCGGCGCAGAGGGCGCGCGGCTACCGTCGCCGCATGAGGGTCGTCGCAGGTGTCGCAGGGGGACGCCGGCTCACGGCCCCGAGCGGCCGCCAGCTCCGCCCGACGAGCGAGCGCGTCCGTGAAGCCCTGTTCAACGCCTTGGGCAGCCTCGACGCCATCGCCGGCGCCACCGTGCTCGACCTTTTCGCCGGCACTGGCGCGCTGGGCATCGAAGCCCTGTCGCGGGGCGCGGCATCGGCGACGTTCGTCGACGCCGACCCCCAGGCCGTGGCCGCCGTCACCGCCAACCTGAGGGTCACCGGGCTGGCGGACAAGGCCCGGGTCGTGCAGGCCGACGTCGGCCGCTTCCTCGCCGGCGCCCCCACCCTCGTCGACCTGGCCTTCGCCGACCCCCCGTACGCGTTCGACGGGTGGCCCGCCCTCCTGGCTGTCCTGCCAGCCCGCCTGGTGGCCATAGAGGCCCGGGCCCACGTCGACCTGCCGCCGGGGTGGCGCCCCCTTCGCTCGAAGCGGTACGGCGATACGGTGGTGACCCTCGCCCGCCGAGAGGCCGAGGCGCCGCATGAGGAACAGGGGTAGATGCCGAAGGCCCTCATACCTGGCTCGTTCGACCCGGTGACCTTCGGCCACCTCGATGTCATCGAGCGCACGGCCCGGTTGTTCGACCACGTCCTGGTGGCCGCGGTGGGCAACCCGGGCAAGGCCCCGCCCCTGTTCAGCCTCGACGAGCGCCAGGCCATGCTGGCCGAGGTCACCGCCCACCTGGCCAACGTCGAGATCGGCGCCTTCGAGGGCCTGCTCGTAGACTATGCCCTGGCCCAGGGCGTGCAGGCCATCGTGAAGGGGTTGCGGGCCGTCTCGGACTTCGATTTCGAGCTGCAGATGGCCCAGGTCAACGAGAGGATGTCGGGGATCGCCACCGTGTTCTTCCCGACCGCGCCCGAGCACTCCTTCCTGTCCTCCAGCCTGGTCCGCGAAGTCGCCCGGTTCGGCGGTGACGTGTCCTCGATGGTGCCGGCTCCCATCGCCCAAAGGCTGAAAGAGAGGTTCAGCGCATGATGCGCGTCGCGGGAGCCGGGCTACGGTGACGCGGTGATCGTCCCCGATCGCCACAACGAGGCGCCCGATACCGAGGTCCTGCTCCGGCGGGTCCTCGACCAGGTGAACTCTGCGCCCAAGATGCCGCTCTCCTCCACCGTCCGGTTGGAGAAGGACGAGGTCGTGGAGATGCTGGAGGAGGCCATCAACCGCCTTCCCGAGGAGATGCGCCAGGCCCGGTGGCTGCTCAAGGAGCGTCAGGAGTACCTGGCCAAGGTCCAGCGGGAGGGTGACGAGATCCTCAGCGCGGCCCGGGAGCGGGCCGAGCGCATCGTGCAGCGCACCGAGCTGGTCCGCGAGGCCCAGCGGGTGGCCAACCGCACCCTGGAACAGGCCAACGACGAAGCCCGGCGCCTCAAGCATGAGGCCGAGGACTACGTCGACCAGAAGCTGGCCAGCTTCGAGATCGTGCTGGAGCGGATCATGAAGACCGTCGTCGGCGGCCGGGAGAAGCTGCGGGTGGCCCCGCTGCCGGAGTCCTCCGAGGGCGACCAGATCGCGGCCAACGCCGACGCCGACAGCGGCGAGGTCTTCTTCGACCAGGACCAGTGGTGAGCTGTGAACCCGTTTCTCGTGAACGTCGCCGACCTGGTCGGCCGGCCCGGGGCGCGGCGCCGGGAGCGGGTCGAGGGGCGCCTGGCCGAGCCGGTCACCGTCGTCGACTCCACGCTCCGTACTGAGGTCCCCGTCGTGGTGGACACCCTGCTCGAATGGGTGTCCGACGGCCTCCTGGCCACCGGCACGGCGGACGGGGCCTGGGACGGGCCGTGCCGGCGCTGCCTCCGGCCGGTCGCGGGCATGCTCCACGTCGACTTCCAGGAGCTGTTCGAGCCGGTGCCCCGCGACGGCGAGAGCTACCCCCTGGGCCACGACCGGGTCGACCTGGAGCCACTGGCCCGCGAGTCGCTCGTCCTCGACCTCCCGCTGGTCCCGCTGTGCCGGGACGACTGCCGCGGGCTGTGCCCGACCTGCGGTGCCGACCTCAACGAGGGGGACTGCCAGTGCCCGCCGGCGGGCGGCGATACCCGGTGGGCTGCCCTCGACGGTCTCAATCTGTCCGGGGACGACTGAGCGAGTAAGATCGTCGGCTTATGGCTGTCCCGAAGAAGAAGACGTCCAAGGCCAAGAGCCGTAGCCGGCGAGCCTCGGCCTGGCGCCTGGGCAGCCCGCCCCGGAGCACGTGCCCGCAGTGCCGCCAGGCCAAGCTGCCCCACGTGGTCTGCGCCAACTGCGGTTGGTACGGCGGCCGCCAGGCCATCGAGGTTGACTAGCAGCACGCCTGAGGTGCTGCTCCCCATCGCGGTCGACGTGATGGGGGGCGACAAGGGCCCCGGCGAGATCGTCGCCGGCGCCCGGGAGGCGGCGGAGCGGTTCGGCGTGCCCGTGGTGCTGATCGGAGACCCCGAGGTCATGGGGGACCCGGGCGGCCTCGAGGTCTGGCCGGCGTCGGAGGTCATCGACATGACCGACGACCCCATGCAGGGGGTGCGCCGCAAGAAGGACGCGTCGATGGTGCGGGCGGCCGAGGCCGTGCGCGACGGGCGGGCGTCGGCCATGGTCAGCGCCGGCAATACCGGGGCGGCCATGGCCAGCGCCCTGCTGCGCATGGGCCGGATCACCGGCGTGGCCCGGCCGGCCATCGCCACCATGCTGCCGGTCCCCGGATCCACCCCCACGGTCCTGCTCGACAGCGGCGCCAACGCCGAGTGCACCGCCCCCTGGCTGCTCCAGTTTGCCCAGATGGGGGCGGCGTACGCCGTCCTGCGCCTGGGCAAGGCCGAGCCCCTCGTCGGCCTGCTCTCCATCGGCGAGGAGAAGAGCAAGGGCAACGACCTGGTCAAGGAGGCCCACGTCCTGCTGGCCGAGGCCGGCGCCCTGTCCATGGGCCGGTTCGTCGGCAACGTGGAGGGCCGTGACGTCCTCACCGACGCCGCCGACGTGGTCGTGACCGACGGCTTCACCGGCAATGTGGTCCTCAAGACCCTGGAGGGCTCGGTGCGGGTCGTCGTCGACGCCATCCTCGGGGCCATGATGTCCACCGAAGCGACACGGGCTGCTGCCAAAGTGCTCCTGCCCGCCCTCCTGCCCCTCCAGGCCGAGCTCGACCCCGACACCTACGGCGGTGCCGCCCTCCTCGGTGTCGACGGTGTCTGCATCATCAGCCACGGGTCGTCGTCGGCCCGGGCCATCGTCAACGCCGTCGGGCTGGCCGCCGAGATGGTGGCGGGCGACCTGGTGGGGAGCATCCGCCAGGCCGTCACCCGCTAGCGATCGTTCACAAGCGCACAAGCGCGACCGGGACTACACTCATGTCGGTTCCTATCCCCCACTGAGGAGTGTTTGCGGCCGTGCCTGCCGAAACCAACGTCGAGCAGGGCCCGCTGGACCGTCCCGAGGTCCTGCAGCTGGTCCGTGACCGCCTCGCGGACATCCTCGAGATCGACCCGTCCAGCATCGCCGAGGGGGCGTCCTTCACCAACGACCTGGACGCGGATTCCCTGGCCATGATCCAGCTGGTCGAGGACCTCGAAAAGGAGCTGGGCGAGCGTGTCGGTGGCTTCCGCATCGAGGACGAAGACCTCGAGGACCTGAAGACCGTCCGCGACGCCGTCGACTACGTGCTCGGGCGTGTCGGCGGAGCGTCGTCCAACTGAGCAGCCTTCCCGAGCCCGAGGGCCTCGTCGAACGGCTCGGGCTGCCCTTCGGCGACCGCGAGCTGCTGGCGCGGGCCATGGCCCACCGGTCGTGGTGCGCCGAGGTCCCCGGCAACCTCTCCAACGAGCGCCTGGAGTTCCTGGGCGATGCCGTGCTGGGCCTGGTGGTCACCGACTACCTGTACCGCACCTACCCCGACCTGCCTGAGGGCCAGCTGGCCCAGGTCCGGGCGTCGGTGGTCAACGCCGAGGTGCTGGCCGAGGTGGCCGAGGAGATCGACCTCGGTGCGAGCCTGCGCCTGGGCAAGGGGGAGGACGCCTCCGGCGGTCGGGAGAAGCCGTCGATCCTGTCCGACGCCATGGAGGCGGTCATCGGCGCGGTGTACATCGACGGCGGCTGGGAGCCGGCTGTCGAGCTGGTCATGCGCCTGCTGGGCGAGCGCATCACCGAGGGGGCGGCCGGCCCCGGTGGGCACGACTTCAAGACTCGGCTCCAGGAGCTGTGTGCCCGCGTCTATGACGAGCTGCCCCGCTACCACCACGTCTCGGAGGGCCCCGACCACGCCAAGCGCTTCGCGGCCACGGTGTCGGTCCACGGCGACGCCGTCGGCCGGGGCGAGGGCCGTTCCAAGAAGCAGGCCGAGCAGGCGGCGGCCCGGATGGCGTGGGTGCGCCTGTCCGAAGCCGGCGTGCCCGGTACCGACCTGACCGAGCCGGGCGCACCCGCGCCGGGACCCCCGACTGCTGGTCAGCCGACCACGACGCTTACCGAAGAGGACGATGCCTGAGCTGCCCGAGGTCGAAACCATCCGCCGCGACCTCGACAAGGAGGTCGTGGGCAAGCGGGTGAAGCTGGTCGACGTGACCGGGATGCGGTCGATCCGCCGCCATCCCAACAAGAAGCATTTCATCGCCAAGCTGGAGGGCCACAAGTTCACGGCCGTCGAGCGGCGGGGCAAGTACCTCCTCATCCGCCTCGAGAGCGGCGACGTGCTCGTCGTGCACCTGGGGATGAGCGGCCAGCTGCTCCGGGCCCGCAACGAGACCAAGGACCCCCTCACCACCCATACCCACGTGGTCATCACCTTCACCCAGGGTGGCCAGCTCCGCTTCATCGACCCCCGGACCTTCGGTGAGATGTTCGTCACCACCCCCGAGGAACTGCCCGACGTCGTGCCCGAGCTGGCCCACCTGGGGTTCGACCCGGTGGAGGAGATGATGAGCTGGACCAAGTTCGGCGAGCTCCTCGTCGCCCGGAAGGCCAAGCTCAAGTCTCTCCTGATGGACCAGAAGTTCTGCGCCGGCATCGGCAACATCTACAGCGACGAGATCCTCTTCGCCGCCGGCCTGCGCTACGACCGCTCGTCGGAGACCCTCTCGTCCCAGGAGGTCCGCCGGCTCTACCGGGCCATGGTCGAGACCCTGCAGGAGGCCATTAAGCACCGCGGCTCGTCGCTCTCCGACGAGCAGTACCGCGACCTGTTCGGCAAGACGGGCGAGTACCAGAGCATGCACAAGGTCTACGACCGCGAGGGCCAGGCCTGCCGGCGGTGCCGGAGCACGATCGCCCGGGTCAAGTTCAACGGCCGGTCGTCGTTCCTCTGCCCGCAGTGCCAAGTGTGAGGCCGTGCCGGGTGTCGAGGTCGTCGCCGGTGGGCCGGCCGACGTCGTGGAGGTCGGCCACCTCGTCCTGAGGGGCACGCACCGGGAGATCGGCCGCTCGCTGGCCGAGGTGGCGCAGGACCGCCACGGCGTGGCGCCGGCGGCCGGTGGCGACCCGGCGGTCACCCGGGCCCGCCGGCACTGGTACGAGCGGGAGTGGCCGGCGCACTTCCAGCGCATGCTCGGCGTGGCCGACGTGCACGGCCTCGCCGTCGACGACGATGCCGTCGAGCTGGGGTTGCTGGCCTACCTCGGTGCCCCGCCGGGATGCTCGGTGGCCTGGCTGCCGCCGGAGGTGGTGGCGAGCGGGCACCCCACCCTCAGCCGCAACTACGACTTCCCGGCGGCCACCCTCACCGAGATCCTCGGCGGCGTCGCCCAGCCCGGGGAGCTGGCCATGACCGCCCGGCCCTACGTGACCGAGACCTACCCCGCCGACGGGGGCCGCGCCTGCCTGTTCATCGGCGCGTACGAGCTGCTCGGGGGCTGCCTCGACGGGGTGAACGACGCCGGCCTGGTGGTGGCCATGCTGGCCGACGACGAGCCCGGTGGGGCCGGGCCGACCCTGGCGCCCGCCGCCGGGCTCAACGAGATCCAGGTGCTCCGGTACCTGCTGGAGACGTGCACGACCACCGGCGAGGCCCGTGCCGGTCTGCGGGCCGCCCAGCAGTACGTCATGTTCCAGGCCTGCCACTACCTGGTGGCCGATGCCACGGGCGATTCGTTCGTGTGGGAATCGGGCCGGCACGTGGTCGAGGGGGCGGGCGAGGTGCAGGTCGTCACCAACCACCTGTTGCACGGCCGCCCGTCGCTCGAGGACCTCCCTGCCGGCGACGGCCCCTCGGCCACCTACGCCCGCGCCCGCCGGCTCACGGCCGCGGTCGCCGCCCGCGCCGGCCCGATGTCGACCGACGAGATCAAGGCGGCCCACGCCTGCGTCGACCGCACCGACGCCGGCCCGGTGGCGCCCCGCACCCTCTGGCACGGCATCTACGACGCGGCCGACCGCAGCCTGGACGTGTCGTTCCACCTCGGTGACGCAGTTGGGGGCGCCGGCGCCCGGCGCTCGCCGTACCGGCACTTCCGGCTCGGCTGACCGCTGGCGTCCCGCTCGTCGGGTGGGTAGATCCGCGCCCGGCCGCCGGCGCCCGGTAGATTTGAAATTACATGTTTCTCCGGTCACTGACGCTCAAGGGTTTCAAGTCCTTCGCCGACCCGACCACGCTCGAGCTGGAGCCCGGCCTGACCGCCGTCGTCGGGCCCAACGGGAGCGGGAAATCGAACATCGTCGACGCGGTGGCGTGGGTGCTCGGGGCCCAGGGCCCCCGCTCGGTGCGGTCCACCCGCATGGACGACGTGATCTTCGCCGGCACCGGCCGGCGCTCGGCCTTGGGCCGGGCCGAGGTGACCCTGACCATCGACAACACGTCGGGCCTCCTGCCCATCGGGCTCAGCGAGGTCACCATCACCCGCACCCTGTTCCGCACCTCCGGTGAGAGCGAGTACGCCATCAACGGGGCGCCCTGCCGCCTGCTCGACGTGCAGGAGCTGCTCTCGGACACCGGCGTCGGCCGCCAGCAGCACGTCATCGTGTCGCAGGGCAACCTTGATGCCGTCCTCGACGCCCGGCCCGAGGACCGGCGGCTGATCATTGAGGAGGCCGCCGGCATCCTTAAGTACCGCCGGCGCAAGGAGAAGGCCGAGCGCCGGCTGGAGGCCACCGAGGCCAACCTGGTCCGCCTGGCCGACCTGAACCGGGAGGTCGGCCGCCAGCTCAAGCCCCTGGAGCGCCAGGCCGATGCCGCCCGCCGCCACGACGCCCTGGCCGCCGAGCTGCGGGGCCTGCGGCTGCACCTGGCCGGCCGCGAGCTGGCCGCCCTGGCCGCCCGCCAGCAGGTGGCGGCCACGGCCCGCACCGGTCTGGCCGCCGACGAGGCGTCGATCAAGGTGGAGCTGCGGGGCCTCGACTCGTCGGTGGCCGCCGCCGAGGCCTGGGTGGCCTCGGCCGGGGGCGCCGGCCTGGGCGAGGCCGTCGGTCGCCTGGAGGCCCTGCGGGAGCGGGCGCGGGGCCTGGCCGCGGTCATGGCCGAGCGCCAGCGCTCGCTCGGCCGCGACCGGGCGGTGGCGGTCGACGCCAACGTCATCGCGTCGCTCGAGTCCGAGGCGGCCCGCCTGGCCGCCGAGCTGGCCGATGTCACCACCGAGGCCGAGCCCCTTGAGCCGTTGCGGGCCGAGCTGGCCGAGGCCGAAGCCGTCGCCGCCCGGGAGCTGCAGGCCCTGGACGGCCCCCTGCCCAGCCCCGACCGGGCGGCCGAGGCCCGGGGCGAGCTGGCTGCGGTCCGGGCCGGTGCCGAGCGGGGCCGGGCCGAGGTGGTGGGCCTACAGGCCCGGCTGGCGTCGCTCGAGGCGCAGGCGGCGGCGGCCGACGCCGAGGCCACCGGGCGCCGGGCCGAGGTCGACGGGTTGGCCGTCCAGGAGCGCGCCGCGGTGGCCGCGTCCGAACAGGCCGACGCCGGCCGCACCGAGGCCACGGCCCGCCTCGAGTCGGCCCGGGCCGATGTCCGCGAGGCCGCGGCCGCCGAGCGGGTGTGGGCGGCCCGGGCCGAGGCCTTGGCCCTCGCCCTGGCCGAGTCAGGCGGGTCGGCTGGCGCCGCCCGCCTCGAAGGGGTCGCCGGCGTCCTCGGGCCCCTGGCCGGGCTCGTCGAGGTCGACCGGGGGTGGGACGACGCGTGGGCCGCGGCTGCGGCCGAGCTGGCCCACACCGTCGTCGTCGACGGGGTCGGTGCGGCCCGGGAACTGCTCGCCGGCCTGGCCGACGACGATGCCGCGGCCGGCGTCCTCGCCCTCGGGGCCCCGGCGGCGGCCGTCACCCCGGTGCCCCCGGGCTGTCCAGGGGAGCCGCTCCGGGCCCACGTCCGCTCCTCGCACCCGGGCGTGGAGCGGGTGCTCGACCTGCTCCTGGCCGGGGCGGTCGTCGTCGCCGGCGGGTGGGCCGAGGCCCTCGATGTCAGCCTGGCCTACCCGCAGGTCGTGGCCCTCACCCGGTCGGGCGACCGGTTCGGCGCCACGGCCTGGCGGCGGGGCAACACCGGGACGGCCGCCACCCGTGTCGCGCTGGACGAGGCCCGCACCGAGGCGACGGCGGCAACGGCGGCCGTGGCCGTCGCCGCCCGGCGCCTGGCCGAGGCCACGACCGATGCAGAACAGGCTTCCGCAGCCGCCAGGGAGGCCGGTCTCCGGCGCGACGCCGCCGCTCGGGCGGCCCGGGCTGCCCGGGGCGACCTCGACCGGGCCGAGGTCCGCCGGCGCGAGGCCCAGAGCGGGGCCGAGGGCGTGCGGGCCCACCTCGACCGCCTCGCCGGCCGGCTGGCCCAGGAGGACGCCCGCATCGCCGAGCTCACCGCCCTGCTCCCGGTCCTCGAAGCCGATGCGGCCCAGCGGGCGGCCGAGGCCGCCCGTTTGGGTGCGGCCCGGGCCGTCGCCCAGGAGCGGGTCTCGGCCCTCCGCAGCCGGCGCACCGAGCTGGACATGCGGGCCACCGGGCTCCGTGACCGCCGGGCCTACCTGAGCCGGCGCCTGGCCGACGTCGAGCAGCGCCTGGCCCGCCACGGCGCCGAGCGGGCCGCCGCCGGCGCCCGCCGCCAGGAGATCGAGCTGCTCAGCCGGCGCACCGGGTGGCTGGCCGCCCTGGTCGACGACCGCTTGGGCGTCCTGGGCACCGAGTTGGCCGACGTGCGGGCCCGGCGGGAGCGCCAGGCCCAGGCCCTGGCCACCGCGTCGGGCCGGCTCGATGTCCTGCGCCGGCGCCGCCACGAGGCCGAGCGGCGGCTGGAAGAGGTCCGGGAGCGCTCCCGCCGGGCCGAGCTCGACGATGCCGAGGCCCGCATGCGCCAGGAGGCGGCCGTCGAGAGCCTGCGCCGGGAGCTGGACTGCGAGCCGGCGACGGCCATGGCCGCGGCGTGCCCCGAGCTGCGCGACGGCACGAGCCCGAGCAGCCGGGTGCGGGAGCTGGAACGGGAGCTGCGGCTCATGGGCCCGGTGAACCCCCTGGCCCTCGAGGAGCTGGCCGCGTTGCAGGAGCGCCACGCGTTCCTGGCCGCCCAGCTCGACGACGTGAAGGGCACCCGGCGGGAGCTGACCAAGGTCATCCGCGCCGTCGAGGTCGAGATGGCCCAGCTCCTGGCCGCGGCCTACGCCGACGTCGCCGACCACTTCGTCCGCCTGTTCGAGACCCTCTTCCCGGGCGGCCAGGGCCGGCTCCGCCTCACCGACCCCGACAACCTGCTCGAGGCCGGCATCGAGGTGGAAGCCCGGCCGGCGGGGAAGAACGTCCGCAAGCTCTCGCTGCTCTCCGGCGGCGAGCGGTCGCTCGTGGCCCTGGCCTTCCTGTTCGCCGTGTTCCGGAGCCGCCCGTCGCCGTTCTACCTGCTCGACGAGGTGGAGGCGGCGCTCGACGACCTCAACCTCACCCGATTCCTCGACCTCCTCGGCGAGTTCCGCCAGGAGGCCCAGCTCCTGGTGGTCACCCACCAGAAGCGCACGATGGAGGCCGCCGACTGCCTGTACGGCGTCACCATGCAGCCGGGCGGCTCGTCCCGCGTGGTGAGCGAGCGGGTGGGCGCCAGCACGTAGTCCCACCGGGTACCGTGACCCGACGACGGCAGGTGACCGCGCTCCTGAACGCCGGCGGCTGACCGGGCCCCGGAGCCCGGCCCCCCGGGGGCCTTGCCAGTACCGGTAGCCTGAGGCCATGGAGATCGTGCTCGGACTGCTGGCCGTCCTCGTGGTCAGCGGCCTGGTGGCCGCCTTCATCGCCTCCCGCCCCCGCCGGCGTGACGCCGAGCTCGAGCCGCCGCCGTCCCCAGCCGTGTCGCCCAAGTCGGCGGCCTCGGCGCCTCCCGCCAAGCCGCCCAAGGTCAAGCGGCCCACCATCCCCTCCGAGGAGGAGCTGGCCCGCCAGGCCGCCGAGGTCGTGGCCGAGGCCGAAGCCGTGCTCGCCGGCGCCCGCGAGGCGCCTGTGGCCGAGCCCGAGGCCGGCGAGTCGCCGGCCGAGCAGCTCCGGCCCCGCTTCCGGGACCGCATCGGCAAGGCCCGTGGCCTGCTGGCCGGGTACCTCGGCTCGGTCCGGTCACGGACCAAGATCGACGACGAGAGCTGGGAGGAGCTGGAGGAGGCCCTGATCCGGGCCGACGTCGGCATCACCGCCACCACCGCCCTGCTCGACCAGCTCCGGGCCCAGGTCAAGGCCGAGGGCATCTCCACCTCGGAGGCCCTGGTCGACGCCCTGAAGGACAACCTCAAGAAGCGGCTGTCGATCGCCGACCGCACGCTCCGCATCGAGCCGGGTATCCCCAACGTCTGGCTGTTCGTCGGCGTCAACGGGGTGGGCAAGACCACCACCATCGGCAAGGTCGGCCACCAGCAGGTGGGCGAGGGCCGCACGGTGATCATGGCCGCCGGCGACACGTTCCGGGCGGCCGCCGCCGAGCAGCTCGAGCTGTGGTCGAAGCGGGTCGGCGCCACCCTGGTCCGGGGCAACGAGGGCGGCGACCCCGGTGCGGTCGTCTTCGATGCGGTCGAGCGGGCCGCGGCCCGTCAGACCGACCTGGTGCTGGCCGATACGGCCGGCCGTCTCCACACCAAGGTCAACCTGATGGAGGAGCTGAAGAAGGTGCGCCGGGTGGCCGACAAGCCGCCGGGCAAGGTCACCGAGGTCCTCCTGGTCATCGACGCCACCACCGGTCAGAACGGCCTGGTCCAGGCCAAGCAGTTCACCGAGGCCGTCGAGGTCACCGGCGTCGTCCTCACCAAGCTCGACGGCACGGCCAAGGGCGGCATCGTCCTGGCCATCCAGAACGACCTGGGCATCCCGATCAAGCTGGTCGGGCTGGGCGAGACCGCCGACGACCTCGTCCCCTTCGACCCCGACGAGTTCATCGACGCCCTGTTCGCCTGATCACCGAGCCCGGTTTGGTCAATCGGCGGCGATATCCCGCCCCCAGTTGACCAAACCGGTTCGAGGGCTGGCGTCCAGTACCCTGGGCTGAGCCATGTTCGACAATCTCTCCGACCGCTTCGAGACGATCTTCAAGCGGATGCGTGGCCGCGGCCGGATGGGCGAGGCCGAGGTCGACGAGGTGCTGCGCGAGATCCGCGTCGCCCTGCTCGAGGCCGACGTCAACTTCAAGGTCGTCAAGAACCTGGTCGGGCGCATCCGGGAGCAGTGCGTCGGGGCCGCCCTGTCGGCCAGCCTGAGCCCGGCCCAGCAGGTCATCAAGATCGTCCACCAGGAGCTGGTCACCGCCCTGGGCGGTGAGAACCTCAAGATCACCTACGCCTCGAAGCCGCCCACGGTCGTGATGCTCGCCGGCCTCCAGGGCTCGGGTAAGACCACGGCGTGCGGCAAGCTGGCCAAGTGGTTCCGGTCCCAGGGCCGCAACCCGCTCCTCGTCGGCTGTGACCTCCAGCGTCCCGCCGCGGTGGAGCAACTGCGCGTCCTGGGCGGCCAGGCCGGCGTGCCCGTTTTCTCCGAGCCGACCGACCCTGAGTCCGCGGCCCGGGCCGGGTTGGAGGAGGCCCGCCGGCTGGGCAAGGACGTGGTGATCGTCGACACCGCCGGCCGGCTCCACGTCGACGAGGACCTGATGGACGAAGCCCGCCGCATCTCGGCGGCCGTCAACCCCAACTACACGTTCCTCGTGGTCGACGCCATGACCGGCCAGGACGCGGTCAACGTGGCCGAGTCCTTCCATGCCTCGTTGCAGATCGACGGCGTGATCCTCTCCAAGCTCGACGGTGACTCCCGCGGTGGCGCCGCCCTCTCCGTCAAGGAGGTGATCGGCCGGCCCATCGCCTTCGCCTCGGTGGGGGAGAAGCTGGGCGACTTCGAGCCCTTCCACCCCGACCGGATGGCCGGGCGGATCCTGGGCATGGGCGACGTCCTCACCCTGATCGAGAAGGCCGAGGCCGCCTACGACCAGGACGAGGCCATCCGGGCCGCGGAGAAGCTCCAGAAGGGCAGTTTCACCCTCGAGGACTTCCTCGAGCAGATGCAGCAGGTGAAGAAGATGGGGCCGATCCAGAACCTGGTCGGTATGCTGCCCGGAATCCCGAAGGAATTGAAGAACGCCGAGATCGACGAGAAGGAGATCGGTCGGATCGAGGCCATCATCCGCTCCATGACCACTGAGGAGCGGCGGGACCCCCAGATCATGAACGGGTCCCGGCGTTTGCGGGTGGCCCAGGGGAGCGGGACGACCACGAACGAGGTCAACCAGCTCCTCAAGCAGTTCAAGGACATGCAGAAGATGATGCGGATGTTCGGCAAGTCGTCAAAGGGCCCCGGTGGTGGCGGCAAGGGCCGCCCGCGCGTGCCGAGTTTCGGATAACCAGGAAAGAGGAAAATGGCAGTCAAGCTCCGCCTCATGCGGATGGGCAAGAAGAAGCAGCCGACCTACCGTCTCGTCGCCGCCGACGGGCGGTCGCCGCGCGACGGTCGTTTCATCGAGATCGTGGGCACCTATGACCCCCGGGCCGAGCCGTCGTTGATCAAGATCGACAACGACAAGGCCGTGGCCTGGCTCCAGAAGGGCGCCCAGCCCACCGACCGGGCCCGCCAGCTCCTGAAGATCTCGGGTGCCCTGGAGCAGTTCAAGCCCGGCTCGGGCGGCGCGCCGGCGCCGGCCGCGGCCAGCACGCCGGCCTCCTCGTGAGCGACGCCGGCGTGGACGAGCTGGACGTCGACGACGACGACGAGACCGACGACGGCAACCGGCTCGAGGGCTCGGTACCGCGGACGGTCCTCGAGTACGTGGCCAAGGCCATCGTCGACGATCCCGGCTCGGTCATCGTCGAGGTCGACGAGAGCCGCAGCACGGTGAGCCTCCGCCTCAACGTGTCGCCCGACGATATGGGCCGGGTCATCGGTCGGCGGGGCCGGACGGCGCAGGCCATCCGCACCGTCGTCCGGGCCGCGGCCGCTCGCGAGGGCCTCGACGTCCACGTCGACATCGTCGACTAACCAGGGCGTGCTCGAGGTCGGGCGCATCGCCAAGGCGCACGGGATCCGGGGTGAGGTCATCGTCGAGCTGGTGTCCAACCGGCCCGACCTGCGGCTGGCCCCCGGCGCCGTTCTCTCCTCACCCCGGGGCGACCTCGAGGTGCTCACCTCCACGCCCCACCAGGAGCGGTGGATCGTGGCGTTCCGGGGTATCGAGGACCGGAACGCGGCCGAGGGGTACCGGGGCGTGGTCCTGTCGGCCGAGCCCGTCGAGGGCGATGAGGACACCCTGTGGGTCCACGAGCTGATCGGCGCCGAGGTGGTCGACCTCGCCGGCCGCAGCTACGGCCCGGTCGAGGCGGTGGAGGCCAACCCGGCCTCCGACCTGCTCGTCCTGTCGGGCGAGCGGCTGGTCCCGCTCGTCTTCGTCACCGGCCGTTCCCCCGGCCGGGTCGTCATCGACCCGCCGGCGGGCCTGCTCGACTGACCCCCCCATCGAACTGGTGACGGGACTGGGGGCGGTACCCCCGGCATGCGTCACCGGTAGGCCGGGTGGGCGGGCTCAGCGCCGGCGGCGGGTCCATTCGTCGACGTGGGGCGACTCGTCGGCGACGGTGGTCGAACCGCCGTGGCCCGGGTGCACGACGGTCGCGGGCGGGATGTAGAGGAGGAGCCGGCGGAGCGACTCGATGAGGGTGGCGAAGTCGCCCGGCGGCTCCCCGGCCGGCCCGGGGCCGCCCTTGCGCAGGGTGTCGCCACTGAACAGCACGCCGGCCTCGGCCAGGTGGAGGCAGACGCTGCCCGGCGAGTGGCCGGGCGAGTGCCATACCTGGAGGAGCGTCCCGCCCATCTGGAGCACGTCGCCGTGGCCGAGCTCGATGTCCGGCGGCCGGCCGGGATGGAGGGCGTCCCATAGGGGCCGGTCGGCCGGGTGCAGGGCCACCGGGGCGGCGGAGGCATCGGCCAGGGCGATGGCGGCGTTCACGTGGCCGGTATGCCCGTGGGTGCAGACGATCCCGTCGATCTTCCGCCCGCCGGCGGCGGCGAGGATGGCCGGCGCGTCGTGCGAGGCATCGACGATCACCACCCGTTGGTCGTCGCCCACCAGCCACACGTTGTTGTCGGCGACGGTGACCTTGTCGATCCTCACTGCCGGTACGCCCCCGACCCGCGGAACATTCCTCGGTGCCAGCGCCCCGGGGTGATCACCGCCGCCCGGGGGTAGTCCTCGAACAGCCAGCGGCCGAAGTTGCGCCGGGTCCAGTCGTTGGCGCCGGCGACCCGGAGGGCGATGCGGACCCCTTTGCGGTGGCTCAGCGCCCGGCTGAGGAGGCGCGAGAGGCGGTGGTCGGCGAAGAGCTCGTGCTCGACGGCCCGCTCGTAGGCGGCGGCGACGCCGGCGCCGCCGGCCAGCACGGCCACTGCGGCCTGGCGGCCGGTGAGCAGCGCCTGGGCAATGCCCTCGCCGGTCATGGGGTCGGTGGCACAGGCCGCGTCGCCCACGAAGAGGGCCCGGCCCCCGCCGGCGGTCAACGGCATCTGGTCGACGCGGGCGGGTATGGGCCACGCCTTGTGGGTGCCCTCGGGGACGGCGGACGGGCCCAGCACGTCGCGGATGGCCGGGCGGGCCAGCAGGTCGGGCCACATGTCCTTCATGTCACGGACCGGGATGCCGGCGTCGCGCAGGATGCCGAAACCCACGTTGGCCCGCCCGCCGGGGAGCGGGAACGACCATGCGTAGCCGGGGAGCAGGTCGGGCTCGAACCAGATCCACAGGCCGGCAGCCTCGGGGCCGACCTCGGAGAAGTACTGGCGGAAGGCGTGCCAGTCGCCCAGGTAACCGGGCTGGTTGGCGCCCAGAGCGTGGCGGAGGGGCGACCAGGCCCCGTCGGCGCCGATGGCGTAGTCCGTGATGAGGGTGCCGAGGCCGTCGACGTCGAGCTCGAGGCCGCCGGCGACGGCCCGAGCGCCGGTGAGGCTGTGCCCGTCGGCCACCTTGACGCCGGCGGCCCGGGCCACGTCGAGCAGGGCGGCGTCGAGCTGCGCCCGGGGGGCGACGACGGCGTACTGCCCGTCGGCGGGGAGGGGGAACGTGACCGTGCGCCCCACTGGAGAGCAGACGTGGACTTCGGCCACGGGCTGCCAGTCGGGCACGGCGTCGGGGCGCAGGCCCAGGGCTTCGAGCTGGCGGAGGGCGTCGGCGGTGAGGCCGTCGCCACAGCACTTGTCGCGGGGGAAGCGGGCCTTGTCGACGAGCAGGACCGACCGGCCGCCCCGGGCCAGGGTGATGGCCGCGGCGGCGCCGGCCGGGCCGCCCCCGACGACGACCACCTCGGTGCCGCCCGCGGGGCTAGCCAATCGCGGACGCCAGCTTGCGGCCGGCGGCAGCCGTGCCGAGGGCCGCTCCCAGCATGAGGACGGCCTTGGCGCGGGGCAGGTGCCGGAAGGCAACGGCGATGGCGGCGGCATCGGCCACGTCGGCCAGCATGGCCGCTTCGAGCCAGCCCCGCACCGGGCTGCCGTGCTTGAGGGCGAGGAGGGCGCCGAGGCCCAGGCCGATGTCGCGACCCCCGGTGGACCGGGCCATCATCCGCAGCAGGGCCCCGTCGGCGCCGGCGGCTGGGGCCCCGCCGGGCCACATGCGCAGGGCCAGACCGGGCGTGAGCAGGTACGACGCGCCCAGGGCGACGCGCCCGTACCCGATGGCCCGCACCGTGGCCGCCACGTCGATCCCACCCCGGTCGGCTATTCGCACTTGACGCCTTCTTCGGGGGAGTACAGGCCGCTGAACCGGTCGATCGTCTTGCGACCGTCGACGTAGGTGCGGGTGCGTTCCGTGGTCACCGCGGTGCACACCCCCTTCATCTCCTTGGTCTGGCCAGTCTGCTCGCCGCTGACGTACTTGGTCGAGTACATGGTCACGGTGATCGACGTCTCGGTGTAGGTGGGCCAGATCAGCACGCCGTACGGGGTGTTGTTGCGGATGCGCACGTCGGGGCCGGGGAAGGAGATGGTGGACTCGCGGCCGTAGGGGTAGCGCGAGATGTAGATGCCATGCATGAAGTAGCTCGGGATGTCGAGGCCGGCGAAGAAGGCGGCATTGAAGATGGTGGTGGCGAACTGGGAGATGCCGCCGCCGACGTCCTCGGTGAAGTTGTAGTTCTCGTCGATGACCGGGGCGGAGACGAACCCGTTGGCGATGGTGCGCCGGCCGACGAAGTCGTTGATCGAGAAGGTGGCGCCCGGGGCGATCACCGCACCCTGAATGATGTCGGCGATGCGGTGGATGTTCTTCACCCGGGGCTCGCCGGCCGCGTGGTTGGTGGTGAAGCTGCCGATCGGTTCGATGATGCCGAGCTTGCGGGCCGCGTCGTCGTCACGGGCTGCGGCCACGCTCTTGAGCGGCAGGTTGACCGCCGTGTCGGCCGCCGAGCGGGTGAGGAGCGCCGACTGGATGGCCCCCACGGCGCCGGCCGCGCAGCAGCCGCTGCCCGCCTTGGCCGGCGTGACCGACACCTTGCCCCCGCTCACCGCGAACCCGGCGTCGACCGGCGCCACGACGGGCTTCGGGAAGAGGTCGGCCAGCTCGTCGGGGGCATCGGACGCGTCGACCACCAGCTTCAGCGCGTCCTCGCCGGCCGCGGCCCTGAACCAGCCCCGCACCACCGACGCCGGCACGGTGGCCGTCGTGGGGCCGGCGGTCACCGGGAGGCCGCCGGCGCTGAGCGCCTCGGCCCGGTCGGCCAGCATGCGGGCGTCGTCGATCGAGAAACGGGTGGGGATGGTGTCGCGGTCGACGGAGATCTGCAGGGGGAGGCCCTTCGGGCCGGCCTTCACCAGGGCGGCGAGGACCGAGGGGCCGGAGATCCCGCGGCCAGGCTCACCGGCCTTGGCCACGACCTTGTCGTCCTTGACCGCCAGCGACGGTTCGACGGGGGCGGTGCGCTTGGGATCGCGCTCGGCCACGATCCGGGCCATGGCCTTCTGGTCGACCTGGATCCGCACCGGTGCCCGCTGCTCGGCGACGAAGCTCCGGGCCCAGCTCCAGATGCGAGCGGCCGGGTTCCCCGTACGCCCCACCCTCAGGGCCGCCGCCGCCGTCCGGCCCTCGACGACCGACAGGCCCAGGTCCGAGGCGGTGGCCTGGAACCCACCGTCGGGCGCGTCGACGATCACATCGGCGGTCTTGTACCGCGCCGCCAGGTCGGCCACGGCGGCATCCAGGGCCGGCAGCTTCATGCCGGCCACCGACGTGCCCCCGAGGGTGACGTTGCGGCCGACCCGGCCCTGGTGGGCGCCCATGTCGACACCCCAGACACCGACCACGACGCCGATGGCGACAGTCGCCATCATGAGGCCCCGGACCGCCTGTTGGCGGCGGTCCGGGCCGCCGCCGGGGCCGGTGAGGAACCGCCGGGGCGCGGGGGCCGCGGGCGGCCGCCCTGTCGCCTCCAACTGGTCCACGACGTACAGGCTACGGGGTGCGGAGGCCGTTGCCGACCTCACCTTGGGCGGAGGGGCCGGTTCCGGCTAGCGTCGTTCGGTGCCCCCCCGCGCCCTCATCACAGGAATCACCGGCCAGGACGGCCGTTACATGGCCCAGATGCTCGTTGAGAAGGGCTACGACGTCTTCGGCATGGTCCGTGGCCAGGCCAATCCCAAGATCAGGATGATCCAGGAGGAGACGCCCCGGCTCGAGCTCGTCGAAGGCGACCTCCAGGACCTGTCGTCCCTCATCGCCGCCGTCGAGCAGGTCCAGCCCGACGAGGTCTACAACCTCGGGGCCATCAGCTTCGTCGCCCTGTCCTTCCGCCAGGCCGAGCTGACGGCCGACATCACCGGGCTCGGTGTCCTGCGCATGCTCGAAGCGGTGCGCATCGTGGGGGGACCGGCCAGCCAGGGCCCGGGCAACAAGATCCGCTTCTACCAGGCCAGCTCCTCGGAGATGTTCGGCAAGGTCCGCGAGACCCCCCAGACCGAGATGACCCCGTTCCACCCCCGCTCGCCGTACGGCGCGGCGAAGGTGTTCGGCCACTACATCACGGTGAACTATCGGGAGTCCTACGACCTCTTCGCCACCTCGGGCATCTGCTTCAACCACGAGTCGCCCCGCCGCGGGTTGGAGTTCGTGACCCGCAAGGTCACCAATGGCGTGGCCCGGATCAAGCTGGGCCTCCAGGAGAAGCTGACCCTGGGCAACCTCGATGCCGCCCGGGACTGGGGCTTTGCCGGCGACTTCTGCGAGGCCATGTGGCTCATGCTCCAGCAGGACACCCCCGAGGACTACGTCATCGCCACCGGTGAGACCCACACCATCGGTGAGCTGCTCGAGCATGCCTTTGCCGCGGCCGGCATCGACGACTGGAAGCACCTGGTCGAGAGCGACCCCCGCTTCACCCGGCCCGCCGAGGTCGACATCCTCACCGGCGATGCCACCAAGGCGCGCCACCAGCTCGGGTGGAAGCCGAAGGTCGACTTTCCCGAGCTGGTCCGCATGATGGTGGCGAGCGACCTGGAGATCGAGGCGGGGGACCCGGCCCGCCGGCCCTGACCCGATCTGGCTGCAGTAGCCCGCCAATAGGCGGGTAACTGCAGCCAGATCGGGTGGGTTAGCCGGCCGGGCGGGTGCCCAGCGTGACCTGCGCCGTGCGGCGGGCGCCGGCCCGCTGGTAGACGACGGTGACCCGGTCGCCCGGCTTGTGGGCGCCGATGGCGGAGGAGAGGCTGTCAGGGTCGCCGATCTGGGTGTTGTCGAGGCCGACGATCACGTCGCCCACGGCGATCCCGGCGCCGGCAGCGGGGGTGCCGGCGCCGACGTCGATCACCGTGGCGCCCGGCGTGCCGTCCGCGGCCTGCGTGCTCACGCCCAGGTAGGCCCGGGGGGTGCTTGTCGTGCTCTTGCCGGTGCGCAGCCCGTCGAGGATGGGCTTGATCTTGTCGATGGCGATGGCGAAGCCGATGTTCTGGGCCTGCCCGTCGACGGCGGTGTTGATACCGACGACCTGGCCGGCGGCGTTCACCAGCGGGCCCCCCGAGTTGCCCGGGTTGATGGCGGCGTCGGTCTGGATCAGGCCGCTCTGGGTGGTGCCGTCCTCGGCGTCGATCGTCCGGTTGAGGGCGGAGACGATGCCGCGTGTCACGGTGAAGCCGCCCTTGAGGTCGAGGGCGTTGCCGATGGCGACGACGTCGTCGCCGACCCGGATGTCGGCCGAGCTGCCCATCTCGACGGTCTTGAGGTTGCTGGCGCCGGTGATCTTGATGAGGGCGACGTCGTTCTGGCTGTCGGCGGCCACGAGGGTGGCGTCGCGGGCCTGGCTCTCGCCGGCCAGGTTGACCTTGATCGACGTGGCCCCGGCCACGACGTGGGCATTGGTCAGCACCTCACCGTCGCCGGTGACGACCACCCCGGTGCCGGCGCCCTGGGTCGGGAAGAACCGGCCGCCCCGAGAGGCCTGGGTGTGGATGTAGACCACACCGGGCTGGACCTTGGCCAGGATCGTCTGGACGTCGCCGGTGTGGGTGATCACGCTGCCGTTGTTCGACGTGGACACTGCCGCTGCCCGGCTGGCGGCGGAGCCGCCGTTGTCGGCCAGCCGGCTGGTGACGGCGCCGGCCGCACCGCCGCCGACCAGGGCCGCGGCCACGATGGCGGCCACCCACTTGGGGGCGACCCCACCGGGGCGGGCCGCGGGCGGCGCCGGCGGCGGCTGGACGGGGGGCTGGGCCGGGGGAGCCTCGAACTGGAACGTCGAGGGCCCGTTCGGGGTGGCCGGCGGCGGCAGGGTGGGCTGCACCTCGGGGAAGTCGAAGTCGACGGGCATGTCGTTCACCTCGCTAGATGCCTGGCCGGGCCAGGGCAGTTGGGACGCAGGAGAGATGGGCGGCCGCCAGGCCCCGGTGGGGCAGGGCGGCGGCCGCCGGGCACGACAGGCGGCCCGCAGGAATGCGGCCGCTCCGCCCAGGCCGCGGGTGGGGGGACCCGGGGCCAGGGCGGAGCGGGCAGTCGCCGGTCGTGCGCATGTCAGTAGTAAGCCACCGCCGCCTGTGAGCATCCTGGGAACGGGCTGCGAGCTGGGTGAGAAGATGGGTCGATGCCCATCCTCCGCCCGCTCTCCCGCGCCGCAGTCGCCAGGCCCGTCGCCGGCCTCGGCATTCCCATGAAGGCAACAGACCAGTGACCACCACGGCCGACGAGCTGGAAGGCTGGGCGCGCGAGGAGCTGTCGCTCGACCCGGCCCAGTCAGTGACGATCTCGGAGCAGGCGGGCACCGACCCCCGCTGCTCGCCGATCGTCACCGTGGTGTCCGTCGGAGCGACGGCCGAGAGCGCGGCCTACTCGTTCCACATCGAGCGGCCCCTCGCCGACCTGGTCCGCATGGACCTGATCGCGGCCATGGCCTTCGGCGGCGGCCACTGACGCGTCGTCGTGCAACTCGCCGGCGTCTACCAGGATGGGGTTGGCCAGCCCGGTCGGCGATGCCGCCGGCGCATGCCACCAGCGGTGGACTACTATTCTAGTCTATGGAGACTCTGCCCTTGTCCGCAGTCAAAGCTCGCCTGTCGGAGATCGCCGACGAGGTGGACCGCACCCATCAGCGCGTGCAGATCACCAAGAACGGCCGCTCGTATGTCGTCCTGATCTCTGCCGAGGACCTGGCGTCACTCGAGGCCACGCTCGAGCTGCTGAGCGACCCCGAGGCGATGGGACGAGTTCGGCAAGCCCAGCGTGACATCGAGAACGGGGACTTCACCACGGGCGAGGAAATGAGCCGAGTTATGAAAGACCGAGGCCGCGATCCTCGAGACTGAGGAGCCCTACCGGCTCATCCTGGCCCCCGGTGCGAGGCGCGCCCTCACCGATCTGTTGCCCGAGGCCGCCGCCATCGCGGCGTGGGAGTTCATCTCCGTACCGCTGGTGATAGCCCCTCGCGGTGTCGGTGCACCGTTGCGAGCACCATTCGAGGGACACTGGCGGGCGCGCCGAGGAGATTACAGGGTGCGCTACGAGATCGACGAGGCCACACCCACAGTGCGCATCCTCGATATCGACCACCGTCGGGATGCCTACCGTTCGTGAACACGCACGGCAGGTCGTCGTCACACGGCTGCGCACCGGCGCCGACATCATTGCCCGCTTCGCAGCATCTCAGGAGGAAGCGCTCCTGATCTTGCCCTTCCTCGACGGTTTGAGCTGCCTCTCACCCACCGAGGGATGGGGGCGTACTCACGATTGAGGAGGTTCGTGATGGACATGGGCCCGCTGGCCGTCGCGGTCGAAGATCATGATGAGCTCCGCGGCGCCACCGTCGGCGGCCCATGCGTGGGGCGTCATGGTGGTGAACTCGGCCACCTCGCCGGCCTCGACGACGATCTCGCGCTCGCCCAGCAGCAACCGCACCCGCCCTTCGATGACGAAGAACCAGTCGTGACCGGGATGGACCCGCTGCTGCGGTAGCCGGTCGGTCGGCTCGAGCCTGATCTTGACCGCCACCGTGTTCCCCGTGGGCCGGCTCAGCATCCAGGTCGTGCGCTCGCCCGAACTGCTTGGCACCGGTCGGATGACCACGTCGTCGTCGCTGCGCACGTCGAGCAGGGCGTCGAGGCCGACCTGGAGGGCACTCGCCAGCGGGAGCAGGACGTCGAGGCTGATCGTCCGTTTGCCGGTCTCGATCCGGCTGATGGTGGACGGGCTCAGGTTGGCCCGAGCCGCCAGCTCGTCGAGGGACAGGCCCAACGTCTGGCGCAGGCTCCGCAGCCGGGTCCGCACCACGTGCTCGATCTCGTGCAGCTCGGCCATGCCCGTCCCATCCCTCTTGCATATATCGCAAGACATCTTGCAATCCCTGCGGTCGAGCGTAGTCTCAGACCATGAACGAACACGCACACCGCACCGTCGAGCGCCACTGCGATGTCGCCGTCGTCGGCGGGTCGGCGGCCGGCCTCGCCGCCGCCCTCCAGCTCGGGCGCCAGCGCCGCTCGGTCATCGTCGTCGACGCCGGCGAGCCGCGCAACGCCCCCGCCGCCCACATGCACGGCTACCTCGGTCACGAGGGTCTCCCGCCGGCGGAACTGAGCGCGATCGCCCGGGAGGAGGTCCGCAGCTACGGCGGCGAGGTGGTCGCCGGCCGCGTCGTCGACGTGGCACGCATCGACGGCGCCCACTTCCGGCTCGAGCTGACCGGCGGCCACACGATCGTCGCCCGCCGGGTCCTGGCCGCGACCGGCCTGGTCGACGAGCTCCCCGACATCGACGGCCTGGCCGACCACTGGGGAGGTGACGCCGTCCACTGCCCGTTCTGCCACGGGTACGAGGTCCGCGACCGCCGCATCGTGCAGATCGTCACCCATCCGATGGGGCTCCACCCCGCCGAGCTGTTCCGCCAGCTGACTGACCGGCTCACCCTGGTGCTCCACGCCGGCGTCGACGCCGGCAATCCTGAGGTCGAGGCCCTGCGAGCGGCCGGGGTGCCGGTCGTGGAGGGGCGCGTCCGGCGCGTCGTCACCGGGGCCGACTGCCACGTCGCCGCGGTCGAGCTGACCGACGGCCGCCGCCTCGACGCCGACGCCGTCGCCGTCGGGCCCCGGTTCCGGGCGCGGGCAGAACCGTTCGCGTCGCTCGGTCTCAAGCCGGCAGAGCACCAGAGCGGGCTCGGGGACTTCGTCGAGACCGACGCCACCGGGGCGACGGCCATCCCGGGGGTCTACGCCGCCGGCAACGTGGCCGACCCGAGCCAGCAGGTCTTACCGGCCGCCGCGGCGGGCAGCCGGGTCGGCGCCATGATCAGCTTCAGCCTGGCCCACGAGGACATCGAGTCAGCCGCCCGACCGTCAGCCAACGAGGCCGACTGGGACCACCGCTACGGGGCCGACCAGTTCTGGAGCGGCAACCCGAACGGCACGCTTGTCATCGAGGTCGGCGGGCGGGCCCCCGGACGGGCGCTCGATGTCGGCGCCGGTGAGGGCGGTGATGCGGTCTGGCTGGCCGAGCAGGGCTGGGAGGTGACGGCCAGCGACATCTCCCAGCGGGCGTTGGACCGTGTCGCCGCCGAAGCCGAACGACGTGGCCTGCGCATCGAGTGCCGTCGCGCCGACGCCAATGCGCTCAGCCCCTTCGAGAGGGAGGCGTTCGACCTCGTGTCGGCGCAGTACGCATCAGTCCCCCGCACGGCGGACGGGCGCGCCGTCGCCAACCTGCTGCACGCCGTGGCTCCAGGGGGCACGCTCCTGGTGGTCAGCCACGACCCGGAGCCGATGCGCGCGCCGATCGACACGCAGGCGCAGAGCCGACCCTTCGACCCGGGTTCCTACGTCCGGCTCGACGACTTCGTGGCCGTGCTTGCCGGCTCGCCGGATTGGGAGATCGAGGTCCACGAGAAGCGCCCCCGTCCGCCGGGGGCCGTGTCGGCCTCCCACCACGTCGACGACATCGTGCTGCGCGCCCGTCGCCGCGTCGGCGGACCCTGGGCTACGCCCGCCGGCGGTTGATGGTGGACACCAGCAGCAGGACCAGTCCGACGACGCCGACGGCCCCGACCGCGGCGAGCGCGACCTTCGCCGCTTTCGAGGTGCCGCCCCCGACGTTGGCGTACTGCACGTCGGTGGTGAACAGGTCCTGTGTCTGGGTGAGCTGGGTGCCGTTGCGGGTGTCGTCCCAGCCCACGACGGCGAACTTGTTGGTGGACGCGATGCCTGGCGGCACGCTCACGTCGAACCCGTTGCCCCAGATCCCGATGCGTCGGTCCACGAGTTGCGTGGTCAGGCGCATGTTCTTCGACCAGGTCATGCCGGCGTCGGAGGACGACGAGTAGTACACGTCGTGGCTGCGGACGCCCGGGTCGTTGCGGGCGTCCCACCACACCACGTCGACCCGCCCGTCGGGGGCGATGGCCAGGTTCGGGGAGTTCTGGTAGGCGAGGCCCTTGGGGTCGTCGTCGTTGAGGGCCTTGCCCGGCGACCAGGTCTTGCCGCCGTCAGTGGAGCGCTGGTAGTAGGCGTCGGTGGCGTTGGCGATGGTGGGGTTCGCCGTGCCCTCGTAGACGAGGTGGAGCGTGCCCGACGGGCCGCCCTGTGGGCTCCACCGCAGCCGCTGGGTGCCGAATGTGGACATACCCTGCTGGAAGGCCGTGACCGCCGAGGCCGTGTAGGTCTTGCCGTGGTCGGTCGAGGTCGACAGCCAGATGGCCGGTACGGGCGCCGGCGTGATGTTGGAGCTGTGGGTCACCCAGGCGACGTAGAGGTTGCCCTTGTCGTCGACGGTGAGCGACGGGTTGCTGCCGCCGAAGTTCACCGGCTGGTCGGGCTGGGCCGCCCGGGACCCCGCCGGCGGGGCCGTCGTGGTCGGCGAGCCTGGCAGCGTGGTCGTGGTCTTGAGGGCATCGGCGCGGGTCGCGGCGTTCGCCCACGCCGGCGCGGCCACGTTGACCGGGTCGGCGAAGGTCTTCCCGCCGTCGGTCGAAACCGACACCTGCGGGAGCCGGGGCTGGAGGTTGGGGGCGGTGGTGGTGCGGTACTCCGCCCGCCACGTCACGTAGACCACGTCCTCCTTGCCGCTGTGGGTGTCGACGGCCAGGTCGGATACCGGCCGGGAGGTCTCGGTGTCGGGTGGTTGCTTGCCGCGGGCGCTCCGCACGACGGTGGTCTTCCACGAGTCGCCGAGGTCGTCGGACCGGCCCAGGAGCACGCTGACGTTGCCGTTGTTCACGCCACCGTCGCCGTCGTCGTAGCCGCTCAGCGCGTAGTAGAGGGTGTGGTTGCGGCCGAAGGCCACCGGGATCATGTCGACATTGCCGCTGATGACGAAGCAGAAGGGGAACGTCGCCGTCGACGGGCTGGCGTCGAGACGCTTCCACGTGGTGCCGCCGTCGGCCGAGCGCATGAGCCCGCACCTGCGGGTCCGGGCCTCAACGAAGCCCATCACCACGTTGAGGGGGTTCTCCGGGTCGACGGCGATCGACGGCGACGTGTAGGTCCTCCCTGGGTCGACGTCGCCCTTGGTGACCTGCACCGGCTGTGTGAGCTGGGGCACCGACGCCGCGCCGGCGCCGCCCCCGAGCATCGCCAGCAGGCTGAGGCCTGCCGCCGTGGCCAAGACAAAGGCCCCTCGGCGCCGAACCGGGCGCGGCACGTCAGCGTCATCCTCGGTACTCATTTTGGTCCTCCCCCACGACTGACCGTTGGCGGCGATAGTACTCACGGCGTGCCGCCGCCGCGCCCGGCGGCCGATGGTGACGCCGAGCCGCCGGATATGCTCCGCGCCTCGGGCCTACCGAGTGTCGAGTGGGGGGAAAATTTCGTGGTTCGCGGCTTTCGCACACGCGCCCGCGTCGTCGGGGCGCTCACGGTCTGCGTCAGCATCGGTGGCTTTGCCTCCGGGGCGGGCGCGGCGGGTACCAAGCCCGCTCCGGTGATCGAAGCGGCTCGCCAGGTCACCACCGATGCCAACCCGACGAGGTTGTTCGACGTCCCCACGGTGGTGGTGGACCCGCGAGACCCGCGGACGGTCGTCGTCGCCGTGGGCGACGCCCGCAACGGCGGGTGCGAGCTGCGGGTCTCCCGCGACGCCGGCGCGTCGTGGGTGACCACGGCCAAGAACCTGATGCCGGCCAACCTGCCCTACTGCGTGCACCGGAACACCGGGTCCTACATCGCGCCGGCGTTCGCGTCCGACGGGACCCTCTACGTGGCCCTCAGTGGGACGCCCGCCAACGACCACCCCAACGGGCCGATGACGGCCATCGTGTCGAGGACCACCGACCTGGGTGTGACCAACGAGCTGTCCACCGTGGCCACGGCGCGGACCGACCTCACCTTCACCAGCATCACCGGGACCACCGAGACCAATCTCATCGGCCAGCACCGGTACGCGAGCATCGCCGTCGACCCGCACAACCCGCTCCGGGTCTACCGGGGATGGCGGTACGGCCTCCGCGGCACCGTGGTCGAGAACGCCGCGCCTCGCATCCCCTATGTCGCCACGTCGCTCGACGGTGGCAAGACCTGGTCGGAGCCGGTCAACACGGTCACCACAATCCCCAGCGGCGAGAAGATCTTCGCCGGCGACGTCCCGGTGATGGTGGTCGGCAACGACGGGACCGTGTACTCCTTCACCAAGGAGATCCAGGATGTGGCCATCCCGGCGGCGCAGCGGGGCAAGATCCGCCTCCTGATGTCGACGTCGACCGACGGGGGCAAGACCTGGGCGGCCACGGTCATCAACCCGGGTGCCACGTCGGTCACCAACCCCTTCGCCGCCATCGACCCCAAGACCGGCGAGATGTACGTGACCTGGGACCAGCGCGAAGGTAACGGCCCCCAGCAGGTCCTTCTCATGTCGTCCGTGGACCACGGCAAGACCTGGACCACGCCGGTCAGCCTCCCCGACGACACGGCGGCGAAGAACATCGAGCACTACAACCCAGGGATCAGCGTCGCCCCCAACGGGCGCGTCGACGTGGCCTGGTTCGACTTCCGCAACGACCCGTACTTCGTCGCCCGCACCGCCACGGCGGCGCCCGTGGTCCGCTATGCCGACATCTACATGACCTCGTCCTTTGACGGGGGCAAGACGTGGGCGCCGAACCAGCGGGTGACCGACCGGGCCATCGACACGAGCGTGGGGGTGACCTTCAGCAACTACGGGCTGCGGGGCACAGTCGGGATCGCGTCCACCGATGCGTCGGCCTACGTCGTGTGGCCGGACTCCCGCGCCGGCCACCCCGACCTGGAGGCCGAAGACGCGTACTTCACCCGGGTCCGGTTCGCCGACGATGCGCCAACGACGGCCGGCGGCGGCACCTCCAGCCTGGAATGGGTCGCCTTGGGGGCGGCGATCGCCGCCATCGTGGGCGGTCTGGCCCTTGGGGCCGGGACCCGGATGGTCGGCACCGCCAGCCCGAGCAGGACAGAAGGCGCCCAGCCGGCCCGCGGGTAGTCGACAGAGAGGAGGTTAGGCGTCCTCCGCCGCCGGCAGCTCGACCCAGAACCGGGCGCCATGGCCGGGCACCGACTCCACCCGGGCCTGGCCGCCGTGGGCCTCGGCAACCGCGGCGACGATCGACAGGCCGAGCCCGGTCCCGCTGCCCAGGGCCCGGTTCCGCGCCGGGTCGGCCCGGTAGAAGCGCTCGAAGACCTTGGTGGCCTCCTCGGGGAACAACCCGGGTCCGTCGTCGGCCACCTCGAGCACCACCGAGCCGTTCTCCCGGCGGACGCCGACGCGCACGGGTGCGGTGACCGGGGTGTGCTGGCGGGCGTTGGCCAGGAGGTTGGCCGCCACCTGGCGGAGGCGAAGCTCGTCACCAAGCACCATGGCGCTGTCGGCGCCGTCCAGAGCGATGGACCGGTCCGGCTCCACCGCCCGGGCGTCGGAGACGGCGTCGGCGGCCACCAGGGCCAGGTCGACGGGCTGGCGCTCGAGGGGCCGGCCCTGGTCGAGCCGGGCCAGGAGGAGCAGGTCGTCGACGAGCACACCCATCCGGAGGGACTCGTCCTCGATCCGGCGCATGGCCGTGGCCAGGTCCTCAGGGCGGTCGGCGACGCCGCGGCGGAACATCTCGGCGTAGCCGCGGATGGAGGTGAGGGGAGTCCGCAGCTCATGGGACGCGTCGGCCACGAACCTCCGCAGCCGGTCCTCCGACGCCTGCCGGGCCTCGAATGCGGTCTGGATCTGGGCCAGCATGGCGTTGAGCGACAGCCCGAGGCGGCCGACCTCGGTCCGAGGCTCGGCCCGCTCGACCCGCTGGCTCAGGTCGCCGTCGGCGATGGCGCCGGCGGTGCGGCCGATGTCCTCCAGCGGCCGGAGCCCGGCCTGCACGACCACCAGGGCCAGGGCGCCGACGCCGGCCAGGACGGCGACGGTGGCCGACGCCTCGATGAGCAGGAGCCGGCGCAGCGTCTGGAGGACCTCGGTCATGGGGACGGCCACCACCAGGTTGTCGCCGGTGGTCAGGGAGGCGACGACCACCCGGAAGCCAGGGGAGCCGGGCTCTACCGCCTCGGTCGTGAAGGGCTCGCGCCGGGACAGGTCGGCGACGGTGAGGCGGGGCCGGGGCAGGCTCTCGGGGTCCCCCTCGTAGCCGAAGGGCTGGCTGACCACCACCGTGCCGTCGTCGGTGACGACGGCGCCGTAGGTGCCGCCCGGTACGACGGCCCGCGACAGGCTGCGACGCTCGCCGGTCTGCAGTTTGCCCAGTACGGGGTCGGCGGCCGCCTTGACCTGGTTGTCGAGCCGGTCCATCAGAGAGGACTGCAAGAAGCGGTAGGTGAGGACGTCGGAGGCCACCAGCCCGACCGAGACCAGGCCGAGGAGGCCGAGCAGGAGCCGGGTGCGCAGCGACACGGAGGCTCAGTGCGGGGTGGGGACGCGCAGCGTGTAGCCCACCCCCCGCACGGTGTGGATCAGCCGGGGCTCGACCTTGTCGACCTTCTTGCGCAGGTAGCTGATGTAGGTCTCGACCACGTTGGCGTCGCCGCCGAAGTCGTACTGCCACACATGGTCGAGGATCTGGGCCTTCGACAGCACCCGACGGGCGTTCAGCATCAGGTACCTGAGCAGTTTGAACTCGGTGGCGGTCAGCTCGATGGCCTCCGCGCCGCGCCAGACCTCACGGGTGTCCTCGTCGAGCTCCAGGTCGGCGAAGGTCAGGCGGCTGGAGCCGGCGCCGGGGCCGCCGCCGTTGGTCCGCCGCAGCACCGCCCGCACCCGGGCCACCAGCTCCTCGACGCTGAACGGCTTGGTCACGTAGTCGTCGCCGCCGAGGGTCAGGCCGTTGATCTTGTCCTCGGTGGCGTCGCGAGCGGTCAGGAAGACCACCGAAAGGGGCTGGCCGTCGGCCCGGATGCGCTTGAGCACGCCGAAGCCGTCGACGTCGGGGAGCATCACGTCGAGCACCATGAGGTGGGGCCGGAAGCTGGCCGCCCGGGCCAGCGCCGATCTCCCATCGGAGGCCACCTCCACCTCGAAGCCCTCGTAGCGCAGCGCCATGCTGACCAGCTCGGTGATGTTGGGCTCGTCGTCGACGACGAGGATGCGCGCCTTCTCGGACATGGCAACACTCAGTATCGCCCTGCTGCCTGAGAACCGCCTGTGAGATGGCTGTGCTTACGCGGCGCGGCGGTACCGGCGCACGGCCAGGGGGGCGAAGACAGCGACGATGGCCAGCGACCAGGCCGCCGACCCGAGCACTTTGCCGGCCAGCGGCCCGCCGTTGAGGAGCGCCCGCACCCCGTCCACCGCAGCGGTCACGGGCTGGTGCTCGGCGTAGGCCCGCAGCGGCCCAGGCATGCGCCGGGTGGACACGAACGCGTTGGACGCGAAGACGAGCACGGCCATCATCGGGAACGCGGCGGCCTGGGCCGCCTCGGCGTTGCCGGTGGACAGGCCGATCAAGGCCATGACCCAGGACATGGCGAACCCGAAGAGGACCATGAGCAGGACAGCACCCAGGAACGAGGCGACGTTGGTGTGCACCCGGAAGCCGACGAGGAAGCCCACGCTGACCATGAGCACGATCACGATGACGTTGCGGACGGCGTCGGCCAGGGTGCGGCCGGCCAGCACGGCCGACCGGGCCATGGCCAGGGAGCGGAACCGCTCGATCAGGCCCTTCGACAGGTCCTCGGCCAGGCCGATGCCGGTGTTGATGCTGCCAAAGGTCACGGTCTGCACGAAGATGCCGGCCATCAGGTAGTCGACGTACCGGAAGCCCGGGACGGTGATCGACCCGCCGAACACGTAGCGGAACATCAGGACGAAGATCACCGGCTGGACGGTGGAGAACACCAGGGTGGTGGGCACCCGGAACAGGGCGACGAGGTTGCGCTGGGCGACGGTCAGGGCGTCCTGCACGGCCCACCCCAGCTTCGACCGGTGTTCGAGGGTGCTCGTCACCTCGGCGGGGGCAGTGCTTGTCATGGCGCCCCCCGCCGCCCGCGCCGGCCGCGCCCGGTCGGCGGGGCCTCGCCCTCGCCGGCGCCGGGCGCCGCCTTGTGCCCGGTGAGCTGGAGGAAGACGTCGTCGAGGGTGGGCTCGCGGACGGTCAGCCACTCGGGGGTGAGCCCGGCCGAGTCGAGCGTGCGCACGACCTCCAGCACGGCCCGGCCGGCGTCGCCGACGGTGAGGGCCACGGTGCGGCCGTCGTCGAGCACCTCGGCCGCACCCACAGCCTCCAGCCGGGCCCGGGCCGCCTGGCTGGCGCCGGCGTCGGCCAGGCGGACCTCGATGATGGTGTTGCCCAACCGGTGCTTCAGCTCTTCGGCGGTGCCTTCGGCGATCACCGTGCCGCCATCGATCACCATGATGCGGTCGGCCAGGCGCTCGGCCTCTTCCAGGTACTGAGTGGTGAGCAGCAGGGTCATGCCGTCGGCCACCAGCTCGCCGATGACCGCCCACAGGTCGTTGCGGCCCCGGGGGTCGAGCCCGGTTGTCGGCTCGTCGAGGAAGAGCACCGGCGGCTTGTGGACCAGGGCGGCGGCCAGGTCGAGGCGCCGGCGCATGCCGCCCGAGTAGGTGCGCACGGTCCGGTCGGCGGCGTCGGACAGGCCGAAGCGCTCGAGGAGCTCGTCGGCCCGGGGGCCGACGACCGCCTTGCGCTGGTGGGTGAGGCGCCCCACCAATCGCAGGTTCTCGCGGCCAGTGAGGTTGCCGTCGACCGCGGCGAACTGGCCGGCCAGTCCGATGACGTTGCGGACGCCGTCGGGGTCGGTGGCGACATCGTGGCCGAGCACGGCGGCCCGGCCGCGGTCGGGGCGCAGGATGGTGGTAAGGATGCGCACCGCGGTGGTCTTGCCGGCGCCGTTGGGCCCGAGCAGGCCGAGCACGGTGCCCTCGGGCACCGCCAGGTCCACCCCGTCGAGGGCGACGATCTCGCCGAACGTCTTGCCGAGGTCCTCGACCAGGATCGCCGCGTCGCCCACCTCACGATCGTCGCGCCCTTGGGCCGGTGCCGCCACATGACGGACCGGTGACAAGAACGCGGCCCGCCGCCCCGTTCTCGTCACCGGTCCGTGTGGGGCCCGGCCGACTGCGCCGGCTCACGCCATGTACTTGCCCTCCAGGGCCGAACAGCAGGTCTCGGTGATGGCCCCGGTGACCAGGTACGGGTCACAGTTGGCGTTGGGCCGGCGGTCCTCGATGTACCCGCTCTTGTCCACCTCGACCTGCCAGGGGATACGCACCGACGCGCCCCGGTTGGAGACGCCGTAGCTGAACTCGTTCCACGGGGCCGTCTCGTGCAAGCCGGTGAGGCGGGCCTCGATGCCGAAGCCGTACTTGTGGACGTGTTCCATGTACTTCTCGCCCAGCGCCTCGCATGCGGCGATGACCGGGTCGTAGCTGGAGCGCATGGCCTTGGTGGAGAAGTTGGTGTGGGCGCCGGCCCCGTTCCAGTCGCCGTGGACGGGCTTGGGGTCGAGGGTGGCCGACACCCCGAAGTCCTCAGCGGTGCGGTAGAGCAGCCAACGGGCCATCCACAGGTGGTCGGAGACCTCCAGCGGGCCACCTGGGCCGATCTGGAACTCCCACTGGCCGGGCATGACCTCGGCGTTGATGCCGGAGATCAGGAGACCGGCGTCGAGGCAGGCCTGCATGTGCTTCTCGACCACGGGCCGGCCGAAGATCTCGTCCGAACCGACACCGCAGTAGTAGCCGCCCTGGGGCGCCGGGAAGCCCTTCGGCGGGAAGCCCAGCGGCCGGCTGCCTTCGAAGAAGGTGTACTCCTGCTCGATACCGAACCACGGCTCCTGGGCCGCGTACCTCTCGGCGGTCGCCCGCAGGGCGGCCCGGGTGTTGGTGGGGTGGGGGGTCATGTCGGTGAGCAGGACCTCGCACAGCACCAGCACGTCGTTCCCGCCCCGCACGGGGTCGGGGCAGGAGAACACCGGCTGAAGCACACAGTCGGAGGCGTTGCCGGGTGCCTGGTTGGTCGACGAGCCGTCGAAGCCCCAGATCGGGAGCTCGGCGCCGTCGGCCAGGATCTTCGTCTTCGACCGCAGCTTGGCGGTCGGCTCGGTGCCGTCGATCCAGATGTACTCAGCTTTGTAGGCCACGTAACTCCTCGGGGGTAGCGGGTCGGGGGCCTGCGAGCAGCCGGCCCGACATCTCGGACCCTAATAGTGAGCCCTACGGGCGTTGCCGAACCAATTCTGAAGTGTGAACACTCTGTGAACGGCCCGCCGCCGGCCTCTCCACGACCTGCCGTGGCGACGAGCCGCTACCTGAAGTAGACCGGGCGGGCCTGTGATCGTGCGCCCCCGCCAGCCGACCGAGACGTGGTCGGTCCGCGAGTCGACGCTCGACCTCGACGCGCTGGCCCAGACCGAGTCGGTCTTTGCCCTGGCCAACGGCCACCTCGGGTTGCGAGGGAACCTGGACGAAGGGGAGCCGGCCGGGCTCCCCGGCACGTACCTCAACGGTTTCTACGAGATCCGTCCCCTGCCCTACGCCGAAGCGGGCTACGGCTACCCGGAGTCCGGCCAGACCATGATCAACGTCACCAACGGCAAGCTGCTGCGCCTCCTGGTCGACGACGAGCCGTTCGACGTGCGCTACGGCAGGCTGGGATCCCACGAGCGGGTGCTCGACCTGCGGGCCGGCACGCTGACCCGTGACGTGCGGTGGACGTCGCCGGCGGGCCAGGAGGCACGGGTCCGTTCGGTCCGGTTGGTCTCTTTCACTCAGCGTGCCGTCGCCGCCATCTGCTACGAGGTCGAGGCGGTCGGCGACCGGGCCCGGGTGGTCATCCAGTCCGAGCTGGTGGCCAATGAACCCATGCCCGGCGCGGCGAGTGACCCCCGGGTGGCCGCCGTCCTTTCGGCGCCGCTCGTCTCGGAGGACCACGGTACCCACGGCCTGGTCGCGGTGCGGCTGGCCCATCGCACGGCCGCCAGCGGTCTGCGTATGGCGGTGGCCATGTCGCACACCGTCGACGGCCCTGTGCCCACCGACGTCACCGCTGACTCGAGCGCGGATGTCGGCCGGGTGACCTTCACCACCCTGCTCGAGCCCGGCCAGACCCTCCGGGTCGTGAAGATCCTCGGCTACGGCTGGTCGAGCCTACGATCGCGGCAGGCACTGGTGGACCAGGTCGTGGCCGCGGTGAGCGCCGCGCACCAGACCGGCTGGCAAGGGCTCCTCGACGAGCAGCGGCGGTACCTCGATGCCTTCTGGGACCGGTCTGCGGTCGAGGTGGACGGCGACCCCGAGATCGAGCAGGCCGTCCGCTTCGCCCTCTTCCACGTCCTCCAGGCCGGGGCCCGGGCCGAGGGCCGGGCCATCCCGGCCAAGGGGCTGACCGGCTCCGGTTACGACGGCCACGCCTTCTGGGACACCGAGACGTTCGTCCTGCCCGTCCTCACCTACACCTTCCCCGATGCCGCCGCCGATGCCTTGCGCTGGCGGCACAGCACCCTGCCGGTCGCCCGCCGGCGGGCGGCGACCCTGGGCTTCGCCGGGGCGGCCTTCCCCTGGCGGTCGATCGCGGGGGAGGAGTGCTCGGGGTACTGGCCGGCGGGCACCGCTGCCTTTCACGTCAACGCCGACGTCGCCGACGCCGTCGTCCGCTACGTGGATGCCACCGGCGACGTTGCGTTCGAGCAGGACGTTGGCCACGACGTGCTGGTCGAGACGGCCCGACTGTGGTCCTCCCTCGGCCACCACGACCGCAGTGGCGCCTTCCGGATCCCCGGTGTGACCGGGCCGGACGAGTACAGCGCCCTCGCCGACGACAACGTGTACACGAACCTCATGGCCCAGCAGAACCTGCTGGCGGCCGCCGATGTCGCCGAGCGCCACCCCGACCGGGCCCGCGCCCTGGGGGTGGCGGCCGGTGAGGTGGCTGCGTGGCGGCGGGCCGCGGGCGCGATGTTCGTCCCTTACGACGCGGAGCTCGGCGTCCACCCCCAGTCCGAGGGGTTCACCGGCTATGAGGTCTGGAACTTCGACGCCGCCGGCCCGGACAACTACCCGCTCTTCCTGCACTACCCCTACTTCGACATCTACCGGAAGCAGGTCGTGAAGCAGGCCGACCTGGTGCTGGCCATGCAGGTGCGGCCCGAGGCGTTCACCGACGAGCAGAAGGCCCGGAACTTCGACTACTACGAGGCCCTCACCGTGCGCGATTCGTCGCTTTCAGCCGCCACCCAGGCCATCCTGGCCGCCGAGATCGGCCATCTCGACCTGGCCTACGACTACCTGGCCGAGTCGGCCCTCGTCGATCTGCACGACCTCCAGGGCAACGCCGGCATCGGCCTCCACCTGGCGGCCCTGGCCGGCGGGTGGTCGGCCCTGGTAGCCGGCTTCGGGGGGTTCCGGGCGTCAGGGGGGAGCCTCCGTTTCGCGCCGCGCCTGCCCCCGGCGCTCAGCCGCCTGCTGTTCCATGTCTCCTACCGGGGCCGCGCCGTGCGGGTTGAGGTCACCGCGGCCGATGTCACCTACCGCATCGTGACGGGTGACCCGATCGAGGTGCGCCACCACGGCGACCCTGTCCTCGTGACGTCGGTCCCGGTCAGCCGCCCGGTACCAGCCCTGGCCAGCCGGCCGCCGCCGACGCAACCGCCGGGGCGGGCCCCGGCCCGGCGCTCCCACCGGGCCTGACAGTTCGTTCGGTCAGTCGCGGTCGGCGGGCAGCCACCGGCTGAGGACGGCGTCGAGCTCGCGGCGCGTGACCGGCTTGGACAGGTAGTCGTCCATGCCCGCGGCCAGGCACTTCTCCCGGTCCTCAGCCAGGGCGCCGGCCGTCATGGCGATGATGGGCACCGATCGGGTGCCGACCTGCCGCCGGCGGATCTCGACGGTGGCCTCGAACCCGTCCATGTCCGGCATCTGGCAGTCCATGAGCACGGCGTCGTACTGCCGGCGGTCCAGGGCATCGAGGGCTTCGATCCCGTTGCCGGCCACGTCGCAGGCGTACCCCAGTTTGGCCACCATGCCCTTGGCCACGGCCTGGTTGATGGCGTTGTCCTCCACGATCAGCAGGCGGCCCTTGACCGCCGGGGTCTCCGCCGGCGCCCAGGGGGCGGGTGGCGCTGCGGCCGGCCCCGGCGGCGCGAGGGTGCGGACGATCGTGTCGTAGAGCTGGGAGAGGCGGGTGGGCTTGGACACCCGGGCCGAGAACCCGGCGGCGGCGACGGCGGCGGCGTCCACATCGACCGAGGTGAGCAGGAGCAGCCGCAGCGACCGCAGGGCCGGCTCGGCCCGGATGGCGACGGCCAGTTCGAGCCCGTTCATGCCCGGCATCGCCATGTCGACCAGCGCCAGGTCGTACGGATGGGCCTCGGTGGCCGCGTGGCGTAGGTGGTCGATGGCTGTCTCGCCGTCGGCGGCCAGGTCGGCGGCGATGTCCCACGCCAGGAGCTGCGAGGCGAGCACGAGGCGGTTGGTGTGGTTGTCGTCGACGACGAGGACCCGGAGGCCTCGCAAGGGCTGCTCGGCCGCGTGCTCGGCCGCGGCCGGCTCCCGGCTCGCCCGCCCCACTGGTAGGTCGAGGAAGAACGTGCTGCCGGCGCCCAACTGGCTCTCCACACCGATGGTGCCGCCCATGGCGCCCGTCAGGCGGCGGCAGATGGCGAGCCCCAACCCGGTGCCGCCGTACCGACGGGTGGTCGACGCGTCGGCCTGGGAAAAGGGCTCGAAGAGCCGTTCGACCGAGGCGGCGGCGATGCCGATACCGGTGTCCGCGACTTCGAGGTGCAGCCCGACCGGGTCGGCACCCGGGGGGCTGCTGACACTGGCCCGAACGACGACTTCGCCGCTGTGGGTGAACTTGACCGCGTTCGACACCAGGTTGAGCACGATCTGGCGGATCCGGCCCACGTCGCCAACGACCACCTTCGGGACACCGGGAAGGCAGTACACCACCAGCTCCAGGCCCTTGGCCCGGGCCGGCTCGGCAACCAAGGCGACGACCTCTTCGAGGGCCTGGGCCAGGTTGAACTCGACGGCCTCGAGCTCAAGCTTCCCGGCTTCGATCTTGGAGAAGTCGAGGATGTCGTTGATGATCCCGAGCAGCGCCTCGCCGGACGCCCGCACGCCGTTGGCGTACTGGCGCTGGGTGTCGTTCAGACCGCTGTCGAGGAGCAGGCCGGTCAGCCCGATGACGCCGTTCATCGGGGTGCGGATCTCGTGGCTCATCGTGGCGAGGAAATCGGACTTCAGCCGCGAGGTCTCCATGGCCGCGTCCCTGGCCGTGGCCAGTTCGTGGCTGGCCCGCTGCCGTTCGGCGACCCGGCTGAGCTGCGTCGCGACCTGGCCGATGGTCTCCAGGAGGACGGTGTCGGGTTTCACGGGTTCGGTCGAGAAGAACTCGAGGATGCAGGTGACCTCGGTGCCGACACAGACCGGGAAGGCAAAGCTCCCGTCGAGGTGGAGGTCAGCGGCCGCTCGCTCCAACGTGGACGCGCTGGACGCCTGCAGCCCGCGCGTCCAGGCCGCGGCCCGGGTGGCGAGGACCCGCCCGGGGAGGCCGAGCGCCGGCGCCAGGCGGGCGGGGGCCATCGCGTCGCGCAGCGGCGCGAAGGACTCCGGCTCGCTCATGTGCCAGATGGAGAGCGGCACGACGGAGTCGGCCACGGCGCCGGCCGGGAGGTAGGCGTGCCCGGCGACCCACCCGGTATGAGCGCAGATCTCGTCGACCGCGACCTGGAGCACCTCTTCGAGCCCCGAGGCCTCGTTGGCCGCGGTCGCCATGACCTGGAGGAGCCGGAAGCGGGCCGTCGTCTCTCGCAAGGCCTCCTCTGTCAACTTTGAGGCGTTGATGTCGATGAGCGTCCCCCGCATCAGGTACGGCTGCCCGGTCTCATCGCAAACGACTTCTGACCGAGCGTGGATCCACACGACCTCACCACTGCTGCGAACGATGCGGTACTCGAGCTCGTAGAGGTCCGACCCGTCGATCGCGGCGCGCATTCGTTGCTCGACGGTGCCTCGGTCGGCGGCGAAGACGTGGGTCAGGAAGCCGGCGAAGTCGGGAGCGAAACCGCCCGGCTCGAAGCCGAGCATGCGGCACAGCTCGTCGGACCAGGCCAGGCTGTCGGTCGCCAGATCCCATTCGAAGCTCCCGAGCCCGGCGACGCGCTGGGCCTCGGCCAGCTGCTGCTCGCGCTGGGAGAGCACGTCCTCCATGCGCTTGCGCTGGCTGATGTCGCTGATCATGCACAGCGAGCCGACGTACTGCCCGTCGCCGTCGACCAGCGGGCTGGCGTTCAGAAGGGCCCACACGTGGGTGCGGTCCTTCCGCAGGAACGCGCACTCCAACTGGTCGCTCAAGCCCTGGCGCCGGCGCTCGAGGTTCCGGGCCGCCGGTCCTCGGCCCTGCTCGTCGAGCGCGTCGAACATGGACAGGGAGGCCATCTCCTCGGGGTCGTACCCCAGGATCTCGCCGATCTTGTCGTTGGCGAAGGTCGTCCGGCCGTCGACGTCGAGGAGCCAGATCCCCTCGTTGGCGGTCTCGACGATCCGCCGGAACCGGGCCTCGCTCCGGGCCACCATGTCGCGGAGGTGGAGCATGTCCAGAGCATTGGCCAGGATGCGGCCCATGCTCCGGAGCAGGCTGACCTCCTCGAGGCTGAACCCGTCGTCGCCTGACCGCGCCAGGAGGAGCCGGCGCGCGGGGTCCGACGGCACGGGGACGACCACGGCCCGGCATGGGCCGGCGCCGGCGACCTCGACCTCGACCTCCGAGCTCGTCCCGGCCGCCACCTGAGCAATCCAGGCCGGCGGCTCCCTGTCCTGACGGAACCCGACCGAAGCGACCACTGTCTCGCCCTTGACCACCGCCCCGGCCTCGGACTCGAAACACTCGGCGATACGCTCGACGGCTCCCTGGGTGGCCGCCGACTCCGTGGATGCCGAAACGAGTGTGGCCAATACCTCCGCGAGCTGCTGGACCGAGCGGCTCTGGGGGACGGGCATGTCAGGCCAAAGCGAGGACGACGAGGGTCTGGTTGTGGAAGCCTCGCCGGCCGCTGGTGCGGGCGATCTCGCCGTAGGTGTAGAAGCCGGCCACCGGCGCGCCGCCCGCGTAGTCGGCAATGCGCCTGATCTCCTTCAGGATCCCGCCGTCGCCGAGCACGCCGCGCCGGGCGATGCAGTCGAACGCCAGGAGACCGATCGCCGGTTCGCCGTCGAGGTGGCCAATGGCTTCCGCGCACGCACCGTCGGTGGCCTCCAGGACCGAGTCCTCGTCACCCTCCATGAGCCACGCCAGGCCCCCTTGGGGCACGCTGGCGATGCAGCCGAGCGAGCGGTCGTCGAACCCGGCGTCGGCCACAAACCGGACCTCTTCCCCACTGCGCCGGCTGATGCCGAGGGGATGGGTCAGGGCGAAGCGGGTGAACGCGTCGGGGTCGTTGTGGACCGCCGCCGGCGGTTGCAGGCGGCGGAGGTAGACGTCGAGCGCGGGCTGGTCGTCGAGGGTCTGGACGCGGTTGCCGGAGCTGCTCGTGACCAGCATGGGCTGGCCGACCCGCCGCCAACCGTGCTGGACGCCGATGCCGATCGGCGCGTCTGACGACACGGCGGCGGCGACGACGGCATCCCGCAGGACGCGGTCGCCGAAGAGCTGGTAGGTGCGCTTCATCTTCAGGTCGTCGCCCGCACAGCCCCCGACCAGGGGGATCTCGGCCCCGACGATGCCGTAGGCGCCGCGGACGACCTCCATCTGGTCGCCACCGAGCCCATCGGTGAGGAGGAAGACCACCGAGTGGGCCCGTGCTTCGACGGACGACATGCAGGTTTCCACCGCCGTCGCCGTGGCGTGGCGCAGGTCGGCTGCCGCGTCGGTGGCTGCCCCGGTGGCGACGGAGAACCCGGGGCCACCGAGAGCCACGACGACGACACTGGCGTCGGATGGGCCGGCCGTGGCGATCTCGCCGGCGGTCGAGCACCCGATCAGGGGCGTGCCGCGGGCCTCGGACGCGATGCCGAGGGCGAGAGCGTCGAGGTCGTAGGCCTCGGAGCAGAAAACGATGACGAGCTTGGCGTCATCCCGGTCGTTGATCGCAGTGCGGGTTGCCGCAGATCCGGCTGTGAAGGCATCCGTTTCGGATGACTGACCACACGCCAACCAGCGGGCCCGCCGAGCCAGAGTTCCCATGCGTGGATCTTCGGCCGGAGCGACGCAGGACTGAAGGGCCATTCGGTCGGCCGGATGAGGCGTCAGGGGAGGAGCAGGGCCAGCTTGGGACTGACCATGGCCGAGGAGCCGATGTTCCCCACCCGGATGGCGGCCTCGCTGCCGGGGCTCGGCACCGCGCCGGTGAGGCGGACGTCGAGCCCGCCGCCCTCGGCCTTGTTGACCGAGCTCCCGTTCTGGACCAGCTCGACCAGGGCATTGCTCGGGGTACCGCCGAACGCCTGGATGACGGTCCAGGTCAGGTTCGCCCGGTAGCTGCCGCTGCTCCCGGCCGGCGTGAGCGAGAATGTCGGACGCCCACCCGACTCGCCGGAGGCGATCTGGGGGAGCCGCACGTTCACCTCCCGTGTCCCCGCCGAATAGCGGATGGTCACCTCGTCGAGGGTGGTCGTGTTGGCGGCCGGCCCGGTCCCCGCCACCCCGCTCTGGACGATCTCGACGCCCGAGGCGGCCGAGCCCAGGGCCACCGTGACCGCCTCGCCGTTCGCCGGCATCCGGCAGGCGCCGGCGCTCATCCGGCGCTCCAGGTCATTGGCCTGGCACACCGAGATGACTCGGTTGGGCGAGGGGAGCCCCACGACGCTCACCGAGGCCGTGGTCACGCCGGCGGGCAGCAGGATACGCAGGCCGTTGTCGGACTCCTCGGAGTTGAGCAGGCGGAGGTCGGTCATGCGCAGTGTGAGGCTGGCGCCGGGCACCGTCGTACCGGCGGCCGTCGACGGGACGGCCACTGTGGAGGCCACCGACGTGGGCGTGCCGGGCGCCGCCTCGATCTCATCGGTGGTCCCGCCGCCGCCGCAGCCGGCGGCGGCGGCCGTCAACGCCAGCCCCATCGTGATGATCCGGAACCGGCGCACAAGCGAACGGTAGTCGCCGGGCAGGCCATGGCCTGGCGGCCGGCGAGGGTCTCACCGACGGCCGACGTCGGTGTACCGGTGGAGGGGCAGCAGGGCGATGCCCGGATATCGGGAGATGTCGGCCAGAAGTCGGGCCAGCTCGGGATCGGGTGTACCGCCGGGGAAGCCTTCGCAGTGGCCGAAGTACTCGCGCACGAAGGTGCCTACCACTCGCGCGTCGACCGCTGGCGGCTCGGTCGCGACCAAGGCGATGTCCTTCACCGCGAACACCACGAGCAGGAAGTTGGGCACCCGCTCCAGCTCGGGGCCGAGCGAAGGTTGCACGAAACCGACGTCGAGCACCCGGGCGGCGGCCCGCTCGAAGAAGCGGATCCGCGCCAGTGACTCCTCGCCTGCGGCCGCCCAAGGGTGGCGGGGGTCATGGACCTCACCCAGGGCCAGGACGACAGACGGATCGTCGTACCAGGGCGCCCCGGCAACGGTCAGCAGAAGGGAACCGATGCCGTGCCCTCTCCAGTCGGGCCGGACGGCCACGTAGCCGACCAGGAGCACTCCCGACGAGGGGAACAGCTCGGCGGTGAGGCCGCCGACGGGCGACCCCTCGCGGTCCGTGGCAACCGCGACGCGCATGGCCGGGCTTTGGCCCGGACGCAGGCCTTCGGCGAACACCTCCCAGGAGTACATCTCGCTGGGTACGAACGACGGCTGTAACACCTCGTGGTAGAGGCGGGCCGCCAGCGCGAGGTCCTGCTCGCCCCGGAGGTCACGAATTTCGATCTCCGGCGGCCCCGCCGCGGGCGCGCCCACGTCGAACCCCAACTCGGTCCCGGGCCGGCCGCCCCTAGTCGAGGTCACTTGACGGGCGACGGTGGGTGTCCGCCTCCGCCCGGTGAAGGGCGTTGCGCTCGCGGATGTCGAGCGGAGCCGGCGCACCGGCGCTGACTGCAACCAGCGACTGCGGTGCCGCGACATCGCGCGGCTGCCGGAAGAAGCCCGGCTCCCGCCGCCATTGCAGCGCCATCAAACCGAGGCCGATGACCAGGCACACCACGGCGATGACGAGGGGCGGGCCCACCCCGAACCAGGACGTACCGGACCCGGATAACTCGGGCTTGGCCAGGTCGATGCCGGACTTGACGAAGATCGCGGTCAGCATCAACGCACCCAAGGTCGGCGCCACCCCAAGCAGCAGGGCGTTCCTGGGGCTCTTGGAGAGTTCCCGGCGGAAGAAGATCGGGCAGGCGTACCCGACGAGGCCGTAATAGAAGGCGATCATGAGCCCGAGGGCAGCGATGGAGTCGGCCAGCACGTTCTGGCTCAGCAGCGTCAGCCCCACGTACCAGATCACCGACGCGACTCCCATCACGACGGTGGCGTAGGCGGGGGTGAGCCAGCGGGGGTGCACGTTGCCGAAGCGGCGGGGCAGCGCCTCGTGCCAGGACATTGACAGTGCGGTCCTTGCCGCGGGCAGGACGCAGGTCATCGTGGCCGCGGCGACCGAGGTGAGCACGGCCAGGATGAGGAGCTTGTCCAGGTTCGGCCCGAGAACCGCGCTGCCGATCACGCCGAAGATGTCGTCGGATCCCTTGACCAGCGCGTCGGTCCCCCGGAATGCCTGTGCCGCCACGGCGACGAAGACGAACGTCCCCACCAGCACCAGGGTGCTCAGCACCGCGCCCAGTCCGGGCGTCCGCTTCGCGTCCCTGGTCTCCTCGTTGACCACGACGGTCGAGTCCCAGCCCCAGTAGATGAACACGCCCAGCAACAGCCCGGCGGACATGGCCGATGTCGACTCGATGGCGAAAGGGTTCACCCAGCTCCAGGACGGGCGGACCGACCCCGTCGGAGCCGACCCGTAGACCTTGGCCAGCGCCATCACGCCGAAGAGGCCGAGGACCAGGAGCTCTGCGGTGAGCATGACAACCTGGGTGCGGGCCGAGATCTCGATCCCCAGGAGGCAGATCAACGTCATGGCGGCGACCCAGATGACGCCGACGACGGTGACCCAAAAGGTGGAATTGGCCAGGCCGTCGGCACCGAAGAGGAGAAAAGTGTAGTGGCCGGCGACCTGGGCCAGCGCGGCCATGACGACCACGTCGGCGACGATGATGGCCCAGCCCGTGATCCACCCCGCCTGGGGGCCCATTGCCCGAGCCACCCACCAGAAGCAGGTGCCACAGTCGGGGTCGGCGCGGTTGAGGGCGTAGTACGCCACCGACACGAGCAGCATGGGCACGAAGGCGAGGATCATGATGGCAGGCGTCTGGAACCCGACTGCCGCGGCAACGAGGCCGAGCGTGGCCGCCAAGCTGTATGCCGGCGCCGTGGACGCCACCCCTAGGACAACGTTCGAGACTAAGCCGAGGCTGTCCCCCTTGAGGCCCTTCCCGCCGGGCACCCTCGTTCCCTCCGCCACCGTTCCTCCCCACCGTCGCCATTTGCCGCCAGCCGCCGGTTGCCGGGCCCGAGAACCGAGGGCCACCGACCGCCGGCGGACTGTACCCCACCGGCACTCATCGCGGCGTCGGCATGTCAACTCGAAATCATCGCCGCGTGCTGGATTTCTCCTTGCCGCGTGAAGGACCGGTTCCGGCCTTCCCATAGGGAAAACGACGAGGTCGAGGCGATGGCGGCTGCTGTCGAGAACCGCTGTACGAGCGCAAGCCGCTCTGCGGGCCCGTCACGAACCCACCGGGATCATGGTGCTCCGGGTGGACGAGGTGTGTCGTTGGCCGCAGCAGCCAGGACTGAGTCTGCCGAGAGAGGTTCATGGGACGCGCCGATGGTGGCCCACCGCTCCACGACGGCAAGCAGGTCGGCCCTCCTAACCGGCTTCGATAGGTAGTCGTCCATTCCTGCCTCGATGCAGCGCTCACGGTCCTCGGGTCGTGCGTTCGCCGTCATGGCGATGATCGGGGTTCGGCGCCCGGCGCCCTCCCGGGCCCGGATGAGAGACGCCGCTTCGTAGCCGTCCATCTCCGGCATCAGGCAATCCATCAGCACCGCGTCGTACCGCTTGCGGGAGGCGGCGGCGACAGCGTCTGCCCCGTTGGTGACGCACTCGACCCGGAACCCGTCTCGTTCGAGCATGGCCACGGCGACCGTTCGGTTCACGAGCCCGTCCTCGGCCAGCAGTACTACTCCGCGGGTCGCGGTGGCCGCCTGTACCAGCATCTCGTCTGTCACCAGAGCCCGGGGCCCGCTTTGGTCGCCGGGAGCGACCATCGTGGTGAGGCACTGGCGAAGTCGCTCGTGGCGGACGGGTTTGGTCAGGTACGCCGAGAGCCCGGCCTTGCGGGCCGCCTTGGCCTCGTCACTGTCACCTGAGGAGGTCAGCATCACCAGCGGCAAGCCGGCTGTGGAGGGCTCAGCGGCAATCCGTCGGACCAGCTCCATACCGTCCATGACCGGCATGTTGAAATCGAGGATGGCGATCTCAAACGGACGGCCGCCGGCCGCCGCCGCCCGAAGCGACTCCATCGCCTCAGCGCCAGATGCGGCTACGGCTACGTCAACCCCCCAGACGGCGAGGGTGCCCTCGAGCATGGCCCGGTTCGTGGCATTGTCATCCACAACCAAGACCCTGACACCAGCGAGTGTGACTCCCAGCCCTGAGGGCAGCAACGGCGCCTGGGACTGGACCGGCGCCTCGAACCATGCGGTGAACCAGAAGCAGCTCCCCGTTCCCACCTCGCTGCGTACTCCGCTACTGCCGCCCATCAAGCCGACCAACTGCGTGGCGATCGCCAGGCCCAGCCCCGTGCCCCCGTGGAGGCGGGTGGTGGAGCCATCGGCCTGGGTGAACGGTTCGAAGACCCGCTCGCAAGCTTCGGGCGTCATGCCCGGTCCCGTGTCCTCGACCTCGAAGCGCACGAGGGCCCGCGTGCCTTGGGTCTCAGCCACGGAGGCCCTGATCACCACCTGTCCATGGTCGGTGAACTTCACTGCGTTGCTGAGGAGACTGAGCAGGACCTGGCGCACCCGCCCGGGGTCGCCACAGACCATCGTCGGCATGTCGGCCTCGAGGGCGACGATGACTTCCAGGCCCTTCGACTGCGCGCGGCCCGCCAACAGATCGGCCACGTCCCCGATCATGGTGACCACGTTGAAGTCGATCTCCTCTATGTCGAGCTTCCCTGCTGCGATCTTGGAGAAGTCAAGGATGTCGTTCAGAATGGCGAGCAGGGCGTCACCGGAGTTCCACACCGTTTGGGCGAACTCCCGCTGCATCGGGTCGAGATCGGTGTCGAGGAGCAGCTCCGTCATGCCCAGGACCCCGTTCATCGGCGTTCGGATCTCGTGGCTCATGGTGGCCAGGAACTCCGACTTGTAACGGGACGCCTTGACCGCTTCGTCGCGCGAGGCGGCCACCTCGGCGGACTTGTCGTTCACCCGGATGACCAGGCGGGCGATCAGAAGGGCCCCCATCGCCACGGCGACGACCAGGCCCCACAGGGCGGCGGCTCGGGTGCCACCGACTGGTCCGTGGATTCTGTTCGCCGGCGCAGCGAGAACAAGGGTCCAAGGGGTCCCCTCCACCGCAACGCTGGCGAAGAACCTGCGCTCCCGCTCCTTGACCAGGCCGGTGGAGCTGCGACCCACCGCCAAGGCGAGGGCCGGGTCCTGGGTCTGCAGCGTCGAGCCCACGGCATCGGGCCCGCGGTTGCTGGCTACGACCGCTGACTTGGCGTCGACCAGGTACGCCTGGTTCGGGCTGATCTGCCCGGCGTTCTTGAGGAAGGAGGCCAACGGAGTCGCGGCCACGTTGAACCCGCCACTGAAGACCCGGCGGCCGGTGGGCGTGTCGAAGGGCACGGCGAAAGCGACGATGGGAACGCCCAGGGCGGCCGATGGCACGACGGTGGAGATGGCGGTGCTCCCCGCCACGGCCAGGCGCAGGTGCTCGTACTTGGCGCTGAGGTCCTCGCCGATGAGGGCGGGCGCCGGCGGCTCGACCTTGAGGGCGTGGCCGGTGTCGTCGAGTAGAACCGCAGCCGGATAGTCGAGCGCCCTGGTGACCAGTTGAAAGTCTTGGTCGGTCATGGTGGGAGCAGCCAGCAGAGCCACCGCCTGCTCTCGTTCACGGCGAAACAGGTCGTCGACGTAGCTCCCAACGAATTGAGCCCCCACAGCGGCTCTGAGGCTGAACCGGGCTTCCAGTTCCCGCTTCCCCGCGTCCTGGAGGTGCAACACTCCACCGCCGGCGCCGCAGACTGTGACGACCCAGACTGCCAGTGGCGCGAGACGGCGCCAGCGGGTACGGCCGGGGGCACGGCCCGAAGTCCGAGCTGTACTCACTCGTCACCCATACCGGGGTTATCGACGGGCTGTCCGGGGACTGTAGGAGCCGGGCGAGGACCGGCCGCCCTGCGAGAGCGAAAGAACCCTGCCACCGGCGAAGGCAATGATCGCCGGCGAGGGGGACGTCAGGTGTGCCGGGAGGCCCCGTCCATGTCGATGCCGACCACTTTGGCGACGCGACCTCGGGCTGTAGGGCGATGGCGCGTGTCCCGGCTTCGCGCAATCCCGCCTACGCCCAGTACGGCACATGGTCGGCGCCGCGGAGCAGCATCACTGCGGGGATATCGGGCGCCTGTACTGGGACACCCTCCGCTGCGGAGCCTGCACGCCGAGCGCTCGGGCGGTGTAGCGCGGCAAAGAACCGGTGACGTGATCTCAGATGACGTCGCGTCTTGGCGCGACGCTGAATGCAAGGCCGTTGACCGCGGCGGTGTAACCGAGGAGGAGCAGCCCGCCGACGGGTGCGCCCAGCAGAGTCCCGTGCGTGGCGATCGCCGGTCCGAGTTGCAGCAGCCCGAAGGTCGCTCCCCCCGGAGTCCAGCGCCCGATCTCCGGGAGCACGTCGATGAGCAGGTGCTCGGCGGGGCCCAACCAGACCAGTGTGGCGATCACGGCGACGATCTGGTCGCGCAGCAGGGCGCCGAGGGCGAGACCGAAGAGGCCGTACAGCGCCATGGCGGCCACGACGGCGACGACGACCTGCCAGAACTGGACCCCGATCGTGACGTTGCCGTCCTTGGCGCTGATCAGCACCATTCCGAGTGCGACCGTGACGAAGAGGGTCGCCGCCGCGATCACGACGCCGACCAGGACCAGGGCCACGGCCTTGGCGAGGAGGATCCGGGACCGCCGCGGCTCGACCAGGAACGTGGAGGTGATGCTCCCGTAGCGGACCTCCTGGGTGAAGGCGAGGGCGCCGAGCACCGTCATCAGCACCTGGGGGATCCCGAAGCTGATCCCGATCACCTGGCCCAGAAGAGCGGGGTCGTGGAGGGCCAGCGCCGGATCGTCGGCGTCGGCGGCCGAGACGTTGGCGGCGATCGTGACCACGACGAGCAGGAGGGTCGCGAGCACCAGCCAGCGCAGCATCCGGGTGGTGCGCAGCTTCAGCAGCTCGGCGCGGACCAGCGCGTTCACGTCGTGGCCCTGTGGAGCGAGGTGCCGTCGACCGGGGAAGGCTGCTCGGGTTGCTCAGTGAGGTGGAAGAACGCCTCCTCCAGTCGGGCCATTGGGTTGAGCCGGTGCAGCACGACCCCCTGCGCGGCGGCGAGTTCCCCCACCTGCTCGGCGGCGGCCTCGACGACGAGGTCCCCGTCCTCGGGACAGACGCAGTACCCGGCGGCGACGAGCAGGGCGGACAGCCGCTCGGTTTCGGGCGTGCGGACGCGGCACCCGGCGCCGGCCTCGGCCCGGAGGGCGGCGAGCGTCGACGAACGGATGAGCCGGCCGTGGGCGATCAGGAGCACGTGGTCGGCGGTCTGCTCGACCTCGCTCAGCGCGTGGCTGGAGAGAAGGACGGTGCGGCCCTCGTCGGCGAGCTGGCGGACGTACCCACGTAACCATCGGATGCCTTGGGGGTCGAGCCCGTTGGTCGGCTCGTCTAGGACGAGCACCGCCGGGTCGCCGAGCATCGCCGCGGCGAGGCCGAGCCGCTGCCGCATGCCGAGGGAGAACTCGCCAACTCGGCGCCGGGCGTCGTCGGCCAGCCCGGTCTCGTCGAGCACACGTAGGGGAGCCTTCCTGGAGAGCCGTGCCGCGGTGGCGAGGATGCGCAGGTGGTCGAGCGCGGTGCGGCCCGGGTGGCAGCCGGACGCCTCGAGAACGGCCCCGACCTGACGAACCGGATCGGCCAGCTCGCCGTACGGCTTGCCGAAGATCGTCGCGGTGCCGGCCGTCGGCGCCACGAGCCCGAGCAGCATCCGCAGTGTTGTGGTCTTGCCCGCCCCGTTCGGGCCGAGGAACGCCGTGACCCGGCCGGCCCGCACCTCCGCGGTGACGTCGTCGACTGCCCGCACGCTCCCGAACGACTTGGTGAGACCACCCAGCTCGATCGCTGCCGTCACTGGGTCATGCTCGCTGGAGCTGCCGCCCGCCGGCGTTCCTTGCGGCCGCCGGGTCGGGGTCGGTGTAGAGCGCGACCGCCATGGCGAGGAGGCACAGGCCGTACACGCCGACCAGGCCGTGAAGCAGGGTGGGGGTGGCGAGGAACGCCATGGCGACCAGCCAGACGCCGGGGGCGAGCGGCGTGAAGCGCCGCCATCCCTGCCACACGCCGGCACGCAACGTCGCCCGTCCGAGGACGAGAAAAGCGATGGTCGACAGGACGCCGCCGACACTGAACACCCCGCCCACGAGGGTGGCGCTCGTGTCGCTGGACTGGGCGTCGCGGACGGGGATCGAGAGCAGCTCACCCACGAGTAGCAACGTCGTCCCGGCGACGGCGAGCCGGACGCCCCAGGTGGCGGTGCGTGATCGTCCGGCGGCGCCGCTGCGGCCGAAGGCGACGATGCCGGCGACCATGAGGGCGTGCAGACCTGCGCTGACGATCGAGAACGCCACGAATGCGCCGCTGCTCTCCCACGGGTAGCGCCACATGTCCTCGGACAGGTCCGTCGTCGGCTGGAGGCCGAAGAAGAGCACGGCGCCGGCCACGGCGGTGGCCGCTGCAGCCACGACGAACGCGACGGCCGCCGGGCGGGTCTGACGGGTGTGTACGACCGCGGTGGGGACCATTTGCGCGCCTCCTGGAGTTCGGTTGGTGAAGTTGTACGCGCTGGGAGGCGGCGCGTCATCGGCGCTGACGCGGCATTCGAGATACGCGCCAGCACTGAATCCGAATGTGCGCCAGCACGATTGCGTGTCACCGCGGCGACGGGGAGAATCGACCCGGTGAAGCATCTCGGTCTGCGTGCGCGTCCTGCTGCACTGTTGGCGGCGGCGCTGTTGATCGAGGTCGCCGCCGTCGTGTTGTCGTGGGGTTTGGAGCCCAAGTGGGACACCGCGCTGTACGCAGTCCACGCGGTGACACAGGTCGCGGTTGGCGCCCTGATCGTCTCGCGCCACCCCGGCCATCGCATCGGCTGGCTGTTCATCGTGTCCGGCCTCTTCGATGGCGCCGCTACGGACCTGGCGCAGGGGTGGGGGCTGCGGGCCGCCGGACACGGATGGCCCGGCGGTCCCTTCGGCGAGTGGTTCGCGCTGTGGAGCTGGATTGTCACCGGTCCCGCCGGGGTGTTGCTCTTCCTGTGGTTCCCCGACGGCCACCTGACCCGGCGGGGTTGGCAGGTCGTCGCCTGGGCCGGCATCGTCGGCGCCGCGGTCGCGTTGCCCGGGTTTGCCATCGACCCCGACCTCGGTGACCAGTTCATCGGAGGCCGCAACCCCTTTGCCGTGGCGGGCGCGCCCACTGACCTGCTCCTGGGGGTCGGCATGCCGCTGTTCCTCGGCTCGCTGGTGGTGGCGATCGTGCCGCTGGTCCAGCGCCTCCGGCGGTCGAGCGGAGTCGAACGGCTGCAACTGCGCTGGTTCGCGTTCGCGTCGATCGTCGCCGCGGTTGTGCTGCCTACGGTGGCTCTGCTGTGGACCGTGGTGCCGGCCGTGCGCCCGCTGACGGCGCTGGCACTGACGTCGATTCCGGTCGCCGCCGGCATCGCGATCCTCCGCTACCGGCTGTACGACATCGACCTCGTCATCAGCCGCACCCTGGTCTATGGCGCGCTCACCCTGTCCCTGGCCTGCACCTACACCGTCGCCGTCGTGGTGCTCGGTGCCGCCTTGGGCCAGAGTTCGGCGTGGGCCTCGGCCGGCGCCACCCTGGCGGTCGCCGCCGCGTTCGGCCCGGTCCGGCGCCGTCTCCAGGACGCGGTCGACCGTCGCTTCAACCGCTCCCGTTTCGACGCTCTCCAGCAGATGTCGGTATTCCTCGACGACCTCCGGGCCGGCCGTGCCGCGCCAGAAGACGCTGAGCGGGTCCTTCGCGACGCACTCGGCGTCGAGGTCCTCGAGGTGCGCCTGGTGCTGCCCGGCAGCGCCACGGCGGTCGACCTTTTTGGATGGCCAGTGGCCGACGACCCCAACGACGGACGCGTGCGGTGGCCCATCCGCCGGGCCGGCACCGTCCTCGGCACCGTCGTCGGCCCCCCTGATCTCGCGGAGCGCGGCTCGCTCGTCCCGAAGCTGCTGGACGCCGGCGCGCTCGCCGTCGAGGTCGCACGACTGCGCGTCGAGCTGCGTCGCCAGCTCGAGGAGGTGGAGGCGTCACGCACGCGGATTGTCGCCGCCGCCGACCGTGAGCGGCGCCGGATCGAACGCGACCTCCATGACGGGGCCCAGCAGCGGCTCGTGTCGATCGGCCTCGCGCTCCGGCATGCCCAGCACGCCCTCGGAGCGGCGGTCGATCCCGACGTCGGCCGCACCCTTGACGATGCGGTTGCCGAGATCACCGTCGCCATCGACGAGCTGCGCCAGCTCGCCGGGGGGCTACGTCCGGCCCAGCTCGACGCCGGGCTCGGCGCCGCGCTCAGGGGCCTGGCCCGCCGGGCGCCATTGCCGGTCGACGTCGACGCCCCCGCCGACCGCTTCCCGACCGACATCGAATCGGCCGCCTATTTCTGTGCGTGCGAAGGCCTCACCAACGCCATCAAGCACGCGCAGGCCACCACGGTCCGGCTCCGCGCTCGCCGCAACGACGGCCGCCTCGTCCTTTCGGTCACCGACGACGGCGTCGGCGGCGCCGTTGCCCGCAACGGGTCGGGTCTGACCGGCCTGTCCGACCGCGTCGCCGCCCACGGGGGTACCCTCACCCTCGACAGCGACGAAGGTCGGGGCACCACGCTCATCGCGGAGTTCCCATGCGGGTCGTGATCGCCGAGGACCAGGCGCTGCTGCGAGAAGGCCTCGCCCGCCTGTTTCGCGACGGCGGGCACCAAGTGGTCGCCACCCTCGTCGACGCCGAGCAGCTCCTCGCCGCAGTGGGTCGAGAACGTCCCGACTTGGCCGTCGTCGACATTCGCATGCCCCCGACGTTCACCGACGAAGGGGCGCGCGCGGCGCGAACGATCAAGGAGCTGCATCCGGGCGTGGGCGTGCTCGTGCTGTCCCAGCACATCGAGACCACCCATGCCGTCAGCCTCGTCGCTCACGGCGGGTTCGGCTACCTGCTGAAGGACCGCGTCCTCGAAGTCGATGAGTTCCTCGCCACCGCCGAACGCGTCGCCGCCGGCGGCTCCGCCCTCGACCCCACCGTCGTGGCCAGCCTCTTCTCCCCGACCGACCTCGGACCCGTGGGGCGGCTGTCCGAGCGTGAACGCGGAGTGCTCGAGCTCATGGCGCAGGGACTTACCAACAGCGGCATCGCCAACCGCCTCGTCGTCAGCGAACGTACCGTCGAAGCACACGTCCGGCACATCCTCACCAAGCTCGACATCCCCGAGAGCGAAGACGGCCATCGCCGCGTGCTCGCGGTCCTCGCGTACCTCAACGGCGACAACCACACGTAGGCCGGTGGCGGACGGGTCGGACGCGCCGACGAGCGGCCGACCGACCGAGCAGAAAGGCGCTCGATCTGTCCGGATTACCTGAGGTTCGGCTCCGTAATCGAAGCAGACGGAGCGCGCAAGCGAGTCGCGAGGGGGGGCGGCACACCGAGGTCGACAGCGTTGCGGGTCTCGTCGTCGGTGTCGGGCCAGAGATGGCCGTAGGTGTCGAGTGTCTCGGTGGCGGACTGGTGGCCGAGGCGGCGCTGGACGGACGTGACGGCGGTGCCACATCGAGCCGAGGGTGTTGCGGCGGAGGGGTTGCCGGTACCGCTGGTGAACACGAGCCCGTGCACTTCGGCAGGGTGATCCCGATGCAGGGCGACGAGGCGATGAGACGGTCGCCGACGGCGGCCTTGAAGATCGTCGCCACCCACCGGTAGGCGAGCTCGACCGAGCGGGGAGCCAGCACCCCGGTCAGCTCCTTCACCCACGCCTGCACGTCGCTGCGGCGGATGGCCCCGAGCTGGCGGGTCCCGAGCTGCGGGTAGGCGTTGAGGCGGAGGTAGGTCTCCACCTGCGTGGTGGTCCCGGTGCGGTGGACCTGGACCGACCGCCAGCGCTCGGCGTACTCCTGGAACAGCGTCCGGCCGCCCGCGGGGTCGACGTACATGCCGTGGGCCAAGTCACCCCGGACGGCGTCGAGGAACTGCTCGGCGTCGCGCTTGCGGGCGAAGTGGCGGACCTTCTGGGGGCCGCCCGCGTACTCCCGCCACCGGGCGCGGTACCGCCCGTCAGGACGCTTGTCGATGCTCGCCATCAGTCTCGCCTCACTCTCCGTGACGGCCGTTTCCGGCCTCCGCTCGGACCCGTTTCAGTCCTCAATTCGTCCTCAGTCCTCAGAAAGTCTCAGCTCTGAGGACGAAATCGGCTCACTTACGGTGACTACCGGTCAGGTGCGGACACCTAAAACGGCGGGTCAGAGGCTATTTTCGCGGGTTCACGCTGCGTGGTGACGGTGAGTCGGCCTGTAGGCGGGGTTCTGTGCGTCGCCCGAGGGCGGCGCGGTGGCCATCCATCTGTGCGGCCTACCTGGGGAGTGTGCCTCCGAGGAGGCACTGGACGGGCACCCGTCCCCTGTTCGGCCTTGCTCCGGGTGGGGTTTGCCAAGCCGCCCGGGTCACCCCGGGCGCTGGTGCGCTCTTACCGCACCGTTTCACCCTTACCTGTGCCCTTCCGGGCCATCGGCGGTCTGTTCTCTGTGGCACTTTCCTGCGGGTCGCCCCGACTGGCCGCTAGCCAGCACCCTGCCCTGCGGAGCCCCGACCTTCCTCGACCCGGTCAACTGCCGGGCCGCGGCCACCCGGCCGACTCACCATCGGGCCCAGTCTCTCAGAAGTTGAGGGCCGAGAGCTCGGGGATCCAGCTGCGGGCCCGGTCGCACGCCTCCCGCCACCGGTCACGGTCGGTGCCGGCGGCCGGTGCCACGACAAGACGGGGCGACCAGGTGGCGGCGATCTCGTCCTCGCCGGCCCACACACCCATGGCCATGCCGGCCAGGAACGCCGCACCCAGCGTGGTGGCTTCGAGCACGGGCGACACCTCCACGGGGCGTTGGCAGGCGTCGGCCAGGGCCTGGAGGAAAACCCGGTTGGCGCCCATCCCACCGTCGACGCGGAGCGTCGGGATCGTGCCCGCGCCGTCGGCCTCGGCCGCCTCCAGCAGGTCGGCGCCCCGGTGGGCGACGCCCTCGAGGACGGCCCGGACCACCTCGGCCCGGCCGGTCCCGCCGGTCAGCCCGAGCAGGGTGCCCCGGGCGCCGAAGTCCCAGGCCGGCGTGGCCATCCCCAACAGCGCCGGCACGAACCACACGTCGCCCGTCGTCGTGCAGGCCGCGGCCAGGGCCTCCGACTCGGTGGCGTCGGTGATGATCCCGAGGTCGTCCCGGAGCCACTCGACGGCCTGGCCGGCGGTGAGCATGAAGGCCTCGAGGCCCCAGGTGATGCGGCCGTGGCGGCGCCAGGCCACGATCGGGAACGTGCCGTGCGGGCCTCGCTGCTCGAACGCCGGCCGCTCCGGCCCGAGGCAGAGGTCGAGCATGCCGCCGGTACCGAAGGTCATCTTGGCCATGCCGGGCATCGTGCACCCCTGGCCGATCAGCGAGGCCTGCTGGTCGCCGGCGATGCCTGCAATGGCCGGCGCCCCGGGGAGGGCGACGGCAGACCCTACGGCCCCCGAGGAGTCGACGATCCTCGGCAGCACCGCCGGCGGGATGCGCAGTGCCTCGAGCACGTCGGTGTCCCACCCCGAACCGTCCAGGCGCATCAGACCGGTCACGCCGGCGTTGGAGAGGTCGGTGACGTGCAGCCGGCCACCCGAGAGCGTCCAGGCCACCCAGGTGTCGACGGTGCCGAAGCACAGGTCTCGCTCCCGGTCGGGGTCGGCGGTGTCGAGAAGGAAGGCCAGTTTGGTGGCCGAGCTGCTGGGTGACAGGCGCAGGCCCTCGGCCTGCAACGCCAGGCACATCATCACGGTGCGCTGGTCTTGCCACCCGATGCCCGGCCCGACCGGTATGCCCGTGGCCCGGTCCCAGACGATGGTGGTCGCCCGTTGGTTGGTGATGCCCACGCCGTCGACCGCCCCGTGCTCGGCCAGCGCGTCACGGGCCGTCGCCAGGACGGCGGCGGCCAGCGCGGCGGCGTCGAGCTCCATGAAGCCGGGCGCCGGCGTGGTGGGCAGGACGTCGCGCTGGCGGATCGACGTGACCGTGGCGTCGGGAGCCACGATCGATGCCCGCACGCTGCTGGTGCCGACGTCGATGACCAGCAGGCTCATGTCGAGGACCCCGGCCGCACGACGGCCAGGTAGCCCCCGAAGACGCCGGCGGACGCGGCCATCATGGCGTTGAAGACGAGCGAGATCGGGTTGGCCACGTCGTGGCCGAGGGCGAGGCGGATGGCGGTGATGACCACGATCAGCACGACGTAGGCCGAGAGCGAGGCGAACGCACCATGGGTGAGCGGCGCCAGCGGCTGGCGGCGACCCGCGACCCGCCCGCCGGCGCCGAGCCCGCCCAGGAGCACCAGGTAGAGGGGGAGCCGGGCGTCGACATCGGTGAGCGAGGTGAACGCCTGGGCTAGGGCGATGGCGCCCGCGGCCACCAGGACGGCCAACCGGGCGCCGGCCGCAACTGCCCCACGGTCGACGGTCACCCCGCCGGCCATGCCACCTCGCCGAAGGGGTCGGGCAGGCCGAGCTTGCCTGGGTTCAGCACCCCGGTCGGGTCGAGTGCCCGCTTGAGGTCGACCAGGACGCCGTGGGCCGGCCCCAGCGCCGCGGCCAGGAAGCGAGCCTTGGCCAGGCCGACGCCGTGGTGGTGGCTCAGTGCGCCACCGAGGGCCAGCACGACCGCGGCTGCGGCGTCCCAGGCCGCCACGTACCAGTCGGTCCCGGCGCCGGCGAAGGTGATATAGATGCAGGCGCCGTCGCCGTAGGCGTGGGAGAGGTGGCCGGACGTCCAGACGGTGCCCGCCACCGCGGCCACCGCTGCCGTCACCTGCTCGTAGAGGGCGGGGAGGACCGACCAGCTTGCCGCCACCTCCATGGTGTCGCCGACGATGCCCTGACGGGCCAGCGCGTCGGTGTCGTAGGTGTCGTCGCGGGTGGCCAGCCACCGCTCGACGGGCTCCGGGCCGAGGTCGTCGCCACCGGTGGCCGTGCCCTCCTCGTCCACGATGGCCAGGACGGCCTCGACCAGCCGGCCGTCGCCCTCGTCGAGCACCACCAGGACGTTGGTCGACCGGTCGAAGGACCGCGCTGACTCGGCCACGTCGTACAGCCGCAGCACGGCCGGCGTGGCCCCCCGCCTGAGGATGCGACGGCAGGCATCGACGCCGGCCGCGAACGACGCGAACCCGTAGGCGGCCCGCCGCTCGACGACGGGTGCGGGGTGGGCGCGGAGGGTAGCGGCCGTGATCACGCCGAGGGTCCCTTCGCTGCCCACGAAGAGCTGGCTCATGTCGGGGCCGGTGGCCGCCCGCGGCGGACCACCGGTACGGATGACCCGGCCGTCGGCCAGGGCGACCTCCAGCCCGACGACCATGTCCTCGATCTTGCCGTAGCGGGTCGAGTACTGACCAGCGGACCGGCACGCCAGCCAGCCGCCCAGAGTGGAGATGGCGACCGACTGGGGCCGGTGCCCCAGCGTCAGGCCGTGGTCGCCCCGGAGCGTGGCTTCGAGGGCGTCGCCCATGGTGCCGGCGCCGGCGTGGACCAGTAGGGACCGCTCGTCGACCGAGGTCACGCCGGCCAGGCCCCGAAGGTCCACCACGACTCCGCCGTGCACGGGGATGGCCCCGCCGCACACCCCGCTGCGGGCGCCGGCAGGCGTGACGGGCACGCGGGCGCGCGAGCACACGGCGAGGACGGCGGCCACCTCGGCGGTCGTGGCCGGGAGGGCCACGGCGTCGGGGCTCCGGGCGGCGGCCGGCGCCATGGCCCACCGGTCGCGTGAGGCGACGGCCAGGTCGGCGGGATCCACGGAGACCCGCTCGCACACCGAACGCAGCTGCTCCACCAGGTCCGGCGCCATCAGGACGCGGCCAGGCGCTCGGCCTCGGCGCCGGCCCGGTACGCCTCCACCTGGGCGGCCTGGTCCGCCTCGGTCCACCCGAGCTCCGGGGCCAGGAGCCGGGCGACGCCGGGGGCCGCGGCCACGGACGCGTCGCGGTCGAGGATGAGGGCGCGGGCCCGCCGAGCCAGGACGTCGTCGAGGGTGGTGGCCATCTCGTAGCGGGCGGCGTACAGCGCCTCGGCGCCGAGGTAGGGGAGACCGGGCACGAGGGCCTCGGCCAGCGCCGGCTGCGAGCTGGCCAGTGCCCGCACGACCCGGGCCTCTCGCCCGTACCGGCTGGTGAGGTGGTCGGTGCCGGCCATGGCCCCGCGCAGCGCCAGCGTGCCCGTCGGCGAGGGCACGTGCCGTCGGCCCAGCTCGGCCTCGACTGCGTCGACAGTGTCGGCGGCCATGGCCCGGTAGGTCGTCAGCTTCCCGCCGGCGATGGTGACCAGGCCCGGGCGGCTGCGGGCCACCCGGTGGCGGCGCGACAGGTCGGCGCTGCGCGAGCCGGCGGCGCCGGCGACAAGGGGGCGGAGCCCGGCCCAGGTGCCGACCACGTCGGCCGGCGACAGGTCGGTGGTGAGCGCAGCGTTGACGGCATCGAGGAGGTAGGCGACATCGGCCCCGGTGCACATCGGGGCGTCGAGCGGGCCGTCGTAGTCCGTGTCGGTCGTGCCCACGTAGACCCGGTCGGCCCCGGGCCAGGGGACGACGAAGATCGACCGCCCGTCGGCCGGCACGCGGAGGACGAGCGCAACCCGGGTCGGCACCCGGTCGGCCATCAGCGTGAGGTGGACCCCCTTGGCCGGCCTGATCGTCCTGGCCCCTTGCCCGGCCAGCTCGTCGGCCCAGACGCCGGCGGCGTTCACCACCACCGCGGCCCGCACGTCGAAGTCGCGGCCCTCGGCCCGGACGGCGGCGCCGACCACCCGCCCGCCGGTGGTGGTGAGCAGACCGGTGACGGCGACGTGGTTGGCGACGACGGCCCGGTGGTCGAGGGCGGCGGAGCGGAGCACGGTGAGGGTCAGGCGGGCGTCGTCGGCCTGGGCGTCGAGGTAGACGTGGGCGCCCACCAGGCCGTCGCGGCGGAGGGCCGGCGTGCGGGTCATGGCGTCGGCCGGCGACAGGCGGCGGTGGAGCCGGCCGATCCGGGCCCCGCCGGCGAGGTCGTACAGCCACAGTGCGGACGAGACGGCCCGCATCCGGGCCCGGCTCCCGTAGGAGGGCACCAGGAAGGGGAGGGCCCGGACGAGGTGGGGCGCGTTGGTGAGGAGCCGCTGGCGCTCGGCGAGCGCCTGGGCGACGAGGCGGTAGTCGCCCTGGCTCAGGTAACGGAGCCCGCCGTGGACGAGCTTGGAGGACCGCGACGAGGTCCCGGACGCAAAGTCGTCCCGCTCGACGAGGGCGGTGCGCAGGCCACGGGCCGCGGCGTCGAGGGCCACGCCGGCGCCGGTGATCCCGCCCCCGACAACCAGGACGTCGAACGGCTCGGTACCCATCCGTTGCAGCGAGACGTCGCGGTCGAAGGTCACACTTAGCCGGTCATCTCCGCGTAGTTGGTGCGCAGCCCGTCGCGAAGGAGCCGGGGGACGTCCTGGCGCTGGCGCACGAAGTACGTGGCCGCCAGCAGGAGGTAGACGACGCCGACGGCGATCAGCTCGCTGCCGTGCCAGGACTCCGGCACGACGGCCCCGAGCACGAACTGGGCCCAGAAGAGGCCGAAGAGCATGCCGGCCTCCTTGGTGCTGATGGACAGGTTGGTCAGGATGGCCACCGCGAACACCGACTGGGCCGCAGTGAGGAACAGCTCCTCGCGCTGCTGGGCGACGATGGGCAGGCCGTGGAGGCTCCCGGAGGCGAAGGCGAAGACGATCGGGAGCGTGCCGACCAGCAGCGTCCACTGGTTGACCTTGGAGGACACCAGCGTGCCCAGGCCGGCGTTGGTGTTCAGCCGCCAGGCGTAGAGGCCGGCGACGAGCAGCTCGGGCGCCTCGGACGCCAGCGGCGCCAACCACTGCACCAGCAGGAACTCACTGACGCCGAACCGGGCGCCCGTCTCGACGAGGGACTCGGCGAAGCGCTCGGCGCACAGCAGGATCACCATGGCCGCGAACAGGAACAGGGCCAGCACCGTGAGCCGGCGGCGGACCTGCTCGAAGGAGCCGATGTAGAGCGCCGGCCCGACCAGGTGGGGTTCCTCGGCCGGCGCCCGGGAGATGCGGACGGTGTAGACGACGAACAGGCTCACCAGCACGGCCGCGTCCCAGAGGGTGATCGAGTGCTTGAGCGGGAGGGTCAGCGAGTAGGCGCTGGCCAGGGTGAGGAACGCCAGCTCCACCGAGTGGGCCCGGTCGAGGGCGACCTCCTTGAGGGCCGGCTGTTGCGTGCCGCCGCCGGCGGCGCGGTTCTTGCGGCGCATGGCGTACCAGGCGAGGAAGACGACGAGCGACCAGCCGATGCCGATCAGGAGCCGGTTGGCGCCGGTCATGTTGGCCAGGGCCAGTGAGCAGGGGGACTCGCCGGTGTCGCCGCCGGCGTGGCAGGTGGGGCCGAACTTCTGGAACGCGTTGCCGCCCTTCCACGCGAAGACCATGTCGACCGCGTACTCGGGCAGGACGGCGATGAAGGCCAGGAGGGCGATGGCCAGCCCGGCCGAGATGTCGAGCTGGGCCACCTCGGCGGCCCACGACAGCATGAACGCCGCCCCCACGATGGCCAGGCCGAAGATGGCGGCCATGACGCCGGGGTTGCCGTGGACGCCGGCCAGGCGAGCCACGGCACCGGGCAGGCACAGAGCGACGGCCACGGCCAGCGACACCCGCTGGCGGCCGGGCCGGATGTCCGGGGCGTCGTGGGCCGGCGTCGTCACCGCTGCATCCTAGGGTCGGGACCCTGCGGCTCCGACGCGCACGACGCCGGCGGCACGCCGGCGGGGCAGGGGCCCCGCCGGCATGCGACGGGCGTGGCGCTCCGCGCCCGGGTGCCCGTCGCACAAACAAAGTGGACTTCGGCAACCTTTTCGTTGGATAATTCCTTTGGTCGTGTTCCACCGGCTGGCCGAAGCCAGGTTTGGGACCGGGCCGAGAGAGGAAGGTGATACTGCAATGGAGCTGTCCTGGCGCCTCCGAGGCGCATGTCGTGGTCTGGATCCCGAGATTTTCTACGCCCCGTCCGAGGACGAGGGCGCCGACCGGGCCAAGGCCGTCTGCAACACCTGTGTCGTGCAGCAGCAGTGTTTGGAATTCGCGCTGGCGAACCGCGAGTCAGAGGGGATCTGGGGCGGTGCCACCGAGAAGGAGCGGCGCCGCATCCTCCGGCAGCGCCGCAAGACCGCCGCGGCCTGAGCGATCTCCCCGCCGGCCCGGCGCCGGGGCCGCTACCGTTCGGCCCCGTGAACCTCTCAGATCTCGGAGGGTGGCCAGCTGTGCTCGGCCCCCTGACCGCTGGACGCGACCTGACGGCACCCGAGGTGACGGCGGCGGCCACCGAGATCCTCATGGGTGGGGCCACGCCCGCCCAGATCGCCGCGTTCGCGGTCGGGCTGCGCATGAAGGGGGAGACGGTCGTCGAGCTGCGCGCCCTGCTCGACACCATGCGGGCCTTCGGCGAGCACGTCGAGCTGGCGGCGGGCACCGACGCGGTCGATACCTGCGGCACGGGTGGCGACCGCACCTGCACGATCAACGCGTCCACCGTCGGCGCCCTGGTGGTGGCCGGCGCCGGGGCCAAGGTGTGCAAGCACGGGAACCGGTCGCAGACCTCGCAGTGTGGCTCAGCCGACCTGCTGGAGGCCCTGGGCGTGGCCATCGATGTGGCGCCGGCCACCGTGGCCGACTGCGTCGAGCGGGCCGGCATGGGCTTCTGCTTCGCCCCCCGGTACCACCCGGCTTTCCGCCACGTGGGCCCGACCCGCCGCGAGCTCGGCGTCCCGACCGTGTTCAACTTCCTCGGGCCGGTGGCCAACCCGGCGCGGGTCCGCCGCCAGGTCCTGGGCGTGAGCGACCCGGCCATGGCCGTCAAGCTGATCGGTGTGCTCCAGGCCCAGGACGGGGAGCGGGCGCTGGTCGTGTACGGCCACGACGGGCTCGACGAGCTGTCGACGATCACCACGTCCACCGTGATGGAGCTGCGCGACGGTGAGGTCCGGACCTACGAGGTCGACCCGGGTGCCCTCGGGCTGAAGCCGGCCACCCTGGCCGACATCCAGGGCGGCGACCCGACGCGCAATGCCGACCTGGCCCGGCGGGTGCTCGACGGCGAGCCCGGGCCCAAGCGTGATTTTGTACTGCTGAACGCGGCCGCCGGCCTGGTGGCAGCGGGCGTGGCCGACGACCTGGCCGAGGGGCTGGCCGCGGCCATCGCCTCGGTGGACGAGGGCCGGGCCGCGGCGGTACTCGACCGCATGGTGGCCGTCTCCAACGAGGCGTAGCCCTTCGGATCAGCAGCTCCGAGCCGTCGTCACCCCCACGCAGGAGTCGCGCCCGGTGCCACCGTCGCCGAGGTCGTTGCCGCCGTTGCCGACGATGCTGTCGCTCCCGGCGCCGCCGAAGATCTTGTCGTTCCCCGGGTTCCCGTAGATCAGGTCGTTCCCGCCCATGCCGAGGATGCGGTCGTTCCCGCCGTTGCCGACGATCAGGTCGTTCCCCTCGGAGCCGCAGATGACGTCGTCGCCGGGCGTTCCGATGATCCGCCCGCTGCCGTAGATCGTGCACAGGGGCTGCCAGTCACAGCGCTGGTCGGTGGCGGCGTTGTTGGTGATCCGGGTCACCCCGGACCCGTCCAAGGCGTTCATGGTGAAGATTTCGCCGAAGCCGTCGGCCCCACCGGCCCGCCCGCTGTTCCACCCGATCCGCGAGCCGTCGGGCGACCAGAAGGGGAAGATGTCGAAGCTGCCCTGCACCGGCCCGGGGTTGTTGGTGAGGCGGACGACGTTGGAGCCGTCGGCGTTCATGCGGTAGATCTCCTCGCCGTTGGGGTCGTCGCGGCGGCTGTGGAACGCCAGCATCGAACCGTCGGGCGACCAGACCGGCCACGAGTCCTCGCCGGGGGAGTTGGTGATGTCGACCAACCCGGAGCCGTCGGGGTTCATGAGGTGGACGTCGGTGGCGGCATCGACCTGCCGGGAGCTGATGGCGATCTTGTCGCCGTTGGGCGACCACGCCGGCAGCGAGTCCTCGACTGGGCTGGTGACCAGCGGCGTGTCGTTGGTGCCGTCGACATCGATCCGGTACACGTCGAAGTTCCCGTTCCGCGTCGTCTGGTAGACGATCTGGTCGCCGCCCGGGCTGAAGTTGGCCGCGCCGTTCCCGTGGCCGCCGGCCGGGCTGAAGGTGAGCCGGCGGACGTTGCTGCCGTCGGCGTTCATCAGGTAGAGCTCAGTGGGCCCGTCCCGGTTGCTCTCGAAGACGATCGTGCGCCCGTCGGGCGAGTACCGGGGCCGCGCGTCCGACGCCGGGTTGTTGGTGATGTTGGTGGCCTGGATCTCGGTGCCGGTGGCACTGAAGGTGAAGATCTCGCTGTTCCCGGTGCGACTGGTCTGGCAGGCCAGCGTGCCGTTCCCGCCCGGGAACGCGGCGCCGGCGCCGGTCGGCCCCCACACCAGCGCGGATCCCATCGCGACCACCGCGGCGCCGAGCGTGGCCCGCCCCCGACCGCGCCTCGTCCTGTGCTTCGCCATGTTCCCCCGTCCCGCGCCGAACGCTCTTTCGTCGACTCCCGATGCCGCTGCCAGTGTCGGCGCCGGACGGCCGGCGCGCAATGGCTGTCGTACGCATCTAGCTGTGCCGCGTCAGTGGGTGCGGGCGCCGCCCTTGGCTGGTTCGAAGCGGGGGAGCCGCGGCACCGGCAGGCTCCACGGGCCCTCGCAGTGCACGACCCGCACCGATGCGGCCTCGGTCTCCAGCCACGAGGCCACGCACGACAGCTCGTCGACCAGGTGGCGGGGGAGGGGGCGGTCGGGGCCCCCACCTTCGTCCGAGAGGTCGCCGGCGCCCTCGAGCAGGTTGAGCTGGTCGGCGGCGCCCGTCAGGCGCCCAGCGGTGAGCACCAGCCGGCGGGCCTGGGCCACCCCGCCGCCGGCGGGCGTGGACAGCACCTCGATCTCCATCCGGCCGGCCCGGCGCAGGGCGTCGAGCTGGCGCTGGCGACCGAGGGCCCGGGCCAGGGCCGCGGCCCGGTCCCGCATGTCGGCGGCCTCTTCGTACCGCTCGGCGGCGGCGAGGGCGGCCATGCGCTCGCGGAGCGGCTCGAGAAGGACCGACGGGTCCCCGGTGAGGCCGTGGACCAGGCGGTCGACGATGCGGCCGTACTCGGCCACCGAGACCGTGCCGGCGCACGGGCAGGCGGCGACGCCGAGCTGCGCCGGCGCGCACGCCCCGGCCACGGGCCGGGCCGGGACCCGGGCCGTGCACCGGCGCACCGGTAGCGCCGACTCGATGGCGTCGGCCACCTGCCGGGCCACCCCCGCCGACCCCAGCGGGCCGATGTAGATGCAGCCGTCGCCGGCGCGGGCCGAGCGCACGACCGACAGCCGGGGGTAGGCCTCGTCGAGGGTGACCTTCAGGTAGACGTAGCGGCTCCAGAGCTTCGACCGGTGGTTGAACGGGGGCTGGTGGCGGTGGATGAGGCGGACCTCGAGGACGGCGGCCTCGAGCGTGCCGGGGCAGACCACGTGGTCGATGGCCTGGGTCTCACGGAGCAACTGGCTGACCTTCCGGCGGTCGTCACCCCCGAAGTACGAGCGGACGCGGGCGCGGAGGTTGGTGGCCTTGCCGACGTAGAGGACCCGGCCGCCGGCCCCCCGGAACAGGTACACACCCGGCCGGCGGGGCAGGCCGTTGGTCAGCCGCAGCTTGCCCATCTGCGGGTGGGCCCGGACCGTCGGCAGCTCGAAGAGGTCGTCGAGGCCGAGGACGCCCAGGTTCCCGGCCCGCTCCAGGAGGGCATGGAGGAGGTCGCCGGTGGCCAGGGCGTCGGCCAGGGCCCGGTGGGTCGGACGGTGGGCCAGGCGCAACCGCTCGGCGAGCATGCCGAGCTGGCAGTTCGGCACCTCGTCGCGCACCAGGCGCCGGGCCAGCGCGCAGGTGTCGACCCAGCGGTTGGGCAGCGCCGGGTGGCCGGCGGCGGCCAGCGCCGCCTGGAGGAAGCGCAGGTCGAAGCGGACGTTGTGGCCGACGATGACGGCCGGGCCGAGGAACTCGAGGAACGACGGGAGCACGGCCTCGACCCACGGCGCCGGCTGCACCATGGCTTCGGTAATGCCGGTGAGGAAAGAGATCTCCGGTGGGATGCCTGTGCCGGGGTTCACGAGCGTCTGGAAGGTGCCGAGGCACTCGCCGCCGCGGAGCTTCACCGCGCCGATCTCGGTGATGGCCGACTGCGGCGGCGCCGCCCCCGTGGTCTCCAGGTCGAGCACGCAGAAGGTGACCTCGTGGAGAGGGACGCCCAGGTCGTCGAAGCTGCGCTGCACCGGGCCGCAGGTTAGGCGAACGTATGTTCGAGAGCAAACGGCGCCCGGGGGTGCCGGCGAGGGCGGCGGTTACAGTAGCCGTCTCGTGCCGACCGCCCGTTACCGCTGCGCCGCCTGTGGGAACCTGACCCGTTTCGACGTCACCGTGACCCGGCGCACCCGCGCCTTCCACCACTTCTCCCTCGGTGGCGACCTGGCCATCGAGGACGAGGAGGTGCTGGCCGAGACGGTGGAGGAAGTGTCCTGCCGGTGGTGCGGGTCGTCGCGGGCGGTCGAGGAAGCGCCGGCGGCCCAGGTCGAGGCGGCTGACCCTGCGGCGCAGGTCGAGAGCTGACAGCGGCGCTCGACAGGCTCCTGCGCCCGGCGCTGGAGGCGGCGGTCGCCGTGGCCCGGGCCGGCGAGGACGACACGCCGGCCGTACCCGCGCCGCCGGCGCTGCGCCCGTTCCTCAACTTCGCCAAGCTGCCTGGCCCGGCCGTGCTCGCCGCCCGACGGGTGGTCGACGCCGACGACGAGTTCCGGCTCCGGGTCGCCGACGCCGCCTCCGAGGAGCACATCGGGCGGGCGGGGTGGCTGTGGCTGACCCGGCCGGACGGGTGGGAGGCCGAGCTCGACGCCCTGGCCTCCGGCGTGGCCGAGGCGGGCGAGGCCGCCGCCGACCGCCGGTCCGAGACCGAGGCCCGCCGGCG